>MKTK01000041.1 GCA_001898255.1 Chryseobacterium sp. 39-10 | reverse complement strand
AAGCATAAAAGATACGTCTGCCAATGCTTGTTCTGCAAGTAATTCCAACGCTTTTGGATCAACAGAAAGTATTTCTCTGTCGCCAAGCTGCTGGGTTTTTACATAGTCGGAAGTGAGTTTTTTGTATTGTGTTTCGTCTTTTAGGATCGGAAATGGTTCCTGATATTGAAATTCCATTTTATAGATAGGTTTTTAATGACGCAAAATTAAGGAAGTTTCAGACTGAAGGAGGTCGCAAAAATCATGTTTACGCTATTTAGAGCCAGTCTAAAAAGATAACTTCTAGATTAAATCAAAAGAATTATTTTATGTAAATTGAAAATAAAATCTATGTAAATTCAAAATAGAAATGAGTTAAATTTATTTTTGCAATTGATTTACAGAATTTTAGTTTATGTAAATTCAAAATAAAATCTATGTAAATTCAAAATAAAATAATATCTTTGTAGGAAAGAAGCAAGAAATGATCATCAAAAGAACATTGGAAGAAAGCATCAAAAAGTACCTGAAACTATTCCCAGTTGTTGCCATCAATGGCCCAAGACAATCGGGGAAAACCACCTTATTGAAATCAGCTTTCCCGGAATATCAGTATGTTAGTTTAGAAAATCCCGATGTACGCCTGATTGCCGAAAGTGATCCTAATTCCTTCCTGAACGACTATCCCGAAAAAGTAATCTTCGATGAAGTGCAGCGTGTACCGCAACTGTTTTCGTACATCCAAACCAAAGTAGATAACGACAAAATCCCTGGTCAATACATTCTTTCGGGATCACAGAATTTTCATCTTGTTCAGAATATCACCCAAAGTTTGGCAGGAAGAGTTGCGATGTTTAAACTTTTTCCTTTCGATAATCAGGAGCTTAAAAGTGCAAACTTATTACCCCAACATTTTGAAACTCTTATTCCCAAAGGATTTTATCCCGTGTTGTTCGATAGGGAAATTCCTTCGGATGTTTTCTATCAAAACTATATCGAAACCTATATCCAAAGGGATCTAAGTGAAATTTTGAACATTCGCGACCTGATGGCATTTCGTCGCTTTCTGCGGCTGTGTGCAGGAAGAAGTGGCCAAATCCTGAACCTTAGCGCACTTGCCAAAGATTGCGGAATTACTCAACCCACCGCCAAGTCGTGGCTTTCGATCCTGGAAAGCAGTTTTATAGTCTTCCTGCTGGAACCTTACTATGAAAACTTCAACAAAAGGATTATTAAAAGTCCGAAAATGTACTTCTACGACACTGGTTTGCTGTGCTATCTACTGAACATTCCGAATGCGGAAAAACTCATCGAAAACCGCATGTACGGAAATATCTTTGAAAACTTTATCGTTGCCGAATTTTTTAAGGAAAATGCACACCACTATCTACTTGGGCGGTTCTGGTATTGGCGCGACAGCAACGGCAATGAAGTGGATATGATTTCCGAAACTGCCGGAAACTTCAACATCTACGAAATAAAATCGACCAAAACCGTCAGCGAAAAATTGTTTGCGGGACTGCATTACTTTTCAGAGAATTATCCCTCTAAAATAAATGAAAAGACATTGGTCTATGGCGGCGAAAATTCTAAAACAAAAAAGAATATTAAAATAAAACCGTGGAAAGAAAAATTTATGTAATTTCAAAATAAAATTTATGTAATTTCAAAATAGAAAAATAATTATTTTTATATATAATTGATTTAGAATATTATACATTATGTAAATTCAAAATAAAATCTATGTAAATTGAAAATAGAAATTCAAAAAACTTTACCATAACTAACCTAATTAAGTTGGATTAAATACTTATTTGAAACCCATAAGAATCACCAACTTTATTTGTTATTTATAATGATTTTAAATAACTTTAACCATTAAATTTATTGAACATGAAATACCGAATAGAACATGACACCATGGGCGAGGTGAAAGTGCCTGCAGATAAGTTTTGGGGAGCACAAACTGAGCGCTCTCGCAATAATTTCAAAATTGGACCCGAAGCGTCCATGCCTCATGAACTCATCGACGCTTTTGCGATTCTGAAAAAAGCCGCCGCATTTACCAATACAGAATTGGGCGTTTTACCTGTAGAAAAAAGAAACATGATTGCCAAAGTTTGCGACGAAATTCTGGAGGGAAAACTGAACGATCAGTTTCCACTTGTCATCTGGCAAACCGGCTCCGGAACGCAAAGCAACATGAACGTCAATGAAGTGATTTCCAACAAAGCGCATGTCAACAATGGTGGACAACTGGGTGAAAAATCCGAAATTCACCCCAATGACGATGTGAACAAATCGCAATCTTCCAACGATACTTTTCCAACGGCAATGCACATTTCCTGCTATAAAAAAGTGGTTGAAGAAACAATTCCCGCCATTGAAAAACTCCGCAATACACTCGATGAAAAATCGAAAAAATTTGCAAAAGTGGTTAAGATTGGAAGAACTCACTTAATGGATGCCACTCCGCTTACGCTGGGCCAGGAATTCTCCGGATATGTCGCTCAACTTAACTTTTCGTTGAAGGCCATTAAAAACACCCTTCCTCATCTGTCTGAACTGGCGTTGGGCGGAACTGCTGTGGGAACCGGACTCAATACTCCAAAGGGTTACGATGTTGTGGTGGCAAAATATATTGCAGAATTCTCCGGATTTCCGTTTGTCACCGCCGAAAACAAATTTGAAGCATTGGCAGCCCACGATGCTATTGTGGAAACGCATGGTGCCTTGAAGCAACTTGCCGTCTCATTATACAAAATTGCACAGGATATTCGTTTGCTGGCGTCAGGTCCACGTTCCGGAATTGGTGAAATTCATATTCCTGAAAACGAGCCCGGTTCTTCCATTATGCCGGGGAAAGTGAATCCTACACAAAACGAAGCGTTAACCATGGTTTGCGCACAGGTTTTAGGTAACGACACCACGATTTCTTTTGCAGGAACTCAGGGAAATTATGAACTGAATGTATTTAAACCAGTTATGGCTTTTAACTTTCTACAATCTGCACAACTTCTTGCCGATGCGATGATTTCTTTTAATGATCATTGTGCGGTTGGAATTGAGCCGAATACTCAAAGAATTAAGGAACTGGTAGACAAATCGCTGATGCTGGTTACTGCGCTGAATACGCATATCGGTTATGAAAACGCGGCCAAAATCGCAAAAACTGCCCACAAAAACGGAACTACTTTAAAAGAAGAAGCTGTCAATCTCGGCTTACTAACGGCCGATCAGTTTGATGAGTGGGTGAAACCGGAGTATATGGTTTAAAATCGGTCATTCAAGATTAAAAAAAAGTTTCAGAAATAATCTGAAACTTTTTTGTTTTTATTAAGATGCTGTCGCTGTTATATCTTCGACAACAAATTTCTGAAATTGGTTTTCTCGTCGATTATTCTTCGTAGATCCGCTACCGCAACTCTCTCCTGCTTCATGGTATCGCGGTCTCGTAATGTGACGGTATTGTCTGTTAAAGAATCGTGATCAACAGTGATACAAAAAGGTGTCCCAATCGCATCCTGACGACGGTAACGCTTGCCGATGCTGTCTTTATCTTCATAGATCACGTTAAAATCGTACTTCAAATCATTAAATATTTTCTCGCCATATTCGCCTAAACCATCTTTTTTCATCAATGGTAAAATAGCTGCTTTCACAGGAGCTAAAGCATGTGGCAAAGCAAGCACAGTTCTTTCTGATCCGTCTTCTAAAACCTCATCTTTAAGACAATTGGAGAAAATAGCCAAGAAAAGACGATCCAGACCCACCGAAGTTTCCACTACAAAAGGCGTATAATTTTCATTTCTTTCTGCGTCAAAATACTGAAGTTTTCTTCCAGAAAACTTTTCATGAGCACTCAAATCAAAATCGGTACGCGAGTGAATGCCTTCCAATTCTTTAAATCCAAATGGAAATTTAAACTCGATATCGGCCGCTGCATTGGCATAATGCGCTAACTTTTCATGATCGTGGAATTTATAATTTTCGCTTCCCAAACCTAACGCCAAATGCCAGTTAAGACGTTTTTGTTTCCACTGTTCATAGAAACTAAGTTCGGTTCCTGGTGGAACGAAAAATTGCATTTCCATTTGTTCAAACTCACGCATCCTGAAAATGAATTGTCTTGCAACAATCTCGTTTCTAAATGCTTTACCAATTTGAGCAATACCAAAAGGAAGTTTATGTCTTGATGTTTTTTGAACGTTCAAAAAGTTCACAAAAATACCTTGAGCGGTTTCTGGCCTTAGATATAGATCCGTTGCATTTTCCGCAGAAGCACCCAATTTTGTTCCGAACATTAGGTTGAACTGACGAACATCGGTCCAGTTTTTAGAACCTGTATCAGGATCGGCAATTTCCAGTTCTTCGATTAATGCTTTTACATCTGCCAAATCGTTGGCTTCTAAAGAGCGAGCCAATCTTTTTACGGCAGCATCTTGCTTGGCTCGATATTCTAAAACTCTTGGATTGGTAGATTCGAACTCCGCTTTATCAAAAGCTTCTCCAAATCTTTTCGCGGCCTTCTCAATTTCCTTTTGTGCTTTTTCCTCCAACTTTGCTGCCCAATCTTCTACCAAAACATCGGCACGGAAACGTTTCTTGGAATCTTTATTATCAATTAAAGGATCATTGAACGCATCCACGTGGCCGGAAGCTTTCCAAATGGTGGGGTGCATGAAAATTGCCGAATCAATCCCGACAATATTTTCGTTGAGCTGCACCATCGCTTTCCACCAATATTGCTTGATGTTATTTTTCAGTTCTGCCCCATTTTGTCCGTAATCATATACTGCGGAAAGGCCGTCATAAATTTCCGAACTTGGGAAAATAAAACCATATTCTTTCGCATGCGAAATCACCTTCTTGAAAACATCTTCTTGTTTTGCCATAAGTCTTTATATAAAGTGCAAAAATAGAGAAAATTTACGTAAGCTTTGCCACAAAAAGACTCAATCAAACTTTTAATGGACGTCTATCTGCAGTAAAAAATTGTGTTACCTGCTAAAAATTGTAACTCAGAGCCACACCATTGCCAGCAGATTCTATCTTAAGGTAAGGTTGAAAAGCAGTTGACTCACCATTTTCAATTTGAAGAGCTTTGGTAGCATTTTTATTCGCTGCCAACGCGAAAGGAATTGCGGCGCCAATTAAACCGGCTCCAGCGGCAAGAAATGTCCATCCTCCTTCTTTTGACTCTTTAGTATATGAAGTTCCATTAGCATACATTGTATTCTTTTTACCGGAAATTAAAATACCAAGCCCAAAACCCAAAGAAAATCCACCGGTATATGCAAAAATTTCGCCGACCGTCTTGTTGGCCCTTGCTTTCTTGAAATAATCCCGCGCCTCCTGATTTTGAAATACCTGCTCATACTTAGAAAACGAGTATCTGGCACCATCTTTCACCAGCTTGCTTCCCTCTACGCTCACTTGCGAAAATGCAAATTGAGAAATAAATACAACAACAAAAAGAATAATTTTGTTCACAACTCTAATTTTTTTATAAAGATAATATTTTTGCCACTTTTACTACTCTTTTTTTTCACTTTTAATGTGCTTTCAATGCTATATCATCAAAGGATTTATTGAACATATTATTCAACAAATTTCCGTCTTAAAAAAAACCAGAATGCCATCGCAAATAACAATAATTTAGGTATCTTTGTAAAACTTTTTTCCGATGTATAAAAGCGTAATTCGTCCTTTATTTTTCAAATTCGATCCTGAAAATATTCATCATTTTACATTTTCATTCTTAAAGAATTTTGGGTTTGCCGCAAAATTATTTTTACCTCAACCGATCCAAGACACACGCCTCGAGCGGGAAGTTTTTGGTTTGAAGTTCAAAAATCCGGTGGGTTTAGCAGCAGGATTCGATAAGAACGCATTGCTTTACAATGAATTGGCAGATTTAGGTTTCGGTTTTGTGGAGATAGGAACCGTCACACCTAAAGCACAAGCAGGAAACCCTAAAAAAAGATTGTTCCGACTGCTTGATGACGAAGCAATTATCAACCGAATGGGCTTTAATAATGAGGGTTTGCAAGCTGCTATTGAGAAGTTGAAAGGCAACAAAGGGAAAACCATCATCGGTGGAAACATCGGCAAAAACACAGCTACAAAACCGGAAAATTACACGCAGGATTATTTGGATTGTTTCGAGGGTTTGCATCCGTATGTCGATTATTTTGTATTGAATGTGAGTTGTCCCAATGTTGGAAGTCACGCTAAATTGGAAGACGTTGACTATTTGCGAGAGTTGATTATAGCAGTGAAGAAAATCAACGTTTCAAAATCGAATCCGAAACCAATTTTATTGAAAATTGCGCCTGATTTAAACAATAATCAGTTGGATGAAATTATTGATCTTATCGCTGAAACCAAGATTGATGGCGTAATTGCTTCCAACACGTCTGTCAATCGTGAAGGTTTGAAAACGTCGCCCGAAGTTTTAGCAGAAATCGGAAATGGTGGCTTAAGCGGAAAACCCATTCGAGAACGAAGCACAAAAATGATCAAATATCTTTCCGATAAAAGCAATCGAGCATTTCCAATTATCGGCGTTGGCGGTATTCATTCTGCGAAAGATGCAATGGAGAAATTGGATGCCGGGGCAAGTTTAATTCAGTTGTACACCGGGTTTATTTATGAAGGGCCGCAGTTAATCAATGACATTAATGCTGAACTGCTGAAAAGGGCAAGCCGGATTCCGAGATAAGTTTTAACTTAGAGTAAGAGGAAATATGATCATAGTGGTTTCAGTGGTTTAAATCAAATAAAAAAATGGGCAATGGTATAAATGATCAATCCCACCAAACCACCTACTAAAGTGCCATTAATCCGGATAAATTGCAAATCTTTTCCCACCTCCAATTCCAATTTCTGGCTCAATTCCTTTCCTTCCCAATTCCCAACGGTCGAACTGATTAATCCCGAAACTTGATGCGTGTTTTTCAAAATGTATTTGTACACTGTCACCCGAATCCAATGATCGATTTTGTATTGTAATTTTTCATCGTTTTGTAAATTTCCGGCAAGTTCAACGAGATTTTTTCTGATGTAATTTTTTACGGCTGAATCTTCTTTTGAAAGTTCTTCAACGATATTTTTTTTGATGGAATTCCAAATATCCGAAGCATACGAATTGAGTTTCTCTTCTTGTAGAAAATTTTTCTTGATGTTTTGAAATTCATCTTTCCAGCGATCCTCTGTTTTCATTTCGGAGGCAAACACCGATAACTTTTTTGTAATTTCGCTTCGCAGTTGATGATTCTCTTCCTTTTCAACTTCTTCAAAATAGCTGGACAAACCCGATGTAATTTTATCCGCAATTTTATCATCTACAAATTTTGGGATCAGCACAAAACTTTCCTTTTTCACCCGTTCGCGCACAATTTCCTGATTCTTTACAATGTATTCCTTTATCTGTCTCGAAAGATTGGTGATGAGTTTTTGATGCTCATTTTTCTCAATCACATACTCCAAACCATTTCCAACGATCTGATTAATTTTGATCTCAGAACTCATCTCGTCAATCTTCTTAGCAATGAAATTAACCACCGTTTCATCCTCCAGCTTGCGAACGATATTCAAAATTATTTCCGAAGTTTCCCTCATTAAAACTTCCTGGTTTTTGCCTTTCGAAAGCCATTCGCCCACAAAAATGGAAACCCTTAGCTTTAAAATATAAGGCCGAATGTTTTGAGGCGAAAGAAAATTATTGACCACAAAACTCCCCAAATTATCACCTATTTTTTCTTTTGAATTCTGAATGAGATTCGTATGTGGAATTTTCAGTCCCAAAGGATAATTAAACAAAGCTGTTACGGCAAACCAATCAGCTAAAGCACCCACCATGGCTGCTTCCGCAAATGCCCGCAGATAACCGATCCAATGCGATTGATCAGACTTCTGCAAAATTGTCGTCACGATAAAAATCAGCGCCATCAGCACAAAAAGCCCAGTCGCGAACATTTTGTAACGGCGCAGCTGAATGCGTTTTTCTTCGTCGTTCATCTAAATCAAATTTACTAATTTTGGGCATTATGAAAGTATTGGTCATCATCGCCGTATTTTTTTGCCTGTGCAATTGTTCACAGCCACACCCACCTATAAAACCTTCAACAATGGAAAACTCCACAACAAAAAACAATCCATATTTTTCCAGAACCGACAGAACACCATTAAAGGTTTCTAATGATGAATGGAAAAAAATCCTTGATCCTGATTTGTACGCCGTTGCGCGTGAAGCTGCAACCGAGCGACCTTTCACCGGAAAATACAACGATTTCACCGGACTTGGCGAGTACTATTGCGCAGTTTGCGGCAACCATCTTTTTCGTTCGGACGCCAAATTTTCCTCCACTTGCGGATGGCCCAGTTTTTTCGAAGCCGATAAACAAGGAGTTGTTTACAAACGAGACAACTCCCATGGCATGGAAAGAATCGAGGTTTTATGCAAGCGTTGCGAATCTCACTTGGGTCATGTTTTTAACGACGGACCACCGCCAACAGGCGTCCGCTTTTGCATGAATTCCATCAGCTTAGACTTTGTACCCGACGCGGATAAAAAATAATTTTTCTTTAAATATCAACAAAAGGACACCTTAGAAACAGTGATCCTTTATTGTTATGTTAATGGTGCACCCACCTGCAAATCGCAACGATGATGCGGCTCACCATGCGGTGGATTAAGCGCCGGTTTTGGCCCTAAATTCTGAGAAGAAGCTGATGGCTGAACAGTCGCCGGAATAGGATTGGTATCAAAATTTGAACTCGAAACATTCTGTTGCGTCATTGCTGGTGCCACCGTTTTGGGCTGGCTGTCGATGGGCGCGCCTACCTCAATATCGCAACGATGGTATGGTTCACCATGTGCCGGATTAAGAGCGGGCTTACTTCCTGACGCATGCGCTGCAGCATCGTTTGAAGCACTAGCAGGAACCGTACGTACTTCACCCGCTTTTACTTCTACTGCTCCTTGGGATGCATTCGCAGAATCCTGAATTTTTTCAGTGGAAGCCAGCGGCTCCGCAGAAGTTACTTTTTGTTCGCAAGACCATGCAATGGTGGCAACAATAACCAATATCCATCCTTTTTTCATATCTTTTTATTGTATTTAAAAATTAATATCCAACCCCATATAAAAGTTAGCGGGCATGATTGGCGCATAAACCATTCCTCCGTCAAAATAATTGCCGAAAGGGTTTTTCACATCTACAATCGGGTTGTTCTGGGTGTAGCTGGTGAGGTTTTCCCCGCCCAAATATACACGAATATTTTTATTGAAAGATCTTGAAATCTGGGCATTCAATGTTGCATAACCCTGCGAATATGCCGGCAACTGAAATTCCTGCGGGTTGCTTGAGGTATCTGGAATTCGCTGCTTTCCTACTAAGTTAAGGGTCGTGTCAAAATTCCAAAATGCACCTTTATCATTTTTTGTGGTAGAATAACTGAGGTTGGCAAACCCTCTGTTTTTCGCCATAAAAGGAATTTCGCGTTTTCCACCAAGATAATTGGCCTGCACATCATAGTATTTATAGGCCAGGCGAACTTCGAAGTTTTTTGCTGGAGAAAAATCCCATTGGGTTTGAAATGAATTAGCAAACGAACTTCCTTCCAGATTATAGAAAACGATTTTGTGTGGTGAAGCATCCAGATCGACCAACACCTGATTGATGAAATCGGTTCTGAAAAAATCTGCAACTACTGTAGATTTTCTATTAAATAATCTGAATTCTTGTTGTAAACTCGCGCCATAATTCCAAGCAATTTCCGGCTTTAAACCATAAATATTGCCGCCATTACCAAGAATTTCAATAGTACGGTTCGAAGCAAAATACTGCTGATTTTCCGCAAAAATATTTGCTGTTCTAAATCCTTTTCCTGCCGAAAGTCGTACAATCGTTTGTGGGGTAATGTCGTATTTAAAATTGATTCGTGGTGTAAACTGTGTTCCCGCCAAATTATGAAAATCTGTTCGCGCACCCGCCACCAAAGTGTATTTTTCCCCGGTAAGTGTATATTCGGCGAAGATGCCGGGAACGGTTTCGGTACGTTTAAAATTCTGAACGAGATAATTTTCGTCGTATCGGTCATACAAAAAGCTTGCGCCTACTTTGTATTTATGGTTGGTATTGCCCAAAATACTTTCAAAAATTAAATTAGAATAGAATGTATTTTGCTTCCCATCATATTTGCGGTTTCCGAAAAAACTATCTTGTTGATGGTAGGTGAACTGGTTCATCCAACCAATACTTTGATAGGGTTTATCTTTAAATAAGTATCCAGTTTTGTTCCAAACCTGAAATCGGGAAATATCTATACCCACACCATATAAACTTTGCGCAGATTGCGGCAGACTCCGATCATATCCTTTCTGACCGGCAGTTCTTTCGTCCTTCAGGAAATTAATTCCAAAATGAGAACCGAAACCGCTATGATCCAAATCACTATAATTAAGCAAGTAAGCAGCATTCAACTGGCTTCCGACAGGCTGGTCCAAAAATCCATCGTTGTTATGGTCTGCTTTATAAAAAGTGCCGTTCCCATGCAGCAAAATACTTTGGTTCCAGTGTTGGCTCAGCAGTTGAGTGGAAGTTACATTGGCTTCAGTGCGTAAATTAGCATCCACAAAAAGGTTCAAAGAAGATTCATTTTTCTCATTCCATTTTAGGAGTTCTGTATTAATTTGCCCCGTAATGCTTTCGTAGCCGTTGGTTACGGTACTTCCACCTTTGGTAAGCTGAATTCCGCCAATCCATCTCCCGGGAATAAAATTAAGACCATATGCAGACGCCAACCCGCGAATTTCCGGTAATAGCTCTTTGGTGAGCGCAGTATATTTTTGGTCGAGACCAAGCATTTTGAGTTGTTTGGTTCCGGTAACAGCATTGCTGAATGATACGTCGACCGTTGCATTCGTTTCGAAACTTTCCGAGAGATTACAACACGCTGCTTTCAGCAATTCTTTTGAATTGATATTGAAAGTTAAACCGGCATCTTTCTTATTTAAAGCTGTTGCTTCCTGAAGTTTAATGAGCCGTACCTCTTCAATGGATCGATCATAATGGTCAGCAAAAGAAGAAAAATCTTTCTTGGCCGGCGCAGCTTCGTCGTGATGAACCAAATCACTTTTCACCCCCAAAGGAAGTTGACGGTCGTAAAGGCAACATGATGGCAATTTTTGATATACCTCATCTGATGCACTGTACTTTTCGTTGTCGTGACCTACGGCGGCAATCTTTTTTAAAATAGCATCGGCAGAGGTTTTGGCAGCGTCAAATTTCAATATTACTTTTTGGGTTTCGGCATCCCAATTGGCGGAATCTGCACCGGCATCACGTGCGGCTTTTTCAATTCTTGCTTTACAAGATCCGCAATTTCCGCGCACAAAAAATTCGTTATCCCCTTTTGTTGAGATTTGGTTCTGTGCTGATTTGAGAACCGATGGCTTTCTTTCATAATGGCAACAGGCGGGAAGTTTTTCGTAAACGCTGTCACTCGTGCTGAACATTTCATTATCATGACCCACCGCTGCAATTTCACTTAGAATCTTCTCTGCGCTGGTTTTTGAGGGATCGAACTGTAGATCGAGTTTTTGGGTTTCTGCGTTCCACTCTGCGGCAGTGGCACCACTTTTTTTAGCACTGGTTTCAATGCGTTCTTTGCACATTCCACAGTTGCCCTTTACAAGAAAAGTTGACTTATTGATAGTTTGCGCCAAAAATAAATGCGCAGTAAACAGTGCCAAAACAAAAAGCACTTTATATAAAATTTTCATTTTTTTTGAAGTTGATTAATTTAAAAACATAGCACCAAAAGAACATACTCTTGGCTGTGCAGTTATAAATTAAGCAATCTTCGGCGGCTGCCAAATATTTTGAAAATCAGAAGAAAAGTAAGGAATTCCGTGTCCGAAGTTTTGTTTTTTTAACTCAACAATAATTGAGCTTGATTTCAATTCATCGCAAGAATTCTGGTTGAAAACCAAATGCAAAATACAAGAATGGCAGTTTGCACAATTATTTCCACAATGATCTGACGTTTCTTTGCCAGTATGGGTATCTTGATCCTGACAAGATTCATTCTTGTTATTACCACAACAGTTTTCCTGTGGGGAATTCATTGCACAACAATTTTCGATCTGCTTTGCAAAAAGCGTTTGAGTGGGAAGCACGAACGTTCCCAAACCCAAAATCAACAGAAAGATTTTTATTGTTTTCAACATTGCGGCAAAATTAATCAATAAAAATTAAATAAAAGATTAGGCGTTAAACTTTCTTAAAAGATAGTTAAAAAAAACTAATTCAACTATTTGATAATTAATAATATATACTTTTGAAAACTCAAAATCACTTAATATAAAACCACAATGAAGAAGATCCTTTTCGCATTGGCTTCTACCCTTTTTCTTGCAACTTCGTTCTACAAAAATGAAATTCCCCAACGCCACCATACAAAAGTTGAAATTGAAAATCCTGCAAAATCTTTCAGTCCAGTTGCCACATCTTCTTCCGAGGAAATGTACGCATCCATTGTTTTCGATTCTCTCCATAAGCTGAATCCCGAAGCATTTGAAAAAGCATATTTAGGTTTTAGAAACCTTCAAAAAGCCGGACAGCTGGATGGAAATTCTCACCTTTTAAGCATCTGCGATTTCTCTCTCTCTTCCAAACAAAAACGGTTATGGGTGATTGATTTAAACGAAAAAAAAGTCCTTTTCAACTCGTTGGTTGCACACGGTAAAAATACCGGCGAAGAATTTGCCACTCAATTTTCTAATCGCGAAAGCTCGTATCAAAGCAGTATTGGTTTTTACATCACCGAAACCACCTACACCGGAAATAATGGCTATTCGCTGAAACTTCTGGGCATGGACAGCGGCTACAACGATGCTGCCTTGCAGCGCGCCATTGTGATGCACGGCGCAGATTATGTGAGTGAAGATTTTATTCGGGCTCAAAACCGCATTGGGAGAAGTTGGGGTTGCCCCGCCGTTCCGCGTGAACTGGCCGCACCTATTATTAATACCATTAAAGGGAAAAACTGTTTGTTCATCTATTATCCGGATCAGCACTATTTATCTTCATCACAATGGCTGAAAAACCAAGAAGAGGCCTAGCCGAATACCATTCTTCTCTATTTTTTGAACTCATTTCTCAAAACTGAATGCTTTTAACCCTACATTTGTTGAAAATATTCTTGAATGACCAAAAAGATTTTTCAGGGTTTTTTGGCTATTATTGCGCTGACTATCGCATTGATGTACAGTTTCGGTTACAGCTACCTTTTTCGGGGCATCCGTGAAACATATCTGCGTGGCAAAACCGGATCAAGTATTGATGACGGCCCTTATTTTCCCTTCAACATTATTGCCAAAGGAGATCCAAAACCATGGGTAAAAGATTCGTTGTACAACCGAAAGCCGCTTCCGAATGCATTGGTTCAGGAACTTAAAAACACCTCGACTGCAGCATTTCTCATCATTAAAAACGGAAAATTATTGCACGAGGAATATTGGGACGGCTACCATCAAAACTCCAAGACAAACTCTTTTTCGATGGCAAAAGCGGTAACCGTTTTGCTTTTAGGAAAAGCCATTGAGGAGAAAAAAATAAAAAGTTTAAACCAAAAATACTCCGATTTTTATGACAATTATAAAAACATCCCATTAGGAAAAGACCTCACGGTAGGAAATCTTGCGACCATGGAAGCCGGTCTTGACTGGGACGAGAACTACAGTAATCCCTTTCTTCCGAACGCCAAGGCATATTACGGAAATTCTTTGGCAGAAGCTGTTTTTCTTCGTGGTTTTAAAGTAAAGCCAGGTACAAAATTCGAATATCAAAGCGGAAGCACGCAGCTTTTAGGTTTTGCGCTCAGAAAAGCAGTAGATCAGCCGATTGCCGAATACGCGTCCGAGAAACTATGGAAACCACTAGGAATGGAGCAGAACGCGGAATGGTCCAAAGATGAGAACGGAATGGAGAAAACATTTTGCTGTATCCATTCGAATGCGAGGGACTTTGCAAAACTGGGACAGCTTTTCCTTGACAACGGAAAATCGGGCAATCTTCCCGTCATTTCTCCTGAATTTCTTAACTTAATGAAAGCCCCCACAAAACAATCCGGAAATGCTTATGGAATGGGACTTTGGATCAACAACGACAACGCGATTTCTCATTATTATTTTCGAGGACTTTATGGCCAGTATATCATCATCGTCCCCGAGAAAAACATGGTCATTGTACGGACCGGTTCAAGCAAGAGCCAACCCAAGGATGATAAAGGACGACCACAGGAAGTAGCCCTTATGGTGAATGAGGTGGCTCGGAGTTTCTAACTAATTTTTCATAAATTTGGACCCCTTCTAAATAACAGAAATGTTCGACTTACAAAATATTCGCAACCAATTTCCCATCCTGCAGCAATCCGTTAATGGTAAACCACTGGTTTATCTGGATAATGCGGCCACCTCTCAAAAACCAATCTCAGTGTTGGACAGCTGGATGAAGTATTATACCGAAATCAACGCCAATGTTCATCGAGGCATTCACACATTAAGCCAGTTAGCCACTGAAGAAATGGAACTCGCACGCCAGAAAGTGCAAAAATTCATCAATGCCAAGCACGATTATGAGGTAATTTTTACCCGCGGAACTACCGAAGGCCTGAACCTTATTGCCTACACCCTTACCGGGATGATGAAAGAAGGTGATGAAATCATCATTTCACACTTGGAGCACCACTCCAACATTGTTCCCTGGCAAATGCTCTGCGAGAGGACCGGTGCCAAACTGAAAGTAATTCCCATGGACGAGAATGGTGTTCTGCAAATGGATTTCCTTCGGGAAAACCTTAACGAGAGAACGAAAATTGTATCGGTTAATCATGTATCTAATGCGTTGGGCGTCATCAATCCCGTTGAAGAAATAATCGCTGAAACGCGGAAAAATTCAGATGCCCTGATCGTCATTGACGGTGCACAGTCTGTGCCCCATTTTAAGATTGATGTGCAGCAGATGGACTGCGATTTTTTCGTCTTTTCCGGACACAAAATGTATGCGCCTATGGGCACAGGAATTCTTTACGGAAAGGAAAGTGTTTTAAGAAAAATTCAACCTTTTCAAGGGGGAGGGGAAATGATTGCCGTTTGTACCTTCGATAAAACCACCTACGCCGATCTTCCTTTTAAATTTGAAGCGGGGACACCCAATGTGGGCGGTAATATTGCCTTAGGTGCAGCGGTCGATTTTATTGAACAGGTTGGTCACCAAAATATTCAGCAACACGAAAATGCTTTGCTGGGGTACTGCCAGGAAAAATTGCTCCAAATTGATGGCCTCCGCATCTATGCCGAACATGCGAAGAGAACGGGTGTAGTTTCCTTTAACCTGCAGGGAGTAGGAATTTCATCAGATGTGGGAATGATTCTTGACAAACTCGGCATCGCCGTTCGCACAGGCCATCACTGCACACAACCCATCATGAGATTTTTTGATATTGCGGGAACCGTTCGGGCAAGTTTTGCCGTTTACAATACTTTTGCTGAAATAGATGCATTGGCGGAAGGCGTTAAAAAGGCACAACGAATGCTGTCATAACTTCGACTGCTCCAGGATTTGTTCGGCAGCTATTTTTGATTTTACCTGATTGATGACGTTTGTGCATATTCCTTTATCATCAAAAACAAAAGTGGTGCGCACAATACCCATGTAGGTTCTGCCATAGTTTTTCTTTTCTTGCCAAACTCCAAATTTTTCAAGTACTTCATGATTCTCGTCGGATAGGATGTCGTAACGGAATCCATATTTTTCATGGAAATTCTTCTGCCTTTTCACCGTATCTGCTGAAATTCCTACCAACTGAAATCCCTGTTTTTCCAGCGCCGAAAAATGATCGTTAAGATTGCATGCTTCCACTGTGCACGTGGGTGTATTGGCTTTAGGATAAAAGAAAATAATCAATTTTTTACCAAGAAATTTTTCAGATTGAATGATGTCTCCGTTCTGATTCTGGAGTTCAAAAACGGGTAACTGATCGCCAACTTTAATCATTATTCTTAATTTTGTGTAAAGTTACCGCTAAAATGACCAAAAAACAAAGAGCCCAAGTCGTGATGCAAGAACTGGAAAAGCTGTATCCCGAAGTTCCTGTTCCGCTGCAACACAAAGATGCCTTCACCTTGCTGGTGGCAGTGGCACTTTCTGCACAAACGACAGATAAAAAAGTGAACGAGATAACTCCACATCTTTTCGCCGCCGCTGATACCCCTCAAAAGATGGCTCTCCTACAGGTGGAAGAGATTCGTTATCTCATCAGACAAATCGGTTTAACCAATCAAAAGGCCAAAAACCTAAAAAGAATGGCAGAGCTGTTGGTAGAAAACCATAACGGAGTTGTACCTCAAACCTTTGAGGAGCTGGAAGCACTTCCCGGTGTTGGCCACAAAACCGCAAGTGTGGTGATGAGCCAGGCATTTGGTTTCCCGGCATTTCCGGTGGACACTCACATCCACAGACTGATGAAACAATGGAAACTGACCGAAGGAAAAAACGTGGTGCAAACCGAAAACGATGCCAAAAAGCTTTTTCCCAAAAGCACATGGAATAAACTGCACCTGCAAATCATTTTCTACGGACGCGAATATTCGCCTGCAAGAGGAAATAGCGAAAAGGACTTTCTAACTAAAATGTTATTTGTGTAGAATTCTGCCCCCTTGTAGAAAGGGGAAACAAGGCAACTAAGGAAACCTACTGTTTTTTAGCCCAATTCTCCATCTTGCGACCCAACACATCCAACGGGAGGCAACCTTGGTTCAATACTTCGTCATGAAATTTTGCCAAACTAAATTTGGAACCGAGTTGTTTTTGATATTGATCACGAAGTTCACGAATGCGCAATGCTCCTATTTTATACGCCAGTGCTTGTCCCGGAACAGCCATATAGCGCTCCACTTCGGCTGTTGCACCGGCATCGTCGTACGCAATATTGTTCATGAAATACTGAATGGCTTGTTCACGAGTCATCTTTCCGGTATGAATTTCAGTGTCTACCACAAGCCGAACAGCACGAAGCATCTGATCACTCAGATAGCCCATTTTTTGGTACGGATCAGTGTACAACCCAAACTCAGGTCCCAACGTTTCGCAGTAATGCGCCCACCCTTCACCATAGGCACCAAACCAACCGAACCGCATAAACTTGGGCAACTTGGTGTTTTCCTGCTGCAACGAAATTTGATAATGATGACCCGGAATTGCCTCGTGGAGAAACAACGATTCCATGCCAGAAGTGATATTGAATTTCTTAGGATCAGGAAGAGGAATATAGAAAATACCGGGGCGCTTTCCGTCGGGCGTGCCCACGATATATTCTGCGCTTGCGCTCGCTTCACGGAATTTTTCTGTTTGCCGAATTTCAAACGGTGTTTTGGGTGTTACCGAAAACATGGTTTTCAGGTTAGGGGTAATTTTTTTCAGAATACCGTTGAACGCATCCAATATTTCTTTATTGGTTTGATAAGGCATTGCTTTCGGATCTTCTTTCATGTGATTAATAAACTGCTCTAATGTTCCGTTGAAGCCCAACTGCTGCTTCACTTTTTCCATTTCTTTTCGGAGCATTGCCACTTGCTCTAAACCGATCTTGTTGATCTCTTCCGGTGTTTTGGTGGTAGTAGTCCAGCTTTTAACATAGTATTTATAGATACCATCACCTTTCGGCAAGGCATTGATACCATCAGATTCCCGCGACTTTGGCAAATACTCTGTTTCCAGGAAATTGGCCATCTTGGTATAAGAAGGGATAATTTTTTTGGCAATCATATCTTTATACAGAACCGTGTATTTTTCTTTTTGCTGAACGCTAAATTTCTGTGGTATGTTATTGATTGGCCCATAAAAAATATTCTGGGTGTAGTCATTCGTTGTAATTTCTTTCGCCTTCATTTGCGGAATCATCTTCAGAACCAATTTTTTGGGCAATACGTAGTTGACTTTCATGCCTTCGCGAAAATTTTCGATCGCAGTATCCATCCATTCAGGAAACTTTTCGGCTCGTTTCAGCCAGTCGTCATAATCTTTTTCTGTTTTAAACGGTTGGCTTCCTTCTCCGCTTCCCAACAGTGGAAAATCCAGTGGCAAACCACTAAACTGGGTAAAAGGAATATATTCCGGATGATAGGCATAGCGTTCTATTTTATCTTGCAGGGTATAATCGAGTACATCATAGACGGTTTTCTGATCGTCGCTCAAGCTTTTATAATCTATTTTTTTTAATTGATTCTGCACTGAATTGTAAAAAGAAATTTCACCCGAAATAAAATCCTTATCGATGTTGATCGGTAGCTGATCATTATACCTCAAATCTCCTTGAGCAGTGGCTTCCAAAGGATAAATTTTAAGATACTGCTCATAATAATTGGCAGCAATAGAATCCAGCTCCACCGGTGTTACTTTGGTGAGGGGCGAATCCGACTTTTTACAGGCCGAGAACAGCATAGCGAGAACGAAGATTAAAATACTTTTGAACAGAATGTTTTTCATTGCCTACTATTTAAAAGTGCTAAATTAAAATAAAGTTTCGAATTCGACCATGGCGCAAAAAAATCTTAAAAACTTTTTCACTTTCAATCTATTTTTTATCTTTGTTCAACGAGTTTAATGATCAATTATTTAACACTATTTTCACCGAAAAAATGAAAGGGATTTTAAAAATCTATCACCCGGAAGAAACCCTTAAATACAATATTAAAAGCACCTACTGCAAAGCGGTTTACAGCAATAAACAACATTTTTTAGAGGTCGAGATTATTACGGATGATTCGTTAGATCATGTGGATGACGATTCGTTGCACTATAATTTTCCCCAGCTTTCAATGAATGTTTTCGATTATCCTATTGAAAGTGCAGAAATTGCGGGCCAAAAATTCGAGATCAATGATTCTGAAGATGAAACCTATACCAATGTTGATCTTTTTGACGATGAGGATGCCTACCTGTACAATAGCGAACTTTCCTTCGACACCAATGCGGAAGGCGAACTGCAACTTTTCTGGCAAGGAAATATCGATGATTTCTATACGGGCTCTGACCAACCTATTCCCTTTAAACTGAAATGCAATTTCAAAGAGGATCAAATAAATATTGAAGAAGAATAGGAAACCGCCTCTTTTCTTGCTTTTGCAGCGCAAAATTTGTTTTGCGAATGGCAATATTCAACTAGAAAACTCGTTATAACCCATAACAAACACACTATTAATGGCATTTTTAGAAATCGCAAGTCAGCTCATCCTCCAAGTTCCTGCTCCACAGGTCATCACCCATGAATTTTCTTTCTGGAAGATCATGTTTCATGGCAATCTTTTCGCCAATATTGTAATGGTGACCGTGCTTCTGCTGGGTGTTTTCTCTCTATATCTTTTTTTGGAACGGTATTTTTTCATCAAAAGAATTTCCACGACCACGGATCCCAACTTTATGAGAAATATTGAAGATTTTGTATGGAATGGCAAAATTGATGCAGCCAACGATTACTGCGAAAGACTTAACACTCCGGAAGCTAGAGTTTTACAAAAGGGAATCTCAAGAATTGGCAGACCCGTTTCTGATATTGTAAGCGCCATGGAAAGCCAGGCACAGGTGGAAGTAGCCAATGCAGAAAAAAACCTCAACCTGCTGGCTGCAGTACCAAGCATTGCACCAATGCTAGGACTTTTGGGAACAGTAATTGGGATGATTTTAGCATTCTTTGACATGTCGAACACACAAGGAGCTTTTTCGCCCCAAACGCTTTCGGAAGGAATTTATACTGCGATGGGACAAACGGCAACCGGTTTGGCAGTCGCAATTCCCGCCAACTTTTTTTATAATTTATTACTGAGCAAAATTGACCGTTTCGTCCTGAAACTTCAAAACACGTCAGGTGAATTTTTGGATATTATCAATAAACCGCTTTAAAAATGAAAATCAACAGAAGAAATAAAGCAAACCCGGATTTCAGTTTGGCCGCAATGACCGACGTGATCTTGCTATTGCTTATCTTTTTTATGATTACTTCTGCGGTGGCCAACCAAAGCGCTATTGATGTGCAGCTTCCGAAAGGATCAGATAATACACAGGATAAACAAAGTCCTTTAACGGTAAGCATTAAACCCGATGGCTCTTACTTCGTTGATGATGTCCCGACAGACCGTTCTCAAATTGAAAATGTGATCGTGCAAAAACTTAAAGGAGCAGCCCAACCCATGTTCACCATTAGAGCCGACAAAAATTGCTTCCACAAAGATGTGGTTTTTGTAATGGAAATTGCCGAGAAACACAAGTTCAATATCGCCATTGCCACCACACAAGACGAATAAGATAAAATGAGCTACACCGTAAACAAGGCCGATGAACGCAAAGACCAACTAAAAAGTGGCCTCATCACCGCTATTATTTGGGCGGCGATTTTGCTGTTTATTTTGCTATATACGGTAAAAGTTTCTTTCCCGGTAGAGCAGGAAAAGGTAACGACAATGCTCATCAATTTTGGAGACAACCGCAACGGATCTGGAGAGGAAGAACCTGCTAACCAAGAAGGTTCCCTAGCCGCAATACCCATAGAAACACCGCCAGAACCCATCGTTGAACCCAAAGCTGATGCCCAACCAGAAGCGGTAAAAGCCTTAAAAAAAGAAACCACGACGGATAAAGTACTGACTGGCAACAGCAATAAAGTAGCCGTGAAAAAAGCAGAAAAAAATGAAAAAGTTTCTGCCAAGAACACCACACCTAATACAACCACCGCTGCAAAAGGAGAAACGAAAAACATCAAGACCTCCGCAACAACCGCCAATTCAAAAACCGGAAGTGGAGATGGAAAAGGAACAGCAGCCATCGGCAATCTGATCAAGGGACGAGGAACCAAAACCGGCTCTCAAGGAACCAATGGCACTATTGGCAATGCAGGAGATCCGCTTGGTGGCGATGGCAACGGAGACAGCAGAATTGGGGTGGACCGCAAGCTGATCGGTTTTATTCCCGGAACCATGGGTCGAGGTGGAGCTCAACCCTCACATCAATGTACTGCAACCGGAGGTATTACCCTTTCTTACACCGTAGATAAGGCAGGAAACGTCACCGCAGCAAAAAGAGCAGGCGGCAGTTCCGACCCATGTATCGTAAGCACCACAACGGCGTGGG
>MKTK01000040.1 GCA_001898255.1 Chryseobacterium sp. 39-10 | reverse complement strand
ATTCATTCAAAATCGTGGAGTTTATTTCGGAGCGTGATTTTTGATGCCATATCACATAACGTTTTCGGGCTTGGCGAAGGTGGCGATTTTCACCACAAATGTTGATGCGCAGAACCAGTCTTTGATTAACCAAAAATGTGTCTGCGGAGCACTGAACCGCCACTTTTGCCAAACCCGTGTTAGGCGTAGTTTTTATTTCAATTTGTCGCATACTTCTTTACAATTCTGTTCAATTGTCTTACAAATTTCGTCTATTGATACAGATGTTTTATTTTCCGAAAATGGCTCTCCAAATAAGTTTGCTAATTTGTTGATTGTCAAAAATACAGTACTTATTATCACCATAATTGGAACAGCTAAAAACTCAAAACCACTTTCTTCGCCACCTAAGTCAATGTCACCAATAAACAAAGGAATTAGGATTACATAGAAACTCACTATTAATTTAGTAAATGCACTATAAATCATTAAAAATGGTGTGTTTTTTATTCTTTCTGCTTTTCCTTGAATTTCATAAAAACGATTGATGTGCTGCATCAAATCTCCTTTTTCAATTCGGGCTATTGGTGCAAAGTCATCTTCAGTTTCTTTGGTAATAGCTAGTAAAATCTCATTCGAAATTTTATTATCAGTATTGATTTTAAATTCGGAAATGAGTTCAAGAGATTGATTGTCAAATGTCGGATGAGGGTTATTGTGCATCTCATTTTTTAACTGTCTAATGTATAAAATGCTTAACTCTATAACCTTTCTTCCTTTAAGACTTAGATTGTTTTGTTTGTTTTGTTCAGTTTTTTTGAAATGTTTTTCATTTCCGTAGTAAGCATAAATTTTCGCAACAAAACTTCGTGTGTTGTTAGTCAATTCACCAAATATTTTTCTTGCTTCCCACCATCTGTCATACGCTGAGTTCATCCTAAAACCAAGAAAGAACGCTACTGCAAGTCCAAACACAGAACCTATTTGTCCTGATATTTTGTATATGTGGTCACCAAAATATTCTTCAAGGACAAGCACTAAAATTGTATAAACCGTTGTGATTATAATAAACGGTGTTGCAATTTTGAGCAGGTGAAATAAACCTTGCTTTTCTGTCTTTATCATATTAATCGTCTTCGTCTTTTTCAGCGTTATTCTTTTCTAATGCAGGTGAATTGTTTCCGTTTCTTATTTCTGTATGTCTTATTTCACCACCGGTTGTACCTGTCTGTTTGGCAAAGAATAATACCACAAGTGCAAAAACTAATGTTGCTATTGAAATAATGGACGAAAAAGATTTTTGCTTAAAACTTGCCCAAAGGCCAAGTAACGAAATGCCACCTAAAATATAAGATAGCAAGGCAAAGGTTTCTGCTGTTTCTTCGTGATTTTCAATGTAGTTTTCTGTTACACCACTTATTTTTTCCACGATTTCTTCAGCTCCTTCACCACTTGACATAGCTGCTAATGCAGCTAATGCACCAAGAATAAAAATCATAAATGCCGTTCTTTTAACAGCTTCTGATTTTGAAACAAGTCCTGTAACCATTACGATTACCGCTACTATAGGGAAAATGATTGGTAAATGATTTACCACTAAATGCCAATGTGCCCCGTTCATATTATTGAATTTTTAAATTAAACATTTACTCCAAAAAGGTAACCAACTAACGCAGAAAGGACCATTGCAATTGTACCCCAAATGGTAATTCTCAGAATAGCTTTTCTAATGCTTGAACCACCAGTTTTAGCTGAAGTTGCTCCAAGAATGATTAAGAAAATGATAGTAAAGCCATAGAGCCAATACTCCATTCCTTTCACTGGGGCAAAGAGGACAACTAAAAGAGGTAATATTCCGCCAACTGTAAAAGAGGCTCCAGAAGCCAATGCAGCTTGTACAGGGTTTGCTTGGCTAATTTCGTTAATTCCTAACTCATCTCTAATATGTGTTCCTAATGCGTCTTTTTCTGTAAGTTCAATGGCTACTTGCATAGCAGTTTCTTTTTTTAGTCCACGTTTCTCATAGATTTGAGCCAAAATATTTAATTCTTCTTTTGGCATTTCCGCAAGTTCTTTCTTTTCTCTTTCAATGTCCGCCTTTTCGGTGTCTGTTTGTGAACTTACCGAAACATATTCGCCTGCTGCCATTGATAATGCTCCCGCTACAAGTCCTGCTACTGTGGCTAAAACTGTAGGTTCTCTTGTGGCACTTGCTGCTGCAACACCAATTGCTAGACTTGAAATAGAAATTATACCATCGTTCGCTCCAAGAACGGCAGCTCTCAACCAGTTGCTTCGGTGTATGTAATGGCTGTCTAAGTAGTTGTCAATTGTTATCATTTTCTTTTAGCTATCTTGTTAATTTCGGTCGTCTTAAAATTACGCCTAACGGAAAAAGTATTGGCGAAGTGCGGGAATTCGAAGGACTGAAAGTTCAAGAATTCAGAAACGAAGCCGATGCTTTTTTCGGATTGTTAAATTACAAAAATAATCAATACGGAAAAGCAGCGGCGGATAAATATTACAAATATTTCAACTTAGACTTTAACCCCGCATTTTGCCAATACTATGTTAGGCGTAGTTTTTATTCTTTAATGCGTTTTTTTAAGTCCATTTCTGCTCCAAGAATTCTCTCAATCTCAATTTCTAATTGATTTAGAATTCGATAAAAAATAATATGTTTGTTTGCCAAGAATCCGTAATATTCAGAATCAATTTCAGCGTAATTCTTTCCAATGTTTGGGTTTTCTGCTAATAATTGACAGAATTCGATTAGCTCTTCATAATATTTATCTGCTTGATTTTCTGACCAAAATTCATAGGTATATTCATAGATTTTAGTAAGATCTTCAACAGCCTTATTGGTAAAAAAATATTTAGCCATTACTTTTCATTTTGGCTTTTAAAGATTCAAGATGTTTTTGGGGATTAAAATCATTAGCGATTCCACTCTTAATTCCTTCTTGAATTGCATTTTTCAAAATTTGAATCTTGTTTTCTTCCTCCTCTAAAAGTCGTAAGCCTGCTCGAATAACTTCGCTTGCATTTTTATATCTTCCTTGAGAAACTTTATTATCAACAAAATCCTCAAAATAATTTCCTAAAGAAACTGATGTATTTCGTCCCATTTTTTTATTTTATAATTCAATAAATCAAAGTTACCAAATTTTGGTAATTTATACAAATTTTATTTTGGGGATGCGCTCACAAAATTACGCCTAACGGTTTTTGGCTTTGCGATGTGGCGGCTACGTATAACGAAAACATCAACACAGAATGAAAGTGAAAGCGAGCGAAAATCGTCA
>MKTK01000039.1:31429-32604 GCA_001898255.1 Chryseobacterium sp. 39-10 | reverse complement strand
AAAACTTTTCCATTTTTTAGTTTTTTCGTAATTTTAAAAAATGGAAAAAGTTTTTGCTAGAGATTGGTTCTTCTCTCCACTTTCGGTTGCAGTAGCCCGCACCTCGCAAAGCCCTTCTCCGTTAGCAGAAATTTTATACAAACAAACCGATGAAATTAAAGTCTACTCTATTTTTACTTTTTTTTATAAATTTTATTTTTGGACAAAATACAGAAAAAATAACAATACCAAATGGTGTTGTCTACAAATATGTAAGTAACAATATAAATGAAAACGCAAAAAAATTAATTACTGAAAGTTTATCACAAAAAGACAATTTTCAATTATTAGATAAAAATTTAATGATTGGACCAACTTTATGGAAAAGATTTCAAAATATTGAAAATCTAAAAAGTATTCCTGGAAATGTTGTATTTCACATTGACGATATGCAAGTTGAGGGAAAAATGAGCGAAAAGTTAGATGATTCAAAGAAAATATGGAGCGAGGTTAAAAATGAAATTTCTACAAATTACAAGATTAGAAAAGCAAATGAAGACGAACTAAAATATTATTGGTCAACTATTTCCTTTGATATTGAAGAGCCTCTATATATTCTCGAAACTGAACAGCATAAATACATTTTAAACTTTCATAAAAAAATATGAAATTATTATGGATTGATGAATTTCCGATAAAAAATTCTTACCAAAATCCGATAGATAATGGAACATACAAAACAGATGGAAGTTTTAAAAAATATCAAAATGGAGAAGAAGTTTACATTACTGATAAAGGAAACAAAGAAACAAAACTTGAAAAAGTAATTTTCTTAAGTAGCGATGAAGATTTAAAAGCCAACTCTTCTCTTGAAGATATAAATTTCATTATTGATAAAACCAACAGAATTTTTGAAGAACTATTTAAGAATTCAAAAAAAGAAGGAAAAATAATGGTTCAATTTGAATTAGGAAAAAAGAAGAATGAAATTCAATTTGCAGTTCGAGACGATTTAGATTTAGAAATAATGAAAGAATTTGAAAAACGTGTAAATGCTGAAAAATATCCAAATTCTAAAAGAGACAAAATTAAATTTCAATTGATTTATAAAGTAAAATCTTTTAATGATACTGAATAAGAAAAAAAACTTCTGCTAACATTGTATTATTACAAGTCTTTATACAAAGTCCCATAAA
>MKTK01000039.1:30910-31401 GCA_001898255.1 Chryseobacterium sp. 39-10 | reverse complement strand
TAAACAGATAGATTCCTGCCTTATTCTGTTTTGAAAGGAAATTTAACTGTTGATATTCCGCAAGCATAGAACAGTAATATGATTGGGTGGCTTTAGCCCAGCCTTTATTTATTAATAGTTCATTCAGGCATTCACCGGTCGGCAGAATTATATACGCCAAATCTCTCAACCAAAAATCTGTGCGGTTATCCAATTCGGTTAGAAGTGTGATCCGTGTTCCGGGTGGACACACCTGCAGAACATAATTCAAAGACATCAAACCGTATTGAAGCAGTAAACTGGCAGGTATGCCTGTTTTCGCTTCATCCTCGCGCATTTTTCTGGAAAAATGAACTTCCGGTGCATCCAAACCGTAAAGTCTAATTTCGCGCCTTTCCTGTGTGAATTCTTGTTTCACTTTTAAACTATCTCCGTCCAAAACTTCTTCCACCATCCAAAACGGCTGCTCGTGAATGTTTTTGATTTGAAAATATTTTTGGTTTCCAATTCCT
>MKTK01000039.1:16707-30893 GCA_001898255.1 Chryseobacterium sp. 39-10 | reverse complement strand
TTCGTTTGGATTTGCACTAATTGCATTGTAATTCATTGTTTTACAGTATTTTAACTATTGTTTTTATAAAGGTAATGAATGATATTTGTAATTGTCTAGACAACAGTGTTTTTCTCTCTTTTCTAATTTCTAAAACTTAAAACAATGGCAAGACAAAAAGGTCTTATGAAATACGTCGGAACGATTGGCGACGTGAGACACTTCAAAATCAAAGGTCAAGAAGGCTTCTTCGCAGGTATGGTCGGCGGTCCAACTGCTGAACAGGTGAACAGCGCCCCTGAGTTCGAAAGAACAAGGGAAAATATGAACGAATTTGGCGGATGCGCCAAAGTCGGCAAATCGTTAAGAACAGCGCTTTCAGCTCTTATGGGAAAATTTACGGATCCTCAGGTTACAGGTCGTTTGACTTCAATTATGAAGAAAATCAACCTGGAGGACGGAACCGAAGCCAGAGGTTACAGAAAGGTGGAAGTTTCAACACAGAAAAATTATCTGCTTGGATTTGAATTCAACAAAAACCTTTCTATCTCCGGGATTTTTAATGCTCCTTATGACATTGAGCCGGACGCCGGAAGAACTTCTTCAGATTTTATCGTGGCGGCGTTTAATCCTGCGGATTTGATTACTGCTCCTTCAGGATCAACTCATTTCAGACTGATTAACGCTTTGGCGGTACTTTCCGATTTTTCCTACAATCCGACTACTGGAAGTTACGAGCCGGACGATATGGTGAACAACGAGTTAACCAACATCGCTTATTCTCCATACATTCCTTTGAATGCTCCTTATGCAGGTTCAACCATTACAGCAACACTTCCGGGTGCTCCTGTGTTGGCTGCAAACGCTTCGGTGGTTCAGTGTATCGGGATTGAGTTCTTCCAGGAAGTGAACGGAAACTATTATCCATTTGCCTCTGGAAACTGTCTCAAAATCGAGGAAGTATTTTAGAATAAAATCTTCAAAGGCCTTCCCAAACCGGGAAGGCTTTTTTGATTTTAGACTTTCAGAGCCGAGAATCAAGATTCAAGAAAATTTCTTTTAACATTCAAAATTTACAATAATGAAAGCAAAAATAATTAGGGTAGCAGAGGGTAAAAACTCTACACTATCACACCTCTATATAGATGGAATTTTTCAATGCTTTTTACTTGAAGATAAAATCCGTCAAGTAAAAATTATGAAACAAACAGCCATTCCGGAAGGTATATTCAGACTGCGTCTGAATACCTGGGGCGGAATGAATAAAACCTATTTTCCGAAATACGGACCCATTCACCAAGGAATGATAGAAATTGCAGAATTACCAACGTTTACATCAGTCTACATTCATATCGGAAATACGATTCAACAAACTGCAGGTTGTCCGCTTGTCGGACTGTCTTATATCAAAAAGGACGGCGATTATCAGGTTTTGCAAAGCGTGGACGCTTACAAACAAGTTTACAGGAAACTTTACGAAGTGGCAACAGGAAAGGATAATCAGATTGAAATTCAAAATAATTTTCAATTTTAAAAGCCCACTATTATGAATAATGAAATCACACTCAATGTTTTGTTCGGTTCTGTTTCTTCCGTTCTCCTGGCGATTGTGGCGTATTTTATTCGCCAATTGCACAGCGATTTTAAGAGCATGGAAAAGGATATGTCGGAAGTCAAGACGATGGCACTGGTCATCAAAACCGAGTTTAAGAACAGTTACGATCTTCTCAATCAGAAGGTTGAATATTTGGAACAAAGAATCAATAAAATCGAGTTGAATCAAATTAAAAATCAAGACAATGAAAAATAGAAACCTAAATTTAGTAGATCGCGTGTTGGAACCAACGCCAAAATGGTTCAGAATTGTTAGAAATCTTGGACTGGCGTTGTCAGCGGTTGGCGGTGTTCTTGTGGCTGCTCCGGTGGCTCTTCCTGCAGCAGTCGTTTCCGTCGGTGGGTATTTGCTTCTGAGCGGAACGATTATTGGCGCGGTCAGTCAGACTGCAATCAGTGCTGAAGAATACGGCGACAAAAACCGAAAATCCCGGCAAAATTCCACAGAAAATTCACCTGGTGAGTCAGGAAATCAGCCATAGTCAGGCGCTTATCTTCAACGAAAAACATTCAGGCCGGTTGACAAGACCGGCTTTATTATTTGCTTTCCTCCGTTTGCACCGTTTCTTATAAAGGGGCGAAATATGTATGCTTTATGTTGCGCTTATCGGTTAAATCAGGGTGAATCAAGTCAAAGTCAGGGCGTGTAAAAATTAGCGAGGGCATCCGGCGGCTGGTCGGCGGAATTTTTTTTCTGAATAGGTTTTCGGATATAGGCATAAAAAAACTTCCCGAAGGAAGTTTTTGAAAATTAAACGGATAAATAATATCGGCGAACTAAGGAGTACCGCAATTCTTCCAGGGCTTTTGCCTGCTGGATGATCTTCTGCTCTAGTTCCCAGGTGGCTTTGATTTTAGCCACCATTTCAGGTGAATGGCAGGACTTTTCAAAGGCTGGTTGGATGACATTGCGCATCAGGGTTTTGAGGTCGCAGAGGCGAAGCATTTCAATGACTGAGCCGCAAAGGTGCGGATGAAAAAAGCCGTGCTTCCAAAAGGCGTAAAAGGTCCAATAGTAGGTTTCGAGTTCTTCCGTATCTCGTACATACAGAATAAAACAGTTCGGGCAAGGTTGGCGAAGGGGTTTTCCTGCATTGCGTCCTCTGTTCAGAATGTAGATTGCGTGTTCAGGCGTTTCGCGGTGCACGGCGTACGTGCGTACTTTGTTTGTAAGCATAATTTTTGTTTAAAAAATTTTGCTCCGCGAAAAATTTTTCAAAAGAAAAAAAAGAAAAAAAGAAAGTGCACCACCCTCGTGGAAGGAAAATGCGATGCAATATTTTTTCAGAAAAATTTTGGGGCTAAATTTTAGCGCCACAAAACTTTTTCTGAAAAACCTGAAAGGGCTTGATATTGTCGGCGCATTTTCCTGACAACAGACCTTTACTTTCTTTTTTTTTATTTTTTCTTGTGGTCTAATCCTCGATTGAGTTCCAAAAAAAATCTTCAATTAAAAACTGATTTGCTTAGTATGACTGCATTCAAAGCGGTGGGAAGGAATGGAAAAGACAGTGGTGTGGCGCACTGAATACCTGGAAGGGCGACACACGACTGTGCGCGGTGACGGAAGTGTATAGACGGCAGAGAAAAACGGTTCTTCAGAATCCGTAAAGTGAATGCCGGCTATATACTGGAGGTACTGGTGAAAGACTATGCATTCTTAGAAATTTTTTAATTAATTATTCTAAATTCCGAAAGCATAGGGTCTTTTTCATACGGAATGCCTCTAAAACTAAGCCCTGAGCCAGACTTACTGTAATAATTTTTCAGAATGCGATAAAGTCCGGGTTTATATTGGTACTGTTCCGGATAAAACTTAAAATAAAATCTTTCCTGGAAACCTTCCGTACCGGGATGCAGAGTATATCCTATATCCTGCACGAAAAAACTCAATTTTATTTTTTGCCAATCTTTGCCGTTAAATTTTTGAAGCTCATAACGATCACCAAACAGTATCGTGTTTTTGGTATTGTTAATCACTTTGTAAAACACTTTATTCTTCAGTTCAGACATTTTAAAGGTTTTGGGAATTTCAAGGAAAACCTTCTGCTCGAGCCCTTCTATCAACGGCGTGTAGACTTTAAAATTATCTGTCGCAAAACCTCTGTTGAGATCATTATTATCGATGAAAAATGGTTTATTGATTCTGTAATTTCCAGGAAAATTTAATCCACCATCAAATTTTGGTGAGAAGGTTAAATCGTATCTTCTGCCGGGCTGCAGCCCATAAGCCATTTCAGGAAATACAATGTGTGAATTGATGACATTCCATTTATTATCGCTATAACTTTCCACCTGAAATTCTTTGCCAAATGTTATCGGCTTATCTGAATTATTAAAAACCGTAAGCGTATAATTCTCCTCCAGTTTTTTGAAATTAATTGAATCTTCTTTAAGCCAAACATACACTTTCTTTTGAAAGGTGTCATTCTTGATATTTTCAGTTTTTGAAGATATTGTTTCCGCCACATTCTCTTGAATTACAGGGTGAGTTATCATCTGTTTTGATGCGCCCTTTTTACTTTCACAACTGAAAAGCAAAAAAAGAATAAGAAAAGTAAAGTAAAATTTCATAAACGACAGATAACAAAATCTTTACCAAAAAATTTTATGTTCTTATCGTCGCAAGTTAAATACAAGTTCTTTTCAAAAATCACTTTCGCAATTCCTATTGAATAGAAGGATTTATGAAAGTGTTCGAAAACCGGGGAAACAGACTCGCAGGAAAATGGTGCTTATCATCAGAATCAAGATACGAGAACCGAGATGCAAGACGGAATGGTAACAAGCGGCTGCAAAGACAGTGGTATGAAATGCTGAAAGAAAATGCTTTGCTGGGGAATTTTCAGAACGCGCCACAAACACACTACAAATTTTTGCCTATGAAACCGAAGTGTTTTTGGTGTGTGGAGAAAATATGGCGGCTGCCAAAGCAATTTTCTTCAGTATGGAATACTACTGTGCGCGGTGACGAAAGCGACTGTATTGCCACTAAACTTTTCCGCTGAAAAAAAGCAATACAGTGGCTGTAGGAACTGGTTAAATCCCGAAACTCTCTGCACCATTTTTCTGCATCCTTGAATGGGTGGCGGGGATAATGTAGGTTTTCGATTGGGAAACTGACCGTGTAAATTATAACTGCACCGGCGGCTGGAAGGCGGTGGTGCAAAAGGGCTTCGCCCGTTGCAAGGAAAGCATTTTACATAATCTCAAATTATGGGCAATGATGTGGTTGGTTTTGCACGTATGGGAGCCTGCGGACAGGAGGGCAACGTTTTGCGTAGGCAGTTTGACCATAATTTCGATTATGTAATTTGCTGTGGCAAAGCGGGGATATATAATCTGAACTGTAATTTATTCCTTTTTTAATGTCCGTTCAAAATCATCACATAATTGGTTGAGAATATCTTTAGTTTCACGAATGAAGAAATCGCCTAATGTTTTATTCTTTATGGTAAACTTGCGGTAGATTTTAGAAAAGTCTGCATAAATTTCGTCCTGTGAAAATGCAGAGCCTGAATCTAAAATTTTTGCTATCAAACGCTTGCCCGTATCTTCCTGCTTTACAAATTCAAAAAGAGTGGAAATCTTCTCTTCAAAATCTTTAATCAGTTCTTCGATGGCTTCTTCTTCCTGATTTCTTTTTTCAATAACTTTCAGAATATTGTAGCGGTATTTTTTATCGTCTCCATAATCTCCCCGTGACTCTGCTACTACTTTTTTCTTTTCTTTTTGCTCATATTCCTGAGGAATTACAATACCAATACGGTTGTCAAAATAAATTTCAACATCATCAATAATTTCTCCTGTGCGGTTGATTTGGTTGTAAATGATATTGTACCGGTGCCAAAATTCCAAAAACAGTTTTTCTGAGTATTTCTTATTCAGTTCAATAACAAATTCAATGAGATTCAAAATTCTGAAATACTTCTGAATTGCTACTTTTAACTGTTTTGCTTCCTGCTTGTTATTTCGAATATAATCATCAAAGCCCTCTTCAATCTGCATTATCATACTTACATCCGGTTCTTTGCTGTGGTAAGCCGTGAATATTGGAAAATACTTTTTGAAAAGCATATCTTTCTGCAAATCAGAATAAATCACCTCCAATTTTTCTTCATCGCCCAAAGGATCGAAATCTGAAACTACCACATTGCTGAAGTGTTCAAATGCTTTTTTAATATTCTGAACATTGACGTTTTTGTAAGAAAAATCTATGATTTTACAATCGTTTTTGTATTTGGTTGTTCTGTTTACGCGAGAAATTGTTTGTATTGCATTGATGCCTCTTATTTCCTTATCCAGAAACAGTGTATGTAGTTTCTGTTCGTCAAAACCTGTCTGCAATTTATCTACCACGATAATAATACCGTTTTTGGATGTTTTAAAATTCTGCAAAACTCTTTCCTCACTTAAACCACCATTTAGTGAACTGCAACTTGCATAATCCTGACTATCGGAATAAATAATATAAACAGGTGCATCTGCAAATCTTTCATATTTAGAATTTCCAACTGTCTCCTGATAAAATTTAGAAATAAAGTTTTTGTATTTAATTGCCGCCGGAATGGAACTTACCGCTAACATTGCTTTTGCAGTTCCTCTGATATTGTGATATACAGTGGTTACCAGTCTTTCAACCACGAATTTAGAAATCGCTTCAATACGATGTGGATTTTGATAAATTTTCTTTTTTCTTATCGCATACTTTTTACCGTACTCATCAATTCCTGTATCTGTTCCTTCGGGAATTTCTTCCAATTCATACCCTAAATCATTTTCAAAACCTTCCAATTCGTTATCAGGTATTTCAAAAAACATTTTTGCGGAAACAGGCACAATTCCTTTTATTGGATTTAGAATATATCCATCTGAAATTGCCTCTTTCATCGTATAACTATCAAAAGGCACCCATATTTTTTCGGCTTCCGCATATTTGTTAAACTCCCCGAAACGCGCCAATGTATGGTCACTTGGTGTAGCCGTAAAACCTACGATTAGATTTTTTTTGGTGTGGACTTTTTTGTATTTATCATTATTATCAAAACTGCTCTGCAATTCATCGAACACACTCAACATATCTTCGTGTTGCGTTCCACTGTTGCTACGGTGAATTTCATCTATCAGAAAAGCAATACGCAATTTGGAAAGTTTTTCTACTGTGGAAGCATCCAAAATATTATCAACCGAACTGAACTTCTGAAGATTTACCACCACAATTCTTTTATCGGAACTCAAAGCATCGATAAAACTTTTTCGGTCTGTCGCTTCAATGAACATTGATTTCTGAATGTTCATATTATGCATTTTGCTGTCCAATTGGTCGCGTAACTGCAATCTATCCACCACCAACATTACTTTATCATAAATGAATTCGCCGTCTTTCCGCAAATCTTTTAACTGCAATGCGAGCCAACCAATGATATTACTTTTTCCGAAACCTGCAGCATACTGTAAAAGGAGCGAATAAATTGTTTTGTTGTTCTGATATTTTAATCTCTTGGCAATGAGTTCCTGAATTTGTGCAGTTCCCAGACCTTTGTCCAAAAGCTCTTTTTCCAATTTTTTGATAAAATATTCGGGGTCTGCTTCATTGGAAAGAAATTCATCAATTTTGGCAAGTACTTTATCCGCTCCAAATTTCTGTTTTGGACGCGGAGCAATTAATTTACCGTCGTTGTGTTTGTATTCCTTTGTTCTGCTGCCTTCTTTTTTTATGAGTTCCCGCTCAATGAAATTGTAGTAGAGGATTTCTTTTTCCACCATTCTTTTGTCATAAAGGGAGCGGAAAACCTCTTCAAATTTTTCAATTTTGGAACCTTCACGATTTCTTAACGGATAAGGTTTGAATTCATTCAGGAATTTTTTTTCATAATCTGTAAAATCAAAACTTCCATCGGTTACAGACTGTTTTATTTCATCTAAAAGTATTGAAACATTCCGAATTACATAAGTATCGGAAAGGTCTGTAGAAGTAATGTGAACCGCTTTTTCGAATATATGGAGGAAGTCTTTGCGAATGGATTGTGAGGTATCGTTTTTGTCTGCAATTACCAAATATTGCTGCACTGCATTCTGATAATCCTTCATCACTTTTCCACGACCGTTTTTTAGTGCGGTTTGGCTGTTCCAATTGCTTTTCAGTTCGCTGTAGCCAAAGAAAATTCCGTTTACAAAAAACGTAAGGTCGGGACGGAATGAATACTGTTGTTTGCCTTCGTATTTGTAAGTGTAAGGAAGTTCCTGAACAACAGTAAAAATATTCTCGTCAAACAAGGCATCTTCTTTCAAAACACTTCCGCTGGGATAGAACAAATGGAGTTTTACCCCTTCAAAAGTTACCGATTTATTGGTGTTGAGAAACACCGCCATATTCATAGATGATTTTATTTTGTCGTCTAAAAAAAGGGTAAATGCGTCCATCAGTTCTTTTTCGGAACCAAATTTTTTTAGGAGTTTTTTGTAATTTACCTTATTGAGAGAGGTTTCGGAAATGAAAGACCTCAAATCTTCCGTTATAAAAAATTTTGGCGATACCGTATTGGCTTTTGCTTCACGGTATTTTAAACCATCGGTTCGTTCGCATAGGAAGTTGATAAGGTATTTTTCCTGAAGGTCAAGTTCTTTCATAGTTTTTTTAGTTTGAAAATAATGGTTCTGCTTTCCAATCGAGTAAATTTCCTTTTCCATCTGATGGAATTCCCAAATATTCTATCGGAACTTCACTGTATTTTTTCAGCAAATCATCTAATCTTACGGTGAAATCATTTTTTTGTCCAGACGCATCCATTAGATACTTCAAGGCGCAAATAAAATAGAATGTTCTTCGGTTGTTATTATACCTGTTGCTTACCCAATTTCCCTTCGGCTTTAACAAAAGAGAAGGTTCAATTGCCAAATCTTTGTTCCAAAGCCTTGAATGATGGGCACAAATATTTCGCACATAAGTTAAGGAATGTAGCCAAGACTGAAAAACGGTGTGGTGAAGTTTGAAGTAATCTGCAATTAACTTTTTATCGTCATTATGCCGAAGACCTTTATAGAAACTAGACAGTTCGCCAATGGTAAGCAGTTCAAAACACATCCAAGCAGGTGGATTCGCAGGTTTATGGTAATTATCGGTATAATGTTTTATGAAAACCTCGGGTTTACGGTTTGTTTTTGCTTTATGAATAATATCCTGAAAACTTGAATGGGGGTCTACAAATTTTCCAAATTTGTTGTAATGGGCAGAGATAAAAATTCTCGGGTCATCCTGCCAATGCGAGTTCTTGTACTTAATCGCCAATTGATAGATAAATTGGGTTCTGATTGCCACTTCAACCCTTTCAATACAATCAAAAACAAACAGACGAAGTTCACGGTCGAAAGCGTAGGTTTTTAGCACCTGTTCCCAAGTAGTTCCTGCATTAAAAGTATCTTTTATTTTTTGATAAGGTATAAAATAGGCACTAAATCTATAGTAACTAATCTGCTCTAAAACAGATATGGCTTTGGGTTCGTCGGCAACCATTAAACCTCTTTTTTTTAGAAGTTGCAATTGGTCGTGAAAAAGTAACGGCGGTTTCTGATATTCTTTCTTACTCATGGGCGTATAAAAAGAGAAGACCCTCCAAGTGTGCATTGTTAAGAGGCAAGGAGGGTGTATTATCTTTAGTTGAAAACCTTTCTATATCAATATGCTTTCTAAATCTGAAAAGCACTTTTGTAATGCAAATGTAAGACAAGCGTAAGACTTTTGCAAGAACTTTGTTAACAAATATGTAAACATTTGAGTAAACCATAATACAAACACTGTGCTAAACCACTTTTATTTTACCTGTAACCGCATCATTGATGAGCACTTTGCGAAGATGCTGAAGCGTGGTAATTTGGGTTTGCAGGTTTTCTACCATTTTATCGATGGTTGCTGTTTTTTGGTCGAGGTATTCTGCGATTTGGCTTTGTTCTTTGATTGGAGGAATTGGACACATAAAATTTTTCAATTCATTAGGGTTTAAGTGAGGAATACCCATCCCTGTCGGAATATTTTTTAGACGATACTCAACATTAAATCTTAAAAAAGAAAAAAACTGTGCGTTTATAATATTTGAAAATTTCAATTTGGCGGTCGTCGAAGAAATCACACCTTTTTTTCCATATAAAATTTCTCCAACTCCTGCTCCATCCCAAATAATGATAAGGTCATTTTCATTTGCGATCAAATTTTTGTCATCTGCTTTAACATAAGTTTCAAAAACCACACTGTCATTTCGCAAATACTCTAAAGACAAATTTGGTAAACTATTTTCCACTTGTGTTTCATAGAATTCTAAATTTTTTCCTTTAATTGTTTGAGCAAATTCCTTAAATCTTTTCACTTCCCAATGTTTCGGAATTTTGCCAATCCAGTCTATTTCACTTTCCTTTAATTCCACCTTATTGTCCAAACCTTTTGTAACTGCTTTGTTGATGATGGCTTTTCGGAGTTTTTTGTAGTTTTCTATTTTTTGGTTTAGGAGTTCGGTTTTTTTATCAATGGTGGTGGTTTTTTGGTCGAGATAATTGGCAATGGCGGTTTGTTCGGGAAGTGGCGGTATATGAAAAGATATTCTTTTTAAATCATCAATGTTAAATCTAAATACTTTTAATCCTGTAGCGTATTTTTGTAATTCAGTTTTGAAAAATTTTGAAAAATAATATAGATATTTTCCATTTATGGAATTGCTTTTAGGCTTTAATAAAATTTGTTCTCCTCCAAGAAGCCCTAAATCCTTTCTATCGTAAAAGCAAGAATGTCCTAAATCTTCAATGGTTTCTGAAGTTGATATTAATATTGTATCACCTTGATTTACAACCTGACTTTCCTTAAAATATTCTTCATTAACAAAAAAATTAAATGTTTCATCAACTACATCAACCTTGTACGTCTTTCCATATTGTAAAGCAACATAATCACCCGCATCAAGCAATTCATCCTTTTTTAGACCTGTATTCCCTCTAACAATTTTACAAAAACCATCAATTCTGAAGTTTTTGTTCAAACTAATTTCATCATTTAATTCCCTAGTCTTCATACCTCCAACTCCTTTTCAAGATTTTCTAGTTCGACATCCAACGCTAAAAGATTTGCCCGCAATTCTTCCAAATCCTGCAGTTCTTCGGGTTTGTAAAACACTTTGTTGAAGTTCAGTTCTACACCTACCGTATTTTCAAGATACTCAAAAGGTTTGGTCACGTATTTCGCCATAAATGCTTCTATATTTTTACGGTTTTCAGTTTCATTGGGCGAAAACGGGATGATTTCGTAATCTTTCTGCGTGTCTTTCACCAATTCTGCCCAAACCGTAATTTGTGCGTCTTTTGTTTTGGTGGCTTTGGTGTATTTGGATTTTATGAGGATTTTGCCGTTTCCGAGGTATTCTTTTTGCTGATTTTTACCTGTTGCAACAATGGTTTCTCGCTTTTTGTCCCAAGTGTAGGCGTTTCCATCTTCGTCAATCGCAATAAATGCATCGTCGGTATAATCAAAACCCGCCACAAAATTTTTGAAATAGCCGTTGTAGAAATCTTCTAATGTGGGATATTCTTCAGCATCATACTTCCATTCTTTGCGCGGATTGATTGATTTTGCGTTTTGCAAATTCAGCGTGTCAAGAATCGCTACAGATTTTAACTCTAGTTTAATCGCCTTTTCTTCCACTACATCACCGTTTCTAGAAATTTTATCGGGCATTTCTATAGATTTACCTTCAAAGTCCACATTCGTAAGCAAGATTGCCTGTTTGTTGTAATAGAATTCCCATTTATCAAAAACTTTTGCGTATTCGGTATCTTCAAAATTAATGAAGGCATCTACAATAGTTTTGCGGTTTTCGGCATTCATCTGTCGGCGTTTTTTACCTTTAGATTTTTTTAATCCTTCCCAAAAATCGCTTCCGTTGATGAGTATCACCTTGTCCTGTCTTTCGGCAGGTTTATTTTTGTTGAACACCCACAAATACGTGTATATACCTGTATTGAAAAATTCGTCTGTCGGCATTTGTATAATGGCTTCCACCCAATCATTATCAAAGAAATATTTTCGGATATTGCTTTCGCCACTTCCTGCATCGCCACTAAACAAGGTGGATCCATTGTGAACAACTACGGCAAAACCATTATCGTCATTCAGTTTGGAGAGAATATGTTGGGTAAACAAAAACTGTCCGTCTGAAATAGAAGGTAATGCCACAAAGCGACCTGTTTGGTCGTTGGTAATTTCTTTTTGATAACCTTTCCAATCCACACCATAAGGCGGATTTGCGACTGCGATGTTGAAGGATTTATCGTAAAATTTTCCTGTATCGGTTAAGGTATTTCCGTATTCTATGGAAGTGTCTTTTCTGAAACGGCTTTCAATTTTTGCGAGTGCATAAAGTGTGTCATTCCATTCCTGACCGTAAGTTGCGGTAGGTCGGGAAAAATTTTCCTGAATTTTATCTTCTACGCCAAAAAGCAGGTTTCCGCCGCCACAGGTTGGATCGTAAATGGTAAGGAATTGCCCGTTATCCTCTATTTTAGAGGCGATTAATTCCGAAATCAAAGCAATAATATCATCCGGTGTATACTGTTCTCCGGCAGTTTCCGCTGAAATATCCGCCCATTTTCTTTTAATATGCTCTTCTAAAGTTGTGATTTCGGAATTGTTGAACGGTGTAAGGTCAATTTCGCTCCACGCTTTTACGGTATCGAAAAGTATTCTCTTTTTTTTCAGTAATCCTGCAGTTCCTGAAATATCTAAGAATTTTTCTTCTTCGTTACCTTTATCTACCCCCAAAAGGAATTTGGTTTCGGTATCAAACGCTTTTAGATAAGCATCAAAATCGGCATCAAAACTTTTGTCGTTTTTGGCAATGTCTTTCAGCGTAATTCCCTTGCGAATAACATAATCGTTATAGCCTAAACCTTCAAGTTTGAACACTTCAATGAAATCGTCCATATCATCTTTTCCCATTTCGACTGCCAATTTATCCGCTTCGCGAATAAGCCTACTTTCTACCATTAAAAGGGCGAAAAAAGGCATCATAAATTTCGGGAAATCGCTCTGCTTTATACCGGCACCAATTAAGAGGTCGGCGGTTTTCCAAACATCGCTTTCGTGCTTTAAAATATTGATACTCATTGAGTTGTTGTGGTTATTTTATAAAAAGTTCTAAATTGTTGCGAAAACTTCAAAAATACGAAATGCAAACGACAGAAAAAAAGGGAAATTGAAAAAAGTAAGTAAAGTAAGTAAGTTTTGAAACAAAACTTTTTTAAAAAATTTTGTTGAAAAAAAACTATTTAAAACAATGAAGTTATGGGAAAAGCAAGGAAGCATAAAGGGCGGTTTGCACTGAAAACATCTATTTCAGCATTTTTTTTCTGAAAGAAAAAATAAAAATTTTCTTTTGCCGAACTTTGGTTACTTTACTTACTTTCTACAAAAAATGAAAAGCAGAGCAAATAAAGGTGAAAGCATTTCAAATTATAAGAAATCACTTTTTGTTTTTTAATTTCTCATATAAAGTTCGAGTGTATCTACCTTCAACCTAACCTGTAACCATTTTCTAAGTTTTTGTTTTTCGGCTTCCGGGAGTTCTTTTTCAGATTCGTATATCGCTACAGGAATTACAGCAGCAGAATCAGCATCAGAAAGTATTTCCTGCTTTGCAGCAGAAAGTGACTTCAAGTCGGGGAATATTGCTTTGGCTTCGGAATAAAGATTTTCTGTATTGAAGGTATAGCGGTCTATTTTGGCGTTCAATTCGGCAGCGATTTTTGCAGCGTCATTGCCGACTTCATTATTCTGAATTTTATTGGCTTTGGCGAGGAAAGCACTGTCCTGACGAATAATCAGTTTGGTATTTTCTAAACCGAAATCTGCCATCTTTTTGTTTTCTTCGGCAATCTGATCTGCAGTAAAACGCCTTGTCAGAAACGCCAGTTCTACTCGACGCGGATCAGTGGAATAAAATGTTTTCCGGTAAACTATGGCATTTCCTTTATCTTCAAATTCTTTGGTGATAAACTGTGAAACTTTGTCATAAAATCTTTGTTGCTGAATAAAACGATAGGCGAAATATATACTCGGAATAATCATCAGCAAGGTGATTGCAGTAATCCAGTTTCTTACTGAACTTGCTTTTTTGTTATCCACCAACCCTGCTGCTGGATAATTGAGGTATTTTACAATAATGAAAGTAGCAATACAGATAAAAACGCAATTGATGGTATACAGAAACATCGCCCCGGCGAAGTAGCCGAAGTTTCCTGTAGCCAAGCCATAGCCTGCTGTGCAGAGCGGTGGCATCAAGGCGGTTGCAATGGCCACGCCCGGAATTGGATTTCCTTTTTCAACTCTCGTGACTGCAATTACGCCTACCAAACCACCGAAAAAGGCTATTAACACATCGTAAATATTCGGTGCTGTTCTTGCTAAAATCTCAGACTGCGCTTCCTTGAAAGGCGAAATTAAAAAGTATAAAAATGATACTATTAAACCCACTAAAGTAGAAATCAACAGATTTTTAAGCGATTTTCTTAAAAGCGTGAAATCGTAAATCCCTAAAGCGAAACCTGCGCCCACAATT
>MKTK01000039.1:0-16691 GCA_001898255.1 Chryseobacterium sp. 39-10 | reverse complement strand
AGATTAACATCGCTCCTATAACTACCGCCGTTGAATTGACATTCAGACCAACCGAAGCGACCATAATAGCGCAAGCCAAAATCCAGAAATTGGAACCCGAAAAGGAAATGCTGTTTTTTACGTTTTCAAGGACTTTCTCTTTGTTCTCTTCGCCGTTGTGAAGGTTAAAAAGTTTGTTCATTGCCGACTGATTTTAGAAACAAAAATACGTTATTATTCTTTATACCATTTCAGTTCCTGAATATTAGCCGGCATAGAAATACCGTTGGTAAGTAGATTGATTTTCACCTGATCAATCATTTCGCTGCGAATCATCAGGGCATCGCGCCGGTAATCTTCGGCTGCTACCCAGAAAAAGACCTTGATATTGACGGAATTAACACCCAATTCGTCCGTCATTACGAAAGGTTCGCGGTCTTCATCTTTTAAGGAAAGCGGATGACTGTTCATTGTGTCCAAAATGATTTTCTTGGCTTTGTCGATATCGTTTTCATAAGCAATTCCGACCATAAAATCCATCCGGAAATAACCGTCTTCGGTAAAGTTGAACACCGGTTTTTTTATCACGTCGCTGTTCGGAATATAGACGTCTTTGCCGTCAAAAGTCTTCAGTTTGGTGTAGCGGAACTCCATGGATTTCACCCTGCCGAATATATCGCCAATGCTCACCGTATCATTAATGTTGAAAGGCCTGTTGAACGACAGAATAATTCCCGAAATAAAATTTTCGCCAATATCTTTAAAGGCAAATCCCAAAATCACGGCGGAAGCACCTGCTGCGGTTAAAACTCCTGTAGCAATCCCATCCAAACCGGCAACTTTCAGTCCGAACATAATAACGATAATTACAAATACCGTTTTAATGGCTTTGATCAAAAAATTGGTCATTAAAGGGTCTGCCGATTTGCCTGCTATAAACTTCCGTGAAAGGTCCGTGAGTTTATTGGCTATAAAAATACCCAGTGCAATTACCAAAATTGCGGCAAGGATACTGGGAATTTGTTCCACAAAACTGTCCCAACTATCCTGAAATGACTGTATTAATTTTCCGGTTTCCATTTAGATTTCATATTAATTAATATACCCTCATCAATTTGCCTGGTGAACAACTCTCTGAGGAAAAGGAATTTCAATATCGTGCTCTCTGAACGCCTCAAAATATTTAACTCTCAATTCACTTTTGAGATTTTCTACCCTGAACGGATTACTTGACCAGAAATAAACATTAAAAATCAAGGCAGAATCTGCATAATCATTAAATCTAACGAACGGTTCCGGTGTTTTTGCCACTTTCGGATTAGCGGCAGTTACAGATTTTAAAATATCCATAACAGTTTGAACATCGGAACTGTAAGCAACACCCACCTGAATATCAAACCGTGAATTGAGATTACTGTGCGTCCAATTGAACAGATTGTTTTTGGTGAGAAAAGTGTTCGGCAGAATCACATATTTGTCGTCACGCGTTAAAACGGTGGTAGTTCTCAAATTAATTTCCTTCACCTGACACACCAGGTTATCCACTTCAATAATATCGCCCACTTTAATGCTGGAATCCAACAGCAACACAATTCCTGAAACAAAGTCGCTGAAAATATTCTGCAAACCCAAACCAATACCCACCAATAAAGCTGCGGAAGCGCCCATCAAAACAGAAACATTAATCCCGATCATATTCATCCCCAGAATGAAACCAACGACATACAGCACATATTTTATCAAACTGAAAATGGTAAATTTCTTGGATTCGTCGAGTTTCTGCGAACGGTAAATCAGTTTTCGGATAATTTTCACAATGAAATTCAAAGCCAGAATGAAAATGACTAAAAATATCAGCGAAGAAACCGAAATATCGGCTTTACCAATGGTAAAAAGTTTGAAGTTCAAGAGTTCTCTGAACGTAAATTCTATATTTTTCATAATTTCTACATAATTAATCTTACACCACCCAAATCTGCCACACGATAACTAAACCGGTCGCTTGGCGAGGCTATGAACATAAAGTTTTTCGGTATATTCCAATGGCGGGAAAGCTCATCGATCAGTTGTGGTGTAAACTCACCGGGAATTTCTATAAACTCGATATCAATTTCCGGATAGGCACGGTCCAAAACACGAAGGTCCGATTTTAAATCTCCGTTGTCATCACCTGCTCGGAAAACATTTACCACGTTAAGTTTTTTGGTGGTCTCGTTATTCTGCACATACTGCATCACCTTATTCATAATGGCCACATCATCTTTTTTTGTAAAAAACACGAACTCCTGCGAATGAATATTGCGGTTTAAACGCCGTAAATATCTGTTTGACCTGACGAAAAATTTCCTGAAAGGTCTGGAAAATGCTTCTAAACCCGAAATTAAAGCCGAAATAATGATGGTTCGGTTCAGCATAACGCCCACCACCAATAATGCCGGAATTAAATATTGCAGAAACGTATAAAAAGCCGCTTTGTTAAGCAAAATGTTACCAAAAAATGCTAAAACTACAAACGAAACCGCAATCAGAACATTCAAAACAGTTGCTCTTTCGGGACGCGGAAGTTTTCGCCGCTTGATTTTCAGCAGTAAATTCCCTATTCCGAAAAGTGCCATTACCGAAAGAAATGAAAAGGTATAAACCCCTGCAAGCGAAGCCAAATCGCCTTTTGTAGCAAACAATACGGAAACACACAGAATCAGAAAACCTATTGCAATTCTGTAAAAAGAGCCTTTTTTGTTGGTTTTCAGAAAATAATTGGGCAAGATTCTATCTAAAGTCATACGGTTTACCAAACCCAAAACACCCACGAAAGACGTAAGAACTGCACCACAAAGCACCAAAACCGCATCAATGGAAATAATGGTTGCAAGCCAACTTCCGCCGGTTTTGCTGCCAAGGTAAGCCAATAATGCCGAACTGTGCTCCTGAACATCGGCCACAGGAATTATAAAAATTACCAAAAGCGCCATCACAGGATTGAAAAAACTAACTACGGCCCACATATTTCTTAATGTTTTCGGGAAGACGCCGTGCTTCTGTTCTTCCACAAAATTGGCTGAACTTTCAAAGCCTGAAATCCCCAACATTGCTGCAGAAAATCCTAAGAAAAGTGCCGTGAGTAAACTTCCGCCCTTCACCGGCAAACTCCAATTGAGTTCGAAAACATCTAAACCATTTCCCAAAACAAACACAATTCCCGTAATAAGCAATAAACTTAAAGCGGCTAAATGGGTAATAAAGATTACCACCGCAACAATTGCCGATTCCGAAATTCCCATAATGGTTAACAGCGTAAAAATGCCTAAAACCACTACTGTTGCCAACATTACATTCACCGGAATTAAATGGTCTAGATAATGCATCGCTTCGGATGCGGAGATTACCGCCGTTGCCATATAAGACAGCACCGTTAAAGCTGCGGCAACTGAAGCCACTTTTTTTGAGGACGTATTGAGCAATACATTGTAAGCCCCACCGTTTAATGGCAAAGCACCCACAACTTCTCCATATATTTTCCTGAATAGAAACAAGACCACAGCAACTACCAAAAGTGAAATCCAAGCAAACTGACCGGCATACATCACGGTAAGCGCTGAAACATACAAACAACTTGAACTAATGTCGTTTCCGCTGATTGCTGTGGACTGTAGCTCGTTGAGTTTTTTATGAACGGACTTTTCCATTTCTTACATTTTTTTCTTTAGTTTTTTCCTGCATAATTTCGTTGATGCCAATCATTCCTATAGTTCCCACCGGCATATCTACACGGTTTCTGAGGCCGGTAAAACGTGCCTCCACTTCTACAGGCAATTTTCGGTCCGAAGCAATCTCTTTCACTTCAAACTCCTTGGTGCAGGACATAATGTTATAAAGATCACTTCTGCGGTCTTTCAGGTTTCTTACGCTGCCATATTCGTGGAGTTCGTCCAATAATTTTAAATCTACATCAGCAATCAAAATCATTTCAGTGTTTGGTGTGGATTCACTTTTCACGGCGTTACTCGGAAAAGCAAAATCGCTTGGCGTGAAAACCGCACTTTGCGAATAATGAATATCGAGATTTTCCACCTGCGGAAGATTGCCCACATTTCCTGTAATTGCCACGTAACATTCGTTTTCTATGGCTCTGGCTTCGGCACATTTTCTTACACGCATATAGGCATTCTGCGTGTCGGTAAGGTAAGGCACAAACAAAATCTGCATGCCCTGGTCTGCCAAGATTCTGGGAAGTTCCGGAAATTCAACATCGTAACAAATTAAAACGCCCACTTTTCCGGCATCGGTGTCAAAAGTTTTAATAGTATCTCCACCTTTCAAGCCCCAATATTTGGTTTCGTCGGGCGTAATGTGAATTTTGTCGTAACGGTCTATTTTCCCGTTTCTGTGACACAGGAAACCCGTGTTTTTCAGTTCGCCGTTTTCGTACAAAGGCATACTTCCGGCAATGATATTTACATTGTAAGCAACAGCCAATTCACTAAATTTATCCCGGATTTGAAGCGTGTATTTGGAAAGCAAACGCATGGCTTCGGCTTCAGAAACATTTTTGAATTCCGCCATCAGCGAGGTGTTGAAATATTCCGGAAATAAGGCAAAATCGGATTTGTAACCGGAAATAGCGTCCACAAAATATTCTGCCTGTGTAAACAAATCATCCAAGTTTTTATACATCCTCATCTTCCACTGCACCAAGCCGATGCGGACGTTTTTCTTTGGTGTTTTTTTGTCGGAATCTTCATCTTCATAAAAGACATTGTTCCATTCCAAAAGCGTTGCAAACTCCTTGCTCTGCACATCATCCGGAATATAGTTTTTAATAATTTTCCTCACGTGGAAATCGTTGCTCATCTGAAAACTCAGCACCGGGTCGTAAATTTCCTTGTGTTTTACTTTTTCAAGATATTGTTTTGGTGAAAGTTCATCGACGTATTTATGATAAAAAGGAATTCTGCCACCGAAAATAATATTCTTAAGGTTCAGTTTTTCGGCAAGTTCTTTTCGCGCGTCATACAATCTTCTTCCTAATCTTAACCCTCTGTAATCCGGGTGGATAAAGACTTCTATACCGTAAAGCGTTTTTCCGTTTTCATCAAAGGAAGAAAAAGTGTAATTTCCGGTGATTTGTTCGTAGGTGTGCTTATCTCCGAATTTTTCGTAATCCACAATTAGCGAGAGTGCGCATCCGGCAACTTTACCTTCAATAAGGATAACTAACTGGCCTTCCGGAAAAATTTCTGTTAATTTTTGAATGGATTTTTCACTCCAATAACTGCCCTGCCAATTGGGATATGCCTTCTTCATGACGGTCAATAATTCTGAATACTGTTCAGGTTTTAGAGCACAAATTTCTATATGTTGTGTTGAATTCATCATATTACTGATTTTAAATTTTAAATTTTAGATTTTAAATGTTAAATGTTGTTTTCCTGAAGTTTAGGAAAACGATTAGGACTAAGGAAAATTTTAATGCTGAAGATTCTTACGGAACGTTTCGGGTGTTTGACCTGTAGAATTTTTGAAATATTTCCCAAAATGAGAATTGTCGCTAAAACCCAATTCCAAAGAAATCTGCCTCACGGAAAGTTTTGTGTGGGAAAGCAACCGTTTGGCTTCTAATACAATTCGGTTTTTAATGACGTTACCTGCCGGTTTGCCAAGATATTCTTTTACCACCGCATTAAGGTAATTAGGCGTTACGGACAATTGAGCAGCGTATTCCTTAGGCATTTTTTTCTCCCGAAAGTGCAGATTGACCAACGTACGGAACTCGGAAACCAATAAACCCTTATGGTCTGAAACAGAAGCCTCGAATTTAGAATTCTCTGACGCCGAGGACATCTTCAGCACGCAGGTTTTCAGCAATAAACAGATGACTTCCCGAGAATAGCCATTCTTTTTTTGGAATTCGAGTTTGATGTTTTCAAAAATGTTCAGCCAAAAATTTTTCTCGCGTTCGGGTATGTCAATATATACCGGCAGACTTTCTACCGCCGTATCGCTTTGCACCAAATCATTACCGGTAAATATAAGATTGTAAAAGGATTTTGAAAAAAGCAGGATGTAGCCTTCGACATGGGAAGCAATATTCCAAGAATGTATCTGGTCGTAATTGATGAAAAAAAGCCGGTTTGGTGCAATTTGGTAATCTTCAAAATCGATGCTGTGCGAGCCATTACCATTAATAGTGTAAATTAAAGCGTAAAAATCGTGGCGGTGTGGTTCCGAAAGATGCGGGGCATCCTTCAAGAAGTTGGCAAAGCGGTAAAAGGCAAAATCTACCACGTCCGCATCATGCTCTTTTATATTTTTAACAGTATATTTTATCAGTGTGTCAAAATCTTCCATAAGCGATTTAAAATATACCACAAAGATAAAATATACCATAAAATAAATTATGGTATATTTTAACACTGTCATGGAACAATTTATAAGTTTAAATTATGAAATAGTTATTTATCAAATGCGTTTCACGAAATGGTTTTTTCTTTTTTTTATTTGATGGCCAACATCCGAAATGACTTTCTTTTCCACATAAGAAGAGTTCATCACACTCAACAAGCTCATATAGTTCAGCTCAAAAGCAACCGTGTCTCCCACTTTATAGTTCTTGTAGGAATTTTGCAGGTCCAAGACCAACATATCACTGCTTTGCCCCACGATTTCGAGGTTTTTATTGACGGGCTTAATATTTTTGGGTGACAAATCCAACAGACCAATATCCACAATCGCCCTTGTGGTATTTTTTATTTTTTTCAGGTTATTAAAATCTTTTTTCTCTCCGGTGAGATTTGTTCCTAATTTTCCTTCGGGAATATTGGGTTTTTCTTTAATCTCAATAATTTCGGCGTTCAGTTTAAAGACATCGTGATGCATTCCTTCAATAAGGGTATCGTCGTAAACATTGGTTCCAAAGAACAAAGTTTCGCCAATCCGGAAATGGTTGATATACGGTGGCATTTCGCCGTTCAACACCAACGGTATCGACACAGATGCACCTCCTGAAATATAGGGAATATGAACATTGAACGTCTTTTCAATTTCTTGTTTCGACTCGTGAAGCAGTTTCATTTTGTCGTAATCGGGCAACACGCCGTTCATGCAGCAAAGATTGGTTCCGATACCCACTATTTCTATGTTAGGAAGTTTCAATATTTTACCAAAAAAATCTAAAAGCTTTTCCCGAACGACACCTTCCCGCAATTCACCCATTTCAATCATTATAACAACTTTATGAAATTTATTCAGCGAGACTGCTTTACTGGACAACAAAGACAAGGTTTCAACTTCTGTGTTAAAACTCACATCAGCATATTTTACAACATCATCCACAAAAGTTAAAGGGACGGGCTTAATATAAACGGTCTGTACGTCCGGGTTTAGGGCTTTTATTTTTTTTTAAATTTGAAATTCTGGAATCGCAGAACTCGCCAATAGGCAACGAAAGCACTTCATGCAGAAATGTATCGTTACCGCACAGCACTTTGGTTACCACGCTCCATTCTATATTTTCTTCAGAAAAAAAACGATTAAGATAATTGAAATTCTCCCTTAGTTTTCTTCTGTTGAGTGTAACTATTGACATTTTTTTCGTTTGGTAGGCGCATTTCGAGATATTTCGAAGTAAAGCCTAATTTTTCGTAAAGATATTTTGCGGGATTATCAGGTTCGCAATGCAGCGCAATGGCACCATCGCAAACCTTGATTGTTTCCTGCATGAGTTTTTTTCCAATTCCTCTCCCTCTGTACTGGTTGTGCGTGGCAATGTATACTAAAATGTTCTCCGGAATGTATCTTTGCATTCCTGTTTTATTTACCACTACGGCACCAACCATTACATCATCATCCATCGCGACAAGTAAATAACCCCCTTTCCCTGTTTCTTTATCATCAATATAATTGAGGGAAAGCATGATATCGTCTTTCGGATCGCCAAATTCTTGCAAGTGCTCAAAAAGAAAATTAGCAACTTCGTGACGGTAAGACAGCGGAATGGGTGTATTGGAAAACTTTATAATTTGCATTTGTGTTCGTATTTTTAAACCGGCATCATTGGATAAGGCATAGACACATACTCCTGGGCAGGCGTAGCCTCTTCCTCTTTGGGGAAAAACAAAACCGGTCTTTTGGATTTATAGACTATATTTTCAGTAAAATTATTTTTGAAGAGTTGGGTAAAAGATTTTTCCGTAGAAACATTCACCGCAATCAAATCCGAATTATTTTCGTCTCCAAGTGCCAAAATATCGTTGTGAGGTTCCAAAGAAAATTTTAAATCCTCTTTAATAGTAGAAATTTCAGAATTGTGTAATTTTTCACTAAAAATTTGTACTTTATTTCCTAAATTCCGGATGTTACTCTTGCGATCGAAAGCGTCGATAGCCACAAGACGAACATTGGCTTTATTCTTTTTGGCGATTGGCATTACAGACTGCAGTTTATCTTCCACCGCCTTTACATTGCGAATCGGAAAAAGGATTTTTTCAAACTTTTCCTTATTGAAATTTTCAGGAATCGTCATGACCGGTACCGCACTGTTTGAGATAATCTCATAGGTATTCGAACTGATGAAGCCTGGTCTTCTTTTTGGATATTGTACAGGCATCAAAATGAGGTCTATGTTTTTCTGCTTGCTGTATTTTAGAACTTCTGTAGCGACAGCTCCAATGGCGTGTTGGGCGATAACATCTTCATTTGTAATTTTCCTCATCACCATTCTGTAAGTTGCTAACTGTTTTTCCGCAGACTCAATCATTGCGTTTTCGTGGAAAAAAAATTTTCCGCTCGATACACTTCCTGTTCCCAACAATGAGAAAGGGATCACATTAAGCACATGCACCTTAGCACCGTGACGGTTAGCCACTGCTGCAGCGATGTTCAGAAATTTTTCATTTCTGCGGGTAAAGTCTAGGGGAATCAGTATATTTTTTATTGCATTATTCATCTTCATAAAAGTTTAGTGCAAAGGTAAAATATACCATACTTTTAGTGTGGGAAGATTAAAGCGGATGGTGGTACAATTTACATTCGTGAATACTAGAGGCTTGGTATCTACTGGAATATAATCAAAACCTTTAGAAATTATATTATTATTTAGGTTAATTATATTTTTCATAGCAAATTCGTTCCTCAGGAAGCACTAAATGTATGACATAGAAATATTGGTTCTATTCTTACTGATATTATTAAACGGCATTTTCTCAATGAGTGAAATCGCATTGGTATCTGCAAAGAAATTCAAACTTGAAAATTTGGCTAAAAAAGGGAGCGCCAATGCTAAAAAAGCAATAGCACTCGCCGAAAAATCAAACACATTTTTATCCACGTACAGATTGGCATTACCTTAATCGGCATCTTGACAGGTATTTACAGCGGCGATAAAATTACTGATGATTTAAAAGTATTCCTTTCGAGGTTCGAGCCACTGCAGCAATATTCTGATTCAATCTCCGTGGTGTTAGTACTTGTTATATTAACATTTTTTTCCATTGTTTTTGGGGAACTCATTCCGAAAAGAATGGGCCTGATTTTTCCGGAAAAAATTGCCGTGATGATGGCAAAACCCATAACATTGCTTTCCACCATTGCAAAGCCGTTTATCTGGCTGCTTACCAGCACCAATAATTTTGTCCTTGGTATTTTCGGTATAAAAGAAAAAAATGACGGACTGGTAACCGAAGAAGAAATAAAAGCCATGCTGCACCAAAGTGTGGAAGGTGGTGATGTGAAAATAATAGAGCACAATATTGTTGAGCGTGTATGCGCATTGGGAGACCGACGTGTGCACGAACTGATTACGCCAAGGAAAGACCTAATTTATTTCAACATTACCGACGGTTTGCAGATGATAAAAGAAAAAAGTAATATAGAATCCCATTCCATTTATCCTGTGGTAGATAAGAACCTGGATAATTTGATAGGATATGTATCTGTAAAAGAGCTTTTTTCTCAAGTTACTGATTCTGAAGAATTTCAACTTAGGTCATTTATAAGCGAACCACTATTTGTGCATGAAAACACTGCTGCTTACCGGGTTTTGGAACAGTTTAAAACTAAAAGAATTTACTACGCATTTGTTGTTGACGAATATGGCTTCCTGGAAGGATTGATTGCGATGGATGACTTAATGGATGCCTTAATAGGTGATGCAACCGATTATGGACAAAGAGAAATGCAGATCTCTGAAAATACTGACGGGAGTTTTATATTGGACGGTCAATTTTCCTACTACGAACTATTGCAAAAATTAGAATTGGAAGATGAGTATGAACCCGGTGACTATAACACCTTGGGTGGTTTCCTCATCTCCCAACTGCAACATTTCCCAAAAGAGCGAGAAGAAGTTTTTTGGAACGATTATGTCTTCACCGTACTTAAAACTGATAAGAAAAGGATTGAAAAAGTGAGCGTAAAGCCTGTAGCAGACCAGACTTAGTGCAAAAACATCACAATTTTAATATATTTAAAAATTACGATTTAAAGCGGAACGGAATTTCCTGCTGCACAGCACATACCTTCTTAGCCTCTGAACCCTCTTTATTTTTTGCATCTACTATTTCAGGTTCCAAAAAATTAACTGCGTACACATACGAGTTATTTTTCATCACCCGGTTGTAACCGTGCTTCCGTAACGCTTTTCCCAATTTGTTTACAGAAGCATCCGAAATATTTAGATTTGCGCGGCTTGTTATCATTTGCAGAATTTGTGTGGTGTTTAAAAAGTATTGGGCTGTTTCTTTTTCTGCACTTTCAAACCAAGTGAGCAACAACTCTTCCTCCGGACTTCTTAACTGATATTGTTCGTTGTTGGCGTTAATCTCTTTGATTTCTTCTTGGTTAAACCAATGACGGAAACCGGATTTGTGTAATTGCAATGCCTGTGCATAAACTTTGTGAATATCAATATTATGAGTGTATTCTATGTTTTCAACTTCAAAACATAAAAATCTTCTTGAACCTGTTGTGTCGTTTAAGAATTGGGCGGTATTAACAGAACCTGCAAAGCTCGCTCTTCGTGGCATATTCTCGTTGTTGTGACCGTAAGCTTTTCGCATTCTGATATGGGTTTTTGTAATTATTTCTTTCAGTGAACCGATTTCAGTTTTATTTAGATTTTCCAATTCATCAAGGTTGATGAGCATACATTCTGCTAAGTGGATTAGAGTATCTTTATTGCTTGGGTTGATGGTTCCTGAAAATATGTACTCTTTAAGCTGTTTCGGCATTAGTTTTTCTATCCAAGTGGTTTTTCCAAGTCCCTGTTTTCCTGAGAATACAATTACAGTTTGGTTCACCTGTTTTTCATCCAGAACGCAGGCAACCATCGCAACAAACCATTTTTTAAAGCATATTCTCCATAAATCCTGTTTTGTAGTGGTTATGGTATCTGCAAGCAGTTCTATGTAGTCTGTTTCATCTGGGTTTTCCGGAAGATTATTGAAGTAATCTTCAAACGGATCATACATTTCGCAGTAGTCGGAATGCAGTAAATTCCGTAAGGAATTTATACTGCATTTTACTTTGGCTTTCAAGATTTCACGAAGGATTGAGTTTTCAGAAAAGTCAGTCATGGGCTTCCATTTGGTTGCTTTTAGTGTTTTGAATTCTAATTTTCCTAGAACTGTATTATATCTGAAGTTGTAGCGATTGTTGAGAAACATTTCCAGTTTGTCAATGTAGGACGGTTGTTCTTCGTCGTCATCAGAAAAATTGCCGTCTTCGGTTTTTGTCGGCGGCACTTCGACTTCGCTCAGTGACCGGATCTTCTTACTCTCGTCGATAACTCGCGTTTTTTTCGGTTGGAAAGTGTCCGTATTGTGTTCTGCGGTGTTTTGGTAGGCGCTTTTTACTGCTGTTGTAACTTCTCTTGCGTCATATCCGTAATCCGCTAAAATATAACCTAATGCCATCGATTCTGCTATTCCTTTTCGGTTGAGATTGTTGGCCAATGCAAAAACGAAGTTATTGCGGTTGCCTTCTGTGAATTGGATTTTCTTTTCTGTGAAGCGGACTGCGTGTTCATACAAAACATCATAATCCGCTTGCGTATTATTTTGATGTTTTGAGATGCTTCGACTTCGCTCAGCATGACATTCAGTTGCAGAACCATTTTCTGAAAAAACTTGGGAATTTTCATTTATGAAAATTTCGGGATCGTAAGAAAAGAAGCAAAGCCGGGTTATGTCTTTTCCTGATTTGTCGATTTCTACCTGCAATAATTCTTCGAAATATCGCTGAAGTTTCAAAAAAGTTTCTTTGTGCTGTTCTTTATCCGTCGAAACTTTCACGAAAATTTTTAGTCCGTTTCCTGAAGGACTTACGAATGAAGCAAATACAAAATCCTCCATTCTGATCTTGGTTTTGCACTGCTGCAGTTTTTGTTTTTCAAGTTTGTCAATATCCAAAACCATTAAGGCGTTGTAGTTGGTAAGGAATTCCATTTTTCTTCCTCCGTTGAATGTTGCACTTGGTGTAAATGCCGGAAGTGATTTTTTGGCTCTCTCTGCGGCTTCCTTTTTATCGTCGGCAAGTGATTTTCTTAAATATGTGATTGCGTTTTGATATACTCCGGTTTTGATATCGGAAAGGATTTTAAGAATGTCTTTTTGTTCAGTTACTTCGTTAAAGTTTTTGAATATGGTGGATTTCATTTTGTTGATTTTTGATTTAGACCCTTCGACAGGCTCAGGGTGACAAGTTAGATTTTAGAGAAAAGCCCTCACTGAATTTGAGGGCTTAGAGGTTTCAGCGTTTGGAACATTGTCAGTCACTTTTTCGCGAAAGACTTGTTGTAGTGATCCTGCATTGTCTTTTCAACATCTGACAGTTTGTAGTATATTTTACTGCCTACCTGGGAAAATGAAATTTTGCCTTCATCACGCCAAGTTTGTGCAGTTCTGCGTGAGATTTTCAGCATTGCGATTAATTCTTCATTGTCCAGAAATACTTCCTGTTTTGGTGCTGTCTTAGCGTTTAGTTTTTCGTGAATCTCATTAATTTTTGAGATTAGACCATCAAACTGCTCTTTGGATAAGATAATTGCTTCCATAAAAATTGTTTGTTTAAGATTATGGAGCAAAGGTGTGGGAAAGAAAAAAGTCCGGAAGTCCCGAAATGGTCTCGCCGGGACTATTTTTTTTACAACAGTTTATCTAAGTCTATGCGTTTGTGAGAGTTAGGTCGTTTATCATTTTTTGAAGGGCGCAAAATAGTTTCAACTGTAGCGGGACTTAATGAAAGTCCCGCTCGATCTTCAAATGAATTTACGATAACCGCAACAATATCCTGCACTGAACCGTCAATAAAAGGCTTTCCATCCTCAAACATCTCACGATTCAACTGGAAAAACACATCAACAATCTGATTTACATTGCAGTTTATTCTGAGTTTTGAATAAGGCAGAAGCGAAGCAGGAAGTTCCTGTTTCTCGGGTTCCATTTCTGCGCGCATTTTAGTAAGCGTTTGGATTTTACCGATTAACTTTTCGCATTCTTCAGGAAATATCGGCAGTTTATTGTTGACCATTTCAATGTCGGCCGTTCTGTAATCGTAAATTTCAGAAGTAAGGAAATAGATTTGTTCCTGGACTGAAGGAAAAGTATAGGTTTTCAGTTTGGTTTCCTTGAAACTGAAATATCTTTCATCGGACAAAGCATTAATCTGTCTGTTTGGTGGTCTTTTGGATTTTGCTGTTTTTCTTTCTTCCTCAATCTTATTTCTTTTCAGTTCAATACAGGTTTGAAATTTCGTGAGTTTTGTGTCTTTTTTATTTTCGTGGAACAGGTCTTCATTTACGGTCAGAAGTTTTTCAAAACGGTTCAGCCAGGTTAAACTGTCTTTATGCAGGTTTAAATTATAGTTCAGAAAATCTGGGATTTGTGAATGTGTGATTTTGAAAGCAATATTGATTAATGCCTGGCAATAATCTTCATTGCTATTCAGTTCTGAAATTTCAATGTTGAAATTTTCGTTCATCTCTTTGGCTTTTACCTGACTTTTGAAGTCGGGAAACTGCACTGCTTCTTTTAATTTGTAGCGGTCCGGCATCGGCAAGTGTTTAAAAAAGTTATGGAATTGTGTTTATAAAGGGAAAAAGAAACAATCTTTGGATTATAGCTAATAAAAGCCCGAATATCTTGCGATAATCAGGCGATTTTATTTCTTTTCTTCCTTTATACGAAAATAGGAAAACGGATGCAGGAAAGTCAAGATAATTTTTGAAAAAATCTTAAAAAAGTATACTCCGTATTGACATACAGAGCATTAAGTTATTAACAATTTTCTTTTAATAAATATATTTGTCAACCGCATCATCCAGTTCCTGCGAAATGATTTTAGCGTAAATCTGTGTGGTGCCGATATTGGTGTGATCAAGTAGTTTTGAAACAAACTCAATCCGCATTCCGTTGTTCAGAGCATTGGTCGCAAAAGTGTGTCTTGCAATGTGGAAAGATAAAGAAAAAGGCAGTTTCATCTTCTTGCCAATGGCTCTTAAATGCAGACCGCAGAGCGAACTGCACCTGCCAATTTCTGCCAAAGCATACTGCCTGTTGGTAAGGTATGGCGTATCATTATCCAGCATAGGAAAAACAAAATCCGAAGTATTGATTTTTTTTGGCTTGTATTTATTCAGAATCTCCAAAGCAGACTGCCCAAACTTAAAACTGTGCATCCTACCTGTCTTTCTTATTTTCTTTGAAATCCTGTGGTTATCCAAATCGATATGCTCCCACTGTATTTCTATAACATCGCTCAAACGAAGTCCACCAGCATAAACCGAAAACAGAAACATATCCTTGATGACCTGCGCCTTACTTTCCTCATTCACTTCAATTTTTTTGAAATCTTCCAACTGCGTTTTTGTAAGGAACATCCGTTTGCTTGGCTCTTTTTTCAGTTTGATTTTATCGAAAGGATAGAATTTTGATTCTAAAATTTCCTCACGGATAGCTTCCTTGAAAAAGATAGACAGAATCAGCAGAGAATATTTTGCAGTGGTATTGGTGTTGCCCAGTTTCTTCTGGCAGTAGTTTACATAGTCGTTCAGATAGGTTACGGTAATATCGTCGAAATTCAGATCCCTGTTTCCTACATAATTCTCAAATTTCTGCAACTGCGATTTGTAGCCTTTATGCGTTTTCAAAGAAACTGATTCTTTGATTTTTTCCAGTCTGTTGTAAGCATAACTAAAAAAGTTTTCAGAAGGTTTCCCTTTGATTGCTTCTTTGAGTCTTTTGGCAGAAACGGTTTTTGATTTTCTTTCCAGATCGGCAACTTCTCCGGTAGCATCGGCAACCTTTTGAGCCAACAAGGCATTCATCCTGGCTGAATTTGGAAAGTTTTTCTTCGCCCTCTGGTTTTCTTCGTCCCATTGGTTTGGTTTGAATTTATAGCCCGTAGAAATGAATTTTGTCTTGCGGTCTTTTATGACGCGGATATACAGAGGACATTCTCCCTTTTTGTCTGCCTGGTGGATTCTCAGGATTAATTTTACAGATGCCATACTGCCGAAAATTTGAAATTGTTGTACTAAATTTGAAAAGGAAAGCAACCAAATGAAAACTTCTAAAATGGACTTAAAGTATCTGAATGCAACCTGAAACAAAGATACAACATTTAGTATAACAAATTTGTGTTTTTCTTACTTTTTTCTGCTTTTTGTTGCACCGATAAAAAATTAAAATATCCTATTTATAGGCATTTTGGAGCAATAAGAACAAAAAAGTTGGATTATTGTAATAACATTGTATTGGCAAAATGCGGGGTTAAATGTATAATTGAAAAATTTCACATATTTATCCGCCAATATTTTTCAATTCAACATTTTTTTGATAATTTAGTTTCATTGAAAAAATATTGGCTACGTTTGGTCGAAATTGAACTTTCAGTTCATTTTAGCCCGCACTTCGCCAATACTTTTTCCGTTAGCCGTAATTTTACCAAAATGCTATATCGAAAAGTAGTTCTAACAACAAAAATTGAGAATAATTTATTTGAATATTTTCAAAAGCGAATTATAAATGAGTTTCGAGCAGAAACAATTAATGAAATTAAAACCAATGATTTCATGTATTTTGATTTTAATATCAAAGAAGATTATTTAACTCTTCATTCCGAAATATTTACTGGAATTTCAATTTTTCCAACCAAACTGGAAAACTCAACGAAAAATGAAAACGATTCCACTGAATATTATGCCTTGAAATTAATTTGTTCTGAAAATCCTTATGCAAATTTTGTAACTCTACAAGACGGAGCAAAAATGGGAATTACTTATTTACTTGAAAATATTTTAGACGCTCGAACTGATAAAGGAAAATATCACTTTAAAGAATTAAGTACAAAAGAAAATTTCTCATATACACATTGTGACATTTGTAATGGAGATATTCGAACTGACGAAAAAAATTGGATTAGTGAAAGAATAGTGCTTTGTGTTTACTGCTACAAAGAATATGTTATCAAAGATGATTATTTTGATAAACTTAGAAATATGAAACGTGAAGAAATCCTTGAGTTCTAAAAAAACTACGGCTAACATTGTATTGGCAAAATGCGGGAGGAATTGCAAGTTTAAATAGTTGTAATTTTTCGCCGCCGCTGCTTTTCATATTGTTTTTTTTCTTAATTTTAACAATCTGAAAAAGCATCGGCTACGTTTGGTCGAAATTGAACTTTCAGTTCATTTTAGCCCGCACTTCGCCAATACTTTT
>MKTK01000038.1:313228-506728 GCA_001898255.1 Chryseobacterium sp. 39-10 | reverse complement strand
GCATCTCGACCCTGGCGCAGGCGAACTCGCTGCAACAGAGCTACCTCAAGCTCCTGCCGTAATCGAGCTTGATCGTTTCTCCAGGGGGTTTCCCCGGGCCGCTGCGAGGCGTCCCGGGGGTTTTGCCATCTGCTTCATGCTTTTTGTCTTGGTTTCATTGGCCTGAATGGAGGCATCATGGACGTTCAAAATGCCGTGAATTTTTCTTCGCCCGGCAAGTTACAGACTGGCGTGCCAACAGCACCAATAGCGTCTGCGCCAGCTCCGGGTTCGGCGCCAAGCTTTGTGCCAGCCGGACCGACTGCAAGCCCTGCGGCCGCAGGGGTTTTGCCAGGTGCAGCACCCAACAGTTTGCCGCCCGCTACTTTGGCGCAGGCGGCTGACACTTTGCAAAAACAGGTCAGCCAGCAAGCGCCCTCCGTGGCACTGACGGCCGGGCTCGACCCGAATGGCGGTCACCCCGGTCAGTTGCTGGTGGAGCTGAAAGACAAACAAACGCAGCAGGTCTTCGTGCGCTACTACGTGCCCTCGCAGCAGGTGGTGAAGGCCGCGGCGCAGAGCCCGGACCAGCCGATGTCGCCCGGCAGTCTGCTGCAGGAAAAAGCCTGACGCGGATCGATTCTTCGGCCCTACAGTTCGGCTGGGGTGTGTCGTTAAAACTCTCAAGCGGTAACGCAATCGGAGCGCAGTATGTCGTCGGTATCCATTTCAGGTCTGGTCAGCGGAATCAACGTGCAGTCGTTGATCACCTCGCTGTCGGCGGCGTATCAGCAGCCCATCACGCTGCTGCAGAACCAGGAACAGTCGTACCAGTCCACACTGAGCGCCTGGGGTTCGGTGCAGAGCAGCCTGTCCAGCCTGCAATCGACCGTGGCCGGGCTGCAAAACATCACCCAACTTTGCTCATTTTTCGGCAATCCTCAGGATAAAATAAAGACCATCCATATTGGAGGCACCAACGGAAAGGGTTCTACCAGCAATATGCTTGCATCAATTTTGCAGGAGTCGGGCTATAAGATTGGACTTTACAATTCGCCGCATCTCATCCGTTTTACCGAACGCATTAAAGTAAACGGTAAAGAAGCTGATCGTGAATACGTGTATCAATTTATTCAAAAGCTGAAACAGTTACCGAAAGAAATTCAACCTTCTTTCTTTGAATTCACCACCATTATGGCTTTTGAATACTTTAGGCAACAGAATGTAGATTACGCCATCATCGAGGTGGGTTTAGGTGGCAGACTGGACTCTACCAACATTATACACCCCATTGTTTCGGCCATCACCAATATTGCGTTAGACCACCAAAATATCCTGGGTAATACTTTAGAAGAAATTGCAGCAGAAAAAGCGGGAATCATCAAAAAACACACTCCTATCATCAGTGGAGTCGAGGAGCAATCCATCAAAAAAATCATCCAAGATAAAGCAAATTCCCTTGACGCACCTTTTATTGATGCCACTACGATTGACTATGCACTGGAAAGCGACCTTATGGGCAACTATCAGCAGAGGAACGGCAAAGTGGTGATTGGTTTAGTGGAAGTGCTTCGGAAGAAAGGACTCGCTATTTCGGATGAGAATATTGCTAACGGTTTGCTACATGTGCAGCAGAACACCGGCTTCGTCGGACGCTGGTTCGAGTTTTCTAAGGAACCCCTGATTATTTGTGATACCGCCCACAACCAACAAGGATTGCAAATGGTATTTGACCAACTGCATGACCTGCCTCAGCATAAACATATCATTCTCGGCTTTGTTGCCGAGAAAAAAATTGACGAAGTTTTAGAAATTTTACCGGTTAATTCTACCTTCTATTTTGCGAAACCGTCCGTCAATAGGGGGCGAGACCCTCACGACTACGAAGATCTACTTCAGAAATCGAAAATAAATTACAAAATTTTTAAAAATATCAACGCCGCCTATCTTGCTGCAAAACAAAACCTTAAGAAGGGAGAAATAATTTTTATCGGTGGAAGTAACTTTGTGGTAGGAGAATTTTTAGAAAAAAATTTGCAGGAATAAATTTTCGTTGTATATTTGCCACACCAAAAAACGAAGGGTTCTTAGCTCAGTTGGTTCAGAGCATCTGGTTTACACCCAGAGGGTCGGGGGTTCGAATCCCTCAGGACCCACTTCAAAAGAAAATCTCACAGCAATGTGAGATTTTTTTGTTTATGATGTTATCCCGATCCCAAATTATGGATCGACCAATCCAAGTGTACTCTCCTTTTATCAAAGCATTCAAAAAAGGAGCATCATTTTAGGAAAGATAAATCCGCCGCTTTTCCATCGGAATTCCGTATTTTTGACACTTAATTTCATTGGATGAAACCACTTCAAAGGATTCTCTCTTTTGCAAAACCCCACCAAAGCTACCTTTTAGGGAGTATAGTGTTTAACCTGCTGTATTCGTTATTGCAGATTTTTTCAATTGTCACCATGTTGCCGATTTTAAGAATTCTCTTTAAACTCGACGACGAAGTGGATACTTCCGTACCACCAGTGTACAGCGGTCGGTTTGCAGATTATTTCGGATATCTCAAAGATCTGAGTTATTATAAAATTCAGATGAACATTAATGAATATGGCGCAATTAACGTGTTGGCAATGCTTTGTGTAATTACAGGGGTCGCGTTTTTGCTGCGCAACTTGTTTCGATATTTAGGATCATTCCTGCTGGTAAATTATCGTGTAGGGATCACGAAGGATTTGCGGACAGCCATGTATGATAAGTTCCTTAAACTTCCGGTATCGTTTTTTACCGAACAGCGCAAAGGAGATATGATGTCTAGAATTTCTAATGATATTGGCGCAGTGGAAGGTGGAATTATGGGCAGTTTGGTCGATATACTCAATTCGCCCTTTATGATCATCTCTTCATTGGTCACTTTATTTATTCTTTCGCCCAAATTGACCCTTTTTTCCCTCTTGGTTTTTCCCATCATGGGTTGGATGATTTCGTTTGTGGGGAAAAGTTTAAAGAAGAAAGCGACAGCAGCCCAAGAGGAGCTGGGCAATCTTTTTTCTTTGGTGGATGAAACGCTTAAATCATCAAAAGTCATCAAAATATTTAATGCTGATAAAATTCTGAAAAGCCGATTCAATGCCACCACCGACAACTGGCAGAAATATGCCATAGGTATGAGTCGCCGACGCGAATTAGCGTCTCCTATGAGCGAATTCTTAGGATCAATCACCATCCTGATCATTACGTGGTATGCCGGGACTGAAATTATTGACGGCACCAACAAAGATCCGGTCACCTTCTTGGCATTTATAGGTGTTTTCTTTCAGATTCTGGATCCTGCTAAAAAGCTTTCTAACGCCATTTCAGCGATTCAGGGTGGCATGGCCAGTTTAGATCGGGTTTCTGAGGTGTTGGATTACGACCTTAAAATTGACGAAGCCGAAAGCCCCATTGCGATCAACACGCTTAATGATAAAATTGTTTTCGATCATATTGGTTTCTATTATGACAAAGACAATGTCATCTTAAAAAACTTTAACCTTACCATTCCGAAAGGGAAAACCATCGCTTTGGTGGGACAATCCGGATCAGGAAAAACGACGATTGCTAATTTACTTGCGCGTTTTTATGACGTTTCCGAAGGTGAAATTCTGGTTGATGGTGTTAACATCAAAGATTTAAAAGTAACCGATTACCGCAAACTTCTGGGCATGGTGACCCAAGAATCTGTCCTATTTAACGATTCGGTTTTCAACAACATCCTGATGGGAAAACCCGATGCCACAGAAGCAGAAGTGATCGCGGCTTCTAAAATTGCCAATGCGCACCAATTTATCGAGAATTTGCCCGATAAATATTATACCAACATAGGCGACGACGGCAATAAACTCTCTGGAGGACAAAAGCAGAGGATCTCGATCGCGAGAGCCGTTTTGAAAAACCCACCCATCATGATTTTGGACGAAGCTACCTCAGCACTCGATACCGAATCAGAAAGATTTGTGCAAGATGCGCTTGAAAAAATGATGGAAAACCGTACCTCCCTTGTTATTGCCCACCGGCTATCCACCATACAAAAAGCCGACTGGATTGTGGTAATGGAGCGAGGTGAAATTGTAGAACAAGGAACTCACCATGATCTCTTCGCGCAAAATGGAGTTTACCGTAAACTGGTGGAACTGCAGAATTTTGGCTAAAATTTAAAGGACGAAACTTTTGATAAAAAAACAAAATTTCTATTTCCCTATCATTTTCTTTATTGAATTCAGTTTCATCAAAGCTTCAATCGGAGTTAAGGTATTGACGTCAATTTTGGTCAATTCTTCACGAATATTTTCGAGAACAGGATCATCCAACTTAAAAAAAGAAAGTTGCAAATTCTCTTCGGTGAGGGCTTTGGTTTTACCCTTAGATTCGCTTTGGCTACGGCTTTTTTCTAACGTCTTCAACACTTCATTTGCTCGGTTCACTACTTTGGAAGGCATACCCGCCAATTTAGCAACATGAATCCCAAAACTATGTTCGCTGCCACCAGGAACCAGTTTTCTCATAAAAATAATATTACCCTTATTCTCCTTAATGGAAACATGAAAATTCTTAATTCGCTCAAAATTAAGAGTCATTTCATTCAATTCATGGTAATGGGTAGCAAATAAAGTTTTAGGTTGTGTAGGATGCTGATGCAGGTATTCGGCAATGGCCCATGCAATAGAAACGCCGTCGTAAGTGGAAGTTCCACGACCTATTTCGTCGAGCAGAATTAAACTGCGGTCGGAAATATTATTGAGAATATTGGCTGCCTCATTCATTTCTACCATAAAAGTGGATTCGCCCGCCGAGATATTATCGGTAGCGCCCACTCTGGTGAAAATCTTATCCAAAACACCAATTTCAGCATGCTTCGCCGGAACAAAACTTCCGATTTGCGCCATGAGACAAATAATCGCAGTTTGCCGCAGGATTGCAGATTTACCAGCCATATTGGGACCAGTTACCATGATGATTTGCTGCTGATCCCGATCCAGAAAAAGATCATTGGGAATATATTTCTCGCCCAACGGCAGTGCATTTTCGATGATAGGGTGCCTGGCTTCCAGCAGTTGAATCTCAAAAGAATCGTTGAGGACAGGCCGTGTATAACTTTCGGAGACAGCCAGCTCAGATAGACCCACCGCGCAATCCAACTCTGCAATAATTTTTGAATTCTCCTGAATATGATCAATATACACCATCACATTGCCACAAATTTTACGATAAAGCGCATATTCTATGGTCGATATTTTTTCTTCGGCGCCAAGGATTTGATCCTCATATTCTTTCAACTCTTCAGTGATATACCGTTCGGCATTCACTAAAGTCTGCTTGCGAATCCATTCGGCAGGTACTTTATCTTTATGCGTATTGCGCACCTCAATAAAATAGCCAAAAACATTATTATAACTTATCTTTAAGCTCGAAATGCCGGTTCGCTCTGTTTCGCGTTCGCACATGTCATCCAGAAAATTTTTCCCTTTGCTCTGCAAACCCCGCAAATGATCCAACTCTTCCGAGATGCCTGCTTTTATAACGTTTCCCTTGGCAAGACTAACCGGGAGTTCTTCATTCAAATGATTTTGAAGATCACCAATCAATTCTTCCAAATTATTAAGGGGTTCCAGCCATTGCAAAACCTCATCAAAAGGATGAAGCAAATGTTTAATTTGATGAATATTCATCAAGCTTTGCCGTAGGTAACCTAATTCTTTAGGTGAAATTTTTTCTGATGCCAGTTTGCCCATCAAACGATCCAGATCTGAAACAGATTTTAACAGCTGCTGAATCTCAAACTTTAAATCATCTTCCTTGTTGAAAAATTCTATTAAGCTTAAACGTCGGTTGATTTCGTCCACCGATTTCAGGGGCAAAATAAGTCTGCGCCGCAGCAATCTACCGCCCATCGGTGTGGAGGTTTTATCCATAATATCAAGCAACGATTTACCTTGAGCTGTGCTTGGATAAACAATTTCGAGATTACGCAAGGTGAAGTTATCCATCATCAGATAATCTTCTTGCGGAATGAGGCCCATTTTGGTAATATGTTGCAAAAGTGCGTGGTGCGTATCTTCTACAAGATAAGCGAAAATAGCACCTGCCGCGGTGATGCCCAGTTTTTGGTCTTCAATTCCGAATCCTTTAAGAGAGTTAGTTTTGAAATGAGCAGTCAGTTTCTCATAAGCGTAATTATATTGAAACGCCCAATCTTCCAACTTAAATGAGTTTTTGTTTCTCAACTGAGCGGGTAATTCTGTAGAACGTTGATAAATAATCTCACTGGGATCGAAAGCATGAACGAGGTGAAGAAGCTTCTCCAGATGACCTTCAGAAACCAGAAATTCGCCAGTAGAAACATCCACCAATGCCATTCCGAATTTTTCTTTTTCGCGATGGATGGCGAGTAGAAAATTATTCTTTTTTGATGCCAGAACCTGTTCATTAAAGGTAACACCGGGCGTTACCAATTCTGTGACGCCACGTTTTACAATGCCTTTCACCGTTTTTGGATCCTCCAACTGATCGCAGATGGCGACACGAAGCCCTGCTCTTACCAATTTCGGCAAATAAGAATCAATGGAATGGTGGGGAAAACCAGCCAGCTCAATATGACCTTCTCCGTTGGCTCTTTTGGTAAGCACAATACCGAGAATTTGCGATGTCTTAACAGCATCGGCTCCAAAAGTTTCATAAAAATCTCCGACACGAAACAGCAACAAAGCATCAGGATACTTTTGCTTAATTGTATTGTACTGCGTCATCAACGGAGTTTCTTTCTTTGCCATTGCTTTTGGGGTAAGGAGGTCAAAAATACAAAATTGACTGCGGTTTTATGCCAAAGTTTAATCAAATATTATCCACATCAAAACTTAAAAACAATTTCGAAAGTTTTATTTTTGTACAAAATACCGGATGAAGTATTACAATAACAAGCATTTTTTCAAGATACTTTTCAGTTTGCACAAAAGCGACACGCTGAAAATACTTTTCCCTTCGCTGCTAGGAATTGCATTGTACTCGTGGGGCATTTATTACCTCGAAATAGAATACCTTAAACTTACCGAAAAGTCTGATATAAAAAATGTCAATTTATTGCACTCGCTGCTGGCATTTGTATTATCCTTGCTACTGGTTTTTCGTACCAACACGGCCTATGACAGGTGGTGGGAAGGACGCAAATTGTGGGGAAAACTGGTGAATGACTCACGAAATTTTGCCATTAAACTGAACGCCATCTTGTTACCTGAAGATGCAGAAAGCCGGGATTTCTTCAAACATCATATTGCTTTTTTTCCGCATGTTTTAAGCCGCCATCTTTCCGAAGAAGCCACCAAACTGGCTTTGGATAAGGATTATTCTAAAATAGAAGCAAACCTGAAACATCACGCGCCTATGGAGCTCATCAATACACTGACACAAAAAGTGGCATTGCTGCACCGCGAAGGCCTAATACAGCATGAGGAACTTATTTTTTTAGACACCCAACTCTCTGGATTTTTGGATGTTTGTGGCGGTTGCGAAAGAATTAAAAACACACCAATTCCTTTTTCGTACTCTTCTTTTCTGAAGAAATTCATTGTGCTGTATGCACTTGCACTACCCATCGCTTATGTCACCACGATTGGGTGGATGATGATTCCGCTTACGGTTTTTGTTTTTTACGTGTTGATGAGTCTTGAGGTCATTGCGGAAGAAATAGAAGACCCATTCAATAATGACGAAAACGATTTGCCTACCGAAGAAATGGCGCAAAATATCGAAAGAAATGTGGATTTAATTTTTAAAATTTAATCATGATTAAAAAACTTAAACTGGAAGAACTTGGCAGAATTGATGTTGAAACATTCAAACAAACGCCTAAAATAGCTTTAACTGTGGTGCTGGATAATGTTCGGAGCATGCACAATGTGGGTGCGGTTTTTCGTACTGCCGATGCCTTCCTGGTTGAGAAAATCATCCTTTGTGGAATTACCCCGCAACCTCCGCACCGCGAAATCCATAAAGCGGCATTGGGTGCTACAGAAAGTGTGGACTGGACGTACGAAAAATCCATATCGAATGCGCTGGATCACCTTAAAGAACAGCATTACAGCATTATCGGTATTGAACAAACCAGTCAATCGTACGCAATTACAGAGTACTCCATCGACAAAAATGGAAAATATGCAGTCGTTTTAGGCAATGAAGTTGATGGCCTCAGTGAGGAAGCGCTTCCACTCTACGATGCATTTCTGGAAATTCCTCAACTGGGGACAAAACACTCTCTCAACGTATCGGTTTGCGGCGGAATTGTGATGTGGGAATTCTTTAAACATTTGAAGTAAAATTACTGCCAACCGCCACCTAACGCATGGTACAAATCTACCCCGGCTTTCATTTTCGAATACTGAGCATTAGAAATATTGAGTTCGGCATTAAGCGAATTAACCGAAGCATTGAGCACTTCCAGATAGTTAGCCATTCCGTAATTCACTAATTCCTGAGAGAATTCCACTGAATTTTTATACGCGTTAAGTTCTTTTTTCTTCAAAGTGATAAAAGCATCCTGCGAGTCGTACATTTTCAATGCATCCGAAACTTCTCTGCCTGCATTCAACAACGTTTTTCGAAAAGTAAGATATGCTTTTTCTTTGTTGGCTAAACTTACTTCATAACCGGTTCTTATTTGTCGCCCATTGAAAATAGGTTGAGTTAAACCTCCCACAACATTGGCAAAAAGTGAATTCACATTAAACAGATGATCGATATCTAAACTCTGCAATCCGCCGCTGCCACTTACACGCAAACTTGGGTAAAACTGAGCTTTGGCAGCATTGGTGAGTTCAAAAGCTGAAATAAGTTGCTGTTCCGCTTGCATCACATCGACGCGGTTGGCAAGCAAATTAGCAGCGAAACCCGTTTCATATTGAGCAGGCATCTTTTGTTGTTGCAGAGTCGTTCTTTCAATTTTTTGAGAAGGGATGCCCATTAGGAAACTCATGGCATTCTCCAATTGGTAGATTTGAACATCAAGCGAAATCAGCAGTGATTCTGCATTAAACACCAACGCTTCACTTTGCTGAACCGCCACTTCAGTCAACATGCCGGATTCTTTAAGCGCTTTGGTGGTTTCCAAGTTTTTCTTCCGAACGGCAATTGTTTCATTGATAATCTTCTTTTGATCATCGTAAGTTAGCAACTGATAATAGCCCGACGCGATTGATGAAACTAAATCACTTTTCACTGCTTTGTGACCGGCAACAGTGGCTAAATACTGGGCAAGTTGTGATTTTTGATGCCCCTTCAATTTTCCCCACAAATCAGCTTCCCATGAAAGACTTCCGGTAATATCCCATGTGCTATTGAATCGTCTTTCCGGAAAAAACCTTGCGTTAACCGTGTTAAGCGATGGTGTTTGCAAAGAATAACCGGGACCCACAGATAAAGAAGGCAAATAGGCGGCTTTGCTCTGTTTTAAATAGGCCTCGGCTGCAACAATATTTTGAAGTGCAATGCGTACGTCAATGTTATTTTCAAGACCTTTCTGGATATGTTGCTGCAGTACAGGATCACTAAAAATTTCCCGCCATGAAAGCGTTCCCGTACTTAGAGAATCTATAGGAAGTCGATCGGTTCGGAAAAGATTCTCGCTCACAATACCTCGAGGCCTTTCATACTTTTCTCTTGTCATGCATGAGGAAAGAGTGATGATGACAACGATTGGAAATAGAAATGATTTTATGTTGAATGAATATTTCATAACGACGCTTTTATTCGGATAAATTGATTTCTTTTTCAAATTTTATCGGTTTAATTTTCTCTTGCAACCACTGGAAAATAACATACAATACAGGAATCGCTATCAGTCCGAAGAAAGTTCCAATAAGTAGTCCTGCCGCTGCACCTGTACCAATCGACCGGTTCCCTACCTTACCAATTCCGGAAGCAAAAACCAACGGAAGCATCCCAAAGATAAATGCGAAAGACGTCATTAAAATAGGTCTTAACCTGGCTTTGGCTGCGTTAATGGCCGACATGGCCAATGTTTCACCATGGTGTCGCCGCTGCACTGCAAACTCCACAATCAGAATTGCATTTTTTGCAAGCAAGCCAACCAACATAATTAAAGCGATCTGGAAGTAAATATTATTTTCAAGCCCGGCAATCTTCTGACCAAAATAGGCACCAATTACTCCAAGCGGTAGCGAAAGAATTACCGCTAAAGGCAGCATAAAACTTTCGTATTGTGCGGCAAGAATAAAATACACAAAAATTAAGCTCAGCACAAAGATTATTGCGGTTTGAGATCCTGAACTCAATTCTTCTTTCGACAATCCGGTAAACTCTACAACATAATCTGAGGGCAAAACTTTGTGGGCAACTTCCTGTACAGCTTTAATGGCATCACCGGTAGAATAACCAACATTGTTTCCTCCAGAAATCGAAATAGATGTAAAGAGATTATAACGCTCTACCGATTTGGGGCCAAACGTTTTCTCCATCGTCACAAACTGAGAAATAGGCGTCATTTGTCCCGAAGCTGTTTTTACAAAAATACTATTGAGATCATTGGGTTGAGTGCGCGCATCCGGAAATGCCTGAACCATTACACGAAACTGCTTGCCATACTTGGTAAAATCAGCAGCATAAACGCCACCAACGTAGCCCTGCATGGTGCTAAGAATATCACTTACGCCTACGCCAGTTTCTTTGGCTTTCGCTACATCGATCACCATTTCGTATTGAGGATAATTTGTATTAAATGAGGTTTGGGCAAACTGAATTTCTGGACGCTCCATCAACGCACCAATATACTGTTTCGCTACATTGTCCAGCTGTTTCAAGCTTCCTCCAGATTTATCGAGCAACACAGCAGAAAAACCATCGCTGCTACCAAATCCTGGAACACTGGGCGGTGAAAAGAAGACGATTTTAGCATCTGGATACTTTCGAGCAAGCCCAAAAAGTTGCTTTGTTATACTTTCTACCGAAAGGTTTGCATCATGTGCTCGTTCGTCAAAAGGTTTTAACCGAACAAAGGCCTGCCCTGCATTGGATCCACTTCCAGACATAAAACCCCTGCTCGCTGTAAAAGTTACGTTTTGTACCCCCGGGATTTTGCGAGCATCTTCCTGAAGCGCTTTTAGCACATTATAAGTTCGCTCCATAGAAGCACCAGGAGGCAAAGCCACATCCGTAAAAATTATCCCTCGATCTTCTTTCGGGATGAATCCTGTTGCCATGGTAGAGTTAGACCACCAAAAAAACAATCCGCCAACACCAAAAATAATGAGCGTCACCCACTTGTGCCTCAAAAGAAAAACAAAAGCACGACCATACCGGTCTGTTGCCGTGTTGAATGCGGTGTTGAACTTATAAAAGAATTTTTGCATAAAATTCAACTTCGCATATTCTTCGTGATGGGCCGGATTGGGCTTCAAAAAAAGTGAGCATAGAACAGGGCTCAGGGTTAGTGCATTAACCGCAGAGATTAGGATTGCGATAATCAGTGTAATCCCAAACTGTTGATAGAAAACACCTGTGGGACCAGTAATGAAGGTTACCGGGATAAATACTGCTGCCATCACCAAGGTAATCGAAATAATGGCACCCGTAATTTCGTCCATCGCCGCAACGGTTGCTTTTTTAGCATCGGTAATGCCGTGCTCCATTTTGGCGTGCACCGCCTCTACTACTACGATTGCATCGTCAACCACAATACCAATGGCTAAAACGAGAGCAAAAAGCGTTAGCAGGTTTAATGAGTAACCCAATAGATTCAAAAAGAAAAATGAACCAACAATTGAAACCGGCACTGCAATCGCCGGAATAAGGGTCGACCGGAAATCTTGAAGAAAAATATAAACCACCACAAAAACCAGTAAAAACGCCTCGAGTAAAGTTGAAACCACTTTGCTGATAGAAGCTTCCAGGAAGTCGTTGGTATCAAAATTAATGGTATAGCCAATGCCTTTAGGAAGGGTCTTCGCATTCTGCTCCAGGAATTTCTTGATGTTGTTGATAATATCTTGTGCATTAGATCCCGGAGTTTGAAAAATACCCATACTTACGGAACTTCTACCGTTGTTCTCACCCACGGAAGTGTACGATAAGGCATCAAGCTTGATTTCCGCAACGTCTTTAAGCCGAAGAAACTGCCCGTTGCCAAGCGATTTCAAAATAATATCACCATAATCTTTTTCCTTATTGAATTTTCCTTTATAGGTGATAACATATTCGAATGCACTACCGCTGTTTTGCCCCAGTTGACCGGCGGCTGCTTCCCGCGACTGCTCGTTAATTGCTGCCGAAACATCGCTCGGCTGCAGGCCATAAGCCGCCATCTTTGCAGGATCAATCCACACCCTCATCGAGAAGTTCTTGCCACCAAACGCTTGCGCATCACTTACACCGTTAACCCTTTTAAGCTCGGGAATTACATTGATGTTGAGGTAATTCTGGAGCCAAACTTCGTTCAGATCCGGATTGTCGGTAAAGAAAGACAGAAACATCAGGGCACTGGTTCGCTGCTTTTGTACAGATAAACCAGACTTCGTTACGTCTGCCGGCAAAAGAGGTGTTGCACGCTGCACTTTATTTTGTACCTCAACGGCAGCAATGTCAGGATTAACGCCTTGTTTAAAGAAAATCTGAATATTTGCTGAACCGTTATTACTGGCAGACGAAGAAATGTAATCCATCCCTTCAACGCCGTTCACTTGCTCTTCTATAGGAATGATCACGCTATTCATCACGGTTTCTGCACTTGCACCAGTGTAGTTGGCCGAGATGCTTACGGTGGGAGGAGCGATATCTGGATATTGTGTGACCGGCAAAGCACGCAATCCCAAAATCCCTAAAATAACAATCAGGATGGAAACAACACTTGAAAAAACCGGTCTGTTTATAAAATGCTTTACCATTAGAAAATCGGTTTTATGGCGTTAATAATTTCGTCAAATTGTACTTGCTTTGGCTTTACTGCTGCTCCTGGCTTAAGCTGACCAACACCCTGAGCTACAATTTTTTCGCCTTTCGTAACACCATTTTTAACCACAATCATATTATTTACACGATCGGTGACGCCAATCATGGTGCTCTTTGCCGTATCTTTCTCCACGCGATAAACATAGGTTATACCTTGTTGTTCATAAGTTGCACTTTCCGGAACCACCAACACATCGTTATACAATTTGGGGATTTTTATGGTCCCGCTGTTTCCGTTGCTTAGCAGCTTAGCAGCATTAGGAAATGAAACCCTGAACTGAATAGTTCCCGTGGCCGGATTAATCTGGCCGGTAACGGCTTCAATTTTCCCCTTTTCGGGATAGGCAGCGCCGTTGGCCAATTCCAACTCCACCATCGGTAAGTTTTTGAGTTTTTCCGGAACAGTTGATCCATAAGAATCTTCAAGAAAATCAAGATATTCTTTCTCGTTCATTGCAAAATAAGCATACACACTGCTGGTATCCGACACCGTGGTCAAAGCAACCTGGTCGCTTGGCCCCACCAAACTTCCCACTTTTAAAGGCAAACGACCCACCACACCCGAAATAGGAGCGCGAATAATAGAATAATCAATATTGGCCTGTACGCCACGATAGTTTGCGCTCGCCTGAGATACGCCTGCACTGGCCTGCAACTCCGCAGCACGCGCCTGAGAGAGCTGTGCCTGTGCACGAGAAAGATTTGCTTTTGCAGTTTCCAGTTGTACATTGCTGATGATATTTTTCTGAACAAGAGGGACCAATTTGTTGACTTCGACTTGTGCAGCATTTACCGCGGCTTGTGCAGCATCCACATTGGCTTTGGCTGCCGAAACAGATGACTGCGCTGCACCTATCGCTGCTTTGGCGGCATCAGCACTCTGGGTAAGCATATTCGTTTCCAAACGAAAAAGCGGCTGGCCTTTTGTTACCATTTGGCCTTCGTCTACCAGAACCTGTGTAATATAACCTTGTATTTTAGCCCTCACATCATTATTGATTTTTCCCTGAATAGATGCCGGAAAATTTTGATAACTGGTTACATTGCGTTGCTCAATGGCAACAACCGGCACTTCTGCAGGGCCATCCTGCTTTTTCTCTTCTTGCTTTTTGCAGGAAACAACGGCCATTGTGGCTACAACATATAATAAAAATCGATTTTTCATACCTTAATATTTAGTGAGCATTTCTCGAATGTTATCGATATTCTTGTTTAATAGTGATTTGTAAATTTCAAATTTCTGGTTATGGTGATCATCATTTTGGTTGCGGAAAGCATGAAGCTCATCTAAAATTCTAATTTCTGTGGTCATTCTTTTCACAATTTCCTCAAAACGAATTTTAATATAATCTTCGTTGATGACAAAAAAACGCTTCCGCTCGTCAATCGGGGTAAAATCTTTGATGAGATTAGCCGTGAGCAAAAGTTGCAGATTGGATGAAACCGAACTTTTACTGACATGCAGTGCTTCTACAAGATGATCAAAACAGACGCCCTTGCGCTCGAAATCGAAGATAAGATAGCTGTAAATTTTTGCAGAAAGCGGGGGAAGACTAAAATTCTTCCCATAAAAACTAACCATTTCCTGAAAAATTCTTTCGTCGATCTCCATATTTTTATACTGATGAAAAGCAAAGATAGAAAACTGGTTCGGAACAAAACGAACCATACCAAAAAATTTAAGAAAATTTTAGTACATGATATTGCTTAAGGAAAAATAACGCCGCTTAAAAACGAATTATGACGCTTTAGCCAAATGTACCGTGTATATAATTTTGGGTCAATTCATGTTGGGGATCATTGAAAATCTGGGAAGTGTCTCCGTACTCCACCAATTCGCCGAGGTACATGAGGGCGGTTTTATCTGCAATACGTTGCGCCTGCTGCATATTGTGCGTCACAATCACGATGGTGAAATCCATTTTCAGGAAATGGATTAATTCCTCTACTTTCTTGGTGGAAATAGGATCTAGCGCAGAACATGGTTCATCCATAAGAATAACTTCAGGCCGCAGGGCTACTGCACGTGCGATGCATATTCTTTGCTGCTGTCCGCCAGAAAGTCGTGTTGCAGGTTTTTTTAAATCATCTTTTACCTCATCCCAAATATAGCTTTCTTTGAGGGACTGTTCAATAATATGCGGGCGTTCTTTGGCGGGCACGTTATTAATTTTGAGCCCGTAGTTGATGTTTTCGTAAATACTTTTGGGAAAAGGGTTAGCTTTCTGGAAAACCATTCCGATTTTCTTTCTTATCTGTGCGGCCGAGGTATGTTTGTCGTAAATATCCTCCTGATCCAACCGAAAAATACCATCAATCTTTGCTTCAGCATTAAGATCGTGCATCCTGTTGAAACACCTAAGCAGTGTTGATTTTCCACAACCAGAAGGGCCAATCAAAGCGGTTACGGTATGTTCTTCGAAGGCAATACTTACATTATTTAGCACTTGCTTTTTACCAAACCAAAGATTTACATTGCTCCCCGAAAGTTTAATTTTATTTGTCATTTTTTGAGTACTTATACCGAATATAAAATGCTGACAAGCTGAGTAAAAACACAACAACAATCAGCACCAAAGCTGTCCCGTAAGCCAAAGGACGCACTTGCTCAATCGCTTGATGCTGGGTAGAAAGCATGTAGAGATGATATGGGAGTGCCATAAATTCTTGGTTAAACTCTCCTGAATTTCCGGTGATAAAAAATGCCACTCCTGTAAAGAGAATCGGCGCAGTTTCACCGGCTGCTCTGGAAAGAGTGAGAACCACTCCGGTCAGTATGCCGGGTAAGGCGGAGGGAAGCACAACATCTTTTATGCTCTCAAATTGTGTTGCACCAACGCCCAAAGCAGCTTCTCTCATGGAATTGGGGATTCTTCGAAGCGCTTCTTCGGAGGTCGTAACAATATATGGTAATGAAAGCAATCCCAGGGTTAATCCCGCAGAAATCATTGATGTACCAAGGTTAAGACCCTGAACAAAAAGAGCCAACCCGAAAAGACCATAAATAATCGATGGTATCCCCGACAAATTCCGAATAGATGCCCGAATAATCCTGGTAAGATTATTCTCGGCTGCATATTCATTAAGATAAACCGCACAGCAAACCCCAAAGGGAATACAGAAGACAGCTGTAATGATCGTTAACAAAACCGTTCCGGCAATAGCAGGAAAAATACCTCCCGAAGTCATGGCATGGGTGGGCTTTTGTGACAAAAAATCCCAAGAAATGGCTGGCCATCCTTTAACAATGATATCCAAAATGATAACCCCTAAAAACAACAAAACGGTTCCTGTACAGACAATCAGGATGAACCATTCTAAAAAGCTTCGCACATACTTCATCATAATGCCTGAAATTTTCTAAATCTATTAACAAAATATTCACCCAGAATATTCACAATCAAAGTCATAAAAAAGAGAACCGCTGCAATAGCATAAAGTGCAAAATAATGCGTGGTATCATAAGGAACTTCACCCATTTCAATTGCAATGGTTGCCGTGATCGTACGCACCGAATCGAAAAAACCGCGTGGAAAAGCCGCCGCATTTCCTGTCGCCATAAGCACCGTCATTGTTTCGCCTATGGCTCTTCCTACACCCAGCATTACTGCAGCAATAATACCTGGTGCGGCAGACGGAATTACGATCTGAGTAACAGTTTGCCATCGGTCTGCACCCACGGCTAAACTAGCTTCCCTATACGTTCGAGGAACTGCATTGATTGCATCTTCACTCACCGTAATAATGGTGGGTAATGCCATAATGGCTAAAAGTATTCCTCCGTTTAATGCATTCAACCCGTTGGATTGTTCTGTTATGTTTGCAATCTCGGGACCTAGTAATACAATCCCTAAAAAACCAATTGCAACAGAAGGAACGGCAGCCAACATCTCTATTGCCGGCTTTAAGATTGCCTTCACTTTTGGTGGGCAATATTCGGAGAGAAAGGTCGCTGTGCCGATGCCTAAAGGAATGGCAATAATCATCGCACCTGCTGTAACAATGGTTGTGGAAACAATCAGCGGCAAAATTCCGTATTGGTTATAGGCCGGATTCCACTGGGTGCCGGAAATAAAGTCTAAAGGGGAGTAGTCGAGTAAAAACGACCCGGTGTTCCACATCAGCATAAAGAAAATACCGCCTAAAATGACGATAACAAGCAGCCCGGTTATTTTAAATAACCATTTGAAAGTATCGTCTATCCTCGTTCTGTAGATTATGTTGCTCATTGCTACTGATTTAATGATCCATCACGTAATATCCTGATTTTATGATGATTTCCTTTCCTTTATCTGATCGCTCAAAATCAATAAATGACTTGGCTTTTTGCCAAGAAGATTTCGGAATAAATTGATAAAGCGGCCGTTGAAAATAATATCGATTGTGCTTTATCGCCTCTTTATCAAGCGGTGAAATTGCAACATCATCAGTATTTTTTTTAATTTTAAGTGCTTTCACTTCTCGATGATTGGAGTTGAGCAGATAACCTGCACCCACGTAACCAATACCGGATGGATCCACTTTTATTCCTTCCATGATCTGTGCATTTCCATTCATTTCACGGGCTCGTGTAGAAAACTGAATGCCCAGTTTTTGCTGAACGAAAGAATGAGTTCCAGAGTTACTTTGCCGTCCGTAAATCGTAATAGGTCTATTTTCCCCTGTAATTTCTTTCCAGTTGCTGATGCTGCCGTCGAATACTTCCCCTAATGTCTTCACATCAATCTCATCAATGGAAACTGTAGAGTTGACCACTATTGCCGTTGCATCTTCCGCAAAGATGTTGGTTAAAAGTACAATGTTCTTATCGGCAAACAATCGCTTTTCATCGTCAGTTAATGGTCGGGAAGAGTTGGCAATATCGGCCTGCCCGTTGTACAATGATGCGATGCCCAAACCGGAACCACCACCAGAAATAGCCAAACTCACTTCAGAATTGGTAGCGTAAAAAGCTTCAGCCAACTCCACTGCAAGATTTACCTCGGTATCGGATCCCTTTATTCTTAACGCTTTATCACTTTTGGAGCAAGACACCAATCCCCAGAAAAATAGTGGAAAAAACCATCTTAATTGTTTGGGCATCATTTCAAATTATCTTCAAAATTACCATTAAAAGATGAACTGCATTTTAAAATAAAATGAATAAACCATTAATTATATGACAGTTAGCCACAATGCTAATCTTATTAAACTGCGCTTTGCCTATAATTTTATAATTTTGTCCCATGGAATTACGAGACCAATTAAAAAATCTTTTCCCCGACCATGAAGAGCAGGATTTCGAAATGCCGGAGGAAAAATTTGTGCAAAAGGAACCGCTTGTCTGCAAATTCGAGAAAAAAGGTAGAAATGGGAAACCCGTTACCCTAATCGAAGGTTTTGAAGGCAGTGATGATGAACTGAAAAAAATATCAAAAAAAATTAAAACAACACTCGGTATTGGTGGATCAGAAAAAGACGGAACCATCGTTATACAGGGCGACAATCGGGATAAGATCATGAAGATGCTCCACGAAATGGGCTACAAAACCAAACGGGTCGGTGGGTAATTTTAAATAATATTTTACCAACCTAAAAATTCTCCTTACCTTTAAAATCCTTTTTTTAAAGGTTTTTTTAATTTAAAAATATACATATCATGCTCAATAAACTTGCAGCTTCCGAGCTTGTTCTTAACGAAGACGGAAGCGTCTATCACCTCAATCTATTGCCCGAAGATTTAGCTGGGAAAGTAATCCTGGTGGGCGATCCGGATCGTGTACCCAAAGTTTCTAAATACTTCGACACCATTGATGTTAAGAAAAACAAACGCGAATTTTATACCCATACAGGCACGCTGCGTGGAGAAAGAATCACCGTGATGTCTACCGGAATAGGTACTGAAAACATAGATATTGTGATGAATGAACTGGATGCTTTGGTGAATATTGATTTAAAGCAAAAGGAATTCAAAACCGATCATACAGCACTTGAACTTTTTCGCTTAGGCACCTGCGGAAGCGTTAACCCTGAGGTTGAAGTTGACAATATGTTGGTGACGCAAAATGTAGTGGGATTAGATGGATTGCTTCATTTCTATTCCGATTATCATTTTGAAAATGAGTTCTCCAAGAATTTCCTGGAGAAATTTCCCTACGAAAAAATCAAACCGATGCTTTATTTTTCGGATTGGGCAGCAGATATTGCCGAATATTACAAAGACGCAAAGTACCATGGCAATACCGCCACTTTTCCGGGATTTTATGCACCACAAGGAAGACAACTTCGCCTAAAAGCGATTGACGATCAGTTCCTGGAAACATTAAATAATTTAGGTATCAGCAATTTCGAAATGGAAACATCGGCAATCTACGGGCTCGCTAAATTACTCGGCCACAAGGCATTAACAGTTAATTGCGTCATTGCCAACAGGCGGCGAGGCGAGTTTTCTGCCGACCACCATGCATCAGAAAAAAATATGATTGAGTGGGTGTTGGAAAGAATTATTCCCTAAAAAATTGAAAAGCCAGATCATTGTATACGGCTCAACAAAAATCACTAAATTCCTGAATCGATGTTCAGGAATTTATTTTTTCCTGCTATGGCAGTTGGTCACATGATCATTCACCATGCCAGTTGCCTGCATATAGGCATATATAACGGTAGAGCCCAGAAATTTAAATCCCCGCTTTTTTAAATCTTTTGCCAAAGCATCAGAAACCGCAGTTGTTGCGGGCACATCTGCCAAAGTTTTCGGGTGCTTGTCAATCGGTTTTCCATCAACAAAGCCCCAAACATAGTTAGAAAAGCTAACGAATTCCTTCTGCACTTCCATGAACTTTTGGGCATTATTGATTGTCGCTGAGATTTTGAGCCGGTTTCGGATAATTCCTGCATCCTGCATCAACTGTTCATGTTTCTTATCGGAGTATAGAGCAATTTTCTTATAGTCAAAATCGTCAAATGCTATTCGAAAATGATCGCGTTTCTTCAGAATCGTGTACCAAGACAGGCCCGCCTGAAAACTTTCCAATAGTAAAAACTCAAAAATAGTTTCATCATCATACACAGGTTTCCCCCATTCCAGATCATGATAATCGCGGTACAAATCGTCCTTCTCGCACCAGGCGCAGCGTAGCTTTTCCATACCCAAATATAGGGTTCTGTTTTCGATTTTCGAGAAAAATATATCAACAGTTGAAATAGAGGCGTGCTACAATTTTATAGAATTTTAACATTCATTATGCCACTCGTGGAATAATTATTGCCCCTACGATAACAACAAATCACATTTTCAATAATTTAAAATCAATAGAGATGGACACACAAGATTTCAACAAAGCAGAAAATACAGTAAACAAAGCGCAATGGAAATTAAATGATTATGCGGAAAAAGCAAAAGAGTATATCCGTGAACAACGCGATAAAAACCAGGAGGCCAATTTAGAAGGATGGCTTAGCAAAGCAAAAGAAAACATTTCCGATAAATGGGAAGACACCAAAGACGCAGTTTCTGACGCTTGGGAAAAAACGAAGGATTTTGCCGATGACACTTGGGAAAAAACAAAAGATGCCGCTGAAGATGCAAAAGCAGAAATAAGAAAAGCGACCAACTAATCACAACACACTATAGGGAAGAAGCCAAAGCAATTTGGCTTCTTTTTTTATGCGAAAAACAATATATTTCTTACTTTTGTTCAAAATAATAAATATGTCATACGGATTATTAAAAGGTAAAAAAGGAATCATTTTCGGTGCGCTAAACGAGCAATCGATCGCATGGAAAGTGGCCGAAAGATGCCACGAAGAAGGGGCAGAATTTATCCTTTCTAATGCACCAATTGCAATGAGAATGGGTGAATTGAATGCACTTGCAGAAAAAACCGGTTCCGACGTAATAGGCGCCGATGCCACTTCGCTCGAAGATCTTGAAAAACTTTTCGATGCCGCTATTGCCAAATTCGGGAAGATCGACTTCATCCTCCACTCCATCGGAATGTCGGTGAATGTTCGAAAAGGAAAACATTATACCGAGCTGAACTACGACTGGCTAGAAAAAGGATGGGACGTTTCGGCAGTTTCCTTTCATAAAGTGATGCGCGTGGCTTGGGAAAAAAACTGTATGAGCGAATGGGGTTCAATTCTTGCGCTCACTTATATTGCAGCACAAAGAACTTTCCCAGATTACAATGATATGGCCGATAACAAATCCTACCTCGAAAGCATTGCAAGAACTTTTGGCTATTATTGGGGCGAAAGAAAAGTGCGGGTTAATACCATTTCACAATCACCAACCATGACAACTGCAGGCAGTGGTGTTAAAGGGTTCTCTGGATTCATGGGCTATGCCGAAGATATGTCTCCACTTGGAAACGCCGATGCAATGGATTGTGCAAACTATTGTGTGGCCATGTTCTCTGATCTCACCAAAAAGGTCACCATGCAAAACCTCTTTAATGATGGCGGTTTCAGCAATACCGGTGTTTCTCAGAAAGTGGTCATGAAATATGAAGATTAAATACTTTAAAAAGCATTTAATAAAACAACAGAAACCGCCTAAACAGGGCGGTTTTTTTGTTACAATTTCTCGACACACTCAATCAATGCATGCACGGCCTCGTCACTGGTGGCCCAAGATGTGATGAGCCGAATTGCAGATTGCTGTGGTGACAGATTTTTCCAGCTGTAAAACTCAAAGTCACTGGCTAGTATTTCAATTTGAGTATGTTCAAGTACCGGGAAAATTTGGTTGGTAAACGTTTCCGTCAGAAATGGAAAAGCTTTTCTTTGAAATGCACTCTTAATTTTCATGGCCTGCAAATTGGCAAGTTTTGCCAGCTGAAAATAAAGATCATCACGAAGAAGTTCCTGAAATTGAATGCCTAGAAGTCGACCTTTGGCAAGCATAGCTCCCTTCTGTTTAAGATGAAAGCCGAACTCCGGTTGCAGTTCCCTATTTGTAATAACAATGGCTTCGCCGATAAGTGCACCATTTTTTGTTCCGCCCAGATAAAAAACATCGGTTAGCGCTGCAATATCTTCCAGAGAAATATCGTTGGTTTCTGCCGTCAACGCATGTCCCAGTCTCGCTCCATCCATAAAAAGAAAAAGATCTTGCTCATGGCAAAAACGACTCAGTTCCTGTAACTCACTTTTGCTGTAAATGGTTCCTACTTCGGTAGAATTCGAAATATAGACCAATTTAGGTTTCACCTGATGCGGCACATTGTGGTGTGCATTGAGCACCTCCTGAACCTGCTCCGGGCGAAGTTTTCCATCAAGGGTTTGGATGCTATTTACTTTATGTCCGGTCGCTTCAATGGCTCCTGTTTCATTGGTGAAAATATGGCCTGTATCAGCAGAAATTATACTTTCATGCGGTCGCAAAAGAGCAGAAATGACGACCAGATTCGCCTGCGTTCCTCCCGATACAAAATGGACTTCTGCCTATGCACAACCTGATTTTTGTTTAATGAGCTGGGCCGCCATCTTACAGTAATCATCGTTACCATATCCATTCTGCTGATCAAAATTATGCTGAACCAACGCTTCCAAAATTCGTGGATGAGCGCCTTCGGAATAATCATTTCTAAAAGAGTATTTCATGGCACAAAGTTAAAAAAAAGGTGATTTCACGCATAAAAATACCGTTAAATCACGGTATGACATTGTGAGAAAAAAAACCATTTTTGTCCTATGAAAAGATCAAAAACTAATAACTGCTAAGTTGCGTTAAAGAGAATCTGCCTTTTTTCTAAAGTTTTTTCATCAACCTTCCGGCAGCATGATTTTTAATGAATTACTCCGACCGCTTCATCACAATGAGGCGGTCATTTTTGTTGTCATAAATAATTGTTAGATTTGCAATAATCATAATCTAACATCATGATTTCCCTAACAGAAGAAAACTATCTAAAGGCGATTTTTCATCTCGCCAACGACGATAACACAGTCACCGTCAATGAACTGAGTAAATTTCTCCACGTGAAAATGCCGAGTGTGAATAACATGATGAAGAAGTTTGCCGATAAAAAATGGATTATCTACGAAAGCTATAAGCCATTAAAGATTACCGATCTCGGGAAAAAAGAAGCAGCACTCATCGTTCGCAAGCATCGATTAACAGAAATGTTTCTGGTGGAGAAAATGAATATTGGTTGGGAAAATGTTCATGAAATTGCCGAGCAGCTGGAACATGTGCATTCCGAACTTTTTTTCGATAAAATGGACGAGATCCTTAATCATCCTAAATTTGATCCTCATGGAGAACCTATTCCTGATAAACACGGACATATTATAGCGCAGGATCTTCAAAAGCTTAGTCAGTGTACAAAAGGAGACACAGTGGTATTCACTGCTGTAACGAGCTCAGATGATGATTTCCTCAACTATCTTAATGTGAAAAAACTTGAACTGGCAATGCGGATAGAAGTACTAGACATTGAAAGCTACGACCACTCGATGACGGTTAAATTCGGTCATCAATCTGCAACTTTTAGCAAAACGGTGACCGACAAAATATTGGTAAAATATAGAGTTTAAACGCATCTCATGCTAGTTTTGCAGCATCCATTTTTTCGTTTAACTTTGTAACATTCGCAAAAAAAATAATAAAAATTAAAAATATGTCAAAAGCTATTTCACAAGTTCCGTACGCGATAAACGAACCCGTCAGAACTTATGAGCCAGGATCAACGGAAGTAAAATCGCTTATTTCTACCTACAAGAAAATGTGGAAAGAAAACACTGAGATTCCAATGGTCATCGGAGGAAATGAGGTAAAGACAAAAAAGCAGGTAACACTTTATTCTCCGCAAGATCATCAACATTCCTTCGGCTTTTACCACAAGGGAACAATGGAGCATGTTGATAAGGCCATTGAGGCCGCATTAGCAGCAAAAGCACAATGGAGCAACTTGGCATGGGAACAACGTGCTTCTATTTTTTTGAAGGCGGCGGATTTAATCGCCGGGCCATATCGGGACCGTTTAAATGCTGCCACCATGATTGGGCAAAGCAAAAATGTTTATCAGGCAGAGATTGACTCCGCATGCGAACTGATCGATTTTCTACGGTTTAATGTAGAGTTTATGACCGAAATGTATAGTGAACAGCCGATTTCTGATCATGGGATTTGGAACAGGGCAGAATATCGACCTCTGGAAGGATTCTGTTTTGCGGTGACGCCTTTCAATTTTACGGCGATCTCCGGCAATTTACCGTCGTGTATGGCGATGATGGGAAATGTGGTGGTGTGGAAACCTTCCGACAAACAGATTCTTTCTGCAAAAGTAATTATGGATATTTTCATGGAAGCTGGTCTACCCGATGGTGTCATCAACATGATTTTTACTGACGGAAAAGATACCGCTGAAAAAGTTCTTGCTCATCCCGATTTTGCAGCGCTCCACTTTACGGGCTCTACTCAGGTTTTTCAGGGAATGTGGAAAATGATGGGCGACAATATTCACCGCTATAAAACCTACCCCAGAATTGTGGGAGAAACCGGTGGTAAAGATTTTGTAATGGTTCACTCTTCCGCTGATGTGGAGGCAGTAGCAACCGCTTTGGTTCGGGGTGCTTTTGAATATCAGGGGCAAAAATGCTCTGCGGCTTCACGAGCTTATATTCCCAAGTCTCTTTGGAAAGAGGTCAAGAAAGTGATGGAGTCTCAACTGAAATCCATTAAAATGGGAAGTCCTGAAGACCCTTCTAATTTCGTGAATGCTGTGATTGACAAAAACTCGTTCGAAAAATGCAAGGGCTATATCGACCGCGCCAAGAAAGCAAAAGATGCCAAAGTAATCCTTGGTGGCAAATGCGACGACAAAAAAGGATGGTTTGTGGAACCAACTGTCATCGAAGCTACCGATCCCTATTACGAATCGATGTGTGAAGAAATCTTCGGACCCATTCTTTCCGTGTACGTGTACGAGGATAAAAACTGGTCAGAAACGTTGAAAATCGTTGATCAAACCTCTCCTTATTCTTTAACCGGCTCTGTTTTTGCTCAGGACCGATATGCCATTGACGAGGCCTACAAAGCTTTGGAAAATGCTTCAGGGAATTTTTACATCAACGATAAACCAACCGGTGCAGTTGTTGGCCAACAACCTTTTGGTGGCGCAAGAGCGTCTGGAACCAATGACAAAGCGGGCTCAAAGATGAATTTACTGCGTTGGGTATCTGTAAGATCCATCAAAGAAACGTTTGTTTCGCCTAAGGATTATAAATATCCATTTCTGGGTTAATCGTTAAATTATCACTTACTTAATATCCGTCATCATGGCGGATATTTTCATTTAAAATCCTGCCACGAGAGATCAATTAAAGGTACATTGACATGGCTCAAAAATCAATAGTAACCAAAGAAACTGCATTTTAACAAAAATTTAAGGGATGACAAACTGCAATGGCACAGTTTTTACAATCATTGACGTATACAATAACTCTCAATAACAATAACTTAAATTAAATATTATGAGCACAAAAAGAAACGGCTTACTGGCTTTATTAGGATTGGGCGCTTTAGCTTGGTGGAAATACAAAAATTCTACGCCGGAAGAACAACAAGCAGTAAAAGATAAAATTAACACTGCAAAAGACAATGTCAACAAATGGGGAAATGATTTGAAAAACAAAGCAAACGAAGTTGCATCACAAGTTCAAAACAAAGTGGACAGTGCTAAATCTTCGGTTGAAGAATCAATGAACCAGAATTAAGATTTAATTTCACATTCTTAATAATTAGAAAGAAGCCACGTTCATTCGTGGCTTCTTCATTTTTATATTATAAAAACCCGAAATGATCCGGGTTTGTTTTATTTTAAAAGTGCATCGAACGTGTCACCCTGTCTGATGTCGCCGGTGTTGTAGCCCTTCATAAACCATTCTTTCCGTTGCGCTGAACTGCCATGGGTAAAACCTTCCTGGTTCACATAACCCTGAGAACGCCGCTGAATGTTATCGTCGCCTACTGCTTCCGCAGCAGAGATAGCTGACTCGATGTCGCCTGGTTCCAAAATATGTTCGCGATTGTCGGTTTGTCTCGCCCACACGCCGGCATAAAAATCTGCCTGCAACTCTGTTGCTACAGAAACTCTGTTCATCTCTGCCTCGCTATATCTTCCGCTATTCCTCAACTGATCCACCTTCTGGGTGGTGCCCAAAAGTGTTTGCACATGGTGCCCAATTTCGTGAGCCATTACATAGGCAATAGAGAACTCCGTTACCTTCGCGCCAAATTTTTGCTGTAATTCTTTGAAAAAACTCATGTCCATATAGACCGTTTGGTCTGCAGGGCAATAAAACGGCCCCATGGCCGCTTGAGCCGTTCCACAGCCAGACTGTGTTATACTTTCAAACATCACCACTTTGGGTGCGCGGTACTGCATTCCATTATCCTGAAAAATTTCACTCCATGTTTTCTCCGTTTCCCGAGTCACCATTTCGACAAAATCTCTTACTTTAAGCTCATCCGAGGTAAGATTTCGTTGCTCCGTTTGTGGTGCACTCGAAATTCCTGAAGATAAAATTGCAGATGGGTCGCCTCCAAGGAAGAAAATAATGGCTGCAATGATCAGTGTTCCCAATCCACCACCAACCAGCATTCCACCGCCGCCTCCACTGCCACGTCTGTCTTCTACATTCTGGCTTCTATCGTTTGTCCATTTCATAAGTCAATATTTTAAGAATAATACTTTCGTTCTACCATCAATAATGATGGCTAAATGTACAAAATATTTTGTCTTCCCCTGAAAAATCAATCTAATTTCTAAATCATTTAAAATAGTAAGATTTGGCTTCGCCAAAAACAATAATGGGTTTTACTTCCCAAAACCGATATTTCCTTTTTGGGCTGAAAGTCCTCTTTTAAAAACGATCATTTGAAGTGCGGTTGCTGCAGCTTCCACTCCTTTGTTTCCTAAATTTCCCCCGCTTCTGGCAATAGATTGATCGGTATTATCGTCTGTTAGCAAACAAAATATCGTAGGCGTGTCGGTAAGGATATTACAGTCTTTAATACCTTGTGCCACAGCAGAGCAAACATAATCGAAATGAGGAGTTTCGCCACGTATAACACAGCCGATTGCAATTACAGCATCATATTTTCTCTCCTTGCACAGTTGCATAGAAGCATAATTGAGCTCAAAAGCACCTGGAACACTAAAGAGTTGAATATTTTCGGGCTTCACGCCTTCCTTATCTAAAATTTCTAACGCACCATCACGAAGATGATGGGTAATGAAACCGTTCCATTCGGAAACAACAATACCGATTCTGAAGGAACCGGCATCATCAATTTGCAATGGTTGGTAATCTGAAAGATTTACTGTAGCCATTTTTATGTTTTTAAAAAAATTAAGAACGTCTCATGATCATCTCTTGATAACGGAAACGCTAACCCTATTTTTAGTAGTATTTTACCATTTCAATATAGGCATCCGACATTCCATTGTCATAATCCTTATATTTTTCGTCAATGGTAGAAAAGTATTTTTTTGCATCTGCATTCTTTTTCTGAGCCAAAGCAACAATTCCCGCTTTTCTGGTGAAGTAGTAAGATGTGTAAGGATCATCGGATGCTGTTGATGCTTTATCCAATAAAGAAAGTGCATCATCATTCTTGTTCAGGTTCGACTGGCAATCTGCCATTGCACCATACTTTAATGCCATCAACGTTTTGTTGTCTGAAGAGAATTTATCGAGCAAATCGTATGCTTCCTGAAATTTTCCTTCTTTAAATTTAATAAGACCTGCATTATAAGCAGAAAGTTTCCCCACTTTAGTTCCGGAGAAATCGTTATAAGTTCCTAAATATCCAGGGTTCGCTGCAGATTTTCCTCCCAAAGCTAAGTCTTCTTTTCCGTCTGCCAGGTTTTTCTGTGCAGCCAGATAACTCATTGTTGCTTCTTCATTCCTTGGAGCCAAATAGAACTGCTGGAACGCAAAATATCCTAAAACCGCCAATACCAATACTGAGAAAACAGTGATGAGTGTTTTAGAATGTTTTTCCAAAAACTGTTCGGTATCAAAAGCTGTTTTATCAAGATCTTTGAAAACTTCTACCGTTTCCTTTCCTTCCAAATCTTTTCTATTGGGTTTTCTATTGAATTTTGCCATAATCGGTTTAAAAAATTGAGTGCAAATTTAACTGTTTTTGAACGATATACAAAATATTGTTCAAATATTCCGTCCTCTTCATTGTTTTAAAGAGGTGAAGCACTATTAGTATTCTAGCACCTGATGAATTTCTGCATTGAATTGCTGAAGCCGATCGGTTCCGTGGAGGTCTTTCAGGCCAATTAAAAAACTAAACTGCGCCACTTCTCCACCTTGCTTCTCTACCAGCTTTGCCGCAGCTTCTGTAGTTCCTCCTGTTGCCAGTAAATCATCATGAATCAACACCCGTTGGCCGGGTTTTAGTTGGCCGGTTCTCATCTCGATTTCTGCCGAGCCATATTCCAGATCATATTCTTGAGCTACGAAAGGTGGCGGCAATTTGCCTTTCTTTCTAATCAAAATAAATGGAACCTGTAATGCCACTGCAATGGCGATTCCAAATAAATATCCGCGGCTTTCGATTCCGCATACCACATCAATTTTGCCTCTGCTGAAGTTGGCCATATCGGCAATAACTTCTTCATAAAGTTGCGGATCCAAAAAGATGGGCGTAATATCTTTGAACTGAATACCTGGTTTAGGAAAATCCGGAATATTTTGTATGGTTTGTTCTAATTTTTGAGTCAGTTGTGGATTCGACATTCTAATTGATTTTATAGCTTGAGATTTTCCATTCTCCGTTAATGTTTTTCAGTCCGAAAGTAACATGTAAAGCGGTGGTTTTTCCGTCTTTATCAGTAACATCATAAGTCGCATTTACAGTTGCCGCACTTCCTGAGGTACTATTGGTGGAAACATTTTTTACATTGATGTTTTTTACACCGCCAAACCCAGAGGTCGGATTGGCAAAAGTATCATAAGAACCCCAGTTAGGATTATCTGCAGCGTCGTAAGCAGACCGAAAATTCTGCGACCCTAAACTGTTCAGAAACTTGGTTACGCTCGTCTTCGGATCGGCCACAGGTTTGGTGTTTGCTGCGGGCGTGACGTTGTCGGTTGCGTTATCTGGAGCAGCGGCGTCAGGCAAAGTTGATTCCGCATTCTCTGTACTCAAATCTGATTCGGTTTGTGGCAACAGAAGTGCCTTGGGATTAACATCAACACCTATTTTCGACATTTTGAACGTGTTTTTGGTCGTCTTCACCGAAACCGTAATATCAATTTTATTGTCGATCACCTTTTGTGCAGGAAGTGATGAAAACTTCAGATTAAATCCTTTAAAATTATTGTCCTGCATAAGGTTCTTAGCCGTTAAAATTTTATTTCCTCCGCTAAAAACTTCCATGATAGTTTCTAATGCCGCACCGCTAAACGAAACATTACTTCCGTTGCCATCCACAAGTCTCGGAATTATTGCTAATGCCTGTGCTGCCAGTACATCCGATGTGCCCACGGGCTGCACCCCAATATTCAGCGATTTTGCTGCGATATCATTGGGATCAGACTCTTTTGCGGTTTCGTTTCCAAAAATATTCATTTCACCCAAAGAAGGTGGCCCTGTACTTGTCCATTCGATACCGTTTCGCTGGGCAACCTGATCGGCCAATGCGAGAATTCCCGGCACTTTCATCCCGTTAATTAATTTTCCCAATGCGCGTATCTCATTTTCTTCACCATCTGCATCAACACCGAAGGTTTTCAGGATGTACAGTGCCTCATTGAACTTGACCTGCTGCAACGTATTTAAACTAGATGCCATATCATTGATGCTCGACTGGAAGGCCTTAGGATTGGTGGCATCTACCTTGTCTTTTTTACATGCCACAATAAGCAGGAACATCAGCAGCAATAAAACTGATTTTTTCATTACAATGGGTTTATCGCAAATTTATAAAAAATCCCGACATAAAGCCGGGATTATATGTAAAGATGAAGTTTTACCTCTAGAAAGGATACTCATATATTTCTGATTCTTTCAAGAATGGGTTTCCTGTAGGAATTAGTTTTAACTTGGATAATGCTGTCATCACAATCAGTACAAATAAACCGATAAAAAGAATGAGAGCTCCAAAAGTCAGTAAAAAACCAGATGGCGTTTTCCAATAAGGACCCACGGTACCTGGCATCACCATGTTAAAATAATTAACCCATTGTCCCAATACAACGATCACGGCCATTGTGGTCACCACTTTATAATTTCGTTTAATACTTGAACTTACCAAAACCAAAAGTGGGATAAGGAAAACAAAAATCATTACCGGTAGGAAAGTTTCGCTATAATATTGGAATCTTCCAAAGAAATAGTTGACCTCTTCTGGAATATTCGCATACCAATAAAGCATGAACTGGGCAAACCATGTGTATGTCCAAAGCATACTGGTAGCAAAAAGAAAAACGCCCAAGTCGTGCAAATGATTATCATTGAATTGTGGTAAATATCCTGCTTTTTTAAGGTAAACACTGATCAGAATAATTACGGCAATTGAAGATGCCAAAGCACTCACCATGGCATACCAAATGTACATGGTTGAATACCAGTGCGGGTCGATTGACATCAACCAATCCCAAGCCCAAGCTGCAGAAGCAAAACCGAAGAAAGCGATGTATCCCACACTCCAGCTATAATAGCTCGCATAAACCTTTCTACTTTTTGTTTCGTCCACCTTCTTAGAAAGTGATTTCAATTTCCATGCGAAGAAAGAAGCTCCAACTACATAAATAATGGTTCGAATGGCATAAAAAGGGATATTCAAAAATAACTTTTTCTCGTAAAGAATAGGATCAAAATGGGAATCACCCGGTGTGGTAAGACTGGCATCCATCCAATGGAAAAGATGGCCATTATGCGTTACGTTCAAAATCATAATGATAATAAGAACGGCTCCACCCCAAGGTATATAGGAAGCAATAGCTTCCATCACTCTTAAAATAATAATAGGCCACCCTGCATGTGCTGCATTTTGGATACTATAGAAAAACAGTGCGCAGCAGCTAAGAGCAAAAAGAAATACTGCAATGGTATGCACCGCAGCTAATGGCTGATTGTGTACCTGCAATTTGGCATGTTCCAAATGAGCAGCGTGATCCTGAGGACCCACCATCTCACTGGAATGACTTGGTGCACTGTGCCCACCGGAGTGTGCTGCTTCCATCAGGTGTTCAATTTTTACATCGTCTAGCCCATGATTCATGAAATAACCAGCTCCAAAAAGCACCAATCCCACAACGATCAATATGACTGAATATAATCTTAATTTCGGTGAAAAACTATACATTTCTTAATTCTTTTTATTTTTTAGCACTGGGTGTTACGTTAGCAGCAGGCACGGCAGCTTCTGGGGCAGCAGGAGTAGTGGCAGTAGTGGCAACTGCGGCAGTGGCTTTAAAAGCATCCATTACATACATCGCTACTCTCCATCGGTCCCCCGGTTTAAGTTGACCAGCATAAGATCCCATTGAATTTCTACCATGGGTAAGTACATAATGTACGGAACCTACAGTAATTTCTCTGTCTTTATAATTGGGCACTCCCGAATAGGCACCGCTCACAACGATAGGTCCTTGCCCATCACCACCAACGCCGTGGCACGCAGCACAGGTTTTATTGAAAAGATCTTTGCCTCGCTCAATATCTTTTGCTTTGTTGGCAGGATCAAGTGGTGAAGTGATTTCTAGTTTGGACGCATCGTAACCAGCGTTGTATTGGTCGGTGGTCATCTTCGAATTGGCAGCTTCTTCCACCACACCCTCTTTGTTTTGTGCAACGGTTCCGTCTACCGGGCTTAATCCCGTGGCACCGTTATGTTCCACAAATGCCGGAATCTCATTATCATGTTTTGAGTAAGCATCTTGTGCTTTCATCAAAGGATCATAAGCAACAGGAAAATACATATCTGGAAAATAAACCAAGGGCGGATTCTCCTTACTGCAAGAACTCAAGGAAATTGCGGCAAAACCTAAGATTGCTGTAATTTTAAATATATTCTTTGTCATGGTGTTAAGCATCTTTTACAGTTATTTCTTCCACTCCGGTATCGATAAGTATCTGTTTTACGGCCTCTACATTATCGGTGACAAACTCCATCATGAACTTATCATCAGTGGTTCGTGGATCCGGATTTTGTGGAGGACATGCAGGATACATTTTATTTCTTACCAAGAAGGTAAGCGACATCATGTGCGCCGCACAAAATACCATCAATTCAAACATTGGTACCACGAAAGCAGGCATGTTATGTGCCCAGTCGAACGATGGTTTACCACCAATATTCTGTGGCCAGTCATGATTCATCGTATACCAAGTCACTAAAGTACCAATGGTAATTCCATATACTGCATACAAAAATGCCGCATCCGAAATTCGTGTTTTCTTTAATCCTAAAGCTTTATCAAGACCATGAACTGGAAATGGAGTGTATACTTCTGCAATGGCAATTCCTTTGTCGTTACAAGCATGAACGCCGTTCAATAAATCGTCGTCGTCGGCATAAATACCGTATATTCTTTTAGTGGTGCTCATCTTCTTCTTTTGCTTTATAAGTTTCACCTGAAATTTTCAAAATACTTTTCAATTCCGCTTGTGCAATGACAGGGAAAGTTCTTGCATACAGCAGGAATAACACAGAGAAGAACCCGATTGTTCCCAAATATACGCCTACATCAATGATGGTTGGTTTAAACATGGTCCATGATGATGGCAAGTAATCTCTAGCAATGTTGATTACGATAATATCGAATCTTTCAAACCACATCCCGATGTTGATGATCAACGCAACGATGAAAGTCCAAATGATATTGGTTCTCAATTTTTTAAACCAGAAAGAAGCAGGAACAACGAGGTTGCAGATGATCAATGCCCAAAATGCCCACCAATAAGGTCCTGTTGCGGCTCCTGGAGAAAGATAAGTGAAATCTTCATATCTTGATCCGGAATACCATGCGATAAAATATTCAGTAGCGTAAGCCACGGTTACCATACCTCCTGTCACCACAATTACGATGTTCATAATTTCGATGTGATACATGGTGATGTACTCCTCAAGATGACAAACTTTTCTGGCGACTAACAATAAGGTTTGTACCATTGCAAATCCTGAGAAAATTGCTCCAGCAACGAAATACGGAGGATAAATGGTAGAGTGCCATCCTTTAATTACCGAAGTAGCAAAGTCGAAGGATACTGTGGTGTGCACCGAGAATACAAGTGGCGTTGCCAAACCTGCCAAAACGAGTGACAGTTCCTCGAATCTTTGCCAATGCTTTGCTTTACCACCCCATCCGAAGGCAAGGAAGGTGTAAATTCTTTTGGTCCAAGGTGTTTTTGCACGGTCACGAATCATTGCAAAATCGGGAATTAACCCCATAAACCAGAACACGGTAGAAACCGAGAAATATGTTGAAATCGCAAATACGTCCCAAAGCAATGGCGAGTTGAAGTTGGTCCAAAGTGTACCGAACTGGTTAGGCAAAGGAAATACCCAATACCCTACCCAAACTCTACCCATGTGGATCACAGGGAAAATTGCCGCTTGCACTACCGCAAAGATGGTCATCGCTTCTGCAGACCGGTTTACCGACATTCTCCATCGTTGTCTAAATAGTAATAGTACGGCCGAAATAAGTGTTCCGGCGTGACCGATACCTACCCACCAAACGAAGTTGGTAATATCCCATCCCCAGTTATTGGTTCTGTTGAGTCCCCATGCACCGATTCCGGTTCCAATGGTGTAGGCAATACACCCGAATCCGTAAATGAATAGTACCAGCGCAATCCAAAATGAAACCCACCAGAGTTTACCGGCTCTTTCTTCGATAGGTCTTGCGATATCTTCTGAAATATCATGATAAGTTTTGTGACCAATAATTAAAGGTTCCCTTATCGGAGCTTCGTAATGTCCTGACATTTTTTACCTATTTATTATTTAAACGTTATTTTCTTTTCTGTTTCTTACTTTGGTGTGGTAGAAAACGTTTGGTTTTGTTCCGATTTCTTCCAGTAAGGTGTATCTTCTGTTGCTTCCATACAGTGATCTCACGGCCGATCCCTTGTCATTCATATCTCCAAACTTCATTGATCCCGTAGAACAAGCATTAACACAAGCGGTTGAGAACTCACCATCTTTCACAACTCTTCCTTCTTTCTTAGCTTCAAGAATAGTGTTTTGCGTCATTTGGATACACATAGAACATTTCTCCATGACCCCTCTTGTTCTCACCACAACATCTGGATTAAGCACCATACGACCTAAATCGTTATTTTGGTTGTAATCAAACTTATCGTTGAGGTTGTATGTAAACCAGTTGAACCTTCTTACTTTATAAGGACAGTTGTTCGCACAATATCTTGTACCGATACATCTGTTGTAAGCCATTTGGTTTTGACCTTGTTTACCATGAGAAGTTGCGGCAACCGGGCAAACGGTTTCGCAAGGCGCATGATTACAGTGCTGGCACATTACCGGCTGGAAGATTACATCAGGATTATCTGCAGGGTGATTCAAAATACCACTTTCCTTATTGAGGAAGCTACCGTACATTCCTGGTACATCAAGACCCCCATCAACAGCTTCCTGCTGAGAAAGTTTTCCATCTTTATTCTTATCAAGATTTGCAGGAATATCGGTGGTGTAGTAACGGTCAATTCTTAACCAGAACATATCTCTCGACATTCTTACTTCTTCTTTCCCAACAACAGGAACGTTATTTTCTGCTTGACAAGCAATAATACATGCACCGCAACCTGTACAAGAGTTCAGGTCTATAGACAGATTAAAGTGAGGCCCATCGGTATCATCAAATGCATCCCAAAGATCTACTTTACCCGCTGGCATTGCTCCACCAAGAGTATGATATTCCAACGGTTTATTCCAACCGTTTTTCTCATCGTCAAATTTTACGTTGAGGAAGGTATCGAGAGAAACTTCTCGTGCAATTTCGTAACGACCCATCAAAGTATTCTGAAGCTGCATTCCTGCAAACTCATGATCGTCACCCGTCTTTTCGATAGTTACATTGGAGAGAACAGTATTGGATCCGTCAAATAAAGGATAGGCATTAACACCAGTTTCCGCTACCTTACCAGAATCTTTCTTACCATATCCAAGCGCAAGCCCAAGTGATCCTTCGGCCTGTCCCGGCTGTACAAAAACAGGTACGTTTTTAATCGTTACGCCATTAGCGGTAAGATTAACCACAGAACCGTCCAACTGCATTCTCGCATTCAGATCATTTTTGATTCCTAAACGTTTAGCATCTTTGGGAGAAATTGTCAGGTAATTGTCCCAAGTCATTCTTGTAATTGGATCCGGCAGTTCCTGCAACCATGGGTTGTTGGCTTGCGTACCGTCACCCATCGCAGTTTTGGTATAAAGTACCAATTCCAAATCAGAAGGTTTAAAGCCAGCGAGTTCTGTTGCTGCCTGAGCTCCGTTACCGCCTGTGTAAGCAAGGGTTACTGCACTTCCTCCTTCCAAAATACCATTATACAGTGCTTTGTTAAAAGTAGTATCACCAATCAGTGTAGCAGCATTGGCTTTTAAATAATCGTAATAATTATTAGCCGCATTGCCTTTACCGTTCATCCAAACCAAGAGTGAATCCTCAATCTGTCTTGATTTATAGATTTTCTGAATAGTGGGTTGCATTAAGGTATAAACACCCGTTTGTGGCGTCATATCTCCCCAGGATTCTAACCAGTTAGCAACCGGAATTACTGCTTTCGCAGCTTTATACATTTCATTTTTCTTGTCAGTTACAGCAACTACAGTCGGAACTTTTGCAACAAGAGCTTTGAAATTTTCTCCTTTATTGTTTGAGTAAATAGGATTGACATTGTTGGTCACTAAAACACCTACCTGACCTGCATTCATCCACGATAAAAATTCCTGGTATCTTGCTGCGTCAAACTCTTTCAGTAGGTTGGCTTTTCCGGTGAAAGCTGAAGATCCTAATTTCTGATTGATTAAATGGGCCAAAACATGTGCTGCTTTAGAACCGTCTGCGAAAACAACTGCATTGCTGCCTTTAGCTTGTAATTCTTTTACCAATTCATTGGCTTCTTTGCTTACTGCTCCTCCATTTAATCCATTATAAACCTCCACCAAAACTTTGTTGACTAAGCTTGGTTTAAGCTGAATTCTGGTATCCGCATTTGCTCCTGTTAAAGACATATTCGATTCCACCTGAATGTGTCTCAACATATCTGCCCCTGGCTTTCTTGCCGCAACATATGAACTTTCTAAAGATCCACCATTAAAATCGCCTAAGAAATCTGCCTGAAACGAAACTACCAACTGTGTTTTGGAAAGATCATAAACAGGTAACGCTCTTTGTCCGAAAACTTCCTGTGCAGCATCCAAGGCAGCGGAGTAAGGAACAGCGTCATAGGTTACTAATTCTGCTGTTGGATATTTAGCTTTGAAATCTCCAAACAACTTTTTGAAAGTAGGGGAAGGAAAAGAATGCGACAATACAACGATTTTCTTTCCGCTTGCTTGTGCAGAAGATAATCCGTTGATCACGAAATCGTCCACTTTATCAAAAGTTTCGTCTTTACCGTCGAGTTTAGGTTGTTTTACTTTATCGTTATCATAAAGCGAAAGAACAGCTGCTTGTGCTCTTGCATTGGTTTTACCCAAAGCGTTGGCCATAGGATTGGGTTCAATCTTAATAGGTCGTCCTTCTCTGGTTTTTACCAATACACTCGCGAAATCATATCCGTCGAAATAGGTTGATGCATAATAATTGGGAACACCGGGAATAATTTCATGCGGTTTTACCACATAAGGAATTGTTTTAATCACCGGCGCCTCGCAAGCTGCCAAGGTAACTGCTGCTGTAGAAAACCCTAAAAGTTTAAGGAAATCTCTACGCGAAGTTCCGGATTGCTCAGGTTCGTTAGATTTTACTTCGCTTGTTTTTTCATCCACCGGAATTTCTTCAAGGAATTCCTTTTGAGCCAACCTCCCAGTTAAGGTTGGGTCTTCCAGTTCATGGATACTTCTGAATTGTATTTTATTTGAAGCCATCGATACTTCTAATTTTTAGTTATTAATAATGACATTTACCACATTCAAGACCTCCAATGGCATCTACGGTGATTTTTCCTTCGGAATGAGGATATTGCTTTTTCAGCTTATCGTGCAGATTTTTGAAGTATTCTTTATTATAACCGTTGTTCATATCTACTTCTGTTGTTCGGTGACATTCGATACACCATCCCATGGTAAAGTCGTTCGCCATTTGCACCACATTCATCGAATCTACCTGTCCGTGACATGCTTTACAAACTACATCAATTTTGGCAGTCGGGTTTTTCTTGTTGTACGAATTAATAATGGCCTGCTCTCCTGCAACAACGTGCTGCGAGTGGTTAAAGTAAACAAAATCTGGCATGTTGTGAATACGCACCCATTCTACCGGCTGTGTTTTTCCGGTATATTGCTGCTTATCAGGATCCCAACCTGTGGCCGCATAAATTTTCTTGATTTCTCCGTCATAGAAAGATTTGTCTTTACCCGGCTCCATGTATTTGCCCTTGTACTCGGAAATACTTCTGTGGCAGTTCATACATACATTCATTGAAGGAATCTCTGAAACTTTTCCATATTTTGCCGATGAGTGGCAAAGCTGACAATCGATTTTATTTTCGCCTGCGTGAATTTTATGCGAGAAGTGAATGGGCTGCTCTGGTTTATATCCTTTGTAAACGCCAATCCACATCAGTGAGTTCCAGACTCCGTAGGCGGCAAAAATTCCTAACAGCACCAAGATCCCCTTTCCTACATAATGATATTTCTTGTAAAGATCGGCGAAAGAAACGGCTCTTGTTGCATTCAAGCCAGCCAAATCGTCGGTTTGCTGTAGTTTAACAAGCTGTCTCAATTTGAGCAACAACCAAAGCAACAATCCACCAATTGCAAATAAAGAAATGAGGATGATTTTGGAGTTCACCGAATCTTTTTTTGCAGCTTCCAAAGCAGCAACAGAGTTGGCATCAGTACCTGTAGCGGCTGCATCTGCTGCCGGCTCTGCTTTTGGAGGATTGGTGGTATATTCTAAAATATCATCAATATCCTTATCCGAAAGACTAGGGAATGCAAGCATTTCAACTTTATTGAACTTTTCGAAAAGTTCATTGGCATATTTATCGCCTGAAGCGCGCAGTGCTTTGTTGTCTTTAATCCACTTGTGCAGCCAGTCGGCGCCCAGGTTTTGCTCGGTTTTCACTTTATCGACTACTCCGCCCAATGCAGGACCCACGAGTTGCTTATCTAATGCGTGACACGCCGTACAGTTGGCCTTGAAGAGCTTTTCTCCGTTTTTGGCGTCACCTTGAGCGTAAATAGAAGCAGTGGTCGATAACAAAAGTCCTATTGCAATCAGACCTCTTTTGTAATGCTTTCTCCAACTAATCATTTATAAAATCTTGTTGTTAAAATGTAATGAGTATACTTTTCAATATTTGGCAAAAATACTATTTTTAACAGATATTTAACGGTGACCTTTATTGCTTTTCGCTAATTCAATTAATTTGTAACTGTTCTAAATAACATTAATTGGAATAATGTTTATTTGTTTTAAATTTGCCAAAAATAATTTTTGATGAAATCCGTCTTAAAAATATTAACATCTCTTGCACTCCTTTCAGTCAACTTCATGACTGCACAACAGGTTGTAAAAAACGACACCATTTCCGGCACTCCACTTTCTGTAACCATGGATAAGAGGATTGATGATTTAATGACTTCTATGGAAGATAAGTGCAGCAGGCCATCCACTGGAAATACAGGTAAAAACTGGTCGGATGATCCCGATTTGAACTCAAAAACAACGAATCCAAAAATCAATGTTCCGGACCGCGAACTTACCCAAGCAGAAATTTGCAGAAGAAACCCAAGGATAATGGGATACAAAATTCAGCTGGCCGTGGTGAAAAGCAACGAAGAAGCGAGGGAAGTGGGCATGTATTTCCGCAGAAGATTCCCCAATATGAAGGTGGAAATTGACGCCTCCTTACGTCCTAATTATAAAGTAATGGCGGGAAGTTACCTTAGCCGGCAAAGTGCTGCTGCAGACTTATCGCGCATACGCCAATTTTTTGCCTCCGCAATTGCAATTCAGTACAGGGTTTTTTGTGTGGAAGCAAAGTAGCACATAAAAAAATAGACATTAAAAAAAGTTCGGAATTGCACCCGAACTTTTTTGTTTTTACTGACTAAATATTAATTCTTCACCAGCAAGCGAAACCCTTCGCCATGCACGTTGATGATTTCTAATCCATCGTCCTCTTTCAATAGTTTGCGCAATTTGGCAATGTAAACGTCCATACTTCTTGCGGTGAAATAGTTTTCTTTTTTCCAAATTTTTCGCAGCGCCAAATCTCTCGGCATAAAATCGTTTCGGTGCAGGCAAAGCAGTTTTAGCAGCTCGTTTTCTTTGGGTGATAGTTTATATTCGTTATCGCCCACTTTTAGCTGACGCAGCATTGAGTCGAAATAAATGGTGCTGATCTTGAATTGCTCCTGTTCTTCATCCTCCATCACGGCACTACGTTGCAAAATTGCTTTAATTTTGTAGAGTAAAAGTTCAGTATCAAACGGTTTGGTGATGTAGTCATCGGCGCCTATCTGGTATCCTTTCAGGATGTCTTCACGCATATTTCTTGCGGTAAGGAAAATAATTGGGGTATTTTTATCGATTCTTTTCACATCTTCAGCTAAGGAAAATCCGTCCTTCTTAGGCATCATTACATCGAAAATACAAATATCGAATTCGTTTTCCGTAAATTCTTTCAGCCCTTGTTCGCCGTCGGTAGCAAGGGTCACTTCAAAGTTATTGATGGTAAGATAGTCTTTCAGTACCGCACCAAAACTTTGGTCATCTTCTACTAATAAGATTCTGTTGCTCATATTTTTTTATTTTTATTTAATAGTTTTGAACCGCAAAATGAATGCAGTTTTCTTTGTTATTATATCATCACGACATCGGTAATTTTATGGTAAATACACTGCCCACTCCTTTGGTAGAATCCACAATGACTTGTCCTTTGTGCAATTCCACAATCTTCTTCACATAAGACAAGCCAAGTCCCTGTCCTTTTACATTATGAATATTACCCGTTTCCTCGCGGAAAAATTTTTCAAAGATTTTTCCTCTATTCTGGGTATCCATACCCATTCCTTTATCGGCTATTTCAATGACGTACCAGTTTCCCTCGTTTCGGGTACTCACTTTAATCTCAGGTTTGTCTGGCGAATATTTATTGGCATTATCTAAAAGATTCACCAATGCATTGGAAATATGGAATTCATCAATTTTAAAAACATATTGGTGTGTATTGAACTCCTGCGTTAGCACCCCATTTCGCTGGGCTACAATAAGCCCGAACGACTCAGTAATTTTTTTGATCAAAACTCGAACATCGGTTTCCTTAAGAAACAATTTCACCTCGTTTCGCTCTAGTTTCGACATGTTCAGCACATTTTCGACCTGTTTCTTCATCCGAAGATTTTCTTGTTTAATGAGTTGCGAGTAGTATTTCACTTTCTCCGGATTGGTCGCTATTTTATCATTACTCAAGGAGTCTGTCGCCACTGAAATAGTGGCCAAAGGCGTTTTGAACTCATGCGACATATTATTGATAAAGTCGGTTTTAATCTCTGCAATTTTCTTTTGCCTCATCATATAATTAATGGAGATAATGTAAATCCCCAAAATAGTGAGCAACGACATGAACGTTCCCAGCAACATCGGCAAATTACTTTTGGCAAGCGAATAATCTTTTCGAGGAAAAACCAACGCCAGCGTGTAAAGTGTTTGATCTTTGCTATCGGTAAACAGTGGATACGTGTAACTGTTCTTGTCTTTCTGATCTTTAAAAATATCATTAGACACTTTGGTCATTTCATTTTTGTTGTTCATCACCGCGAATCCAAATTTGGTCTGCAGCCCATTCATTTTCAACTCATTGGAAACAACCGAATCAATGGTTTTTTGATCAACTCTTTTCTCAATCGGTAAGTTGGATGCGCTGAGTTTGGCAAATTCCCGTAGCGCATAGGTATTGTTGCTAATGTCTTTGCTCAGTTGCGCGGTGAGTGGTTCGGCGCTGTTTTCTTTTTTAATTTTCAGAATTCCCTCATCGGTGTAGAGTTTGGTGAGTTTCAAACTGTCGCCTTTTCGGGAAATGGGAATATTTTGGTTCTCAACAATACTCTTCTGAAAAGTAATGGTAGAGCGGTTGGCTGAATCACTGTTCTGCTGAATATAGGTCTGCGTCGGTTGATTGCTGTTGCTCACAATGGTTTTTCCGAAATTCTTATGATCCTTGTTCAGGTATTTATCAACTTCGAGTTGCGAAATCTTAGCTGTAGAAGACTCCATTGCGGAATAAACTTTGTTTGAAAAATCCTGATTCAGTGCACCATACAGTTCCTTGAGCCAATACAGCTGAAGGGTAACGAAAACGATCATCGAGATGGTCATCAATACAGAAATAAACGGAATAAACTTATTGTTGACGGTCATTTTTGATTTTAATTGTTAAAATTAATCATTTTAAGATTATTAACATAAATAATGCCAAATTAAATTATTAAATTTTTCTTAAAAACGAATCATTTAACAATTTATTGCGAACATTAAAAATAATTCTGACTGGTGAATAGTGAGGAAATTATCATTAGTTTTGAAGTAAAATTGAAAGAATGAACTCTCCTATTATTTTTACTGTTGACGAAGCGCAACTTTCCTGCTATATTATGAAAATCTACAATTGTGATGTAGCGGCAGTTTGGTCGCACTTTTCAAATTCGACGTTGCTGGACAAATGGTGGGCACCACAGCCCTGGAAATGTGAAACGGTCAATTTTGATTTTGTGCCGGGTGGCAAGTGGAACTTCGCACTGGTGAGTCCTGAAGACGAAAAATTCTATGCCGGAGTGAATTACAATGAAGTAACCCACCACAGAATGATCGCCATGACCGATTTTTCGACCGACCAAGACGGCAAGCCACAACATAACATCCCTATGGTGAATTGGCTCATTGGTTTTACAGGAATCAGCGAAGGTACAAAGCTTACTGTGAATTTATTCTTTAATAGCGCAGTAGACCTGCAGGCAACTTTGGAAATGGGATTTGAAGCAGGATTACAAGCACAGCTGAATCAACTGGAAGATATACTTTCCGGGAAATAAGCTTCTCTAAAACAAATCTTCGTCAATGAAATACTGAATTACTGCTTTTTTCATGAGGATCTGTTGCTCGTTTGGTTTCAGTTCCGGCATAGCTTCCAACACTTCAAAATGCGGGTATCCATCATCATCATAGTGCGAAAACCGATAATACCCGAATGGTTCTAAAAGGCGGCAAACGGCAATATGAAGCATGTTCAACTTATCGTCTTTGGTGTACTTTTGCTGGCCACTGCCCAATTCCTGCAAACCGATTAAAAATAAAATCGTGTCTATTGCCGGATGCTTTTCGGTACCAAAATTATCTTCAAAAAAATGTTCTACTTTTTCCCAAAGCTGTGCTTCTGTCATACTTTTTAAAGTCATTGCCAACGGTTTTACTGTTTAATCCCTTCCAATTTAAATAAAAACGCATATTCCAGCGCATCTTCCTTTAACGATTCAAATCTTCCACTTGCACCACCGTGACCGGAACTCATATCGGTTTTGAAAAGCAGGATATTGCCATCTGTTTTTAATTCGCGTAATTTTGCCGTCCATTTGGCCGGTTCCCAATATTGAACTTGCGAATCGTTAAACCCTGTGGTAATGAGCATATTGGGATAATCTTGTGGTGCAACATTATCATAAGGAGAATATGATTTCATGTAGTTATAATACTTTTTGTTTTTCGGGTTCCCCCATTCATCGAACTCTCCCGTTGTTAAAGGAATTGTTTCGTCAAGCATCGTCGTCACCACGTCTACAAAAGGTACCTGGGCGACAATACCATTGAAGAGTGTTGGTTCCTCATTCACAATAACGCCCATCAACAATCCGCCGGCAGAACCACCCATCGCGTAAAGATGCTTAGGGGAAGTGTATTTTTGTTCCGTCAAAAAGCGACCAGCATCCAAAAAATCATAAAAAGTATTCTTTTTGTGCAGCATTTTGCCATCTTCATACCACTCTCTGCCCAAATATTCGCCGCCTCGGATGTGTGCAATGGCATAAATAAAGCCGCGATCCAATATGGACAATCGAACATTCGAAAAACTGGCGTCAACGGTATGCCCATAACTTCCGTAACCATACAAAAGCAGTGGCGTTTCTGCTGACTTTACCGTGTCTTTATGATAGACCAAAGAAATAGGAATACGGGATTGCCCATCACGAGAAGGCGCCCAAATTCTTTCGGAAATATAGTTTTCCGTATGGAAATTCCCGCCCAAAACCTCCTGTTGTTTCAGGAGTTTGGTGGTTTTTTCTTTCATATCATACTCCAGTGTGGAATTGGGCATGGTTAATGATGTGTAACCGTAGCGCAATTTTTGGGTATCAAACTCCAAGTTCAAACCGATATAGGCAGTGTAGGTTGGATCAGAAAAAGGAAGGTAATGCTCGGTGTGTTGCTGATTGTCAATAATCCTGATTTGCAGCAACCCTTCTTTCCGTTCTTCCAACACCAGATAATTTTGGAAGATTTCGAATCCTTCCAACAGCACATCTTTACGATGAGGAATTACATCCACCCAGTTTTTTATGCTGGGCTCATTTAACTTTGTTTTGACGATTTTGAAGTTTGTGGCACCGTCTGCATTGGTAATAATGTAAAATTCATCACCAAAATGCTCTACAGAATATTCTAAATCCTTGGTTCGGGGCTGCACGATTTTCCACGATGCCAAAACATTGTCGGCTGGAATAAAACGCTGTTCATCAGAAATCGTACTGGAACTGGAAATAAAAATATATTCAAGCGATTTGGATTTAAAGAGATTAACATCGAAGGTATCATCTTCTTCATGATACACCATAACATCTTGCGAAGAATCGGTGCCTAACTGATGCATATACACCTGAAACGCCCGTAAACTCTTGTCTTTCCGAATGTAAAAAACATGTTCATTATCATTGGCCCAAACGGCTTTCCCTGTTGTATTGGCAATTTGATCCTGCAAAATTTTACCTGTCTTCAGGTTTTTAAATTGTAAGGTATAGATTCTTCTTCCAAAATTATCGGTTGAAAAACTCATCAATTGATTATCGGGCGACACGGCAACACTGCCCACTTCAAAAAACTTCTGCCCTTCTGCCAACACATTTACATCAATCAGAATTTCCTCTTCATTGTCAAGCGTATCTTTTTTTCTACTGAAAATGGGATATTCTTTTCCTTTCTCGAATCGCACAATGTACCAATAGGAGTTGAAGAAATACGGCAGCGACTGATCGTCTTCTTTGTATCGCGCCTTCATTTCATCGAAAAGTTGCTGTTGCAAATCTTCGGTATCCTTCATCACGAAATCGCAATAGCTGTTTTCTTCTTCCAGATAGGTAATGACGTCAGGATTTTCTCGCTCATTCATCCAAAAATAAGGGTCAATGCGGCGATCACCATGGATTTCGAGAATTTTATCAATTAAGGTTGCTTTCGGCGGATTCATCGGGAGGAGATTACTTTTAAAATTTGCTTTCAACTGTAAAAGCGCGTAAAGTTAAGATTAAATTAAAATAAAAAACCGTTTTCACGGAAATGAAAAACGGTTTATGAATATTGTTTCAGGACATTATTTATTCATATTCCTGATGTATTTTTCAATGGCCATCGTCATGCTTGGTGTTTCTTTGCTTGGTGCCATAACATCCACTCGTAAACCCGCATCCTTGGCGGCCTGCTCTGTAGAGGTTCCGAAAACTGCAATTTTGGTGTCGTTCTGTTTAAAGTCTTTAAAATTCTCGGCAAGCGATTTAATTCCCTGTGGAGAGAAGAATACCAACATATCATAATCGGCAACTTGGGTATCGCTCAAGTCGCTGCATACCGTTCTGTACATGGTGGCTCTTGTCCATTCGATGGGTGATGCATCCAGAATTTTTACAATATCCGGGCTCAAAATATCGGATGAAGGCAATAGGTATTTCTCGTTGGGAAATTTCTTAAAAAGCGGTGCCAAATCGGCAAAGGTTTTATCGCCAAATGCAATTTTTCTCTTGCGGTAAACAATATGCTTCTGCAGATAATTGGCAATGGCCTCCGACTGGCAGATGTACCTCATCGAATCGGGCACAGAAAAACGCATTTCCTCTGCCAAGCGAAAATAATGATCTACGGCATTTTTGCTGGTGAAGATAACACCCGTGTACTGAGACAGATCAATTTTCTGAGTTCTTAATTCTTTTGCATCTACACCTTGAACGTGGATAAAAGGTTTAAAATCAATTTTGATTTTTTCTTTTTTCGCAATTTCGATATAAGGTGAAGATTCACTTGGCGCAGGTTGTGAAACCAATATAGATTTAATTTTCATCCCGAATTTATGTTAAAAGAATAATACCTTCCATAGTACCAAATATGGTACAATTTGGAGCGTGCAAATATACAAAAATTTATAATACCATTTTTCGGGTAAGATATTGTTCATGTGGAAGATATAGAAAAACTGCTTCAGTATGAGCATGGTAACCATTGCACCAAAGATATAATCAGCCAGCTGTAGTTTATTAAAATTGTAAAAAAAGCTCGCCAAACACAAAATCATCAACACTACCGAAGCTACAAAGTAAAATCGTGAAACCGTAAAACTAAAAATTTCCCATTTTTTGATAAAACCAGTTCCGGCAAAAAAAAGATAAGACAAAATATTTTTAATCATATAAAAACCACCAATCGACAAAAAAGTGAAACCAAACTTGTTCAGTTCGTATCCAAAAAAATGAATATCGCTCACACGTTTGGGCACAAGAGGTATAAACTGCGAAAGAAGCGCTGACAAAACAACACAAAAAACGACGCTAATGATGATCCAACTCAGAAAACTATTGGTGGCGTCAGCAAACTTCTGAGTCAGAAACTCTTTGACCGTTGACTCACGTTGGAGAGACAAGAACATGAAAATGTAAAGAAAAATACTGCCAACAAGGATAAAAACCACCCAGTCATTGTGCTGCACCAATCGTATCAATTTGATTTTTTTTGCAAAAATACACATATTGAACGAACTTTTTGGCGCAATGATTGCCGGCACCACCTGGTGTCTATTTTAAAGACCTCTAAACAAGAACAAATTGGTTCTGAGTAATTCACGCTTCACAGTAAGGTGGCTTTGAACCCTAAAATTTATAGCACTTCCTAAAACGATAAAAGATTATCTTTGCAAATTATATTCACCAATGAAAAAACTGGTCATCATTCCCACCTACAACGAAAAGGAAAATATCGATCGTATTATTTCCGCCGTTTTTGGTTTGAATGAGGGTTATCACATTTTAGTGGTCGACGATTCTTCGCCTGACGGAACTGGTGAAATTGTGAAGCGACTTCAAACGATGTATCCCGAACAACTTTTTATGACGGTGCGGCAAACCAAAGATGGGTTGGGAAAAGCATACATCCATGGTTTCAAATGGGCATTGGAAAAAAATTACGACTATATTTTCGAAATGGATGCCGATTTTTCGCACAACCCAAGCGACCTGAATCGCTTGTATATAGCATGCCAAAATGCCGACTTAAGTGTAGGTTCAAGATACTCAAAAGGGATTAATGTTGTGAACTGGCCACTGGGAAGAATCCTGCTTTCGTATGGAGCTTCCATCTACGTACGTACGATTCTTGGGATGCCCGTTAAAGATCCTACCGCCGGTTTTGTATGTTTCTCGCGAAAGGTTTTGGAAAAAATTGACCTGGATCGAGTGAAATTAAAAGGATACGGTTTTCAGATCGAGATGAAATTCCGAACCTTCAGTAAGGGCTTCAAAATCGCGGAAGTTCCCATTATCTTCACCAACCGAGAACTGGGAACCAGCAAAATGAACGGCGGCATCATTCATGAAGCAGTTTTCGGCGTACTTAATCTTAAATGGAAATCGCTCATCGGAAAGCTATGAAAAAACTAATGTTGTTGCTTTTTTACTGTTTAATGGTGAGTTGCTCTCAACTGATTGATGAGCCCAAAAATTTAGTACCTAAAGACAAAATGGCAGACTTGGTGGCTGAATTTGCAATGAACGATCAGCTTATTTCGGTCAATTCTAGTGCCCATCTGGAAGATGCAACACGCATTACTTTACAGCAATATAAAATTTCGGCACGCGCATTTATTGACAGTTATAAATACTACACTGCAACAGGCGATGTAGGAAAAATCCTTAACAATGCACAGGAAATTGTGCTGAATAAAGATCCCAACGCTAAAAAATACATCGAGAAAAAATTAAAAGAAACACAAGGCAGACCCGCCTTTGCAAGATAATTTATGACCAAGCCATTTTTCGAAATCAACAACACCACGTCCGGGAAAGCAAGAGCCGGCACTATTACCACTGATCACGGTACGATCCAAACCCCGATTTTTATGCCGGTAGGAACCGTTGCTTCTGTAAAAACCGTCCACCAAAGAGAACTGCGAGACGACATTAAGGCGCAGATTATTCTTGGGAACACTTACCACCTCTACTTGCGCCCTACCATGGATGTGATGGAGCAAGCAGGCGGTTTGCACCAGTTCATGAACTGGGATCGAAACATCCTTACCGACTCTGGTGGTTACCAGGTTTTTTCTCTTTCAGCAAGCCGGAAGATGAGTGAAGAGGGCGTTAAATTCAAATCGCACATTGATGGAAGTTATCACTTCATTTCGCCGGAAAAATCAATGGAAATTCAACGACAAATTGGGGGTGATATTTTTATGGCGTTTGATGAATGTACGCCTTATCCTTGCGAGTACAACCAAGCCAAGACCTCAATGGAAATGACGCACCGATGGCTGAAAAGATGCATTGAATGGTGCAAAGAAAACCCTGAAATTTACGGACACCGGCAACGACTTTTCCCTATTGTTCAAGGGTCAACTTACTCGGATTTAAGGAAAATCTCCGCTGAATTCATTTCGGAACAAAACGCCGAAGGAAATGCTATTGGCGGACTTTCGGTGGGCGAACCGGAAGAAGAAATGTATCGCATCACCAATGAAGTGACCGATATTTTACCCAAAGACAAACCCCGTTATTTAATGGGTGTAGGAACCCCGTGGAACATATTGGAATCCATAGGTTTGGGAATTGATATGATGGATTGTGTAATGCCAACAAGAAATGCACGTAATGCTATGCTTTTTACTTGGAACGGCGTGATGAGCATGAAGAACGAAAAGTGGAAACGTGATTTTTCGCCGCTGGACGAGTTCGGTACAAGTTATGTAGATCATGAATATTCAAAAGCGTATGTGCGGCATTTGTTTGTTTCCAAAGAGTATTTGTCTAAACAAATCGCTTCCATCCACAATCTGGCTTTCTATTTAGATTTAGTGAAGGTTGCACGTGAGCACATTATCGCAGGAGATTTTTACGAGTGGAAAAACTCCATCGTTCCTGTGCTTAAACAAAGACTTTAAATCAAAATATATTCAACCTCAATTAAGGAAATGTTCACCATCATCGACCGTTACATTATTAAGAAATACCTCGGCACCTTCGGGTTTATGCTGGGGTTGTTGACGATTATTGTCTTGGTGATTGATGTGCAGGCCAAAGCACCCAGAATTGAGTCGAATGGTTTTACGGTCACCGAGTTTCTCATCAATTTTTATCCGTTCTGGATTATTAATTTGATCATTACTTTTATGTCGATTCTGGTGTTTATCTCGGTTATTTTTTTCACCTCAAGAATGGCGAACAATACCGAAATTGTGGCAATCATCAGTTCAGGAGCCAGCTTCCACCGGTTTGCACGACCTTACTTTATCACTTCCGGCTTTATTGCCATTTTCGCATTGCTGCTCAACCATTATGTGTTGCCGCTAGCCAATGTTAAAAAGAACGAATTGGAGCCGTACACCTACAACGCCATGGACAGGCAGCAATTTACCGGAAATTCGGAAGTGGCCACACAACTTTCAAAAACAGAATATATCTTCATTAAAAGCTATAATAAAAAAGAAAAACGAGGATCGGGATTTTTTTATCAAAAATTCGACAAAAACCGTAAACTCATTTATCAACTTAATGCAAGCGATTTTAGCTGGATAAAAGAGAAAAATCATTTTTTGCTCAGCAATTATCTTGAGAAAACCATAAACAAAGATCAAACTGAAAAATTGGCCAACGGCAATGATATGACCAAGAGTTTCGGGCATCCGCCGGAAGAACTGTTCCCCGATGTGCTGCTGGGTCAGAACAAAACTACACCGGACCTAATTACCTTCATCAATCGGGAAAAAGAGAAGGGCAATGCCAACCTCAATAATTACCTCAATGAGCTTTACCAGCGTACTTCAATGCCAATTTCGGTTATTATTCTTACCGTACTTGGTTTGTCGCTGTCTTCGCAAAAAAAACGCGGTGGTCTTGGTCTTAACCTCGCATTAGGAATTGCGTTGGCGTTTGTTTTCGTGTTTTCGTTCGAAGTTTTAAAAGTGGTTTCTGCCAATAAAACGCTGCCACCCCTTTTTGCCATGTGGCTTCCCAATATTATCTTCGGGCCGGTTGCGCTGTATCTGTATTTCAAACGGGCGAATCAGTAAAGCAACTCTATTTCCTTGTGAAAGAATTTCTTTACATCGTCTTTCTCCAGCTGTACCCAGAGGAAACCGTCCTCATCCACTTTCGTTATAATGCCATTTTGTCTTACTCCAGCAATTTCAAACACCGAAATGATATCTTTCCGAAAAAGCCACTGATTGATTTCTTCCACAATTTCAGCATCCGCTATTGCTATCGTTAAATGGTCGGACATGTACCGATTGAGGTGTTCAGAAAACTCCGGCAAATCAAATCGCATTCCCGTTTGTATCAGCAATGATCCCGCTTTAGGAAGGTTTTGAAAATTTTCCTGCAGCACATTCAGGCCAATACCAACCACTAAATACGATCTTCCTCCAACGGTTTTGCGCTCCACTAAAATTCCGGCAATCTTTTTTTGGCGGATGATCAAATCGTTTGGCCATTTCACTTCCACATGTTCTCGGGTCATATTGGCAAGAAAAGCACGTAAAACCGTGGCGGTACGAAAATTGAATAAATCTTGGCGAACGACAATTTTCTCTTCAGGAATTGCGAGCGAGTAAGCGATATTGAGATCTTCCTTAGTTTGCCATGAATTACCGTATTGTCCTTTGCCGGAAGTTTGGTTAAAAGTGCAGATCGCTGCACCTTCCATATTTTCATAAAGTAAATACGTATCAATTTCGTCATTAGTAGAAGAACAACTTTTAAGATGGAAAATAGGTGTCATTTATGAAACTTTATGATTTAGAAGGGGTAAATTTGAGGATAAAATAAATAAAAAAAGAATAAATTTGCAGATTAGACGTATTATTGAATGAATAACACAACCGAAAAACAATTACTGATCGATAAAATCGTTGATGCGATTCAGGACATCAAAGGAGAAGACATCATGATTTTTGATCTTTCCAAAATAGAGAACTCCGTAGCAGAAACTTTCATCATCTGCAGTGCAAACTCTAACACGCAGGTTTCTGCCATCGCAGGCAATGTCGAAAAAAAAGTACGAAACGAGCTGCACGACAGACCTTGGCATGTAGAAGGAACCGAAAATGCCATGTGGGTTTTGATGGATTATGTGTCCGTAGTGGTTCACATTTTTCAGCGTTCTATTCGGGAATACTATGAAATTGAGGAGCTTTGGGGCGATGCAAAGATTACAAAAATTGAAAATTAACAACAATACTGTTTGACGAAACTCAATTTTCGTCAAAATTTTTATTAAATCAATATGAACAACAATAAAGGATTTAACTGGTTTTTCCCGATTGTCATTGTGGCAATTCTGATTTTCTTTTTTTCGAATATGAATAATGAGAATGCACAGAATTCCATCGACGAAGAAAGCTTTTATAAGCTGATGGAGCAGGGAAAAGTGCAGGATGTACTCATTTACAAAGATACCGAGAAAGCGGATGTTTTCCTCACCAAGGCGGCAAAAGCAGAGGTGGCAGCAAAAACCACCGGGCAAAGCAAAAACCCGATGTCTGCGTTCGATTTCAACCTCGGACCAAAACCTGATGCTACGTTAAGTTTTGGTGATCTACAGCTTTTTCTGGAAAAATTTGACAAGATAAAAGCTGATAACCCGACCATTACCACCAAGAAAGATTACGGATTGGGCAAAAACCCAATGACGGAATTACTTTTTACTGCATTGTTCTGGATTGCAATAATGGCATTGTTTTACTTTGTCATCTTCCGCAGAATGATGGGCGGCGGCGGAGGACCCGGCGGACAAATCTTCTCCATCGGTAAGTCCAGAGCCAAACTGTTTGACGAAAAGGAAAAAATACAAGTTACCTTCAAAGATGTTGCCGGATTAGAAGGCGCAAAAGAAGAAGTTCAGGAAGTAGTAGATTTCTTGAAAAACTCTGAAAAATACACCAAATTAGGTGGGAAAATTCCTAAAGGTGTGCTTTTGGTAGGTCCTCCGGGAACTGGTAAAACCCTCTTGGCAAAAGCGGTGGCCGGTGAGGCCAAAGTTCCTTTCTTTTCACTCTCAGGTTCCGATTTTGTGGAAATGTTTGTAGGTGTTGGGGCTTCACGCGTTCGAGATTTATTTGCACAGGCAAAAGCAAAATCTCCTGCCATCATTTTCATCGACGAAATTGATGCAATTGGTAGAGCCAGAGGACGTGGAAATTTCACGGGTGGCAACGATGAACGAGAAAACACGCTGAACCAGCTTCTTACCGAGATGGACGGTTTTGGTACCGACACCAACGTGATCGTGATGGCTGCAACCAACCGCGCTGATATTTTGGACAAAGCGCTGATGAGAGCTGGAAGATTCGACCGCTCCATTTTTGTTGACCTTCCCGAACTTCATGAAAGAAAACAGATTTTTGATGTGCATTTGGCAAAAATAAAGCTCGATCCAAATATTGACCGTGAGTTTTTGGCCAAGCAAACCCCAGGATTTTCAGGTGCTGATATTGCCAATGTTTGTAACGAAGCCGCTTTGGTGGCTGCGCGAAACGGGCACGATTCCGTAACCAAGCAAGATTTTCTGGATGCGGTGGATCGAATTATCGGTGGACTCGAAAAGAAAAATAAAGCCATTAAACCATCAGAGAAAAGAAGGGTTGCTTATCATGAAGCCGGTCACGCCACCATTTCTTGGTTGGTTGAACATGCCGCACCACTGCTGAAAGTAACCATTGTACCGAGAGGGCGCTCTTTAGGCGCAGCATGGTATTTGCCAGAAGAAAGACAACTCACCACCACCGAGCAGATGAATGATGAGCTTTGTGCAACATTGGGCGGAAGAGCTGCAGAGCAGACGATTTTTGGTAATATTTCTACCGGCGCACTATCCGACTTGGAAAGAGTGACCAAACAGGCACAAGCCATGGTGACAATTTATGGGCTGAACGACAAAATTGGGAATATTTCCTATTATGATAGTTCAGGGCAGTCGGAGTATAATTTCGGCAAACCTTACTCTGACCAAACGGCAAAGATGATTGACGAAGAAATTTCAAAAATCATCGAAACGCAATATCAGCGGGCATTGAAAATTTTAACTGAAAACAAAGACAAACTCGATGCTCTGGCAGGGAAACTTTTAGAAAAAGAAGTCATCTTTCGAGAAGATCTTGAAGAAGTTTTTGGAAAGAGAGCATGGGATCCTGAGCTGACAGAACATCCTGTTTCCGGCAATCACGGTAAAGAAGAAACCGACGAACAGCCGGTACCGGAAGAAGTGCAGCAGCCGGAATCGCCCACCTTGCTTTAAAAATATAAAAAACTGACTGTTTTTACCATAAACAGTCAGGTTTTTTTTGTTAAGTGAAAGCCGTAAACAAATATTTTCTATTTTTGTACTAACATTCGCATAACCAACGGAATTGAGTTTATTTAAAAAAATTGTAGGAAAAATACTAAATCAGCCGGAAGAGGAGGAGAATCAGGATTTGGTAAAACTTGGAGATCAACTGAAAAATGCTGATCTTGATTACAAGTTTGCACAGCTTTTTACGCACTCCGGTGGTTTTTTTAATTACTGTGCCGATGAAGCAGAAGCACTTCAAACCCTTAATCATATCCTGAAAATTGAAGATGTAAAATCAGTTTTTTGCTGGGATCATGATCTTAAGAATTTTCTGGACGTTATAAAAGTGCCCTATACCACTGAACTGGAATTGTTTAACGATTGTGCGTTCATTACCTGCGAATACCTCATTGCGTATGACGGCAGAATTATGCTTTCGCACAACAATATTCAACATTACCACTCGTCGCGTTTACCAGAAAAAATAATTATTATGGCGAATGTGTCGCAAATTGTGACCAACCTCAATGACGCCATGGCAAAAATAAGACGCAACGGCAACATCCGAAATCTCACCTCAGTGAGCGGAAGCAATTCCAAACTCGACACGCCCAATAAAGACAATACTAAACTCTTCTTACTTCTGCTTGAAGATTAAGATACCATCACCATTAACCGTACTATTTTGGATAAAAACTTAGTTCAGCGCATTTTCGGGGGTTTTCTTTATGGATTTATCGTTGTCTTCTGCACCACGCCGCTGGGCGCATTTCTTCTAGACAAAATTTCGCCCAACCTCGTTCCACAGCAACATCTTTATTACGGATTGATTGTCTTTTTCCTTTTTGCTGGCGCATGGGAATGCATGAAGATGATGAGATTTGACCCCAAAAGCTGGGAAAAGTGGTTGGTTTTCCCGCTTATTGTCCTGGTATTTTATCGCTTCTTTACCACAAGATATTTTAAACACGGATTCTATTTCGATTTTAACCTCTCCGAAATACTGGCTTTTGCTTTAATTGTAATTGCCGTTGTTACCCTTTTCAGATTTTCGAAAGAGTTGTACTACGACAACGGAAAACTCATTTTCACAGTTATTTACACCACCTTGCCATTTGGCTTTGCATTGGGATTACCCAGTTTTGATAACTCGGATCATTCTTTTTCGATGGAAGTATTTTTCCTTTTTGTTTTAATCTGGAGCAGTGATACATTTGCCTATTTTACCGGAAAATTTTTCGGAAAGCATAAAATGGCACCCAAAATTTCCCCTAAAAAAACCTGGGAGGGTTTTGCCGGCGGTGTTGTATTAACCATTATATTAGCATTTTTTATTGAAAAACTTCATCCTGATTTACGAGGCAACTGGATCGTGGTAGGATTTTTGGTTTCGGTATTTGCACCACTGGGAGATTTGGTTGAAAGCCAGCTCAAAAGAACGTTTGGCGTGAAAGATTCGGGAAATATTATTCCCGGTCATGGTGGTATTTTGGACCGGCTGGACAGTTTTATGATCTGTGCACCCGTTGTGTATTTGTATTTTATTTTAGAAAAATTTATTTAATCTTCAAATGCTGTTTGCTGGTTTAAGATAAAACGAATCCTCATCAAACAGCGCACTAAAAACATGAAACTTCACAAAGAATCTAAAGGAACAATTACCGTAGCAACTCTTTTTTTTATCGTAGTTGCTGCACTTTCCATCTATTATTTAAAATTCTGGTCGCTGCTGGTTTTGGTTCCGCTGTTAATTATTTACGGATTGGTTTTCTGGTTTTTCAGGGTGCCACACCGCCATATTTTGGATCATAAGGAAAACGTAATAGCCCCTGTTGACGGTAAAGTAGTGATGATTAAAGAAGTGGAAGAAAACGAATTTCTTAAAACCAAAGCCATTCAGGTTTCTATATTTATGTCGCCACTCAATGTTCACATTTGCCGATATCCGGTGACCGGAAAAGTAATTTACAAAAGGTATCATCCCGGGAAATATCTGGTAGCATGGCACGAAAAATCGTCTACCGACAATGAAAGAACAACGGTTGCTGTGCAGGCATTTAATGATCATACCGTCGTTTTCCGTCAAATAGCAGGTTATGTCGCGCGACGCATTATGTTTTATTGCAAAGAAGGTGACCATGCAAAAGCTGGACACGAATTCGGATTCATCAAATTTGGTTCAAGAATGGATGTTTTTCTGCCACTGGATACCGAGATCCTATGCAAAATAGGAGACAAAACAAAAGGAGGGCTTGATGTTCTTGCGAAGCTGAGCGTATAGCAATTCAGTTCAAAAAAAAGAGCCAGTCAGGATTTGATTTCCTGACTTTTTTATGGAAGTTTCTTGCACAAAAAAAGGAATCAGCCGAAACTGATTCCTTTCCACAATTATTAACTAAACCGATTTACATCGGAATAAAAATCACTGCTGCAACAGCTGCAACACCGATTGCTATGGACGGAAGCAGATTAAATTTTCTCACTTCCCTCACATCACTTTTATTGATCACCACTTCCTCACCAGACTTGGTTTTTCCGTAAATTTTCTCATCATCCACACGCACCACCTCTACTTTTACTTCCTTGGCATCCTGCGTCTGAATGGTATATTTTTTATACAGCTCTATCGAATTTTTCTGCATCGGCTTTACCGAACTTACGACTCTCGTTTGGCAAGAGGTTACCGAAAGCAATACCATGAGAACGATCACTGCAAATAACTTTTTCATTTTTAAATTTTAATGCCGTAAATTTAATAAAATAAAATCTTTTTGTTCAAGTTTAAACCACAATTATATTTCGACTGCGTTCAGGTCTTGCGCAATGATCCATCCCTCGCTCCAGCAATGCTGAAAGTTAAAACCACCTGTTACTGCATCAATGTTCAGCACCTCTCCGGCCAAATAAAAGTGGGGCAGGATTTTAGACGACATGTTCTTAAAGTTGATCTCTTTCAAATCCACACCACCGGCGGTTACAAACTCATCCTTGTGTGTCGATTTCCCTGTGACCTCCATTGTTGTTTTGCACAAATTCAAAACAATCTGCTGAAGTTCCTTGGCAGAAACTGCAGAAATACTTTTCTCAAGATCAACTTTCGAAAGCCACAAAACACGGTGCCAAAACCGGTTGGTTATATCGTATATTTTTGAGCTGCCCACCGATTTCTTGGGATTTTCTTTTTTGAATTTCAAAAATACTTCAGTGGCGTTCTTATCACTCATCCCTAAAAAATTCACGACGACAGAAAAACGATAATTGCACGATGCAATTTCCCGTGCCTTCCATGCCGAAAGTTTCAGAATGGCAGGGCCTGAAAGTCCCCAATGCGTAATGAGCAACGGCCCGGATTCTTCCGTTCCGAGTTCTGGAATCGAAACTTGCGCATTCGGAAAGGTAGTTCCCGGCAAATCCTTTAAAAGCTCATTCTTAATATTAAAGGTAAACAGCGAAGGAACGGGCGCCACCACTTGATGACCCAACTGCTGTATGAGTTGCAAAGACTTTGGAGAGCTTCCCGTGGTGTAAACAACCACATCTGCACTTATATTTCCTGCTGTTGTCTTAATATGGAAGTGCGACCCATCAAACTCAATCGCTGAAACCACGCTTCTCGTTTTAATCTCAAAACCTTTGCCCACTACTTCATTGACTAAAACATCGATAATCGATTGCGATGAATTACTCTGCGGAAACATTCGATTATCTTGTTCTGCTACGAGAGGAACCTTTCTTTCATCAAACCAATGTATGGTATCTCCCGGTTGAAAACGACTGAAAACACTACGCAGCTCCTTATTTCCTCTGGGATAAAACTCTACAAGTTCTCGAGGATCAAAACAAGCATGAGTGACATTGCATCTTCCACCTCCCGAAATTTTCACTTTTTGCAAAACATCGCTTTGCTGCTCCAGAATCGTCACATTCCACTTATCAGGATCAAGATTCGCGGCGCAGAAAAATCCTGCGGCACCGCCTCCAATAATCACTATTTTCTTTTTATTCATTATTAATCTTCAGATTTTTCAAGAGCGACAAAATTAGCCATCAAGCCACAAAAATACGATTTTTACAAACCATCATTAATCCGTACTTTTGGCTTTAGAAAAACCATCAGTAGAAGTGTGCATATCTATTACTATTGATTACAAATACAACAGCAATGTCCGAATATCTACATAAATTTGAAGTGCGGTGGAGCGATATTGACGCCAATAAACACCTCGCCAATTCATCGTATGTTGCGTATTGCGCACAAACAAGAATGTCGTTTATGAACACCCACAAGATGGGGCTTAAAGAACTGAGCAGATGGGGAATTGGACCCGTTATTTTGCATGAACGGTATTCTTTCTTTAAAGAAATTTATGCAGATCAAACTGTTTATGTTTCAGCTGAAGTTTCGGGTATGTCCGAAGACGCAAGCATTTATCGCTTTCTTCATAAATTCTATTTGCCCGACGGCACACACATGGCTACGGCCGAAGCCACTGGGGTTTGGATTGATATGATGCTCAGAAAAGCCACCTCGCCGCCTGAAGATGTTTTGGAAGTGCTGGAGGAATTCAAATCTGAAAAAACCCAAGTGCTGACAAAACAAGATTTGAAAGATTTACCTTTTAAACCAGAAAATGTCGATCCCTTCCACAAAAGAAACACATTCACCTGGAAGAAGAAAGAAGACTAACAACCTATTTTCCATTTCCAACAATTTAGAATTATTGCCATGTCGATACTTGAAGATAAAGACCCACAACTGACTCCCATTTCCACCTACGGCGAATTTGGACTCATTAAACACCTCACCGAAAATTTTAGTTTTAGCAATCCATCTACGGAAATTGCCGTGGGCGACGATGCCGCAGTGATAGATGCGAATAACCAAAAAGTAGTGGTCACAACAGATATGTTGGCGGAAGGAGTTCATTTTAACTTAGGGTATGTTCCGCTGAAACATTTGGGCTACAAAGCAGTGGTAGTAAATGTAAGCGATTTGGCTGCGATGAATGCAACACCCACTCAAATTCTGGTTTCTATGGCTGTTTCGAGCCGATTTCCAGTGGAAGCTCTTGAGGAAATTTATGCCGGCATTGCTTTGGCCTGTGAACGGTATAAAGTCGATTTGATAGGCGGAGACACAACGAGCTCTACCTCCGGATTGATCATGAGTATCACCGCCATTGGATTAGAGAATAGCGAAAATCTTATAAAAAGAAGTGGCGCTAAAGTGAATGATCTCCTTGTGGTAACCGGTGATTTAGGAGGTGCTTATGCAGGTTTACAGATTTTGGAGCGTGAACATGCTGTGTTTCTTGCCAACCCTAATATGCAGCCAGAAATGGAAGGTTATGACTATATTTTGGAGCGCCAGCTGAAACCGGAAGCAAGAACCGACATCAAGAAGATATTGACGGAATTAGACATTAAACCAACCTCAATGATTGATGTCTCGGATGGTCTGTCGTCTGAAATCCTTCATTTATCAGATCAAAGTAAGGTGGGTTTCCGTTTGTACGAGGAAAAAATCCCGATGGATTCGCTCACCATCTCGACGGCAGAAGAGTTGAACCTTAATCCTGTAATGTGCGCGCTGAATGGCGGCGAAGATTATGAGTTGCTCTTCACAATCGCTCCAGATGATTTTGATAAAATAAGGAATCACCCTGATTTTTCAGTAATCGGCCATGCTGTGGATTTGGACCAAGGAAACTATTTAGTTGCTCGTGGCAGTAATGAACTTATCGCACTTAACGCCCAAGGTTGGGACGCTTTTCTTAAACGAAAAGAATCTTAAACTTTTGCTCCCACAAAAGCTGCAAAAACCTGCGGATGAATCAGTTCTTCCATATTGACGGAAACGTCGTTGTTTTCAATCTCGGGCTTTTCGAATTTGTTTTCGTCGAAATAACATAATTTCCAAAGCCCATCCTGACATTCCAGATACGAAAGATTCTCAATCCAATCGCCGGAATTCAAATAATGAACCGATCCTTTTTCATTAGTTACAATCCGGTCTGCAGGTTGGTGGATATGTCCGCAGATTACAAATTCATATTTGTTTTCAATGGCCAGTTCTATTGCCTTCTCTTCAAAATCTGCGATGAATTTAATGGCATTTTTAACGGAGTTTTTAATTTTCTTCGACAGTGAAACCTTCTTTTTACCAACACTTTCCAACAAAAAATTAATTGCTCTGTTTAACAAAATGAGCCAATCATAACCAATACCTCCAATTTTTGCAATCACTTTAGCACCTCCTTTTGTGGTATGATCAAAAATATCACCATGGAAGAACCAATGTTTTTTTCCATTAATTTCCAGCAAGTATTTATCGGTGAGAAATAGGTTTCCCATGCTCATATCAGAGTATTTTCGCAGGAACTCGTCGTGATTTCCAGTGATGTAAATAACATCGGTGCCATTTTTCATCATCTTAAAAAACTGACTAAGCACCGCCATGTGGGAGTTGGGAAAATATTTCTTTGAAAAAGCCCACCCATCGATAATATCGCCGTTGAGGATCAGGAGTTTAGGGTTAATACTCTTTAGATAAGCGACCAATTCTGTAGCATGACAACCATAGGTTCCCAAATGAACGTCGGACAATACCGCAATATCAACATTTCGTTTTTCCATCGAAGTTTTTTCAAAGTTAATATTTCAGTGTGAAATGTAGATGAATGCAAAATTAAACTTACGAATCACCTCTATAATAAATTTCCCAGCCAAGGTTGTGACCGGGAAATCATTGATGTAGATCGTTCAACATTTAGAAAATAAATGGTCCCGCCCATTCACTGCTTGAACCATCTGCACAGTTAGATTTTACATAAAACCCCTTCCAATTGCAGTACAAATGTGATATTGCGATGGAATTATTTGAAGTAGTAAATTGCTGATTACCCGGCGGATCTGTTACCCCTTGAATCAAAGCGATGGTGTAGCTTTGCGGCGATCCATAAGAATTCCACGAGAATCCTCTGGTTGCGCCCAATCCTACATTACAGCTTCCGGAAATCACATAACTGCTGAGATTAAAAGGTTTTGGGCAGCTGGGAGTTGCTGTATAAGTATATTTTTTAAAGCTGTTTGCATCGCCTGCTGCGCAATAAGTACGCACATAAAAGTCGTATGTTTGATTCAGTTGCAGATTATTAAAATACAACATATTCTCATTGCTGCCGCCCTTAATCCTGTTACCTGAACCCTGAGAAAAACCAGCGGGTCCAAATTCCACTTCATGGTAACTAAAATTTCCGCCGCTGTAAGCAACCTGCATCATTGTTTGGCTCGCATCATACTGGTAAAATTGCGCGGTCGTACTTCCTTTACATTCACTTTGTTGTGTGGTAATACTGCTAAGTTTATATGGCGCACTACTATCTGTATTGGTACAAATTCCCGTAATAAAGAAGTCATAAGTTGTTGCAGGATTCAGGTCAGTGATCTCTACATTCGTACGTGAACTTGTAATGGCTTTGCCGCTTCCTTGGGAGAATCCTGTTACGCCATACTCAATTCTGAAAGAATTGGCATTATTTCCATTCACAAAATTAAGCACAACTGAGGTGGGAAATGTTTGGAACTGTACGTTCGTAACTTTTCCGCAAGTGTTGACATCCTCTTTCTCACTTTTATCTTCTCTGGAGCAACCCAGTGAAAAAAGAATAACTGCCAGAAATAGGATAAGTGAACTTCTTTTTAACATAATATTTAAATTAGTCGCCAAAAATAAAAAAAATTCCCAGACTTTCGACCGGGAATTTTATGATTATAACAAACGTCTTAAACTAAGCGTTTGGCTCTACAGATACAAATGATCTGTTATTGGCTTTCTTTCTGAAAACTACTTTACCGTCAACCAATGCGTGAAGTGTGTGATCTTTACCCATTCCCACGTTTTCACCTGGATGGTGTTGAGTTCCTCTTTGTCTCACGATAATGTTACCGGCTATTGCTTCTTGTCCTCCGAAAATCTTTACACCCAATCTTTTAGAGTGAGATTCTCTACCGTTTTTGGAGCTACCAACTCCCTTCTTGTGTGCCATTCTATTTCTGGATTATTTTTTTGCGGTTAATTTTTCGATGTTTTCTTTGATGTAAGCATCGAATTCTTCAGAGCTCAATACTCTTTTCTCTAATTTTTCTTTGAGTTCTTTACCCAATTCCACCAAAACTTTTCTGTTGTCGATGGATTCTGAAAGACCGTTTTTCTTCAACAAATGGTTCAATTCATGATCTTCGCTGAAGTTTACGGTTAACGCATCGCGGTTAGCAGCTGCTTTTTTCTCCTCTGCTTTTTCAGCTTTAGGAGCTTTTACCGCTTTTGCTTCCGTAGATTCTGATTTTACGGTTTCTTTCTTAGCCGCTTTTTTAGCACCATCAAATCCGGTAATACCAGTGATCTGAATTTGTGTTAACGCTTGACGGTGACCGTTTTTCTTTTCGTATCCTTTTCTTCTTTTCTTTTTGAAAACGATTACTTTATCCGCTTTCACATGATCAAGGATTTCAGCATCTACTGTGATGCCACTTACAGCCGGGGCGCCAATTGTTGTAGTACCGTTTACAGTAAGAAGAACTTTATCAAAAGAAACTTTTGCTCCTTTATCTCCTTTCAAACGGTTTACAAACAACTTTTGGTCTTGCTCAACTTTGTATTGAAGCCCTGCTATTTCTACAATTGCAAACATTGTTTATAAATTTTGTTAGTTAATTCGAGGTGCAAAAGTACAATTTTTTTCTGTAATACAAATAGTTAACTACAATTTTTTATTAAAAACGAAAGCTCTCACAAATTTAAACAGCTTGCTTTCTCGCTTTGTCTTTTTTATTACTTTTGAAAACATCCAACTCATGCTATGAAAAGAGATCTCTACATCGATTTTGCCAAGGGTTTTGCGACCATGGCCATTATATTTATCCACACTGCTTTTTGGTCGGGGCAATACTATATTCCTACCGAATGGCGTGTGCTCTCTCTGCTTATTGATGTGCCTCTTTTTTTTGCGCTGAGTGGTTTAACGTCTGGCGCCAATGTGGAAAAGACATTTTATCGCCTACTTAAGCTGCAAATTACATACATGATCTTTGTGACATTTTTGTTCTTCCTGGATTACTTTTTCAAGGTGTTTGGATTGAATTTTTTCGGACTTCAGTGGATGCAGGATTTCTACAGTACTTTTGGCGGGAAATACATTCCGCAAAACATATCGACTGATCCGCAATGGCAAAACCTGGGAAACTGGTATATACATTCTTACACCAATTGCGATACTTTCCCTGTTGTAATGGGAAGTTTCTGGTATCTAAAAGTTTACTTTATACTGACTGTTTTTGGTGTCCTGATTTTAAGATTTTTCTCTAGACATATCATCAGCTTTATTATCTTATGTTTTGGTTTAACGATTGTTTTCAATCTCTTCCCTTGGTATTACCCGAGCGGGCAAGTTGGCTATGTTGCTTTTTACTTGGGTTTATTTTTGTTGGCGCATGAACTCAAAGGAAAAAAAATTCCGAAAAGGTGGATTCCCATACTCTACGGAATTCTAATAGCCATTCTTATTTTCCTATTGTGGAATTTCGGAAAAGATATTTTGATGACGATGAACAAAGCCAAATTCCCGCCTAAACTCCTTTACATCTTTTGGTCTTGCTTTTCATTGCTCACCCTGTTTTCATTATACAATAGACTGAAAATCAGTAAAAATAACTTTTTAACATATGTAGGCCAAAACGCTATTTTTTACTATTTTGCACAGGGAGTAAGTTCGTCATTGGTTTATTTTATAGTGGTTCCTTTAAAAGACAAAATGGAATGGTGGATTTTGATGATTGTTATTTTTATGATTAACATTATCCTTGCGGTAATAATTGCGGAGCTGGCAAAAAGAATCGACGCGCTTGGCTGGAAGGTACTATCATTTTTGCGGGACAAAACTGCTTTGCCGTAGTTCAAACACTGCTGCCTCATTTAATGAGACGAAGCAGCTAGCAAAAAGTTTTAATGCTAAAAATAATTAAGGAGCACGATGGACTAAAGGAGAATGTTTATTTTTACAAAAAGTTTTTAAACATGTTTAAACTAAAACTGCTCACTGACCCGCGGTGGGCCAATATTGCAGAAGGAAATCTTGAGGAAATTCTTACCGACCATGCTTGGTGCGAACAAAAGGCAGCTACCAATGCAATTGGTTTAATTACGATGTTGCCCGAATATCCAGAGATCGTCACCGAACTTTTAGCCATTGCACAAGAAGAACTGGATCATTTTAATCAAGTGCACGAGATTATAAAAAGACGAGGCTACACTTTCGGACGAACCCGAAAAGATGACTACGTGAACCAACTGGTTAATTTCATTCAAAAAGGTGGAGACCGAAACGATTTAATTATTGATAAGATGCTTTTTGCAGCCATGATTGAAGCCCGAAGTTGCGAACGCTTCAAGGTTTTAACCGAAAACATAGCCGACGACGAACTGAAAGCTTTCTACAAAGAATTGATGATTTCCGAAGCCAACCACTACACCACTTTCATCGGTTTTGCTCGACAACTGGGTAACGCAGAAAAAGTAAACAAACGTTGGGAAGAATGGCTGGAATATGAAGCCGAGATCATTAAATCCTATGGTAAAAAAGAGACTATTCACGGATAATAAATGTCCGGTATCCAGCTTTGAATAATGTATTTTATCGCAAAACGTTATGGAAGAAACCCATTTTAAGCAAATATTTAATACGCTGGCAAAATCATTTTTCCAGGGCTTACTTATTCTTGGGCCTTTTGCGTTGACCATTTGGATTATTTGGTATATTGTATCAAGCATCGATAATATTATCCCTGCCGTTTCCGAAAAAACATATCCCGGCATCACTTTCCTAATCGTTATTTGCTCGACGACCCTCATTGGCTATCTTGGCAATAAATTCATTTTGGGAAGGGTAATTGTGGACAGTTTCGATTACATTCTTGAACACACTCCCGGTATCAAATTCATTTATACCTCGCTGAAAGACGTGATGACTTCTTTTGTGGGTGACAAAAAAAAATTCAACCGGCCCGTCCTCATTAAAACATCGGTAGAGCCAGAGGTTTGGCGCGTAGGTTTCTTAACCCAAAGTGATTTATCATCAGTAGGTTATCCACAGTATGTCGCCGTGTATTTGCCACACTCCTATGCGGTTTCCGGTTGGGTGGTTTTTGTTTTAGCAGAAAGTATTGTTTCCCTTGACAATGTAAGTGCTGCACAGGCCATGAAATTTGCAGTAAGTGGCGGCGTTGCCGGTTTTCATTCGGATGACAACGTTTTTAAGGCCCCGGAATGATGAACGTATATAAACTGTCTAGCAGCATTCTTTTCATTTAACAAAAGTTTTTCTGCTCGTTTTTTTCGTTAATCATCGTACACCCTTAAAAATTTAAGAAATGAAACTTCCCTACGCAGAACCGTTTAGGATAAAAATGACTGAAGAAATTCACCAGTCGACCAGAGCTGAAAGAGAGCAATGGCTGAAAGAAGCGCACTATAATTTATTTAATTTAAAATCGTCACAAGTTTTTATCGATCTTCTTACCGACTCCGGAACCGGTGCAATGAGCGACAAACAATGGGCGGCCATGATGACTGGCGACGAGAGCTATGCCGGATCTAAAAGTTTTGAACAGCTCCAAGAAACCGTACACAAAATCACGGGTTACACCTATCTTTTACCCACTCATCAGGGACGAGCTGCCGAAAACGTATTGTTTTCAGTTTTGGTGAAAGAAGGCAACATTATTCCGGGAAACTCCCATTTCGATACCACCAAAGGACACATTGAATTTCGAAAAGCACACGCCGTAGACTGCACTGTCGATGAAGCGTTTGATATCGATAACCTATATCCTTTTAAAGGAAATATTGATTTGGATAAACTTGAGCAGGTGTACCAAACCTATCCAAAAGAAAAAATTCCATTTTGCCTAGTGACCATTACATGCAACTCTTCCGGCGGACAACCAGTTTCCATGGAAAACATCAGGCAAGTAAAAGAACTGTCCGATCGGTATGAGATACCTATTATTTTTGATGCTGCTCGTTTTGCAGAAAATGCCTATTTTATTAAAACACGAGAGAAAGGGCAGGAAAACAGGACCATTAAAGAGATCGCCAAAGAAGTATTCTCGTATGGAATTGGCATGACGATGAGTTCTAAAAAGGATGGATTGGTAAATATAGGTGGTTTTATCGCATTAAAAGATGAGCATCTTTATAGAGAAGCTTCTAATTTTACCATAATATTTGAAGGTTTCATTACCTATGGCGGAATGGCAGGGAGAGACATGGCAGCGCTGGCAGTTGGTTTAGACGAAGCAACAGAATTCGGTTATCTTGAAAGTCGAATTTCGCAGGTTGAATACCTCGGTCACCAAATGATGGAATTGGGAATTCCTGTGCAGCAGCCCATTGGTGGCCATGCCGTTTTTATAGACGCTCTTCGATTCTTGCCCAAAATTAAAAGACAAGAATACCCTGCACAAACTTTAGCCAACGAAATTTATAAGGAGGCGGGAATTCGTTGTGTAGAAATTGGAACTCTTTTGGCAGATCGTGATCCGAAGACACGGGAGAATCGATATCCAAAGCTAGAACTGGTTCGTTTGGCAATTCCCAGGAAAACCTATACACAAAACCACATGGATTATATTGCAGCTGCCGTAAAAAATGTTTTTGACCGCAGAAGTGCAATTGAAAAAGGATATCAAATCGTTTGGGAGCCAAATATTTTGCGGCATTTCACCGTGAAGCTAGAGGAGATTTAAGCACTGATTAATGCTCAGCTTTCAAAGTAAACTGTAAAAGTTTCGGAGGTGTCATGCTCCCACTGATTTTGTAATGATAAACTGAGTTCAGCTGAACCTTCAGCAAGAATGGTAATGTCATAAATCTTCACATGAGCCGCTCCAATGCCTTCATCATTGGTAGGACCCTCCTTTTCCGAAATACTGAAATGGTCTTTGTTATAGCTATTCAGCTTCCAGCGATAACCTGTGGTTGCATTTTCATCTAATTTAAGCTGAAGATGATCACCTTTACTGACTTTGATGCGGCTTCCGTTCTGAGATTGAGTGATTGTTTTCATTTGTTCTTATTTATATTTTCAGTTCAAATTCTGTGCTAACTTACTGATCGGCTTTTTATTAATAATAATTACCTCATCTTCATGCCTAAATAGTTCTGCCAAGCGTATCATGGCAGAACTATTTTGGATATAGTATCAGACGAATGTTTACCAAACATACATCTCTGTGATGAGTCCACCATCCAGGTTGTAATTCACTGGTGAATTTTTCAACTTAGCGGATGATGCTAAGATAGTAAATGCTTCATTGGCAGAATCAACGGTATTGGCTAACTTCACCCATCCAACTCCGACAACCCCTACCCACGAATTTCGGGTTTCGTTGGCGGAGTATAATGCATTTATTCGCTTGTCGTTGTTCCACACGCCTGCACCGAAGGCCTCTTCGGACGAACTGCTTGCGGAAGGCGGATCTAGCATTGGAGCTGCGTCTGCACCAAATTGTGATGCGTTTTCATTGTTATTAATCTCTACTGACGGAGCACTTCCTCCTTCAGTTTTTGATGTGGCCTCGCCTTTTGATTGCGGAGGCGTTTTTACTGGTTTTTTCATGATCGTTACTTTTTCAGATTTAAAATACATAAACAATTTGAATCATATTGTTCACCAGCTGCACATTCACATTGGAATTGGTTGCTTTTGCTGATGCTAATTGCGTAAGGATGTTGACAAACGCAGCATCATTCGCATTCCCGATTTTCTTCCAACCGTGTCCACCGGACAAATAAACCCATGCATTCCTGTTCTCATTAATTGCCCACAATCCTTGCACTTTTACTCCACTAATATCGTAATTGTTCACAATACCTGTGGCTCCATACACCTGCTCTTCGATGCCGCATTGCCCAAAAGCTATTTTAAAGAATCCGCTTTCGCCAAATCCTGGTCCCCAGCTGTTTTTGCATATCCAGTATCCACCTGCTGTGTCATAACCTACAATGCAAACACAATGGCCACCAACTAAAGACCCAGAGACCTTTCTGTAAATCCCCGACCTGTAATTATAGAAATCCTGATATACTGCAAAACAGGCCTCAACAGGACCTTTTGTCGAGATGTACTCTTTCATCGCTACAATTCCATTGATCTTAGAATATCCTGTGATTTTGTTGAGACGGCTGTCCCAACCCGCAAGTTTACCTGTACAGTTTTGGTCACCCGCAGAATAGGGATAATAAGAATCCTCTGTCACCCCCTGACTTTGGAAAAAAGACAAGGCACGATCTGGCCACCATCCATTGGCGCAGGTTCTTCCTTCTGATCTTGCATGGCAATAAAAGAGATGAGCTTCCGAAAGATCTACCTGATAGTTTGCTCCCCGTGCAATTTTAATCATGCTTTCCACAGATGCAATGGTTCCAAAGGCAACGCAAGACCCACAACTTCCCTGATTTTTCACTGGCGTGACGAAGTTTCCGTTATTGTTTCTCCAATCCAATGATGCGGGTGCACCAAATGCATCGCGAGAGAGTGCGGCGGTAGCAGCATAAGCAGCAAAAGCCCTTTCTCCTTCTTCCACCTGCTCTTCCAAGCTCACATCATCTGGTCCCGGAACATATCCGAGCTTTCTTTTTTTCTCAAGTTCGGTAAGTTCCGATACCGTAGTAATACCAGCTTCCCAGTTGGCTTCTGAACTTGCGATTAATTCCTGAATCGCTTTAAGTTCCAATTTTTCTTTGGCCATTTTAATTTTGGTTATTCGTTTTGCTTACTCTTTTTACAGTTTTCGGCTTCCCTGTTGGTGAATAATGGAATTTGATCTCTGACTTTCAATGCATTCCAATCACAGGGCAAAATTACAAATGTAATATGCTGCGCATAATAGTGGATTCACCCTTTTTCTCTCCGTGATTACACCCAAAAACAAAAGGTGATTTCACGGTAAGATAACAGTACAAAACGCATGAAGTAAAAATAAACTACTGTTTATCAATATATTATATAATTAGAAAACTTCACACCATCGAAATCCTTTATATCTCATGACCGTAAAGTGATTTTAAGATTGCAGAAAATTTTCTAACTTTACTCAAAACACAAACCATGTTAGTTAAGATTTATGGCAGCGCTATTCACGGTGTGTCTGCACAAACCATCACCATAGAAGTTAATGTTGATACAGCTGGAGTTGGCTATCATTTGGTAGGATTGCCCGACAATGCGATTAAAGAAAGCAGCTACAGAATTTCTGCTGCGCTGAAAAACCAAGGATTCAAAATTCCTGGCAAGAAAATAACCATCAACATGGCACCTGCCGATTTGCGCAAAGAAGGTTCTGCTTACGATCTAAGTATTGCCATCGGTATACTTGCTGCATCTCAACTCATCCAAGCAGAAAATATTTCCGAGTATATTATCATGGGAGAACTTTCTCTGGATGGTGGCTTGCTTCCCATCAAAGGTGTTTTACCCATCGCGATTAAAGCAAGGGAAGAGGGTTTTAAAGGAATTATTCTGCCCAAACAGAATATTCGAGAGGCCGCCATTGTGGATCAACTTGAAGTGTACGGAGTGGGAAACATAAAAGAAGTTATCGATTTTTTTAATGAAGGAGTGCCACTGGAACGGACAGAGATTGACACCCGCAAAGAATTCCAGGAAAGCATGACCACTTTTTCCTATGATTTTTCGGAAGTGAAAGGCCAGGAAACAGCGAAGCGCGCCATGGAAGTTGCCGCTGCTGGTGGCCACAATATTATCCTGATCGGCCCACCCGGAAGCGGAAAAACCATGCTTGCGAAAAGAGTTCCCAGTATTTTGCCGCCATTAACATTGAAGGAAGCGCTCGAAACCACAAAAATTCATTCTGTGGCTGGAAAAATAGGTGCTGAAACTTCTCTGATGACCGTACGCCCTTTTCGTAGTCCTCATCATACCATTTCGGATGTTGCGTTGGTTGGCGGAGGAAGTTATCCACAACCCGGCGAAATTTCGCTGGCGCACAACGGCGTACTTTTTCTGGATGAAATGCCGGAGTTCAAAAGAACCGTGCTGGAAGTGATGCGCCAACCGTTGGAAGACCGAGAAGTCACGATTTCTAGGGCCAAGTTTACCGTTAATTATCCTGCCAGTTTTATGCTGATTGCCAGCATGAACCCCAGCCCAAGTGGGTATTTCCCAGACGATCCTAACAATACATCCTCACAAATGGAGATGCAGCGGTACATGAATAAACTCTCTGGACCTCTTCTGGATCGTATCGATATTCATATTGAGGTACAAAAGGTGGAATTTGAACAGCTTGCCGACAAAAGGAAGGGAGAAACCAGCGATGAAATAAGAAGAAGGGTTTTAAATGCGCGAAATATTCAACAAGAAAGGTATCTTCAATATGATATCCATTATAACGCACAAATGGGCCCAAAAGAAATTGAAAAATTCTGCGGGCTGAATGAAGATTCACTACAGCTGATTAAAACAGCAATGGAAAAACTGAATCTTTCAGCACGAGCTTATGATCGTATTTTAAAGGTTGCCCGAACGATTGCCGATCTGGAAGCTGCCGACAATCTCAGCACAGCTCACATTTCAGAAGCTATACAGTACCGCAGTCTGGATCGCGATTTCTGGAGTGTTTAATGATAAAGATGAACGGTGGAAAAAAGTGAAATCTCTCTTAATTGGTAATGAAAGGTTTAATGAATTTCTTGCTTTTCTCTTTGTGCTCGAAGCCAAAATTGTACGCAAAACCAACGCCTAACGTCTGCTTCATTTGCAGCTTCTGAATTTGGTCATGGTCATAAGTCACATCCAACCCAACCAGCGCGGTAATAAACTTATTGAATTTCAATTCTATGGTGCCATTATAAATAATATCCACGCGTTCGGGATGTGAAATATAACTGCTGAAAAAATTAATCTGATTGGTAAAATTAATGTTTTCTATGATTTGCCAGCGGTACAGAACGTTGAGCAGTGCACCCAAGTCAGATTTAATCCATTGCCCATCTTCGTCCAAACCATAACGACCTGCAGTTTGCAACAATTTATCCGCTACAATGGTAAACTTACCGTTCATTGGCCGAAATATGACTTGGAAGTTTTCCCTGGGGTTGTAGGAAATACCCAAACCAACATTCAAATAACCAGGAGACATGAATCTGGAGATTCTGTCATTGAATACAGGATCAGGTGTATTGGCATAATTATACCCCGGCGCAAACTGAGTGAGCAGTTGAAAACCAGTGGACAAATAAAAATCCTTTCCGATATCGTATCCATAATTGGTCATCAGGTTAATATAATCGTCCGTTTTTCGTGCAGCTTCTCCTCTTGTTGATACAAAACCATATCCTAATTTGATGTTATTCTCCAAAAAATGTTTTCCATTTCTGTAATTAAAAATATAGTTGATTTTCCCAATAACACCCACGTTATTGTCGCCTCCGGAATTCCAGTTGGAAAAGGAAGATTGGTTAAAAACCAAATTATTCTGACCATAATAAAACCATCGTCTTGGCTCTTTTAGGCGCATAAGATTATAAGGCGTGATGGGCGCATCCTCTACAAACATTGTGATAGGCACTTTGCTTTTGATGACTAAAGTATCTTTAAAGTGTGCCTCAAGATTGACAAGTTTAGGATTCTCCAAACTGTCCATATCTGGAGTAGTGGCTTCCCATTTTTTTTGTGCAATAGAATCGATCTTCCTCCTCACATCAGGACGAATCTGCGCATGCAAACCCACCAACATCAATCCGAATATGACCAACAAAACTTTCTTCATAGGTGGCAAATTTACTACAAACCTTTCAAACAATAAAAAAGTCGTCGCGGTTGTTACTTTTTGTCTTACATTTCGTTCACCGTTTAAAAAGATTTAGCCATATTTACCTGATTAAAATCTTGGCAGAAGATTTGTCAAAATTCAGTATGTTCAAAAATGATTCCCTCAATTTTCGCGCGGTGCTCTACGCAGCAGCCATGGTTTTGCTGATGTGGATTGGCTTCTTTGTACAAAATTTGGGACTTATTCAAGGTTGCAATGGTGCTATTATTCCTCTGGTTCCTGAAGGGCTGAAAGGCATTGTATTTTCTCCTTTTCTCCATGGTGGCTTAGAACATATCCTCGGGAATTCGGTTCCAATGTTTGTGCTTGTTTTTCTGTTGTTTCAGTTTTATCCTTGGGTTGCAAAGAAGGTGTTTTTCCTGGGCTGGTTTCTGGGCGGTTTTCTGGTTTGGCTGCTGCCTCCTGTCGATTTTTTCACAGGCCAATACAACTATGTATGCATCATCGGTGCAAGTGGCATTGTGTATGTGTTAGCATTTTTTCTTTTTTTTAGTGGAATCTTCCGCTGGAATATGAAGCTGCTCACCATCTCATTGCTGGTCGCTTTATACTACGGCAGCTTAATATGGGGTGTAATGCCTGAAGAATTGTTTTATACCACAGAGGCACCAAGCAGAATATCGTGGCAGTCTCATCTTGCGGGCGCTGTCATCGGTATAATCATGGCGTTTATTTTTAGGAAAGAAGGTGAAAAAAATAAAAAATTTATTTGGCAATTCCCCAATTATTATAGCGAGAAAGACGACAAACTATGGCAGGAATACCGGGAAAAATATCCAGATGATTTTTTGGAATTACCCTATAAAAAGAAGGAAAATGTATGGGAACGACTGGATGAACTGCGTAAAACGGGAAAATCTGAAATCGGGGAAACACCACCGTTTGAATAATTTTCAATATTTTTGATAAAAAATAACCATGTTTTCCGATGAAGTGCTTTATTCTATTGCGTTGCGTCGCTGTACAGCAGTAGGCGATATTGTTTTCCGAAAAATGGTGGGTGCAGTGGGATCTGCAAAAGAGGTGTGGGAATTTTCAAAACAAGGGCTCAAGCATATTGATGGCATTGGTAAGAAAATATGCCAAGAAATTGGTAACCAAGAACACTTAAAGTTTGCGGAAAACGAACTTAAATTCTGCGAAAAGCACCAGATAAAAATTAATTTGCGTCACTGTGGTCAATTACCCCAATTGCTGAACGAATGTGATGACGCGCCAGCTATTCTATACCAAAAAGGTGACATAAACCCCAATCTTCATCCTCTGAGTATTGTGGGAACAAGAAATATCACTGCGTACGGCAAAGCTTTTGTCAATGATTTGCTTCCACAATTAAAAACTCAAAAAATTGTCACCGTCAGTGGCCTTGCTTTGGGTGTAGATACTGCCGTGCATGAGGCATCGCTGCAAAACAACATCCCCACGATTGCCGTTTTAGCTCACGGATTTCACACGCTTTATCCGTCCAAAAATAAAAAACTTTCCGAAAAAATAATCGAAAACGGAGGTGCATTGTACACCGAGTTCAACTCATCAAAAAAACCAGATCGCGAGCATTTCATCCAGCGCAACAGAATTATCGCCGGCTTATCTCCTGTTACGATTGTCGTGGAAACAGGTTTTGGGGGCGGCTCCATCAGCACCGCCACTTTCGCCCATCAATACAATCGTGAGGTATATGCGCTGCCCGGGAAAATAACGGATCAGTACAGCCAAGGATGCAACCAACTCATCTTGCAGAACAAGGCCGCAACAATTTCCACTATTTCATCACTGATCGACCAGCTAGGTTACCAAAAAGAAAAAATTGGCGAACTCTTTCCAACCAGCGAGATCAAAATTCAATTACCTGATAATCAACTAACAATCCTTCATTCACTTCATAAGACAGAGGCCCGTTCTCTAGACGAAATTGCGCAGCAGCTGCAACAACCTACCTATAAGATTTTGCCCGAATTGCTTCAGCTTGAAATTTTGGGACTCATTCGAACGCTTTCGGGGAGACAATATGTGGTGGTATGACTTTTTTTATTTTTTTAAAAATCTATTGATATGAACCTAATGTTAAATTTTTAATATTTATAACATTCAATTTATCACATTAATAAAAATAAACTTGATTTTTATTGATTTTTTATTAATTAATAAAATTATGTTGCAAGTCTTGAAAAAAAAATTAAATTTGTTACCAATAATCATTCACATTTATGGAACTATACAACGTCGAGCAAAAAATTCAGGAGTTTGTCGCCAAGATTGAAGCAAAAAACCCTAATGAACCGGAGTTTCTTCAGGCCGTGAAAGAAGTAGCTATTACAGTAATTCCCTTTATTGCCACACGAAAAGAATACACCGGAATGAAACTGCTGGAAAGGATGGCAGAACCCGAAAGAACCATCATCTTCCGAGTTCCATGGGTGGATGACAAAGGAGAAATCCAAGTGAACCGAGGTTTCAGGATTCAGATGAACTCAGCGATCGGTCCTTATAAAGGAGGTATCCGTTTTCACCCAACGGTTAATCTTTCTGTTTTGAAATTTCTTGCGTTCGAGCAAACCTTCAAAAACTCGCTCACTACGCTACCAATGGGTGGTGGAAAGGGCGGATCTGATTTTGACCCTCAAGGAAAATCAGACATGGAAATCATGCGCTTTTGCCAAGCATTTATGACAGAAATGTGCAAACATATCGGCCCCGAGACAGATGTTCCTGCGGGCGATATCGGCGTTGGCGCAAGGGAAATTGGTTACCTTTTTGGTCAGTATAAAAAAATTCGTAACGAGTTCACTGGTGTTCTTACCGGAAAAGGGTTGGCTTATGGTGGCTCACTGATTCGTCCAGAAGCAACCGGCTATGGTGTGGTTTATTTTGCTGAGCAAATGCTGAAAACCATTGGTCAGGATTTTAGAGATAAAGTAATTTGCGTTTCCGGTTTTGGGAATGTGGCTTGGGGCGTTGTGAAAAAAGCGACAGAACTCGGAGGAAAGGTGGTAACCATCTCTGGTCCCGACGGTTACATTTATGACAAAGAGGGTATCAGCGGTGATAAAATTGACTTTTTGTTGGAGATGAGAGCGAGTGGAAACAACCGTGCTGAAGATTATCTGAAAAAATTTCGATCGGCCGAGTTTCATGCAGGAAAACATCCTTGGGAGGTAAAATGTGATGTGGCAATTCCTGCTGCAACGCAAAACGAACTGACCCTTGATGATGCAAAACTACTGGTGAACAACGGTGTTATTTGTGTTACAGAGGCAGCCAATATGCCATCAACGCTGGATGCGATTAATCACTTCCTGAATAATAAAGTGTTGTTTTCACCCGGCAAAGCTTCCAATGCAGGTGGTGTTGCCACTTCCGGATTGGAAATGACGCAAAACTCCATTCGCCTCAATTGGTCGTCGGAGGAAGTGGACGCGCGTTTGAAAGAAATTATGATTGGCATCCACAAACTATGTCGCGATTATGGAAAAGAAGCCGATGGCTATGTGAACTATGTAAAGGGAGCAAACATCGCAGGTTTTGTAAAAGTTGCGGAAGCCATGTTGGCGCAAGGCGTGGTATAAACTTGTATTTTAAAACCGGATTTTCCGGTTTTTTTTATAGACTAATCCTGTCCCGGGACAATGGGAAAAAGTAAGAAGAGAGGATAAAAAGCATTGAATTTTCAGTGCTTTTTATTTTTGGTAGGTGCACAAAAAAATCCCGCAATGCGGGATTTTACTTTGGAGTTTCCCAAACTGTTAATTCATGGGATCTCTTTTTTCTGCAGGTTTCTTCTCTGCTGCCGCCGGCTCGGTTTTCACCTCAGCTGGCTGCGCGCTCACTTCCAGCGTTTCTGCAGCTTTCTTTTGCTCCACTTTACTGGCAGCAGTGTCCACCTCTGCTTTCGCCTCGGTAGTGGCTTCTACCTTTGTTTCTACTTTTGCTTTCTCTGCCTTTCTGGCTTCTTTTTCGGTGCTCTGCGCACTTACAAATACAACTCCGGCGGTTAAGAACACGCCTGCCATTACTACTTTTTTCATATAACTATTTTTTGTTGGTGTTGTAAAGTAAACCAAAAATATCTAAAGTAAAAATGTAAAATACAGGGTTTAACGATTTTTTATAATAGCATTTTGTTTAATTTAAGATTTTCGGAAACCCACTTTTTCTTCCAATTTTTGCACAAAAGTAAAGGCAATGGGGCAAATTATAGTGTTTTTTAGTGTCAAGTGATTAATCTGATAAATCTTTTTCCGATCGGTATGCGGAAATTCGCGGCACGCTTTCGGACGAACTTCGTAGATGCTACAAAGGTTGTCACTACCCAAAAACCAACAGGGCAAATTTTGCAACACCTTATCTTGGTCCTCATCGGTACGGAGGAATTTTTGTTCAAAAACTGCAATTTTCATCCGCAGGTGTTTGGCTATTCGCTCAATATCTTTATCGGTGAACAGCGGACCGGTTGTTTTGCAGCAATTGGCACATTCTAAACAATCGATTTCAGCGGAAACTTGCTCATGAACTTCTTTTACCTGATAGTCAAGGTTTTTGGGTGGTTTTTTTCGGAGCCATTCCAGGAATTTTTTATGTTCCTTCTGGCTGATGATTGCCTGCTTTTTGTAGAATTCCAAATTCATTTTGCAAAAGTAGCGGATATTTTCTATTGATGATAGTGTGGTGTCACTATTCCTAATCTGGGGCCGCGATAGTAGCGGATAGCGCGAATTGTCCGCCCAAGGTATGACTGTGATCCTATTTCGTGGTTTAATAATTTAGTACATTTGAAAGATGAAAAAGCTGGAATCTAGACAGGATATTGAAACATTGGTGAACCTTTTTTACAATAAGGTACGAAAGGACGATGTGATTGGTTTCTTTTTTAACGAGGTGGCGAAAACCGACTGGAATAATCATTTGCCTAAAATGTACGCCTTCTGGGAAACCTTACTTTTCGGCAAACCGATTTATAAAGGAAACCCCATGGCCGTTCATTTTCCGGTCAATGCGAAAGTGCCGCTTGAAAAGCATCATTTTGCGCATTGGGTAAAACTCTGGACCGCAACAGTAGAAGAAAATTTTAGTGGTGAAATGGCAGATCTGGCGGTGTATAAAGCAAATAATATTGCAGCTTTAATGGGTCATAAAATGGAGGTGGCGCGAAAATCCACCACCGATTAAGGAAAGATTACCGTAAAAATATAGGCGGCCAAATTGACCAATAGAACACTACCGTACAAGTGATTGGTTTTGCCACGACTTAAAGAAAGCATGACGGTGAAAACAGAAAGCGCAAGGAGAATAACCGACTTCATATCTAACCCCAACACAAAGGGAATATCGTAAACAATGCAGACCACGGAGACCGCAGGAATCGTAAGACCAACGCTGGCTAATGCGGAACCCAATCCTAAGTTGATTGATGTTTGAATTTGGTTGTTTCTTGCAGCACGAATAGCAGCTAAACCCTCCGGCAATAGCACAACAGTGGCAATGATGACGCCGACCAACGGCCGCGGCGCACCAATCTGCTCGACAAAATCTTCAATAACAGGCGACAGTCCTTTTGCCATAAAAATCACAACGGCCAAACAAATCACCAGCAAAACTAAGCTAATAACTGTTTTGGAAACCGTAGGCGGATCGGCTTCGTGAAGGGTATGATCCGCTTCTTCCACAACAAAATAATTGCGGTGACGCACAGTTTGAAACATCAGAAAACTGCTGTAAATGACCAAGCAGGCCAGCGAAACAAAAGCCAGTTGTGTCGCCGTATAAAATGGTCCGTGCTTACTTGACGTGTAATTCGGCAATACGAGGGTAAGCACTAAAATGGCTACCAAACTTACCAGATAGGAGGTCGCGGAACTGGTGATGAAAAACTGTTCTTTGTAGCGTCGGCTTCCGACCCAGATGCAAATGCCTAAAATCCCGTTCAGTATCAGCATCACGGCTGCAAAAACAGTATCTCGTGCGTACGTCATTGCGCCCTCTCCGCCGGAAAGCATGAAAGAAACAATTAAACCTACCTCCAGAATGGTGATGCAAATCGCGAGAATAATCGTCCCGAACGGCTCTCCAACTTTATGTGCCACCACTTCTGCATGATGAACCGCCGCCAACACACTTCCGAAAAGCAATAGTGCACCCACCACATTACCCCATACGCCATACGCTAAAAAACCCAGCAGGTAAAATAGCGTTGCAATAATAGGTAATACGACAGTCCAGTGGAGAAAAGATTTCAGTTTCATCATGCACAAATATACATAAAATCTATTTAATTTAAAAACTATATTAATTTTATTAATAATTAGTTCATTCAATAAAGCATCTTCCAAAGATAATAATCCTGAAAATCGGTAGCCATATGCAACAGTAAACCGACTGCCACCATACGATAATTGCCCTTCAAAAAAATGCTTCCGACCGCATAAATGATAAGCCACGGGTAAGTGTGAAGCGGGTGGAAGCCGATACTGCTTCGATTCGGATCAAAAACCGGATTGGCAAAAATGTGATCCAAATCAACCAGCATGGTGGCAAGCATCAGGAAATAGGCCTTCTTCCAGTGATTGCGGAAGAACACCTTGGCCACAAAAACCGGAAAAATAAGATGAAGGAAATAGTGTAAAACCTCCCTTATCCATAATACACACTCCATTAGATTCTAGATTGAAGAAAATCCTGACGCAACTCTTCATCCAACTTTTCAATGGCATATCTCAATGACGTTCTGGGCATTTTCAGGTAATGGATTTTCAAAAATTGCAAAAGTTCATCTGCATCTACTTTCCCCATTTCGCGCAGCAACCAACCGTTGGCTTTGTGCATTAAATCATGAGGATGGTTCAAATTATATAATGCCAATTCTTTGGTAAGCTCGAATTCTCCTTTTTTAATGTGAAACATTGTGCCCACAATCGCCATTCTTTTGCTCCACATATTTTCACTGCGCGAGAGCTTCCGAAGCAACTCGTCGTTCTGGGTTTCGAACGCATAGTTACCTAAGATTTTATAGCAGGAGCAATCCACCAGATCCCAGTTATTAATAAACCTGTTATGCTCCAGATAGAACTTTACAATTTCTTCCTTTTCCTCTGAATCCCCCGACTTTTCGAATTTCTTGACCAAAATTAAAAGAGCGGTGTGGCGGTGCTCATGTACAGGTGAAGATAATAACTCACTCAAATTTGACAATGATATGCCGTTCCAAAATGCTTCTACAATCTTGCGCTGATCGGGAACAGTAACACCAATAAAAAGGTCTCCTTCCGCATATTCACCTTTTCCGTCCTTAAAAAACCGTGGGTAAATCTCCTTCTTTTCAGGAATCGCAAGAACGGACAATGCGTCCTTTATGTCATTTGCTTTTATCATCAATCATAAACATGATCCAACACATCTTCCTGTGCAATTTTATGTGGATTGGCCACTTTTCCAATGGTGAGCCCCTGAACCACAATAGAAAATACCACTACGCAATAGGTGATGCTGATGATGGCATTGCTGTGCTCGTTATTCGGGATGGAGAGTGCCAACGCAATGGAAACACCGCCCCTCAAACCACCCCAAACCAAGACTTTCATCGTGGTTGGACTGAATCGGTTTCGTCTCGACATTATTTTGCTGGGTATGAATATAGAAACAATTCTGGCAAAAAGAACAATCATAATACAGATTGCACCGGCAAAGAGATAATCGTTAAGATCCTTGATCAGCAAAAGTTCAAAACCAATAAAGAGGAAAAGTACGGCATTCATGATCTCATCAATCAGCTCCCAGAATTTGACCAGATAATCTTGGGTTTCGGATTTTTTCTTGAATTTCTCGTTGAAGTTTCCCATAAAAAGTCCGGCAGCAACCATCGTTAGAGGCCCCGAAAAATGGAAAGAATGCGCTACCAAGTAGCCACCCATCACCACAGAAAGCGTCACCAGAACGGAAAGAATATAATCGTTAACATCACGCATTGCCCTAGAGGCAATATAGCCCAACGCAACGCCCAGCAATAAGCCGCCTCCTGCTTCTTTCAGCAACAAATCGACAATTCCCTGCGCACTGGTATCTACCTGCTTGCCAATAGCGAGGTGCAAAACAATGGTGAAAATAACAACCGCTACGCCGTCATTAAAAAGAGATTCGCCTGCAACTTTGGTTTCTAACTCTTTGGAAACATTTGCTTTCTTCAAAATACCAAGCACCGCAACAGGATCCGTTGGTGAAATGAGAGCACCGAAAACAAGGCAGTACAGCAATGGAATTTTTATACCAACCAATGGCAATATATAATACACACCAAACCCGACCACAAATGTCGAAATCACTACACCTACGCTGGCGAACATCACAACGGGCCAAAACTGCTTTTTTAAATCATTGATATTTAGATGAATTCCCCCCGCAAACAGCAGAAAATTTAGCATAGCGCCCATTAAAACTTCGGTAAAATCGAAGCCACCAATCAGTTTAAACAAGTGATCTGTAGTTTTGGGAAAAAGGTTTTCACCAAAAAAGATGAGAATCAGGGAAACGACGATGGCGATCACCATAATTCCTATGGTACTCGGGAGTTTGAGTAATCGGTAATTGATATACTCAAAGACAGTAGCCAGCACAATAAGCAGTGAAAAAGAATAGTACAGTTCCATTGGTGGTTCTTTGTGTTTTATTTGCTTTCGTCGTCGTTATCATAGTATTCGAACAGAAAATCGTTGTAAGGAAATCTTGAAATATGGATTTTCAATACTTCATCATAAATCATTTTCTTCATTTCCGGAAAGTTTTCTTTGGTGAGCGCCGATATAAAAACCGTAGGATATTTAGATTTTGACATCCAGGTCTTCTCCCATTCTTCCAGTGAAATATTAGCGCGCGTTTCGGGTGTCAAATCATCTTCACTCTTTTTCTCGTACGCAAAAGCATCAATTTTATTGAAAACCATAATCGCCGGTTTCTGATTAGCACCTATTTCGGTAAGAATCTGATTGACTGAATTGATGTGATCTTCAAAACTCGGGTGCGAAATATCGACCACATGAATCAGTAAATCGGCTTCTCGCACTTCATCCAGCGTAGATTTAAATGACTCTACCAGTTGAGTTGGAAGCTTTCGGATAAACCCAACGGTATCGGTCAACAGAAAAGGCAAATTCCCGATCACGACTTTTCTAACCGTGGTATCAAGCGTTGCAAACAGTTTATCTTCAGCAAACACTTCAGATTTCGAAATGGAGTTCATCAGTGTCGATTTGCCAACATTGGTGTATCCTACCAAAGCAACGCGCACCATTTTTCCCCGGTTGTTACGCTGGGTAGCCATCTGTTTATCGATGGTTTTCAATTTTTCTTTAAGGAGAGAAATTCGGTCGCGAATAATCCTTCGGTCAGTTTCGATTTCAGTTTCACCAGGACCCCGCATTCCGATACCACCGCGCTGCCTTTCGAGGTGAGTCCACATCCTGGTCAGGCGGGGCAGTAAATATTCATATTGAGCCAGTTCTACCTGGGTTCTCGCATAAGAAGTTTGAGCACGCTGTGCAAAAATATCGAGAATTAGGTTGGTTCGATCCAGAATTTTCACCTCCATTTCCCGCTCCAGATTTTTGAGTTGAGAAGGCGAGAGTTCATCATCAAAAATAACGGTTGTAACTTCGTTTTCCTTTACATAATTTCGAATTTCCTCTGCTTTCCCACTTCCGACAAAAGTTTTAGAGTCGGGTTGCGTCATTTTCTGAGTGAATCTCTTATCCACGGTGGCGCCTGCCGTGTAGGCCAGAAACTCCAGTTCGTCCAGGTATTCATTCAGTTTCTCTTCGTCTTGATTTTGGGTAATTAAACCAACTAAAACGGCTTTCTCGTATTGATGTTCTTTCTTTTCTAACATTATATTTGGGCATTCATGAATCTGCTGAAGAACTTCAGCACACCTGCAAATTTAATTATTTTGCTTTTTAATAACTGTTTACAAGCACCAAAATTTTCTTCCTGTTCCACATTGCATTATTTGAAGTAGCATGATTACTTCATCAAAAGGAGATTCGGATAAAAAACTTTCCGACAAAAACTTGTCCCAAACCTGGCCAATTCGTTAATCCCAATCTGCCGCCACCAACTTCATTACAGTTCCTGATGCATTGGTAAGTGTTAGGAAATGTCCATCAATTTTGTAATTCGTGAGGGTTGGCAACGCCTTTCCAAACGCAGATTCCAGCTCCATATTTTTGTCGCAGAACATCATGGTACTGCCGACACCGGAGAACTTCACCGATCCGTCCGCCGCAAATTTGGCAGTGAAAAACATCCTGTTGCACCCCATAAATGCACCGTATTGATCGCCTCCTGTCTTGCTGCCAGACAAATCAATATTGGCTTTATTTTTCGTCAACAAATCTTTACCAAAGCCCTTAAACTCGATCAGCATCCACTGGCGTTTAAGTGGAACATTGTTTACTTTTTGTGTCGTGCATTGCTGCAACAGAAAAAATGCGCTCAATGCAAGTAGAAAATATTTGAAACTTCTCATCATAAAAACTTTTTAACGAAAATAACTAAAATTTCATCTCCACAATAAGAGGATGTTTAAAATTTCACCGATTTATAATCCAAGCCAATCATCTTTGCACAATTTTAATGCTCTTTTGAGCGTATGTGCTACTTCCTGTTTTTGATTTAGCCCGCTAAATTTGTAAACGTGAATCAAACAAATTTAAACATCCTCTCAAAAATTTTTACACATTGACCGCTTGCATTTTTCTATTTGCTTACATTTGTTTTAGAAGTTGATCTTGGCAGCAAAAAAATTTAGAATAGTCGCTATTCAGTCGAGTGTTATAGCGTTCAAAAAAGAACTTCGTGAAAACAAAATACAGGTGCGAAAACCGCAACGGAAAAAAAGAATTGAATGAAAATAACAACCCTTGAAACAGAAAGACTGGTGCTGCAACCCATATCTTCCGATGACCGGGAGCTGATCTTCGAACTCTATAATTCCCCTAAATTCATAGAGTTTATCGGCGATAGGAAGATTCGGACGTTGCAAGATGCTGAAAATTATATCAAAGAAAAATTTCTTCCTCAATTGGAAAAATTAGGTTTCGGCAACTACCTCATTGTTCGCAAGGAAGACCAAAAGAAAGTGGGAGCCGTAGGTATCTTCGAACGAGAGGGTTTACCTGTTCACGACATTGGCTTTTCTTTTCTGCCTCAGTTCGAAGGCAAGGGATATGGGTACGAATCTGCTTCAAAATTAATGGAAACAGGATTTCGCGAATTTGGATTAAAGAAGATTTCCGCCATTACCAGCCCAGCTAATGTAAGGTCTCAGAAGCTGATCGAAAAACTCGGACTCAAATTTAAAAGGTACATCCAGTTCCCCGGAGGTGATGAAGAACTATTGTATTACGAAAAAGAAAAGGACTGAACAGGTATTCAATCCTTTTAAATAATTAGGCCAATGCTTTAATTGGGCTTCCAATCGACCACAGCGCGGATAAATGCTTCTGCATTTTCCAGCGGAATGTTGGGTAAAATACCATGCCCAAGATTGGCGATATAGCGGTCTTTGCCAAAATGACCAATCATCTCGTTAACCATTTTCTTAATGGTTTCAGGCGTTGAATGCAAACGTGCCGGATCAAAATTTCCTTGTAAAGTCATGGTATGATTTGTAAGTGCCCGTGCAAATTCAGGACGAATAGTCCAGTCAACTCCCAGCGCCGAAACTTTAGACAGAGTCATTTCTTCCAGTGCAAACCAGCATCCTTTACCAAAAACCACCACGTGCGTCAACGGTTGCAGCGCCTCCACAATTTGGTTGATGTATTTCCACGAGAACTCTTGGTAATCTTCCGGTGACAGCATTCCGCCCCACGAGTCGAAAATTTGAACTGCCGAAACTCCTTTTTCAACTTTACGTTTCAGGTAGGCAATCGTAGTATCTGTAATCTTCTGTAAGAGTAAATGTGCCGCTTCCGGGTTTTGAAAGCAGAAAGATTTGGCGACATCAAATGCTTTAGAACCCTTCCCTTCCACACAATAGCAAAGGATTGTCCATGGTGAGCCGGCAAACCCGATCAGCGGGATTTCGTTGTCGAGTTTTTGCAATGTAAGCTCTATGGCGTCAAATACATAGCTCAAAGTATCATCAACATTAGGAACCACGATGCGTTGCACCTGCTCCATTGTTCTAATTGGATTGTCTAACCAAGGACCAACGGATTCCACCATTTTGAAATCGATGCCCATTGCCTGAGGAACCACTAAAATGTCCGAAAACAATATCGCTGCATCCAGCGGAAATCTTTTGATCGGCATCAGGGTAATTTCCGCTGCAAGTTCGGGGGTTTGGCAACGGGTAAAAAAATCGTACTGTTCGCGCATCGCACGAAACTCGGGCAGGAATCTTCCGGCCTGTCTCATCATCCAAACCGGCGGTCTTTCTACAGTTTCTCCACGTAGTGCCTTTAAATACAGGTCGTTTTTAATCATAATAGGTTTATTTTTTTCTGCCTTTACAGCGCGTACTGTTCGGCAATGTGGTTCATTAAGTCATCGAGTGTCCTTTTTCGGCTCGTAATAATGGGTTGCTTGGTGTATTTTTTTATTTCATTTTCGGTGGTTTCGCCAATGGAAAAAATGGTGTATGCATCTAGCGGATTGTATTTTGCAAAACTGCGCGCACCACTCGGACTAAAAAAACACACCGCATCATATTCCCCAGCAACCTTGGGATACGTCAGCTGAGTTTCGTAAACAGGAACTTTTTGGTAGGCAATATTCTGCAATGGCAAAGACTGATTAAGTACATCGATGGCAAGATTTCCACAAAAATGAATGAAAGTCTCTTTGCTGCTATTTTTAACAATAAAGTCGGCGAGTGCTTTGGCATGGGGAACTACCTTGAAAGTGCCGAAGCCATGTTTACGCAGTTCCTTTTTGGTTTGTGCACCCACAGCATAAATTTTATTGAAATCAGGATCAAGAAAATTTTCGTTTATGCGAAACTGGTTGGCAAAAAATGCCTGAACCGCATTAACACTGCTAAAGATAACTGATGAATCCTTCAGCTCGAATGCTTCCACCTGCAAAGGACGGATCCTAATGACCTCTAAAAAATCATACGAAAAATGACTCCCTAATTTTTTGGAAATCATCTGCTTGCTGATTTTTTTTGTAAAGAGTATTCTCATTGCCTTCGAAGCTCACCAGTTCTTTTTTATAAACTATTTTTTATTTGCTGCATTAATTCTTCTCCGCCATTCTTCATTATTTCTTGAGCCAACTTCTCACCATAGTTAACATGATCACGATACTCAAAAATCTTGTCGATTTCGATGCAATTTGTTCCGTCAAGGGAACAAAGCATTCCTTTGAATCGTATTTCGTTTTGATCATTCATCTCCGCAAAAGCACCTATGGGGGCAGTACAGCCGCCTTCCAGCGTATTGAGGAAATTTCTTTCAATTTCAATGCAGATTTGAGTAGGACGATCATTGATCTCTTTAAAAAGTTCTTTGGTTTCGTCATCATCAGCTCTTGCACACACTGCAACAACCCCTTGCGAGGGCGCCGATATCATCATTGGAAGATGCTCATAATCAACACTTAAACCCATTCTTTTAATAGCAGCAAGGGAAAACAAGGTTGCATCAAAATCCTGTTCGTCCAGTTTTCTAAGACGGGTCTCTACATTACCGCGAATATCACAAAATTCTGTTTGCGGAAACGCTTTTGACCAAAAAGCCCTTCTGCGTAACGAACTTGTAGCAATCTTCAAATCTTTTAATTCCAGTGTTGCAGCGCTGGCTTTTCTCACCAATACATCTTGCGGGTAATCGCGCTTTAACACGGCTATAATTTCCACATTGTGAGGAAGCTCGGTAGGAACATCTTTTAAGGAATGAACGGCAACATCAATCTCCTGGTTGAGCAAAGCGGTATCAAGATCCTTGGTAAATATACCGGTGATACCTAATGAATAAAGCGGTTGAGAAAGATTTTTGTCGCCGGAGGAAAGAATGGGAACAATGTCCGTCTTTATATTTCTGTTCTGTAGATTTCGTGCAACTTCACGTGCCTGCCACAAAGCGAGTGGCGACTGACGTGTACCAATTCTAACGTTTTTCATTGTACTCATTATTAGGTTGTTCCACAAAAATTTCGTGCATTAACTTGCTTATTTCTTCGGCTTTCCAAGGATTATCAATAATGTATTTTGCAAATCGGTTGGTAATTTTCTGAATCATCTTTTCGGAAAGATCCATATCGTGCACATCCACATATTTATGCTTCTTATGAATGTTGTGCATTTCGTTGCGTTCTATGTTTTTAAGAACGTCTTTAAAATGATGGATATTGGGTGCGAGCTTTCTTTTCTTTTCCCATTCCATAAAGTCTTTGGTCATTTCTTTAATGATGACCTCGGCTTTGGGAATTTCTTTTTGCCGCTGCATCAGGGTTTCGGTAATATTCTGCGAAAGTTCATCCACATCAACCAACTGAACATGGCTATTCTCGGTTACATTTTTTTCCACGTTATTAGGAATCGACAGGTCGATAACGAGCGTTTCTTTTCCGTTGGGGAAATGACTTTGGTTGATGATGGGATGCGCAGCTCCAGTTGCTACGATAAGAATGTCGGTTTGCTTCAGCTCTTCACCTAAACTATCGAACTCAATATAGGGAATCTTGTACTTTTCAGCAATTTTTTCGGCTTTGTCGGCACTTCGGTTGGCGATTTTCACTTTGGGTTTGTACACGTGTTTCACGAGATTTTCCACCGTGTTCTGACCTATTTCGCCTACTCCTAAAAGCAGAATATTTTTATCAGAAATCTGTTTCTGATTCTTCAGTATATAATGTACCGCCGCATAAGAAACAGAGGCAGCACCACTGGAAATACCGGTTTCATTCTTGATTCTTTTTGAAATCTGGATGGCTGAATTGATGGCTCTTTCCAAGAAAGGATTTGCATTCCTTCTTTCTTTTCTGAAACGATGGTATGCATTTTTAATTTGCCCGATAATTTCAAAATCACCGATAATTTGACTCTCCAAACCTCCGGCAACACGAAAAAGATGATTGAGCGCACCTTCATGCTGCTGAATATTGACATATTGCATAAACTCGGTTAAACTGACGCCTATGGTCTTGCAATAGAGTTCAGCGATCAGCAAATAATTGGGCGTGGTGGTATAAATTTCGGTTCTGTTGCAGGTGGAAACCACAAAAGCGTCACCCAAATTCTTATCGTGAATTTCGTTTACGAACCTTTTGATATTATCATCAAAAAAAGAAAACTTACCCCTCGTCTCGGCATCAGCTTTCTCGAAACTAATGCTAAGAACGGCAAAATTGGCAGTTTTGTGAATGTTGGTCTCTTTGTTCATAAAGCAACCGCAAATTTAATGCTTTTAAATGAAACATGACTTGTTCGGCCAGACGAAGATTCTGCAAAACACTACTTTTAAGGCATTCATCAATAGTGTGAGAAATTGATACTTTTTGGGGTGTTTTTTAATGCGTGGGCACAGTTTTAATCAAAAATGAAATATTTTAAGCGCAAAACTGTTATAATTAAAACAGGGATAATTTAATAAAATTTTAACGGAAATTGTAGAAAGGTAAATTTCAGAAACGGCTGTAAATGTATATCTTTGTACACTTTAAAAAATCAGCAAAAAAATGGGGTTATTTGATATGTTCACGCAGGATATTGCGATTGACTTAGGAACAGCAAACACACTAATTATACATAATAACAAGATTGTCATTGATCAGCCGTCTATAGTAGCGATTGAAAGATCGACAGGGAAGCCAATTGCGGTGGGCGAGAAAGCAAAACACATGCAGGGCAAAACGCACGAAGACATTAAAACCATTCGCCCTTTGAAAGATGGTGTAATCGCTGATTTTCATGCTTCTGAACACATGATTAAGGAGTTCATCAAGCAGATTCCTGGGATCAAAGGAAAACTTTTCCAACCAACTTTAAAAATCGTTATCTGTATTCCTTCTGGCATTACAGAAGTTGAAAAACGTGCCGTTCGCGATTCTGCTCAAAAAGTAAACGCGAAAGAAGTGCGGCTTATTTACGAACCAATGGCAGCAGCTATAGGTGTGGGCATCGATGTTCAGAAACCTGAAGGAAACATGATTATCGATATAGGTGGCGGAACCACTGAAATTGCGGTAGTGGCTTTAGGCGGTATTGTGTGCGATAAATCGGTAAAAATTGCAGGTGATGTTTTCACCAGTGATATTGCTTACTACTTAAGAACACACCATAATTTATATATTGGCGAAAGAACTGCAGAACGAGTAAAGATAGAAGTGGGTTCTGCGATTGAAGAACTGGATGTGGATATAGAAGATATCCCGGTGCAAGGACGCGATCTTATTACAGGAAAGCCAAAAGAAATTATGGTGAATTACAAGGAAATTGCCCGCGCATTAGACAAATCCATTATTAGAATTGAAGATGCGGTGATGGAAACTTTATCGCTTACTCCACCAGAACTGGCCGCCGATATTTACAAAACAGGAATCTATCTTGCAGGTGGTGGTGCATTGCTTCGCGGACTTGCCGACAGAATTCACAAAAAAACCGGCTTACCCGTGTTTGTGGCAGAAGATCCGCTGAGAGCTGTGGTGCGCGGGACAGGAATTGCCCTGAAAAATATGGATAAATTCAACTTCCTGATCAAATAATTTACAACCTTTTTACGCCGATTTTTTAATGGGATTTTTGCTGAGATTATTTTCGAAGAACGGATTATTCGTCTTCTTTATATTTCTGCAACTCAGTGCTTTGGTATTGATTTTCAGCAGGAACTCTATGCAACAGTCGTGGCTTGCCTCGCAAACCGCAGCGCTGAACTCGTGGGTTTCCGGCTATATTGATGAAGGTGCTTCTTACCTAAAACTTAAACAGATTAATGACGAGCTTGTTGCCCAAAATAAGGCGCTCATGGTGCAGGTTTACGGAAAAGGAGCAAACCAAGCGCCCGATTTCCGAAAAGTTCATGATACCATTGGGGGCGGCCAAATTTACACGTTTGTAGATGGCGAAATTGTGTTTAATAATATAAATAGAAAAGACAATTATTTTACCATTAACCGAGGAAAGCGCGACGGTGTATATCCCAAAATGGGTGTTATGGCGCCGAACGGAATTGCGGGAATCGTGATCAATACCACCAATTCGTATGCATTGGTACAGTCCATCCTCAGTATGGATAAAATAAAGATTAACGCGGCACTGAAAAAGTCGGGTTATTTTGGGACGCTTACCTGGAAAGGAGACGACTCCAGAGTCATGCATCTTTCAGATATTCCTAAATATGTACCTCTTCAGGTAGGCGATACCGTGGTAACAGACGGTAAATCCGCAATCTTCCCTCGTGGAGTGATGATTGGCAAAGTGGCCGGTTATCAAGTCGACAGCAAGACCGGTTTTTGGGACATTTCTGTTGAGCTGAGTGAAAAAATGGGAACCCTCAACAAAATCTATGTGGTGAAAAACCTTAAAAAGGCAGAAGTGGACAAAATTCAAGATACTTTACAGGCCACCATTAAAAGAGAAAAATGATAAGCAGAACACTTTTTACCGACATTCTGATCATTGTATTGCTTATTGCGTTGCAGATTTTCGTGCTGAACAAAATCACGTTGTTTGGTAAATTTACGCCCGTTTTGTATCCTGTTTTTGTGATGTTTTATCCCTTTTTCAGAAATCGTTTTCAGTTTTTGGCACTCAGTTTTCTTTTGGGTTTAGGCATCGATGCTTTTCTTTACACTTGGGGCATCAATGCATTTGCAACTACCGCTATCGCTTACTTTAGAACCTTAATTTTCAGAACTTCTACCGACACTTCTACCGACTTTTTTTCATTCCAGAGTTTACAGTGGAGCCAGTTTCTGCTTTTTATTGCCACAAGTATATTCTTTCATCAGTTGCTTGTGCAGTATATTGAATTTTTCAAATTCAGCCGTTTTTTCGAAATCTTTGTTAATGTTTTGGCAACCAGCGCAATTTCGTTTATATTTATCCTGATGTATGCATTAGCATTTAGAATTAAACAAAGAGTCTGACCAAACGTAACCCCATTTATTGCTCATAACACCTGCAAGGTTGTTGTTCATCATGAAGTCACAGTACCTGAAAATCAGTATCGTATTAGCTTCACTCGCTATAATCTTTATAGCGCGGCTTGCCTATTTGCAGCTTTTCACCGACCGATATGCCCTGAATGCTGCCAATACTTCAATTAAAACCGAATATGTTATTCCGCAACGAGGTGTCATCTTCGATAGGAATGGGAGAATTATGGTGGGCAACCAGCCCTCTTACGAGATTTCCTTTACTGAAGCTTTAATGCGGCCAGACTTCGACACGATCGATTTTTGTCATCTGATGAGGATAACGAAACCCCAACTTATCAAGCGCATCAGCGAAATTAAAAAAGAGAAATATTTCTCGAAGCTGACGCCGATGACTTTTATGAAAAACCTGAGCCGTGAAGAAATTGCCAGAATTCAGGAAATTATTTTTAAATATCCGGCATTTAATATCGTGTCCAGACCTCAGCGTCAATATGAAGTTTCTACCTCCGGCAATCTTTTGGGTTACACCAACGAGGTGAATGATCGTGATATTAAAAAAGATTCTCTCTACTATCTTCCTGGAGATTTCATTGGTAAAACAGGCATAGAAAAATCCTACGAAAAAGAACTTCGAGGCGTAAAAGGTGTTAAATATATTCAGAAAGATATTCGTTTGCGCAATATTGGATCTTACAAAAATGGAACTTTAGATAAGGATGTGATTACCGGTAAAGACATCACCTTAACCATCGACTACGATCTGCAGCGAATGGCTGAAGAAATGATGGTGAACAAACAAGGCGCCATTGTAGCGCTGGACCCTGCCAACGGTGAAATTCTTGTGCTGGCAACAGGCCCCGACATTGATCCCAATCTTTTTACCGGTCCGGAGAAAACGCGTAACCTTTACCGACTCCAAATGGATACCATCTATAATAATCGGCCAACCTTCGATCGGTCGGTTCAGGCAGCTTATCCACCAGGATCAACCTTCAAATTGCTTACTGCAGCAGCTGCACAGCAAATGGGTGTAATGAATGACAAAACCATTTTCCCTTGTGGCGGGGGGTTTAATTACAGAGGACTGAGAATTAAAGGGCATGGCGGTGCGGATCCATTAATTCCTGCCATTCAGGTATCGAGCAACTGCTATTTTTCATATGCTTTTATTGCTATTATGAATAAATATCCGGGTGATCCGTCGCGAGGTGTTGATGAATGGAAAAAAATCATGAGCAGTTTCGGCGTTGGAGAATTTCTTAATAACGACTTAGCGGTAGGTTCGAAAGGACACATACCAACGGGAGAGTTCTATGAAAAACGAAGTGGCGGCAAAAAAGACTGGAGTGCCAATTACACGATGAATGGATCTATTTTCAATGGAATGGGCCAGGGAGATGTACTGTTAACACCTCTTCAAATGGCAAATGCAACGGCTGCCATCGTCAATCGTGGCTGGTTCTATACCCCTCACATTGTAAAGTCAATTGATGGAAAGCCCAATCCAGATCCACGCTTTAAGGTTAAACATAAAACTTTAGTAGAGTCCAAATATTTTGAGCCGATTATAAAAGGGATGGAGAAAGTGGTTTTAGCGGGTACGGCGCGCGGACTTAAATCTAGCGATTTTACCATGCTTGCCAAAACCGGAACGGCTCAGGTTCCGCAAGGAAAAGACAACTCCATTTTTGTTTTAGCCGCACCGGCTGAAAATCCTAAAATAGTAGTGGCCGCCGTCATGGAGCACGCAGGTTTTGGGGCGACTTGGGCAGGACCTGCTGCCACTGCAATTGCCGAAAAATATCTGTTGGGAGACTTAAAGAGAGAAAATCTCTACAAGAAAATGGTGGGCGCAAGTTTTATGCCCGAGTACAAGCGGCAGTGGGTGGTCGACCTCAAGCGAAAAGGATTATACAAAGAACCTAACAAGGATTCTGTAAAACTGCAACGTTTGGAAGACAGTATACGGCTGATCAAAAATGATCTTCAACGGGCTAAGTTAATCTTAAAAAGGGATTCTATTAAATCAAAACTCAACAATAATACCCCAAAAAAATGAAGTGGGCAGAAGGAATAGACAAATTGGGACTTACCCTGTATTTTTTGCTTTGCGCATTTGCCATTGTTAACATTTACAGTGTTGATGCTACATTGGGCAAGAAGCAACTGATTTTCTTTTGTATTTCTACTGTGGTGGGAATCATCATTTTCCTTACCAGAAGTAAATTTTTTGAAAATATGTCGGGGCTCTTTTATATTGGAGGAGTTTTATTGCTGATCGGCCTTTTTCCGTTTGGTAAAGAAATTTTAGGGCAGAAAAACTGGTACAAATTCGGAAGCTTTACCATGCAACCCGTTGAATTTGCGAAAATAGGTACCGCACTAATGCTTGCCAATTACGTTTCCGGACCTGATTTTAACCTGAAGTATAGAAAATCATTATTGACCTCTTTTGCTATTATTGGCATTCCTGCAATAGTGGTTTTGGCTATTCCGGATGTTGGTTCTCTGCTGGTTTTTACTGCATTTTTTATCGCACTCTACCGCGAAGGTCTTTCGGGCTGGTTTTTCGGAGTGGTTTTTATCTTTGCTGCAGTATTTTTGATATCGCTCGCTGTGGATCCTTTATATGTTGTTTATGGAATCCTACTCATCACTGCCATCGTAGTATTTATGAACTCTTACCGAATCCATTGGAATGTACTGTCCATCGCATCAATTGTTGGTATTCTAGCTGTTTTATGCGGATTGGCTTTTGCAACGCCTAAGATTTTGGAGAAACTCCCCAAACATCAGCGTGAAAGAATTGAAGTTTTGTACAAAGGCGAAAAAGCTTTTCGAGATACTTCTGGTTACAATTTGCTGTACTCGAAGACGGCCATAGGTTCTGGCGGATTCTTTGGGAAAGGATACCGAGAAGGTTCCGTTACGCAGGGTAAATTTGTACCTGAACAGGAAACCGATTACATTTTCTGCACAGTGGGTGAGGAATGGGGCTTTCTCGGAAGTGCTATGCTGGTTATTTGTTATGTTGTTTTTATTGGGCGAATCTATTATCTTTCCGAAAGACAGAAGTCCATTTTTAACCGTGTTTTTGGGTATTGCTTCGGATCGATACTTTTGATGCACTTTGCTATTAACCTTGGTATGGTGATGGGGCTTTTCCCAACGGTGGGTATTCCTTTGCCATTTTTCAGTTATGGAGGAAGTTCGCTTTTGGCGTTCTCAATTATGACTTTTATCTTCTTTAAACTGAACTATACCGACAGAAATAGTTTGGTGTAATGCCTGCAAATCCTGGCTCAAACAAGAGCAAAAAATAATGGCCAATTTTTTGTAAACGCAAGCTGCTTTCCATTCAGGGTAATTGGCTCATGGCTTTAATCAATTCTGGTACAATAAAATGCTTTTTTTATCCTGAACATCTTCAACAATGGTCATCAAAAAAAGCCAACTTAAAAAAGCTGACTTTCTCCTGATCAATTATCTATTTTCGTTTAGTTTCTTGCAAAATTTGAATCAAAGGTTTCTTGCGAAAAAACTCGTTTGGCCAGCTTAAACTTCGGCCCCCAATACGAATCATTCAATGAAGACACCATCACACCTCTTGAGGTTGCTGCATGGATGAAAGTAATTTCTCCATCTGCACTTACTCCTTCCACAATACCAACGTGCGAAATTCTGTTTCCACCGCGATGAGCAAAGAAGATTAAATCACCTTTCTGAAGATCTGCTTTTTCTATGCGTTCACCTTCCATGGCTTGTGCAGCAGCAACTCGTGGCAATTGCATTCCTGTAGCAGCACCAAAAACCGAAAGTACGAATGCAGAACAATCGATTCCGTTTCTGGTCATACCACCAAATCGGTATGGTGTACCTAAATAGGTTTCAGCTTCGGTTAAAATATCGTCAATTTTCTTAGTAAATCTAACGGTTTTCGCAATTTCTTCATTTTTGGCAGCATTTTCTACACTTCTTGCTGCAGCAACTTTTTCGCTAGCAAAACTGCTCATTAACTGAGATTTAGCTACCTCCAATTTTTTATTATCAATCGATGCAAGTTTGGCATTCGATTTGTATTCGTTTTGGTAGGTGGTTGGTGAAGAAACAACATAATTGGTAACACATGATTGTAGCGAGAAAATGGCCACCATCATAATCGAATAAAACAGAACTCTTTTCTTCATATATATTTGATTATCTCTGTTAAAAAGTATTATTTGTTTTAAAAAGCATTACAAAAATAAATATAACCCTGCGAAGGAGGGTGAAAACACCCTTTTTACAGTTTCTTTTTAACATATTTTAACGTTGCTTCATGTAATGTTAAAGGAAAACGAGCCGCAATCCCTGTATTTATGGGGGTTGCTTTTTTATTTTCATTAAGATTTGTTAACATTTATATATGGCGTCTATCGAACGATAAAAATCTTCTATCATGACATCATAAAGGAAATCATCAATAAAATCAGACTTTATCGGAATTTATGGATTGACATTGATACCATAAATTGTGAGTATTCACCGTCTCAGCGTACATAATTCTCTTTGAGTAGTACTGCTCTGTAAGCTGCGATTATTGTACATTGGATTTAGCAGCGTATTGAATCTTTGCTTCTTTCTATCTCCACGTGTTTTATTCCTCATCAAAAAAAAGTCCGGGGGAGTTTCCCCGGACTTTCATTGACAATAGTTGACTGTTAGTTTATCTAGTAAACAACAATTCTCTGTATTTGGTCATTGGCCATAATTCATCGTCCACCAACATTTCCAGTTCATCTGATGCATTACGAATGTCTTCGAAAAGGGGCTTCACATCATTGCAAAATGCCTCAGCCATCTTCTGTGAGTTGCCAACAGCTTTTGCCTTCTGAATGGCAGCCAACAGTTTCTCAACACCCACCTTGATCACCGAAATATGTTCAGAAATCTCAGCAATCATATTGATTTGTTCTTTGGCAAGTTTTGCATATTCTTTCTCGCCAAAAATCTCTTTAAGACCTTTCACATTGTCGATCAATCTATTCTGATAGTTGATGGCACAAGGAATAATGTGGTTTCTGGCAATATCAGCCAAAACGGTTGCTTCAATGGAAATAACAGTTGAATACTTTTCGAGCTTAATTTCGTTTCTGGCTTCCAACTCTCGATGCGTGTAAATACCAAGCTCTTCAAAGAGTTCTACAAACTTTTTATCCAGTTCATGTTTAAGTGCCTCTGGCGTTGTTTTCAGGTTTTTGAGTCCGCGCTTTTTAGCTTCCTTCGCCCAGTCATCAGAGTAGCCATCGCCTTCAAACATAATATTTTTTGACACTTTAATGTATTCTCTCAACACATTAAAGATGGCTTCATCTTTCTTCAATCCGTTGGCGATCAGCGCTTCTACTTCTTTCTTGAAATCTTTCAACTGTTTTGCAACAATAGCGTTCAGCACCGTCATCACTTCGGCGCAATTGGCTGACGAACCTACTGCGCGAACTTCAAATTTATTTCCGGTAAATGCAAAAGGTGATGTTCTGTTACGGTCTGTATTATCAAGTAAAATTTCAGGGATCTTGCCAACAACATTCAACTTTAACTCTGTTTTTTCTTCTGGCGAAAGTTTGCCATCGGTTACCTTTTCCAATTCTTCCAACACACCGAAAAGCTGTGACCCGATAAACGCTGAAATAATTGCAGGAGGTGCCTCATTGGCTCCCAATCGATGGTCGTTACTTGCAGAAGCAATACTTGCGCGAAGCAGATCTGCATAATCATGCACTGCTTTCAGGGTATTTACAAAAAAAGTAAGGAACTGAAGGTTTTTCTTAGGGTTTTTACCGGGGCTCAAAAGATTTTCACCCGAATCCGTTGCTAAACTCCAGTTGTTGTGTTTCCCACTACCATTAACGCCTGCAAAGGGTTTTTCGTGGAAAAGAATATGGAAATGGTGTTTGTGCGCCACTCTTGCCATTAAATCCATCAAAAGAGAATTATGATCCACGGCAACGTTTGCTTCTTCAAACATTGGTGCCAACTCAAATTGATTAGGTGCCACTTCATTGTGCCGCGTTGTAACCGGAATACCCAACTGCATGCATTTAATCTCCAGTTCTTTCATAAAGTTCATCACCCGGGTGGGAATGGATCCGAAATAGTGATCATCCAGCTGCTGCCCTTTGGCAGGTGAATGACCTAGCATTGTTTTTCCCGTGATGACCAAATCGGGTCTTGATTGGTAGAGTGCGGAATCAACAAGAAAATACTCTTGTTCCCAACCCAAAGTTGGGGTAACCTTCGTCACATTTTTATCAAAATAAGATTTGCAAATATCTGTTGCTGCATCATCAACAGCATTCAAAGCTCTTAATAACGGCGCTTTATAATCGAGGGTTTCACCAGTGTATGAAATAAAGATGGATGGAATACATAAGGTTGTACCCATAATAAATGCAGGTGAAGTAGGATCCCATGCGGTATATCCTCTTGCCTCAAAAGTATTTCTAATTCCACCGTTGGGGAACGAGGATGCATCTGGCTCTTGCTGAATGAGCAAACCGCCAGAAAATCTTTCAATAGCCCGGTCGCTTTCGAATGGAGTAAAAAAAGAGTCGTGCTTCTCGGCAGTAGATCCGGTAAGCGGCTGAAACCAGTGCGTATAGTGCGTTACGCCTTTGCTTAATGCCCAATCTTTCATTGCCACCGCAATTTGATCAGCAACATCACGCTGGATTTTTGTTCCTTTTTTTATCGCATTCTGAATGGAGGTAAATGCTTCCTTTGTCAGATACGATCTCATTGTTTCTTCCGAAAAAACATTCTGGCAGAAGAGTTCCGACAGTTTTGCAGGAACCTCCACAGCATTGTCTTTTCTGAAATCTTTAAAAGACAATGTTTCTAATGCTTTAAATCTTAAATTTGCCATTTTGTAGTTTGAATTTATGGGGCAAAAATACAAAAAACTAAACTTTCAACGTACAATACCCTTAAATTTTTAGGGCAAAAATTTCATAAGGATTAAAAAAAAGCAAAATCCAATCGATAACTTCTATTCGTCGTACATGAACAATCGGTAATGTCTTAGGAACTTTTTCTTATAAGTACTATCTTTGCCAAAAGATACACCTATGGCAAATTCAAGAGCAAGAGAAACTACTGAAGCAATTGAGCGTCTTTATGTTTCCATGCGCCACTTATTCTATCGCGGTTTTTTCAAACCATCCGGAATTTCCGGTGAAAGCCTCCGAAACTTATTACTGACCATAAACCCGGAAATCTACGGAACAATGGGCGTGCCCAATAAAATTGAGCTGAATGGCTTGATGTATGTTCTGGACCGATTACCGGAAGGAATCGAGGAATGTTCGTTTATTCACCTCACTTCTGACGAAGGTTTTGAAAAGGGAAGCTTCGAAGTTATTGTTCCCAAAAAAAGAAGAAGAAACTGCTACCGCATCGATGAACATCAAATGAATATTGAGGTTCTTTTGGGGCGTTCCGAGATTTATGACATCCTTACGCACCTTACCTTTCTATATATTGAAGCGGATAAAATTCGCAATTTGGCCTTTATTTCTGATGAAAATGATATCCCGACACGCGCCTGGAAAATCATCGAAGAAGTAGCAAAAGGCGAAAAAAAATTCAGCCGAAAAGAAAAAGAAGTTGCTTTGATTCACCTTTCTTCGCTGCTCGGCAGAACGTTTGATGAAACTTTGGACGCATACAATAATTTTGGCGATGATAAAAATCCGGATCGACTTTTCAAAATCATCTACAACTTAGGGAATGAGAGTTTTAATGACTTCAAAAAAATACGCGAGCGGGAAGTACATTTTTCTGCCATCCTGAGAGAACGGGTGGGTCACCATTTCTTTGGTGAAAAATGGGCGAAAAAAGTAAAAGAAGTGCTGGCCGAAAACAACCTGCAGATGAGGCCTCTGCACATTATTTCCGCCAACATGCACTCCGTAAAAAACATGCTCTACGGCAATGATTCGCTGGGTAAAAAAGCAACAAAAGATGTTGATTATAAACTGTACGAAGAAATTTCTAATAAAAAGGTATTGCAGGAAAAAGTACTGCAACACTCTCAAAAAGCAGGGCTTATTTACATTGATGACCAAAGCGGCAGCAACATCGATGTTCAGTTTATCGATTTGGCCAAAACCGAACTCAAAAACACTCCTTTTGCCGGTATAAAATACAGTGGCGATGATGTGATTATGGTTTTCGATTATGCTTTTGGTGAGCAAGCCTACGAAATTATGGACGAACTCCTGCGTCCTTACGAGTACAACGGCGAAGTGTTTACCATGAAAGTAAAATCCATTTCCATCATGGGAAAAGCTGGAATTTTAATGGGCGAAAAAGGTGATATTATGATTCCCACTTCGCACGTATTTGAAGGAACTGCCGACAATTACCCATTTGAAAATGCTTTGAAACTGAACGATTTTGAAGACGATGAACTGAAAGCATTCGAAGGCGGAATGGTGACTGTGTTGGGCACATCGCTTCAGAACAAAGATATACTTACTTATTTCATGGACACATCATGGAAGGCCATTGGGCTAGAAATGGAAGGAGCGCATTACCAGAAAGCAATTCAGGTGGCATCAAAAATTCGTCATCATATTTCTGAAGATCTTTTTGTGATGTACGCCTACTACGCATCCGACAACCCGTTAGAAACCGGCTCAACGCTCTCTTCCGGCGGATTGGGTTTGAGTGGCGTAAAACCTACCTACCTCATTACGCTGAGAATTTTGGAGAAAATTTTGCAAAGCGCAAAAGCCAATAGCGCCAAGTAAATCCATGCTGAAACAAGATCAACCCTTCCTGCTCATCTCCTGCAGAAAGGGTTTTTTATGAAAAATCCTTATCTTTCGCCCGTTTTATTAATCATTATGCAAAAAATAATTCTTCTTACACTTTCTTTGGTTTTCGGGATGGTAGCTGCTCAGCAGAACGCTTACTATCAACAATATGCACAGTACAAGATGGATATTGATGTCGATGCCAACAACTTTACCTACGCCGGAAAACAAACCATTACCTACTCCAATAATTCACCCGACGAACTGAAGGTGATTTACTTTCATTTATATTGGAATGCCTTTAAGCCCAATTCCATGATGGATCAGCGTGTGCAGAGCCAGGGAAAAAGCGGAGATTCACGTTTGCAGGTTAACGGCATTTCACGTTTGGCATCCATCCCGAAAGATCAGGAAGGAGCGCAAAACATCCATTGGATCAAACAAAATGGCAAAAACATAAAGTTTGACATTCAGGAAACCATTATGAAGGTGTATCTCGACAAGCCAGTGAAAGCTAATTCTACGACAACGTTAACGATGGAATGGGACGCAGTAATTCCGCAGCAAATTAGGCGTGCAGGAAGAAACAACTCGGAAGGAATCGATTTAACCATGACCCAATGGTACCCGAAAATTGCGGAATACGACTATGATGGATGGGCCACCTTTGACTACGTGGGACGAGAATTTCATTCACCTTTTGCCGACTTTGAAGTTAATATTAAAATCGACAAAGATTACGTTATTGGTGCAGGCGGAACACTGGAAAACCCTTCCGAAGTAAAAGGATACCAAAGCAATGCTTCCGTTAAAACTGACAGCAAAAACAAGGCAACCTGGAAATGGACCGCAAAAAACATTCTTGATTTTGCCTTTGCGGCAGACCGAGATTATACCGTGGAGAATTTCACCATTTTAGATGGTCCTAAAATCTACTATGTATATCAAAAATCGGATAAAACCATCTTTTGGGAAACTTCAAAGCCCTATATCACCAAGTTTTTCCAGATTATGAATGCAACATTTGGACGCTACGTTTATCCTTCGTATGCTTTCATTCAGGGTGGTGATGGTGGAATGGAATACGGGATGTGCACCATGATATTGGGAGAAGCCACTTCTTTGGATGGATTGGTGGGTTTGATGGTTCACGAAGCCGGTCATTCCTGGAACCAGCAGATGATGGCGTACAACGAAAGCGTTCGTCCCTGGATGGATGAAGGTTTCACGAGTTATTATGAAGATTTGGTAATGTATCAGCTTTTTCCGCCCCAAAGCCCTGTTGCCAATCCTTTTGTAAGCGCCATTAATTCATACATTAATTTTACCAAAACTGGCAAGGAGGAGCCCGCTGTTTGGTTAGCCGACCACCATGATGATGGACGTGCCTATTCCTTCGCATCGTATGTGAAGGGTGAGCTTTTCCTTGTTCAACTTGGGTACATCGTCGGTGAGCAGAACCTTTCGCTCATCATGAGAGACTTTTATGAACAATGGCATCTTAAACATCCTACGGAAAGGGATTTTATGCATATTGCCCAAAAGATTTCCGGTATGGATCTTAAATGGTTTTTGCATTATTGGATCAACACCACGAAAACGATTGATTACAGTGTGAAAGCCGTAAAATACGACACCGATTCTACCACGATTACTTTAGAAAATAAGGGACAGGTGCCGATGCCGATCGACTTCTCTATTCTGAAAAAAGACGGATCGGTGGTCAATTATCAGATTCCGCTGAACATGACGCACACTTGGAAAACGAAGGATATTTACGGTGATTTTCAAACGCTTGGGTATTGGCCATGGACCCAAAAGGAATACACATTTACCATTCCTTACTCCAAATCACAGATCAGCGCGTTGGGCATCGACTTTTCTCAGCGATTAGCCGATGTGAACCCGACAGATAATTTCGTGGAAGTAAAATAGATACCATCAAAACTCAATTTTTTAGGCATGACTTCAATTGTAATCAATATCGGGAATACCAACATTCGCTTCGGACTTTTTGATGATGACAACTGTGATATTTCTTGGATCATTAATACAAAGCCCTACCGCACCAGCGATGAAATGCAAATGCAGTTCATGATGATGTATCAAACCCATAAAATAGAAGCCCGCAACATCGACAAAGTCATCATTGGTTCGGTAGTGCCGCAGCTCACACACGATATTTCAAGAGCCATTCAAAAAATGCACGGCAAAAAGCCCATCATTGTGGACCGCAATTCGCCCTCCCAAATCCAGGCAAAATCTAAACAAATGGGAACCGATATTTACGCCAATCTTGTTGCAGCGCATTATATGTACCCGGGAAACAAGAAAATTATTCTGGATTTTGGAACGGCGCTTACCGCCAGCTGCATCGACGAAAAGGGTGAAACACTGGGTGTCATCATTGCACCAGGTATTATTACGTCACTCAATTCCTTGGTAGGACAAACCGCGCAATTGCCTGAAATAGAATTGATTAAGCCCAAAAGCGTTCTCGGATTAGACACTGTATCGTGTATGCAAAGTGGTATGGTCTATGGATTCCTAGGCATGGTAGAGGGTTTTATCGACCGCATTAACGATGAAGTGCAGGACGAATGTTTTGTCATTGCTACAGGCGGCGTTTCCCATGTTTACAAACCACTGACCAACAAAATTCATATTGCAGATCGGCTTCACACGTTAAAAGGGTTGTATTTCTTAGGAAAAGATTTGTAAAGAATTATCTTCTTGCCCGGAAAAAATCGCTCACCATTGCGGAGCATTCATTTTCTAAAACGCCAGTAACTAATTCTGTTTTCGGGTGCAACGAAAGGTGATGTTTGATGAAACCTCTTTGTTTGTCGCGCGCACCAATCACAACCTTAGAAATTTGAGACCAGTTCAGCGCACCACAACACATGATGCACGGCTCTAACGTTACATACATGGTACAATTTTGCAGGTACTTGCCACCCAAAAAATTAGCGGCGGAAGTAATTGCCTGCATCTCCGCATGTGCGGTAACATCATTCATTGTTTCAGTAAGATTATGCGATTTTGCAATAATACGGTTGTTGGCAACGATAACACAACCCACCGGAACCTCATCCTCGTCCAGTGCGGCCTCTGCTTCCTGCAACGCTATTTTCATAAAATATTCGTCGGTGAACATGGTCATTAATTTTAAATAGGAAAAGAGCAATCGTCAATTTCCTGCAATTCATCTTTATTTAAAAGCGATAGCCAATCCCCAGCATTCCTTTTCCTGTAAGGGCACCAAAGTAAGCGTTACTTTTTCCAAATCTTCGGGCAATACCCATACTGGCTTCAAAAACAAAATTTCTCTTCACCACCCACTTTCCGCCAAACCCGACGCCGGCACCTATTGTCGTACTTCGGCGATTGTCATCATATTTACTACTATAATACCGAATATCAGTGGTCATGGTAACGGGTATGAAACCTTCCACAAAAAATCCTGCTGCGTATTTTCTGCCGAAATACATCCTATAGAATGCAGAAACCTGGGAAAACTTACTGTCCTCGTGGGAATCATCACTATCGTTGCGAAAGTAAAAAATTCCATTAATACCAACCCCTGATTTTTCATTGAGCAACCGCTCGTAAGAAATGTTAAGCATTGGAGTTGCAATTAATTCAATAGGGCTAATCATGGCATCATTACGTTTAATTCCCTCCTCATATGTTTCCTGCGCTCGTAAATGAATGAAACACGCCATGACGACATAAGCTGTAAACATTTTTTTGATCAACATATAATCGGATTAAATATTATTCAAAATTCATGGCTAAAGGAAGTCGGAAACGATACCTTACGGGTGTTCCGTCCACATAGGCCGGATCAAACTTGTCGGGAAGAAGATACATCGCAATTTCTGCCTGCCGATTGAAGCTGGTGTTGTTTCCTTCTGCATGCACCGAGGTAATGCTGCCATCTCGTTCCACCACAAAAGCGACTACTGCTTTTAATGTTTTTTGATCTGCCAGTACCGCACCCGAATAAAAAAGACCTGCCACTTGTTGGCGTAGATTATTAAAACCTCCCGGATACTTTGCTTCACTGCTCAGTTCGGATTTCTCAGGTGAATTTTGCGTGGATAAGCCCTTTTTTGTGGGGTCAAAACGTTGCAAATCTTCTCGGTTTTTCACTTTAATGAGGGCACCAATAAGCGCAGTATTCTGTATGCTGTCCATTTTCTGCATAAACTCCGAAAAATCTTTTTTAATGCTGATTTTTGTTTCAATGGCATCCTCCTCATCAAATCTTTTTTTGAATTGGTCATTCAGCATAAAACGCTGATAATCGAAATATTTTTTCACCGACTGAAACTCTTCATTTTGCTGTGCCACTGAAAAATGAAAAATGAAAAGTAAAATGAATATTAATGAATTGCGCACGGTATCGTCTTTATATGGGGATAAATGTATGTACTTTTTTTGAAAAAATAACTACCCTATTGTTCAAGCATAATACCTCATTCGTATTGGTTATCAACCTGCGGAACAAAAAAATCCCACCAATTGAGGCGGGATTTTAAGTAATATTATTAAAATATTATGCTTCAGTTTCAGTCGCTGGTGCTTCAGCGGTGTGCCCTTCTTCGTGTCCTTCCTCTTCATCATCATGGTCTACTGCTGCGCCACCTTTCATTGCATTTCTAGACATCTTAACAGCGACTACCACTGCATTGTCTGGATGCATAAAGATAAAATTATTGGTTTTGATATCACCCACATACAGTTTATTACCAATTTTAAGAGGAGTTACATCGATAACGATTTCGTCCGGAAGATTTGCTGCAGTTGCTTTCAGTTTAAGTTTTCTGAAAGACTGACGCAATACACCCCCTGCAACAACCCCTTTAGAACGACCGGTAATTCTTACCGGAACTTCCATGATTACTGCTTTGTCTTCAGAAAGTTGATAGAAGTCTGCATGAAGAATTTTGTCCGTGATGGGGTGAAACTGGATGTCCTGAAGTACGGCAGGAATAGTGTTTCCGTCAACCTCAATAGATACCGTGTGTGCTTCAGGAGTATAGACCAAACCTTTGAACGATTTTTCTGTAGCAGAAAAGTTCAGGGTTTCTTGTCCTCCGTAAACAACACAAGGAACTAATTCAGCATCACGTAAAGCTTTAGTAGACTTTTTGCCCACGCTTTCTCTTTTTGTACCTTGAATTGTAATTGATTTCATTGTAAAATGTTAAAAATTTTAGGGTGCAAAGATAATGATTTTTCACAATAAAAAAAATCGCTCCGAACAGAACGATTTTTCAATACAATTTTTAACCATCGGTAAATTAAATGATAAACTTATCGCTGATGGACTGGTGTTCGTGTACCATTTTCATTACATCCGCAAACAACTTTGCGCATGAAAGCACCTTAATTTTGTTCGAAAGATTTTCTTTAACAGGAATGGTATCGGTAACAATGACTTCAGATATCTGCGAGTTTTGGATGTTTTCGTACGCTTTGCCCGATAATACAGGGTGGGTTGCCATTGCACGAACTGATTTTGCACCGTTGGCCATCAGGATATCGGCTGCTTTACAGAGCGTTCCGGCAGTGTCGATCATATCGTCAATAAGGATAACATTACGGTCTTTTACATCTCCAATAAGAAACATTTCTTCCACCACATTTGCCTTCTTTCTTTCTTTATAGCAGATAACAACCTCAGCGCCCAAATGACTTGCGTAATTCTTGGCACGCTTGGCGCCGCCCATATCGGGAGATGCAATGGTCAGGTTGTCTAAATTCAATGAGTGAATGTAATCGATAAAGATGGTAGAAGCATACAGGTGATCCACCGGTATTTCGAAGAACCCCTGGATTTGATCGGCATGCAAGTCGATCGTCATGATTCTGGTGGCACCGGCAGCAGTGAGCAAATTGGCGACCAGCTTAGCTCCAATAGGTGCTCTTGGCTGGTCTTTACGGTCTTGCCTTGCTAAACCATAATAAGGCAACACCACGGTAATGCTTTTTGCCGATGCTCTTTTGGCAGCATCAATCATTAAAAGCAGCTCCAATAAATTATCAGCCGGGGGAAATGTGGAACCTATCAGGAAAACCCTGCCACCCCGAACAGACTGATCCAGAACTGGTTCAAATTCACCATCGCTAAATTCCTGAAAATTTATTTTGCCCAATTCTTTACCATAATAATGAGCAATTCTCTCGGCCAGTACTTTACTTGTTCTGGTCGAAAATAGATAACTTGCCTGATCAGCCATTTTTACTTTTTTAGATGCGACAAATTTAAAAAAATAAAACCACCCAAAAAATATCGGGTGGTTTTTGTGTTGTTGTCATTTTACATTCCTAAGGGAAGGTTACACCACTGTACTGGTTAACGGTAACTTGAGGCAACGTGGAATGGTATTTTGAATTGATTGCTTTGATGAATTCGTTGGCAATCACTGCATAACCACGACCCGTAAGGTGCACACCATCAAGAGAGAAAGTTCCTCCGGTGACAAATGTTGCGGTATATCTAATGCCATCATACTGAATTCCAGATGCAGCGCCCAATTCTGTCATTTTCGCATTCGCATCTACAAAAGCGTACCCTTTCGCATCTGCCGCCGCTTTAATGACTTGGTTGTAGGCCGCAATGGTGGAATTTACTTCAGCAACTTCGGTTATTGTCAAAACAAAACGATCTTCGAACGGGTAAGCAATACCTCGAGATGCCAATGTTGCAGGTACTCCCGGTGATACTGGAGCCGCTGTTCCAATAGCTGCTCTTGTTGTTAGTGGCATGAGGTCGCCTGCTTTGGCTTGCCTTGCTTGTCCGTAGGTTGCTGCTAAATAAGGTGCTAAAGCTACTAATCCCGGATTCCCAGAGTTGGCTGCTGCAAACTGAATCTTAGCACCCAGGTTTTCAAGACTCTCATCCTTCAACAATACAGGGTTTGGCTCTGTTTTAGACAAAAGCTTAATACGATCTCCTCCTCCTACTAAGTTTAAAATTTGAACTAACGGACCATAAAGCTGAGCATTAAGCGCATCGATATTGGCATTTCCTACCGCCACATTTCCATTTCCTAAAACAGCTGCCGTGATGGGATTGTAAGGAATCGTGGTGAGCGCCGGAATAGAAGTCACATTTGGAATGTTGGCAATAACACCTTTCGCGCTTGTCTTGGTAGAAATCTCGTTGATGAGCATGTTGTAATACTGGCCAAATTGCTCGGACGGTGTTAAGGGCTCTATCGATGGATCACCTCCTGCCATTGCGTACAACAATGCATCGTTATTCCCAATCCAAAGGGAGAAGAAAGTTGGCTTTTGGGCAATAAAATCCGCAAGCACGGAGGTTGCAGGCGAAGACGCAAATCTTACAAAATAGGGATTAGCCGTTTTCGGATTTGAAGCTAAACCTGCTGGATTACCGTATCCCGGTGCGAGCAAATGTGCGACTCTTGCCCCTGGAACACCCATGTTGTTAAAAGGTCCATCTTTAGACACATTATCTAAATTAGCACCAGGAGCACTAGCCACTGGAGATAATGAACCATTCACTACCTTTAACGTTAGTTTACCATAAAAACTGGTATTGCCACTTGCTGCGAAAAGATCGGTAAATCCTCCTGTGTTGTTGGGAATCATTGGTTGCTTAAATGCGCCTCCACCGGCCAGTTGCATTTGTTTGGCAACCATGGATGGGTAAGATTCGTTTTGTCCGTCGCTATAAAGTGTACCATCTCTATATCCAGCAGTAAGTGAGTTCCCTAGCGCCACATATTTAGAAAAGTCTGCGTCGCCTTTGGTTACCTGTACGCTATTAACGTCAGTATCAAAATCTGTTTTACACGCTACTGTAAGCAATAAAGCAGAAACAGCAACGGTTGAAATTAATATTTTTTTCATAATTTAATTAATCTTAAAATGCGTTATACGAAAGACCCAAGCCGAAATACAATGCTTTTGCTTTTGCCTGCCCGTAGAAGTTGTAGTATGCGTTTTCTATATTTCTAGCTTGTGGAAAAGCCAAACCTCCTGCGAGATCAACCCCCATTCTTCCAAATTTAAATCCTAAACCTGCGGTTACAACGCTGGTATTGAATGAAGGAGTTTCTGGGATAAAATTAGCATCATCGTAAGGCGACTCATCGTAGTAATATCCTAACCGGGCTGCAAGGTAAGGCAACACCATGTATTGCGTCCCTATTCTGTACGTTTTAGTGTCTTTAAAGTTTTTAGGAACAACTGATACGGTTTTATCGGTCTGGTTACCCACTAAAGCATGGTTGAAATCTAATGTTAACTTGTCGTACTTGCTCCATCCGGTATAGTTGAAGTCACCAGAAACACTCCATTTAGGTGTTACTTTATACGTTAAACCAACCGTGTATTCTTCCACCAAAGGAAGCGTTGCTTTAAAACCGTCAACCCCACCGCTGTTGGATGGCAAACCAATGCCTGCATAAAGTGCGGGCGACACATTGAAGGTGGCTTTTCCTTTGGTAGCTTCCATATCCACTTTGGAGCGGTAGGCAACACTTACATCAAGATTGCTGGTTGGTCGCAGGTAAACGCCCAATCCGTAACCATGACCGTGGGCTTCTGTGTCGTTCAAATTAAGAGAACCATTCAGCTGAGTGATGGATTTATCCCAATCTACTAAACCTTTCGCATAGATAAAACTTGCACCCACTGATACCCAATCTGCCAGTTTTATCGCGAACATGGGTTGAAAATAGAACCCTTTAAGTTCCATTCTTTGTACCATTTCTTTTCCTGCCCAATTTTTATCCCACTCGATGGTGCTTCCAAAAGGGGTAGAGAAGCTGAAACCTAACGTAAGCCGATCCACTGGCCGATAAGTAATCGCTGCATACAACGGTGTCCCCATTGGACTACTGGTCTTCGCAGAATAAAGTGAAGTAACATTCTGATATTCCACCTCCGATTTTGCTCCAAAACCACCGGCAGCAATACTTAATTTTGCAGGAATAAAGGAAATCCCAGCAGGATTAAAGAACGCCACACTCGCATCTTCTGCATGTGCACTCGTGTGAGCCATTGCCAATTGCTTAACGCCCTGCAACGAAACCCTAAAACCGCCTGCATAAACCAAAGCTCCGGCTAAGAGTGCCATAGATAAAACAATTTTTTTCATATGATTCATTATTATTGGTTTCAAATATAAAATTATTTTTAAAACAAATGTTAATATATCAATAAATATTTAAACAATTGGTATTTTATCCATAATGTTTAAAGTAAAAATGATCGCATCACACCTATTTATTGCTTTATTAAACGTAATTTTTCCAACACGATACTGATGCAAAATGCAACTGTTTAAATTAAGTGCTGCGCGCTGAAACCCTCATTTTGCCAGAAATCAACATTGTATTATTGATACACAAAAGATCAAATACTTATAAATTTCACAATGAATTCTAGTATTAAAAATAATCAATCAAAAATCAGATGGCTTCATTTTCACAAAAAAAATTAGTTTAAATTTGCACGAATTATAGATCATTAAATTATGAGTTGTGGATGCAAAACATCCGGCGATTCGTCCCATTCTTGCGGAACAAAATCTGCGAATGGCTGTGAAAAAGTAGATTCCTGCGGAAATAGCTATAAATTGAGTGTTTTTGACTGGCTTTCGAACATCAATAACCCCACCGCAACCCAATGCGATTTTGTGGAGGTGCGATTTAAGAATGACCGAAAACATTTTTATAAAAACGTACACAATTTACCGCTGCACATTGGAAGTGTAGTAACAGTAGAATCGAGTCCGGGTCACGATATTGGTGTGGTTAGTCTCACCGGCGAGTTGGTTAAAATTCAGATGAAGAAGAAAAAAGCATCTGAAGAAAACCCTCTCAAAATTTACCGAATTGCCAACCAGAAAGACGTTGAAGTTTGGCAACAGTCGCGCGCAAAAGAAGAAGAAGTTAAAATTCAGGCCCGTAAAATTGCGTATGCACTGATGCTGGAAATGAAGGTAACTGATGTCGAGTTTCAGGGAGATGGGCAAAAAGTAACCTTTTATTATACCTCTGATAACCGCGTGGATTTCAGGCAGTTGATTAAAGAATATGCCGCTACGTTTCGAACAAAAATTGATATGAAGCAAATTGGCTTTCGTCAAGAAGCGGCGAAAGTGGGTGGTATTGGCTCTTGTGGAAGGGAATTGTGCTGCTCAACCTGGCTTACGGATTTTCGTTCGGTGAACACCAATGCCGCACGCTATCAGCAATTAAGCATTAACCCTCAAAAACTGGCTGGGCAATGCGGCAAACTGAAGTGTTGCCTCAATTACGAACTTGACAGTTACTTAGATGCGCTTAGCGATTTCCCTTCATCTTCCACCACATTAGACACTGAGAAAGGCAGGGCATTTTGTATTAAGATTGATGTGTTTAAGAAAAGAATGTGGTTCGCCTATGTTGATCGTTCCATTGCATGGTATGATTTGGACACTGCTGAAGTGAAAAGACTGATTGCCCTCAACAAAAAAGGTGAAAAAGCTCCGCCGTTAGAGGATTTAATGGTCAACGACACGGTTGCGAAAACCGTAGACCTTATTCAAGAAAGCAATATTGAAAGGTTTGACCGACGCCAGAAAAATCAGGGAAAAAACCAAAACCGGAAAAAACCGAGCAACCAAAAAACGGCCTCTAAAGAGCGACCGGCTCCACCGGCTCAAAGCAGCAACAACAATAAAAAGCCACAGGTAAAAAGCGGCGAGCAACAGAAAAGCAGAAAACCCGGTTCGGTTGACAACCAAAATAACAACCCCAACACTCCCAACCCACAGAAAAAAAGCAGGAAAAATTTTTCGCCAAAACGTGATGAAAATGCATAAGATTCTGACCCTATTTTTCGTTATCGGCGTAGTGGTGAGTTGCAGCAATGCCTCGGAAACCGTACAAATGAAAAGCATTAATGGCACCTGGAACAAAAAAGCGAAGCAGCAGTTCGACTTTAAAATTAGCGACGCCCAACATGCAAAAAATATTATATTTGTTATAAGAAACAACAACGATTATCCTTATAGTAATATTCGGCTTATCGTTGATTTCACCGATCACCAATCTAAACGCCAAGCCGTCGACACTCTAAATTATGTGCTGGCAAAACCCAATGGAGAATGGATTGGTAAAGGATTTGGTGATACCAAAGAAACCCTTTTTCAGTATAAAATAAATTACAAATTTCCGCACAACGGGGATTATTCGGTCAGTCTTATTCAAGCCATGAGAACCGATAACCTGAAAGGCATTGAAGATATTGGTGTAAAATTAGAACCGGCAAAACCGTAACATCATTTATGGAAAACACAAAAAATTCGGGAAATAAGCCGAAATCAACATTTCCGCTTCCTCCCAAAAAAGTAAAAAATCGTGGTTGGAAAAAATGGGTGAAGTTCATCTGGGTGGGGTTCATCGTAATTGTATTGGGCATTGCAGGTTTGTTTTTTGCAGTTTCGCAAGGATTTCTTGGGAGCATGCCCGATGTAAAAGATCTCGAAAACCCGGATATTTATGTCGCTTCCGAAATTTATTCTTCCGATGGGAAGTTGTTAGGAAAATTCGAGAAGGAGAAAACACAGCCCGTTACTTATAAAGAATTGCCACCATATCTTATTTATGCGCTGCAAGCTAAGGAAGATGAGCGCTTCAAAGAGCATTCCGGAATCGATCTACAATCGGTGGCAAGAGCCGTAGTTTTTGGTGGTAAACGTGGTGGTGGATCGACCATTACTCAACAGCTGGCTAAACTCTTATTTACAGGACAAAGATCAACCAACAAACTGGTGGGTGTTACCCAGAAATTGAAAGAATGGGTTGTGGCGGTAAGTCTTGAAAAGCGTTATACCAAAGAGGAAATTGTAACACTATATTTTAATAAGTTCGATTTTTTATACAATGCCAACGGTATTGAGATGGCATCACGCATTTATTTTAATAAGAAAACATCTCAACTCACCCTTCCCGAAGCTGCTACTTTTGTGGCGATGCTCGAAAACCCGGTAAAGAACAACCCGATGCGCAACGAGAAGCGATCAAAGGCAAGAAGGGATGTGGTGTTGGAGCAAATGCTCAAAACCGGTTACCTCGATCAGCAAACTTATCAGAAAGCAATCGAGACCCCAATAGCACTCGATTATCATCCTGTAAAATCCATTGATGATGGTTATTCGGCGTATTATAAATTCTATCTGCGAAAGGAAATTGACAGCTACCTGCAAGATTACGAGAAAAAGACCGGAAAATCTTTAAACCTTTACAAAGACGGGCTAAAAATTTATGTGACGCTCGACTCAAAAATGCAGGTCTATGCAGAGGAAGCGATCAAAGAACACCTTACCGACCTTCAGAAAAGGTTTGATGCTGAACAGCGTGGCCGTAAACAAAGACCTTTCTATTATCTTAATGATAAGCAGATTAATGCGGTGATGCTACAGGCCATGAAACGTACCGGAAGATACAAACAACTGAAAGCAGCAGACGTACCGGAAGATTCTATTATGATCGACTTTAAAACCCCAATCAAAACATCTAGATTTACTTGGAATGGTGAGGAAGAAGTTGAAATGTCACCTTGGGATTCTATTCGCTATCACAAACAAATTGCGCAGGCGGGTTTAATGTCGATGGTTCCCGGAACAGGAGAAATTAAAGCTTGGGTGGGAGGTATCAACTGGCAGCACTTTCAGTATGATCATATTAAACAAGGAAAAAGACAGGTAGGGTCAACTTTCAAACCCTTTGTGTATGCCACCGCCATCATGAAATTAGGGATGACACCTTGCTCAACCGTATCCAATGCTCCTTACAACAAAAATGGATGGAAAGTAGGTGGTGGACGTGGAGGAATGCTCACCTTGCGTGATGCACTCGCACACAGTCAGAACCCAGTTGCTGCCCGGTTGATTGATGAAACGGGCGTAGATGCCGTTATTCAAACCGCACGTGACCTCGGTGTAACTGAAAAATTAGAAAGAAACAACACAATCGCTTTGGGCTCGGGCGATATTACGATATACGAAATGCTTGGTGCTTACTCCACTTTTGCCAATTACGGAAACTACATTCGCCCGGAAATGATATGGAGAATTGAGGACGCCAACGGAAGAGTGATCAGGGAAGTAAAACCTCAAACCAAGGAAGTCATGAATGAACTGTATGCCTATACAATGATTGACTTAATGAAAGGTGTGGCTGCATTTGGTACCGCATCCGGTGAACTTGGCAGAAGAGGAATTTCCAGCGCTGTAGAAATTGCCGGTAAAACAGGAACTACACAGAATAACTCCGATGGTTGGTTCATGGGAATCGTGCCTAATTTGGCCACAGGGGTGTGGGTAGGATGGGAAGACCGTGCCACCCACTTCTGGGGAACTGGTGAGGGACAAGGGGCAAAAATGGCGCTACCGATATGGGCGATCTATATGAAAAAAGTTTGGGCAGACAAGGATTTGGGCATTTCGCCAGATGACAAATTCGTGAAACCTTCAAACTGGACGGGCAGCTGCTCTGATCTTCAGGGACTTGGCAGCTATGGCGACGATGGTGGATTACAAACCATCGACCAGATCCGAAATCCTAAACCGGCTGAGACTTCACACAGCGGCTCAAAAGCAGCCACCAAAAAAGAAGAAGATGTAAATGAAAAGATCAACACCGGCGACGAAATAGATTTCAATAAGTAAAACCTATTATAACGATTCATTAAAATATCCTTTCAGTTTTTTGAAAGGATATTTTTTTTGCGAACTTTGAAACATGAATCTGCAAAATATTACCCAACGATATCTTTCACTATTCCCGGGAGATTTTTCCGAAAATCCTATGCAACGGCAGACGCCAAAAGTGCTGTTTGTCACCACAAAAATTGTGGAGTTTAAGGAGCCAGAATTGATTATCTTCAATGAAAAACTAGCCGAAGAAATTGGCTTAGGAGCCATAGAAAACCAAGAAGACTTACAATTTCTCAATGCGCAGTCCGTTCCATTAAATATGAAAACGTATGCCACTGCCTATGCCGGTCATCAGTTTGGGAATTGGGCTGGCCAACTGGGTGACGGCCGTGCCATCTATGCCGGAGAAATAACCAATGCGCAGGGAAAAACCACAGAAATACAATGGAAAGGCGCGGGTGCTACTCCCTATTCCCGTCACGCTGATGGCAGAGCCGTGCTTCGTTCCTCACTTCGCGAGTACCTCATCAGCGAAGCCATGCATCACTTGAACATACCAACGACCAGAGCTTTATCGCTATCCTTTACCGGAGAAAATGTCATGCGCGATGTGCTTTATGATGGAAATCCGGCCTATGAGAAAGGAGCCGTTATTACCAGGACTGCAGAGACTTTTCTTAGATTTGGTCATTTTGAGTTATTAGCAGCTCAAAACGAGATCGCAACCTTACAAGAACTGGCCGACTTTGCCCTTGAGAACTATTTCCCTCAAATTAATCTTGATCATGAAGAAAAATACCTTTTGCTCTTCAAAGAAATAGCGGAGCGAACGGCAGACCTGATGGTGGAATGGTACCGCGTTGGATTTGTTCATGGCGTGATGAATACCGATAACATGTCTATTCTAGGATTATCCATCGATTACGGCCCGTTTTCTTTTTTGGATGAATACGATTTGAACTTCACCCCCAACACCACCGATTTGCCCGGCAGAAGGTATGCGTTCGGAAACCAGGGGAAAATAGCACAATGGAATTTATGGCAACTGGCCAATGCATTATACCCTTTAATTAAAGATGAAAAAAAATTAGAAGAGGTACTGAATGAATTCCCCAACTATTTCTGGAAAAAACATGACGAAATGTGGATCAGAAAATTGGGATTCAACACGTTTTTACCGGAGGACGAAGGACTAATTTCCGACCTGCAAAAAACCTTACAGGATTTGAAAGCCGACTACACCCTGTTTTTCAAACAGCTCGAAAAATTAGAGGAACCATGGGATCTTCGGCTGCTTTTTGGCGAGGTATTCTATCAGCGTCCTGATGAAAAACAATGGCAGGAACTGGAAATTGTCATCAGAAAATATAACGAACGGTTAAAGAAAAATACCATCTCAAAAGCTGAATCTCTGCAGCTGATGAATACCAGCAATCCTAAATTTATCCTTCGGAATTACCTTCTGTTTGAATGCATTAATGAACTGAATGAGGGCAAGAAAGAGCTGCTCCATAAAATTCTCCTGGCATTAGAAAATCCATACCGGGAAGTTGTACCCGAGTTTTCTCGAAAACGACCCATAAAGTACGACGGACAAAGCGGTTGCTCAATGCTTTCGTGCAGTTCGTGAAAATGATTACTTTTGCCCAAATTTTTCTCAATTGACAGTAAAACAAAAAGCGACCGATTTTCTTAAAACGGTATTCCCAGCAACACCCTTCGAGTTACTGCTGTTCGTTATCTTTCTTAGTGCTTATGGCACTTTGGGGACCTACATTGCTCTACATTACCGTATTGTTTTTGACGACCGAATTCCGTGGGATGCCTATTTCAGTTTCGACAACCGTGCCATTGTGATGACCGGTGGTGGATTTGAGCGCCATCCACTTGCTAATTACTTTTTCGACTGGATTCGTGAGTTGGCACTTGTATTTTCGGACGGAAAAAAGAACGATATATTTCGCTTGGTTTTGGCGTGGTGCAGTAACATTGCAGTAAGTTTAAGTTTGATTCAGATCTACAAATACCTTAAAAACATTATTCGTTTACCAAAGTATATCTCGCTGCTTATTCTTACATTCTTTGCCCTTTTCGCTACCACAATTCTGCTTTCTTTCACTCCGGAAACTTATACCTACACTTTATTCTTTCTCGTCCTGTTCAATTATTATGCTGCCCTTAAACTGCGGAAAGAAGAAAAAATTCCTGCCGCTGCGCTTACGTTGGCAACGATTTCAGTGGGTGGTTTAACCGTGACTAACGCGGTAAAAGTTTTTATTCCTCTGTTTTTTGAAAAAGGGATCTACAAAAGTTGGAAAAAATGGGGCAACGCAGTACTGCGCATCATTATTTCGGTAGGTGTTTTTGTGTTGTTGTTTCTCTATCGATTAGATTTTAATTATATGCAGTTCCTCAACAAGTCGGGCGAACAATATGAGAAATTTTCTAAACCAAAAGTAACGCCGCTTTGGGACATGATTTACTCCTGGTTCTTCGGTGGAAACATGCTGTTCTCATCTTTTATAATCCGCGATTATCACAGTAAAGAAGGGTTTCAGTACAAAGCGCTTTCGATGGATGTTTATACCTCATTGATTCCTTATCTGTTTGTGGCCGTAGTACTGATTCTGGTGCTTTGGAGTTACTTTAAAAATTTTAAAAACAAACTGGTACAGGTACTGATGATTTCCTTTTTAGTGGACATTATCATTCACTGTATTCTGAAATTCGGCCTGCACACGTCATACATTTACGGAGGTCATTTTATCTTTGTGATACCGCTGATGTTGGGTTGGCTTTTTTACGGCTATCGAGATTCTCCCCGTATCATGGCGGCTTTATTATGCACGGTTTCTCTCCTTTTGTTTTATTTAGGCATGAACAATCTGTGGCGAATGGAGGAATTTTTTGTCTTTCTTGATAAATACTACCAGTAATTGTCCTTAAGATAAGAGCAAAAAAAACACATCAACTTTCGTTTGATGTGTTTTTGTATGGATTTCTGTTGACTATTTCTTCTTGGCTTTCACTTTTGCCGCTTCATCTTTGATAAAAGGATACTTGAGCTGCATGTCTTCCAAAAGATGAGGATCGAGACCTAGAGCGACGGATAACACGTTTCGCCCTTCTTTTTGGTTATTCAGGTGAAAATAGCAATTGCTCAACTGATAATACAACTCTGCGCGGTTATGCATTTTAACAGCGCTTTTCAACAGCTGGATGGCTTCCTCATAATCACCGATCAACATCAAAAGTTCCGAATAGGCATACCAGTTGTAGAACCTTTGCGGTTCATAATCGACAAGTTTCTTCAGGCATTCCAAGCTTTCTTCATATTTGCCGGAATCGATGTACAGAAAAGCCAGCCGCTTTTGATAGTCTAGATTATTCTCGTTGAGTGAAACGGCCTCCTTTGCAAAATGCAGTGCCTCCTTCATTCCGCCCATTTCTTCGTAAATGTAGGATTGCTCCATCATCGACAGATAGAACTGAGGATCGTCTCTCAGTGATTTCTGGAAGGCATTAAGTGCCAAAACGGGCTGCTTACTTTCTTTGTAGCACAACCCGATTTTATAGTAGGTAAAAGATTGGGTGTACTCCAACTCCAGCATTTCCTCATACACAGAAATTGCCTGTTGCCACTCTCCCATCGCTTCGTAGCAGGATGCTTTATTGGCATACACTCCTACGGATTGTGAATTGATTGCTAAAAGATAGTCGAATCCCCTGATGGCTTCCTGGTAATTTTTTCGGTTAAAATAAAACTGACCGTATTCGTACCATGCTGTTTCCGAGAAGGCATATTGATCCAAATAACCGTTCAAAAATTCTATGGCTTCATCATTTCTGTTCAGCAAATTAAAACAGAACATCACGTTCTCAAGCGAATACTCATCCTGAGGATCAAACTGGAGGGCGAGCTTATAATGCTTTAATGCATTGAACGGGTCTTCCAGATTCACATATTCATCGGCCATAAAATTGTGAAGGAAATTCTCTTCCTCTTCTGTGGCAAGTGCTTTTTCACAAAACTCGATAGCGCGCCGCGGATTACCAAGACTCGAATAATATTTTGCACAGCAAACCAAGTAATCAATCGTATCCATCGATGAATCGTGGAGTTCTTCCATCAGTTTTTTTGCCTGCACATAATCGCCAAATTCAAGCAGAACTTCAAACTTCTTCACTTTCAGCTCAATTGAATTGGGATGTATTTTTAGCCCATGGTTAGTAGCCATATCAGCGTACGCCACATCACCCATTTCTAAGTAAAAAATAATGATGTCCTCTAGTTCTTCGGTTTCGAAGTAGATTTCTTCATTATTTTCTAACATCTTTTCGAACTTGCTGACCAGTTCGTTTTCAAAAAACTCTTCCAATATGTTTTAATGTGCTTTCCAATATTTAAAATTGTCTTGTAAACTTTGGAAAGCGTTTTTTATTATTCCGGTTTTGTTCTGTTATCAAAAAAAGAAATTATTTTGATACCATTTTTATCTTCTCTTTAAGCGACGGAAAAATTTTCTAAAACCAAAACTTTCCGTAGTTTCCTCTTTTTAATTTCTTCTTCCATTTTGGCATTTTGAGCAATCAGATTAATTTTCCTAAGTGTTTCATCCAACAACTTTTCAGAATAACTGTCCGAATTTTTATGCTCAATCCACAAAAGGTAAGTGTCGTCAAATTCCTATCTTGCCGGAAAAGTCCATTCTATTTTCTTCACCTTCCGTAAGATTTCAGAAAATCTTCATGGGAAACAACCCGTCCCTCATCGGCATCTTTCAGACCTTTCTCAATGGAATCTTTTTCGGCATCTGAAATCTCGTCCCACCAATCGGTTTTTTCTTTTTTTTGTCAAAAATTTTATTGATGATTGACAAATCTTCCAACGTACAAAGCCACTAAATGAGTTCCAGTTTTTTGTTTTGAATGTTGATGTCAATGTTCATTTTCTCAAAATTTTTATAAAAATAATGATTTTCAATATAAAAAATCAAAATTTGCGGAAAACTTTCGGCTATATCTTCCCAGTTGCAGTCTATATCAAACTCTTGATTTTCGCAATCATATCGTCGCCCAGTTTATCCGCTTCTTCTTGCGATTTTGCTTCGGTGTAGATTCTGATAATCGGTTCTGTATTGGATTTTCTTAAGTGAACCCAATTTTCGGGGAAGTCGATTTTTACGCCGTCAACAGTAGAAACGTCTTCGTTTTGATATTCTTTTTCCACTTTTGTTAAAAGCGCATCTACATCAATTTCCGGGGTCAATTCGATTTTCTTTTTCCCCATAAAATAGGCAGGATAAGTATCTCGAAGTTCAGAAACGGTTTTGTTTTCTTTTGCCAAATGCGTTAAAAACAAAGCAACGCCCACCAACGAATCTCTTCCGTAATGCAAATCAGGGTAGATGATTCCACCATTTCCTTCACCACCGATTACGGCATTTTTTTCTTTCATTAAAGTCACCACATTTACCTCTCCTACTGCACTGGCAAAGTAATCGGACTGATGATTTTGTGCCACATCTCGTAAGGCCCGGCTCGATGATAAGTTGGAGATTGCAATTCCTTTCTTGTGTTTCAAAAGATAGTCCGCAACGGCAACCAACGTATATTCTTCACCGAACATTTCTCCGTTTTCATCAATTAATGCTAATCTGTCCACATCCGGATCCACCACAATTCCCAAATCGGCTTTGGTTTCTTTTACAAGATTGCAGATGTCGGTTAAATGTTCCTTCAGTGGTTCGGGATTGTGCGGAAACTGTCCGTTGGGTTCGCAATACAATTCAACGACTTCGCATCCTAATTTTTCCAAAAGCGGTGGCAAAGCCAGACCTCCGGTAGAATTCACGGCATCCAAAACCACTTTGAATTTTTTTGCTTTTATGGCTTCTGCATCTACCATTGGTAAATCCAGAATTTTCTGAATATGAATATTAAACGCATCATTTCGGGTTTCATATTTTCCCAGATCATCTACTTCTGCGTAGTTAAAGTCTTCATTTTCTGCCAGTTTCAAAACTTCGGTTCCGTTTTCTGCGGTGATGAATTCTCCCTTTTCATTGAGCAATTTTAGTGCGTTCCATTGTTTAGGATTGTGAGAAGCAGTAAGGATAATACCTCCATCAGCATGAACCTCAGTAACCATCACTTCCACCGTTGGCGTTGTGGAAAGGCCTAAATCGATTACATGAATTCCCAGTCCTTGTAAAGTGGCGGTTACCAAAGAGTTGACCATGGCGCCAGAAATTCTGGCATCGCGGCCGACCACCAACGTTAAATTTTTCTTGTTTTTATTATTCTGAAGCCACGTTCCGAATGCGGAGGTAAATTTCACCACATCCAGCGGCGTAAGGTTCTCATTCACTTTTCCGCCTATGGTTCCGCGGATGCCGGAGATTGATTTTATTAAAGCCATTTGTTACCAATATTTTTGCAAAATTACAAATAAAATAAGAAGAAAAATAGGCATACATGATGTGCTAAGGTTAATGGAACTGCCTATTCATAAGAATTTCAAATACCCACCTCAGAAAAATGACCTTATTTGCTTTAAGAAGATGTCACAATTAAGAGCATCCACAATTAGAATCACAGCCCGGCTTTCCTTTCTTGAATTTTTTTGAATCAAAATTTTTGCGAATAATGCGGAAGAGTGAATAACCGGCAAACAATACGATTACCGCTATAAGTAAATATTGTATGAGCATTGAAGAGTCCATTATTTCAGTATTTGATAAACAATGAGCGAAGCAACATAGGCCAATGAAGACATCCCGACGAGTTGCGCCAAAGTCCATTTCCATGATTTTGTTTCGCGATAAACCACAGCCAAAGTGGAAACGCACTGCATCGCGAATGCATAGAAAATCAGTACCGAAACTCCTGTTGCAAAACTAAACACCTTTTCCCCATTCGGATGGGTATCGTTACGCATTTTATCGATGATCTTTCCTTCGGGTGCTTCATCATCCAAACTGTAAAGTGTTGACATGGTGCCCACAAAGACTTCCCGAGCCACAAAACTGGTGAGAATTCCCACTCCCATCTTCCAGTCGTAGCCAAGCGGTGCAATGGCTGGTTCTATGGTTCTGCCCATTTTAGACAAGTACGAGTCTTGTAATTTTACATTGGTGGCCACGACCTGATCTGGCTGTTGTTTGGGTCCTATGTAACTAAAAAACCAGATGATGATGCTGAAGAAGAAAATAATCTTTCCGGCACCAGTAACAAACTCTCCCACTTTTCCCAACATGAGTTTAAAATCGTAACCGAAAAGAGGCATTTTATAAGAAGGCAAATCCATGACGAGGAAAGATTTCCCTTTGCTTTTGATCACTTTTTTTAATAACAAGGATGCCATTAAAGCCATGAAAAATCCCAGAAAATACATCGCCATTAAAGCCAGTGCTTTGTAACTGACGCCCCAAAAATATTTGTTTGGAATGATTAATCCAATGATAATACTGTACACGGGAAGCCGTGCAGAACAAGTCATAAAGGGAGTAACCAGAATGGTAATAAGCCGCTCCTTCACATTCTCAATATTTCTGGTCGACATAATGGCGGGAATGGCACATGCAGTACCCGAAACAAGCGGAACGATACTTTTACCATTGAGCCCGAACGGGCGAAGAAAACGATCCATTAAAAAGATGACTCTCGCCATGTATCCGGAATCTTCAAGAAGATAGAGGAAGTACAGCAAAATCCCAATTTGGGGCGCAAAAACGACAATGCCGCCAATTCCCGGAATAATACCATTGGCAATAAGGGAATTGACCGGACCTTCCGGCAAATGCTGGTTGGCGAATGCAGAAAGCTGAAGGAAAAATTCCGAAATCCAGTTCATGGGATACTCTGCCAGGAAGAAAACGCTCTGGAAAATCACCAAAAGAATGAGTGCAAAAATCAGGTAACCCCATACTTTATGTACCAGAACCCGGTCGAGCTTTTCGGTCAGCAGTTCTTTAAACTGTGGTTTCTTAGCAACAACCTTGCTCATGATACCATCTATTTTCTGATAGCGCCGAATGGTTTCTTGCGTCTGTAATCGTTTGGGAACAAGACATTTTCTTTCTTCATCGTTCATCTGTTCCCTCACCGATTCCAGTTTTCCCAGATAGGTGTCGGCAGCAAGCAATGTCCATATTTTATATTGATTCTGTTCGTGGGTTTTTTCTAAAATCTTAAAAACCAACCCTTTTTGTTCTGTTGGAATCTCAAACGAAACCTTGTCCGATATTGTAAAACTATTTCGGAAAATTTCTTCGCGAAGTTCCTCTATTCCCTCACTGTTTTTTGCATTGGTTTGCAGCACCTTCACGCCCAGCTCCTGAGAAAGTTCGTCAAGATTAATGGTAATTCCCCTTTTTTTGGCCTGATCTATCTGATTCACGACGAGCAGAACGGGAATTCCCAAATCCTGGATTTGCTGAAAAAGCAGCAATCCTCTTTTGATGCTTAATGCTTCCAGAATATACACAACACCAGCGTAATGCTGTTGTTCGGCAACAAGGAATTTGGAGAAAATAGCTTCATCTTCGGAGGTGGGATAAATACTATAGGAACCGGGCAGATCAACCACCTCAGTATGTTGTCCTTTGTACACATAGTCGCCGGAATAACTCGCTACCGTCACGCCGGCATAATTCCCAGTTTTTTGTTTCTTGTTGCAGAGTTGGTTGAACAAGGTAGATTTTCCCACATTGGGATTGCCAACCAAAAGAATCTGTTTATTTGCCGTTTCCTGCATAGCTACTTCTGTAATTCCTATACTTTAAAATTGGGAAAAATTGTGCCGAGTTAATGTTCAATCAGTTAAAAACCATGGTTACTTTGGATTCAGAATGCATCAGGCCGGCTCCACAATAATAAATCGTGCTTCTTCCTGCCGAAGTGCAATCCTGCTTTTTTCGTCGCCAAATTCAACATACAACGGCCCGTTGAAAGGTGCCTGATAGAGGATTCTGAAATCGGTTTCGGGCAGCAATCCCATCTCGATAATTTTATTGGGCATCTTTAGGTCATCGTTCTGATAACCAATGATTTTTCCCCATCGGTTTTTAGGGAAGCAACATAACTTATCCGAAATATCTCCTTTCAAAGCTTATAATTTGAATGGCAAAGATACGTTATTTAAATCAAATCTAAATAAGCAACTGAGCGAAATCATCATTTTAATTAAAAACCCCAAATCAGCGATTGATTCGGGGTTGCTTAAATATAATTTAGTGTTGAAGAATGTTATTTTTTTGTTTTTGCGGGAACGGTTTGTTCAATGGGATTGTTGTTCGATTCGTAGAATTCTTTCAACATCTGCTCCTGTTGTTTCACCATGTCGCCAATGGTCATATCAGAACCGGGCATTTTCTGAGAAAGCATCGCGGGTTGAAGCATAGGTCGTGCAGAGGCAAAAGGATCCTTCTTGAAATCAGCAAATGTTTTTTCGAATTTATCACGATTCACTTCCTGTACTTTTCCGCCACTGCCTCCGGGAGAAATTGTTTCCAGATAAGAAAGCTCGTTGTAGTTAGGCACTTTTTTATTGCCCTTCAGTTCCCACGAGTAATTTTTGCCATCGTCTTCAATTTTTACAATAAGCCCGGGCAATCCGTGAAACTTGTAGGGTCCGTCCTGGAATGGCAAATCCGGCGTGAACCATGCTGTCCATTTTCTGCCTCCAAAATCAAGGGTGGCTTTCTGCGTGTTGTATTCGCCAATTTTTTCTTTATCGGTGGATATTTTCCAGTCGAATTTGGTATCATCATTATACCCAATATTAATCGGGGTAAATCCGCTGGAGATTCTTTCCACATACTGCACCTTCATATCCGGATAAAATTTGTAGATTTTTTCGGAAAACTTGGGCATGGTCATGGATTTCATCAGATCCTTAAATACACCTGATTTTTGCATGGCTTCCACCTGTGCTTTCATGACAGAATCTTGCGCAACCATGGTGTAATCTCGGTAAATAGATTTGTCTTTGGTGATGTCAAGAATCATCATCACCTTGTCCATACGTGCTGAGTCCTTTTTGGGCTTAAAATTGAGTTCGTAAAAAAAACGGTTTGCGGTTTCCTGCGCATTCAATGCAAAAAAAGAGGCAACTAAAACCAGGGTGAAAAACTTTTTCATTGTTTAATTTTTATAGATTAGTAAAGCAACCATAGCAATTGTTACAGCAGCGGTTGCAAATTTTAAACAATTATCTTTCTTCCTGAGGTGGTGATGCCTGATGATATTCAAAAGATCCTTCGTACAGAAAACCAAAGCAGAAGGCGGTTAGAAAACACCAAAAATGTGAATTTATCCTCAGGTTGTGATGATGAACGCTTGGAAGGAAATGCTAATCAGCATCTTTTACAGAGCATTTTGCCCTGTAAAAAATGTCCGATTTTCATTATGTGTGTTTTCAGAATCTGGTTTATGTTTTGGGTCTTGCGATGTACTGACCCATTCACCTTTATCCCTGCAAATATAAATTTGAGGCCCATCATCTTCCAACAAAACAGTCTAGATGTATTTCTCTTTTGGTGTAGATTTTTTTCTACAACAATGGGTTGCGAATCAATTCTCGTAGTTCTTCAGCAGGTTGGCAAGCTCAACAATATTTTCGATATTCAACTTTTCAAAAATTCTCTTTTTGACGGTGCTGACTGTATTTTGCTTCAGACTGAGCCGATTGGCAATTTCAAGATTGCCGAGACCTTGGCCGTATAATTCTGCAATTTCCAGTTCCCGGTCGGTAAGTGTTTTCAGCGGATCTGCCAATTGAGGGTTTTGCAGCGCACTCATCAACAGGGCTTGGGTTATTGGCGAAAGGTACTGGCCGGTTTCCAGCATCTGGAGAATGGCCTGTTTGGTCTCTTCTTCTTCCGCCATTTTGCTCAGGAAGCCGTCTGCTCCGGCGTTGATAAACTTAAGCGACTGCGCTTTTTCATCCACACCAGTATAGACAAGGATTTTAACTCCCGGGTTGATTTTTTTGATTTCAGGGATTATCGTCATGCTGTTGCCATCGGGGAAATGGGCATCGATAATGGCAATATCGATAGATTCTGATTTGACAACATCCATCACCTGAGATAGATTAGACGCTTGGGAAACAGCGCCCTCTATACCAATATCTTCCAATAAAATAGACAGTGCTTGGCGAATCAGGCTGTGGTCATCTGCCAAAAGAAACTGGGTGTTGATATCTATACTCATGGGTTGATGCTTAATTGTATGGCGAATTTCACTGTGGTGCCTTTTCCTGGCTCACTTTCTGCGGATATTGTCCCTCCAAAAAGCGCTACAATTTCCTTGCAAAGACTTAATCCCAACCCAGCTCCCAAATTGTCCACATCTTCGGATAACACGCCTTGGTAGTAGGGCTCAAAGATATTTTCAAGATCCGATGATGAAATACCTGCACCTGTATCTTGGATGGCTGTCTGAAGCACAACAGTCTGCTGATCCAGCACTTCCGATTTTGTACTAACACTAATTTCTCCATGCTCCGTAAACTTATTGGCATTGCCCAAGATATTCATAAAAAGCTGGTGAATCTTGGTTCTGTCTGAGAAAATTTGAAGTTTGGGGTTGATGTCGACCTGTGTGCTGAACTCATTATTTCTGGTTTCTATAAAAGGTTTTACGGAAGTCAGGATGGATAAAATTTCATTTCTGAGGTTAAACTCGGTGGGTACAATCTTGTTTTCTTTGTTCTGATTTTTGGTGAATTCTAATATCTGATTGGCCTGAATGAGAAGCGAATCATTGGTAAAACTGATGGATTTAAGATAAGATTTTATCGTCTCATCCTCTGTTTTCTTATTAATCCTGTTGATGAAAATCCCGATAATCTTAAGCGGTGAGCGCAGTTCATGGCTCAGCATGCCCAGTAGTCGGTTTTTAAAATTAAGGTTCTCACGGATTTGCAGGTTGGCGGCACTCAGTTTTTTCTCGTACACAAAAGCGATCCTGGTGAGATACATGATTAAGATAGATACGATAAACATCAGTACCATAGCACCCAGGATGAGGTTTTGGCGAATCGCGCTCGCTTCGGAATTTTGTTGGTCAAGCTCTTTCTGCAACTGTACTTTGGCCTCTTTCACGGCGTGCTCATAGATGTTCATCAGGTCGTTGCTGTACATCAAAAGATTATTGAATATCTTATAAAACTTGCCGCTTACGTCTCTGTTTTTGGTGATGGTCAGCTGCATTTTTTGCACTTCCTTGGTGTAATGATTGTTCACCGATTGCATGATGCTGTCCATGTCCTTTTTTAGTTTGGAAATATCATTTTTAGGGCCGCCGTTTTTCATGGTAATAATGGTGCTCTCTTTTCGCACATTTTCTTTTCCGGCTATGGCATCCCCCAACCTTCCGAAAAGGCCTTTCTTCTTAATGGTATCCGAAAAGGTTTGGGTCTGGATATCAAACTTATCGAAGTTGTAGTAAAAATCTGGTTTTTTTAGCCGAGGAAAATCTTCCCGAATCTTAAAGTTGGACCGGGTAGAAAACTTATAGGTAGAGTCGGCCAGGATTTTTAGTTTCTTGAACTCGGTGATGTCGCCGCTTCTACGCAAAAGTATTTTGGATAAATTGGGGTTCCTGAATCGGTTGATGCTGTCAAAATTTTTAGTCAGCCGGTTAACCGATTCAAAATAAGATTCCAGGAACTTTTTATCATTAGTAATGAGGTATTTCTGAAAAAAATCTTGAGATTGTAAAAGCTGGGTTCTGGAGTTGTCTGTTATTTTTTCGAGGGCGTCAATCTGTTCGAGCTGTTGATGTATAAATTTTGAATTTTTACGGCTTACAAACTCGTTATAGAAAAAACCCGCAATCAGCAGCTGAATAAGCAATATACATAACAAAAGCGAGTAATGGATGAATTTTCTGATCCTGAAACTTGTCGGTTCCTGGTTTTTAATCTTTCTTGGCATACATGGGTGTTTTCCTGCAACTGCAGGGGAGTAAAGATAAGAAAAAACCGGCAAACGATCTGTTGCAGGTTGCTGTGTATTGCTCTTTGCATAACAACACAAAATGACACTAACAAATAATCAAAAAAAACTACTTGTATGGCATGCATTGTCAATGTGGATTAAAGTTTTTCCTGCTCCATTTCTTATAATCATAGATCAGAATTTTGCATACTACCACCGACTCTTTAAATAGCGAAGCAGTCGATATAAAAGAAAAATAATTACAATTCCTATTGTAATAGGAATTGCTAAATAAGCTATTAAATAGAAAAGTAACTCAAAAGCTTCCACTATTCCAATGTCTCCAGGAGCGTCTATTTCCTTTTGAACTAACCGTCTTTCATCGGCAGCGTTTTTTCAAAGATAGTTATTTTTTTGATGGCTCAAAGTCGGGAGACTTTGCGCAGCCGAGGTCTAAAATGACCTGTAATAAGGGCGGCTTACAAAGGGCGAAAAACACCAAGGTATCATTATCAGAATAATTAAAAGGGCAACCGAAAACCAGATCGCCATCGTCTTAAATTTTTGGGTATCGGTTTGTCTGCGTTTTGCTTTTGCTGAACCTATTGTTATGATAATGATGGCCGTCAGCATCATTAAGCTGTGTTCCATACCGAAAAAACGAATTTCCCGCAGATGAACTGCTTCTTTATAGGAATGCCGAAAATATTCAATAATAGGACTTACAAAATAAAGTAGAAGCCCTATAACAAGCTGCGTATGAGCGATGGTTGCAGCCCAGTGCCTTGCAGCATTGTCAAATTTGGAAAACCTTTTCTTTAAGAACCATCCTTTGTAAGCACGAAAAATAGCAAGGAGCAAAGAGGCCAATACCAGCCAACGAACTATGGAGTGAAGAAATAAAAGGGTAGAATACATTTTATAAAGTAATTGAGGTTTGTTTTTTATGTAAGTTCCAAATGGTGGGTGCACCGAGGAAAAACCAGAGGGCAAGAATGGGATCACACACGGCGCAACCTGCCGAAGATGAAGGTTCAAGATAGACAATGGGGGTGGCAAAGAGATGATGCATAATGTCCCATCCTGTGTGGAGCAACCAGCCAATACCAATGAAATAGTAATGTTTCAATCCTTTAAAAGCCACAAATAACATAATTGAGCCGAATAAAAATTCCCAAACTCCTAAACCACTATTCCAATAGACCGATCCTGCACCTGCAATGATGATGGCGTTTATCTTTTGTCGGGCTGGCTCTCTTACAAACGACATGACGACGATGAAAGCAATTGCAATCAGCACGGCAACAATCGACGATAACAGCGTAAAGTCAGGAACAACATGAGCAGAGGCCTCCATACTTTGAATTTCTGGAACAAAGATAATTAAAAACATACCAATTAGTATGTTTTTGATGAAAAAATTATTTCAGCGTCTCCAGGTAGTTTTTAAGTTCTTTAAGATAGGGTATATATACCTTTTTGCTGTTCTCTAACTTTCCGAAATTCCGGATGCCCCAGTAGCCCGACATTACAAATAGGGTTACCCGTTCTGCATCTACATCCTCACGCACAAATGCATTTTCCTTTCCTTTCTCAATGGCCGCTGCCATTACATTTGTCCATTGTTTGGTCAATTGGTATAATGCTTTATTAAAATCTGCATGCCACGGCGTCATTTCCTGAGTGAAGTTAGAGGCAGGACAACCGTATTCCACCTTTAAAAACTCGTTTTTCATCAAAAGCATATCCATTAAGTTGTAAATGGCTTCCAGTGGATTTTGTTCCATTTGTAAGGGTTCAATAAAACTCTTTGTAAGGGTAGGTTTCAGGATCTCGTTGATAATTGCAATGCCCATTTCATCTTTGGTTTTGAAATGGTAATAAAACGCCCCTTTTGTGACTTGCGTCTTGGCAATAATGTCGTCTATACTTGTTGCCTGATAACCTTTAACATAAATCAGCTCGAATGCCTTTTGTAAGATGGTCAGCCGTGTTGCTTCCGATTTTTTCATAAGATCACTAAATTACAAATTTAATTTAACTCCTCTTAAAGCGGATTATTTTATGCAACTGATAATAAGGTTATCATTGGTCTTCCTTTATCATTAGATTCTATTCCAAGAATCCTTCCTGGTGGATGATTTTTTGATGAGACATTTGGATTGAATTTATGTTTGTATGATTAAATCCTGCAACAATAACGCTCCATGCCAAAAGTTGCTATCTATCAACTGTGCTCCTACAACGGCAGCTACTGGTCAATTTTTAGTGTACATCTTCAAAGTAAAAGGGATAAACGGGGTATGTGTACTTTTATTTAAAGTTAAACTTTACGGTAAACATTACTTGGCTTGGCCGAATATTGATCGTGCTGCGGGAAATAGCATTGGTACCAGAATCTACAGACACCACTTCGTACAGTTTCTTGTTGGCAATATTGAGCCACTTTACTTCAAAATCGATTTTTTTCTTTGCCCACGTATATTGGTAAGAAAGATCGTAAAATGCATTTCGATAGCTCTCATTCTTGGTTTTACTCGATACATCGTCCCAGTTAAAACCAATGGTATGGTTAGTCATCGGATATACAAACAGAGCCAGATTATGATTCCATCCACTGGTTTTTACCTGGAAATCATCCGTGAGGTTTTTGTTCTGGTTCCAGTTCATGGAAAGGTTATAATCCACACTCATCCAAGAAAAATAAGTGTTGTTGAACTTGAAGCCCGCAGTTTGTCCATTGTTTTTAGATTCTATAATATTGCCATTAAAAAGTGTAAAACTGTTTGAGTCCTGATTGGCAAAACTGAGCGATACATTCGATTTAAAGTTGGGCATATACTTGCCCACTTCCACTCTTTCCCTTTGCGTCACCGGTGTGTTTTTGTACGCTATAGTCTCAATAAGGTTCGTGGTGGGCGTAATCGTCCTGCTTGTAATCAAATTATTGGTGGTGTTGCTGAAGTTGTAGCCCACATTAAAGAATAAATTGTTGAGCGGGTTACGATATTCTAACCTCGAGCCAATGCTTCTGCTGATGTTTTCCGGAAGCGGACTGTCCTTAAGACCGATACTTAAAGGGTTGCTCAGGAGAAAACCTCCATATTGAGAACCAAAACTTCCGAAATTATAGTTAATATTTCCAAATGCCCATAGCTTAAAGAAAGAGGCAAAATCCCAACTCACAAACATACTCGGTTCAAAGACGGTTTTCGATATTTCACGTGAAACATTTCTTACATGATCCTTGTAATCAACACCATAGAAGTTCATCGGCAAAGTTACATTAAAATTAAGCGTGTTTGTTTTGTAGTTAACCATCACTTGGGTATACGGTTGCATTTCATTCCAGTTCATATCATTGCGAAACCGTTCGCCCAACGAGCTGAATGTATGGTTATTCGTTCCTGAAAGCAATGAGTTCATTCCGTTAAAACGCATATTCAAACCAACTTCCGGGGTGAAAGTGAATTTTTTATAGCTAAACCCAACTGATGCAGAATGATTGATTTCCAATGTTTTAAGTGCTAATTCCTGCTTCAGCTGATCGTAAAGATTGGCCTCGGGAAAAATGTTGGAAGCAGAATAATTCGCCGGATTGATGTTTAATGTCTGTCTGTCGTTCTGATAATTGAAATAACTCATCACATTCACCAATTTATCTTTCCACGGAATAATTGTGCTCAGGGAGTTCTGAAAACTACCCGTAGGCGACTCTAGACTTTCACCCGCATTCCTTACGCCCGAAGCGGTAGCATTGGTAGCATCTGCACGGTCGGCGCCCCAGAAACCATTCCATGTTGTCGTGTTTTTAAAAAATCCTTTTTTGGCATTCTTGGTAAAGATCATTTCTGCTTTGGAGCTATTGCTGTAATATTTATTACTGATTTGCTGCGAAACGGTCAGTCCACCTGGGATGGATTGTGATGGCGCATATACCGTTTCCAAATAAGAATCCCGCGAAATACCATTGTTAGAGTAATTAGCACTGGCTTTAAATTCCCATTCTTTGTTTTTGAAAGGATTGGTCAACACATTGGCCGAGAAAAAATGGACGTTGTTCATCAGGTATCTTTTCTCGGGAAGTGATGGTGTAGATGCGCCTTCAACATTGATCCAGTTTCTCTGTGCCGCCTGCGCTCTTCTGCCCTCAAAACGATTCCCGAACGCAAGCAGATTACCTTCTTTCTCTACCGTTTCGCCGGTATTGTTCGCTTTATAGTTGACCACCCACTGATTCTTCTGCCCGAAAAACATCGGCGTAAGCTTCACGTTCCACAACAACGGATTGAAACCTGCACCTACTTCGCCGCGCCCCGTCATGGTCACGGTGTTTTTCAGTTTAACGTTAAGGGCAGCATTTTCGGAAGGCACTTTATCCTGAAGGATTTTCACCGGTTGGTGATTTTCCATCACTTCAATTTTTTGCACGGCATCTTTCGGCAACGAATTATTAATGGTGCCGTAGCCGCCTTCCATCAGATCCTTTCCGTTGACATAAAATTTATTGATGGGCTCTCCCTGATAAAGGATGGAGCCGTCTTTGTTGACCTGAATGCCGGGAACTTTCTTTAAAACATCGGCAAGCGTACGATCCGACTTGCTTTCAAATGCCTTCAAATCATAAGAAATGGTATCCCCCTTCTTGGTGATCATTTTTGATTTAAGCTTCACCTCTTTAATAACGGTAGCATCGCCCTCCAATTTAAAATCAATATGCTGATTCTGGTTGGGTACCGTTCTCACCTGCGGCTTCTGGTTAAAGGCCTTTACTTTAAGATCTACATGCTGGGCAGAACTGGTGAAAGTTACTTTATACTCGCCTTTCGCATTGGTGATGGAATAGGCAATAATGGCATCTTTGCCTACTTCTTCCACCGTAACACTTGCACTTGCAACCGCTTTTCCGTCTTCGTCTGAGATCTTTCCGGTAATGGAATTTTGAGCAAAAGTGAAAATGGTAATTAAAAAAGTAAAGAATACGGAAAATCGTTTCATAGATAGGTTTTGGAAATTAGTACAGTGCAAAAGCAAATTGTTACATAAAACTGCAGTAAAAATCATCGCAGTTTGCTTCTATTTTTACTAATTTTGCATCTTAATATTCCGTTAACATGGCACTTCATTTAAAACCCATCGATGTTGTAGACGATATCTCAGCGCACGATTTCCGGGAGAAATACCTTAAACCCAGAAAACCCGTCGTCATTAAAAATATGGCGCGCAAATGGCCTGCATATCAAAAATGGACCCTCGATTATATGAAAGAGGTGGTGGGTGACGTCGAAGTGCCCTTGTACGATTCTTCTAAAGCCGATCCTTCAGCTCCCATCAATGCTTCGGCAGCAAAAATGAAATTCGGGGATTATATCGATCTTATTAGGGAAACCCCAACGGATCTCCGTATTTTTTTGTTTGATCCCATAAAATTCGCTCCCGATCTGCTTAAAGATTATATTGCTCCCAAAGATTTAATGGGCGGCTTTCTTGATCAATATCCCAACATGTTTTTCGGTGGAAAAGGGTCGGAGACTTTTTTGCATTTCGATATCGATATGGCGCATATTTTCCACACCCATTTTAATGGCAGAAAACACATTTTACTTTTCGACTATAAATGGAAAAGACGTTTGTACCAGATTCCTTACGCCACTTATTCGCTGGAAGATTATAATATTGCCAACCCGGATTTCGAGAAATTTCCGGCGCTGGACGGCATCGAGGGCATTGAATGTTTCTTGGAGCATGGAGATACTTTATTTATGCCGACCGGTTGGTGGCATTGGATGAAGTATTTGGATGGCAGCTTCTCGATCTCACTCCGAGCTTGGGATAAATCCTGGGCAGTAAAAGCCCACTCCCTTTACAACTTGGCTGTGCAACGTAACTTTGATAGTTTCATGAAGAAAAGATTCAAGAAAAGATACATGGACTGGAAGGAGAAAAAAGCGGTGCAATATGCCATCGAAGCATTAAGGAAAGGTTTGCCCAAATAAAAACGCTGAGTAATGTTAATTTACCGCACTGAAAATCAAACGGTTATAAGCTTCAACTTTCGACTACTTGCCTATCAAGAATTGAAAAAATTTTATCCTTAGCGGCTATAAACAAGTTCAGTTTTTGACCGAAATAGGGGAACGACAACTAAGGGATTCTAACGACAGGATAAAGCCCAACCGTTGCTTCATAATACGGAGAATGCTTGTAAACCCAGTCCAGCTGTGCATTGGGATTATTGGCGAGGTCTTGATTTACAATTTTTTCCATTTCAAATGCGGTTCGTAAGGCAGCGTTTTTCTTTAATAAATCGGCTGCAGTATCTTCGAAAACGTAATCCGAAAAGTACTCTTTCTGACTTAAAATGGCATCAAAAAAATTCCAGTTAAAGAACGAATCTACCGCTTCCGGCTCCAAGGTTTCCAAAAGATATTTTACGCCGTTTTGTTGGGTAGAAACAAGCCAATCGCCTTTTCTCAACAGCATCTGCTTTGTTTCCTTTTTGGCGAACGTATCGTAATGAAGATAGTGCCCCTCATAAGGATTTTTCACTGTTTTAAAATCAGTTATTCTATAAACCTCAACGGTGACAACTGAATCTTTGGGTAGCGAAGTCATATTGATTTTGTTTCTTCTAAGATCAGAAATCACCCGGTTTTCGGATTTTGGAACAACATAAAACCGAGGAATAGTCACCATTTTGGTGGGCTCATAATCGACATAAAACTTGACTTTTCGTGTGAATGGTTTTTGCCGATCGTAGAATAATCGTGGTTTACCGGAAACTTCACTGGGTTTTCTTCCGGCTTCAAAACCTTTAAAATCAATATTTCGGAATTGAGTGCTATCAATTATCCACTGAATTGCATATTGTCTGCTAGGTTGTAAATCTTCGAGGGACTCTTCCATCAATTGTTTTACTTCATTGGTATGATTCTCCACGTATTGCAAAGCGTTTACCATATACTCGTAAGTAGCACGAACACGATCTTTGTAGGGTTTGAGCATGTGGGTTTCCACTACCGTTCCCAAGGTATTAAAAAGCGTAGTGTAGCCCGTTGCATACCTCGGTGAATCCATAAATGCAGCAAAACCCCGATCTGGTGTATCTTCGTGGATGTTGACATAAGGTGTGGTCATGATTCCTTTTGCTTCCAAATTCTTCAGAATTTCGGGTTGCATCTTCTGGCTGAAATAACTGCCCAACTTTTTACCGAGCCGCTCTTTATTGGTAGAAATATAGCTGAATAGATACTGATAATCAGCACCATTGCTCACGTGATTATCAATAAAGTAAATAGGCCTGAATGCATGAAATATTTCCTGAAAGGCCTTTGCATTTTCGGTATCATTTTTAATGAAGTCGCGATTCAGATCGTAGTTTCGTGCATTGCCTCTGAACCCGTATTCTTCCGGTCCGTTTTGATTAGCCCTCGAAAATTGACCTCGTCTCATCATTCCTGAAATATTATAACATTCAATCGCCGCAATTCGCAAATGATTAAACTTAATTTTCCCAGTTGCTAAATCGCGCATCAGCATCATGGTGGCATCAATACCGTCGGGTTCACCAGGATGAATACCATTGTTGATGAGCACTACAGGCGCTTTCTTATCTTTGGTATTGCTGTACACGACGACTTTGATGGGTTCACCATTATCATCATTTCCAAAATTCTCAATGGAGATGTTTTCAAAGTTTCGATCCAGTTCGTCGTAGTACTTCACCATCTGCTCGTAGTTTGGTGACTGGTTTCCGTTTCCTTTTTCAAATGGCGTTGTCCATTGTGCAGTCATTAAAACAGAACTAAAAATTGCAATGAGAACCGTGCTTTTCATCAGTGATGGTTTTATTGAAGTTAAATAAAAAATTCCCGACAGATGCAGGAATTATATGATGGAATTTTAAAAAGACCTCCTTAATCGTTGAGTTTAAGAACCGCCATAAAGGCCGACTGCGGCACCTCTACCCGACCGATTTGTTTCATCTTTTTCTTTCCTTCTTTTTGTTTCTCCAGTAGTTTACGCTTTCTGGAAATATCACCCCCATAACATTTGGCAGTAACATCTTTCCTTAACGCTTTAATGGTTTCTCTGGCAATAACCTTAGTACCCAAAGCCGCCTGAACGGCAATATCGAACTGCTGTCTTGGGATGAGTTCCCGTAACTTCTCACACATTCGTTTACCGATATAGTAAGCATTACTATCGTGGATAAGAGAAGAGAGTGCATCTACCATGTCTCCATTGATCAAAATATCCATCTTAACCAATTTGGAGGCACGGAAACCCACCGGATGATAATCGAAAGAGGCATACCCTTTTGAGATGGATTTTAGGCGATCGTAGAAATCAAAAACAACCTCAGATAATGGCATGTTAAAAATGAGTTCTACGCGTTCTGCGGTAAGATAACTTTGATTCACGATTTCCCCGCGTTTCTCAATACATAAAGTCATAACAGGTCCCACGAAATCAGACTTTGTAATGATGGATGCTTTGATGTAGGGCTCCTCTACCCGATCCATCGTCGTGGGATCCATCATCTCTGAAGGATTGTTGATCAGGATCGGTGTTTCGGGATCTTTCTTGGAATAGCCGTGATACGAAACGTTGGGAACTGTTGTAATCACGTTCATATCGAACTCCCTGTCGAGACGTTCCTGAACAATCTCCATGTGAAGCATGCCCAAGAATCCGCAGCGGAATCCGAAACCCAATGCGGCAGAACTTTCCGGTTCGAAAACCAGCGAAGCATCATTTAACCTCAATTTTTCGAGTGATACTCTCAGCTCCTCAAAGTCTTCCGATTCGATGGGATAAATGCCTGCAAAAACCATTGGTTTTACTTCCTCAAAACCTTCGATGGCTGCCGCCGCAGGATTCTCAAAGGAAGTAATGGTATCACCCACTTTCACTTCCCTTGCATCTTTAATCCCGGAAACCAAATAACCCACATCACCACACTCAATCGTTTTTTTTGGCACTTGTTTCAGCTTCAGGGTCCCCACTTCATCAGCGCCATACTCTTTTCCTGTTGCAAAGAATTTGATTTTTTCGTTCTTCGAAATTCTGCCATTTACTACTTTGAAATAAGCTTCAATTCCTCTAAACGGATTATAAACCGAGTCGAAAATCAGCGCCTGAAGCGGTGCATCGGGATCGCCAACCGGCGCAGGTATTCTTCTGACAATCTCCTCGAGCAAATGATGAACGCCTTCTCCTGTTTTACCGGAAACTCTAAGAACATCTTCGTAATCACAACCAATCAGGTTCATGATCTCATCGGTTACTTCTTCCGGGTTGGCGGATGGAAGGTCTATTTTGTTGAGAACAGGAATAATCTCCAAATCGTTTTCAAGCGCTAAATAAAGATTGCTTATCGTTTGTGCCTGAACACTTTGAGCAGCATCCACAATCAGTAAAGCTCCTTCGCAGGCCGCGATGGAACGGGAAACTTCGTAAGAGAAATCGACGTGTCCCGGTGTATCGATAAGGTTAAGGATGTACTTTTCACCATTCAGTTCGTAATCCATCTGAATGGCGTGAGATTTTATGGTAATTCCGCGTTCTTTTTCCAGATCCATATCGTCCAAGGTTTGCGACTGCAATTCTCTTTGGGTCACGGTATTGGTATATTCCAAAAGGCGGTCTGCCAATGTAGATTTACCGTGGTCGATATGGGCAATTATGCAGAAATTTCTAATATTTTTCATTAGTGATTTTGATAGTTTGCAAATTTAGTCTTTTTTGCGGGAATTGGTGTTTTTTAGTGCGCTGCGCGACAGGGATTGCAGCGGAAATCCTTTTTTAGGCGGCGGCTTCGCCGCCGCCTAAAAAAGATTGTAGCGTAAAGCCCGGCCCGCGCGTTGGGATAGGATGGGAAAAGGGGTCGCCAAAAAAAAGAACAACCTCTACAATAAATTGCAGAGGTTGCTCAAACATTAAAAAAACAAACTATGGTCGGTTGTTCTGCGGACGATTGAACCCGTCAGGTTTTCCGTTGAGTATTTTGTTGCGTACTTTTCCTTCTGTTTGGTACATTTGCAATACCTGCTGAGGTTTGATGACTTTCAGGAATTTTTGCGCGTATGCTTTTCTGTTATCGAGCAGTTGCTGGCCGACTTCAAAACTCTGACTGAGGTGTTGTTTGGCCTCATCATCCGTCATACTATCATAGTTGTTGCTCGGTTTAAATCTACTTTTAATCTCGTTTTGCTTGTCCTGGTACTCGTTGTACAGTGATTTGAATTCTTCCTCTTTACTTTCGGGAACATCGATTTCGGACACAACCAAATTTTGTCGAAACTGTCTCAGGAGAGACTGCCTCTCCTGCGGACTCATGCGCTGAATGATGTCTTTTCGCTGATCGGGCTTCATGCTTTTCCAGTCGAACTTCTGCTCTTGAGCAAAGGTGGTTTGCCCTGCGAACATCATGATGATGATAAGTGCGATATTTTTCATAGGGTGTTCTTAATTATACAAATCCAAGTAAATGTCCTGTTCTGCGGTGCGGCTCAAGTCTGCCAGTTCCGTGTTGCTAAAATTAGCCAAAACCTGATCGACCTGACCTTCAGGGTTTACTTTTGCAGCGATTGTTTTTTGAGATACCATCGAGTTTTCTGAAGAAGCAGCAAGCGTGGCGGGCTTTTCATTCTCTTTGTTTTGAGGGATTGACGGCGTTGATAGCAGCTGTTCATCAGGTGCAGAAATGACAGACTCATTCTGTAGCTTACTCACTGATTGTGATTGGTTTAAAGCGCCAATAGAAGAGTTAGCAATGGCAGCATCGGAACTAAAATCAGTAATAGCAGTGTTGTTTTGGTTCACCAAAAAGGTAATCCCAAAAAACAAGGTAACAGCCGCCGCTGCGGCATAGACCCAATTCATCTTCACTATTCTTTCACGCTCCTTTAGGGATTTTTGCTGCGTTTCCGCAACTACTTTTTCCTGCATTCGCTCAAAAAAACCATCCGGTGTTTTGTAGATGTTTTTGCGTTCTAATTTTTCTACATCAAATTCTTTCATGAGTAATTCTTTGGTAAAAACTTATGATTCGTAATTGTTTTTAACATAATCTTCCACTTTTTGTTTGGCATAATGATAATTGGTCTTCAGCGTGCCCACAGACATATCGAGAATTTTCGAAATTTCATCGTAGGGCAAATCATCATAATACCGCATGGTGAAAACCAGTTTTTGCTTTTCGGGAAGTGTTTGTATCGCATTTTGCAAAAGCAGTTGAATTTCTTCAGCATCAGATTCTGCATTCTCAGCAACCAGATTCTGCAGCTGATATTCAGCATCATCATCGCTCTTCTGCATTCGTTTCATCTTGTTGAGCTGTTGCAGTGCCTCGTTGGTGGCAATGCGGTAAAGCCATGTGTACAACTGGCTGTCCTGCTTAAACTGATGAAAGTTCTGATACGCTTTAATAAAAGTATCCTGCAACACATCCTGCGCCAAATCATGATCTACAATGAGACGCCGGATATGCCAATACAAACGACTTTGGTAAGCATCCATCATCTCACGCACACCCCTGTCACGGGTTTTTTCACCCGACATTAACCCGATAATTTCTGCTTCCTTAAGCTTCATTGCGCAAACTGTTGTTTGGATGGTAAATTTAAATAAAAGTTAAGAACGGGGTTCAATTTTATAGAACCCAATGCTAAAATGATTGTGATGAACCATTTTAAAACAAATATTTACTGATCGCTCAGGAAACCTCTTTGCATGGTAAACATTCAGTCAATTATCAGTCCAAACCTTTGGTGGGGATGAAAACCTCGTGCAATAATCTTAGTAACTGTCTAAAAAAATTTTCTCCTGATTTTTGCAGGAATTTTGAGATGGATTTTTTGCTTTTTATTTGCAGATTTGTCGGCCTCAATCAAGAATGAAAAGTGAAAAATACGCTCAAAAAAAACCAAAAGCATAGAAAAGACTATTGTTTTAAAAACATTTAACTCTTGTCGGTAAAAATTTAGGCAGTTACTTAGTATTTTTGCACGAAAGAAAAACAATTGCTTTTGCAACCCAATTTGTGGGAATGCTTTTTATCTTTGTTCAATGAAAATCGTCATTATTGGTTCCGGAAACGTTGCGTATCACCTTTCGAAGGCATTTTGTGAAAAGGGTATTGAAATTTCCCAAATCTTCGCCAGAAACCCAACTTCGCTCCAAGCTATTGCTGAAGAACTGAACATCCCTTCGTCTTCCACAGATTTGGCAGAGGCCGATTTATACATTATTGCGGTGAGCGACGATGCAGTGCACAAAGTTTCAAAACTCATCACCAACGAAAATGCTTTGGTGGCCCACACTTCCGGCTCATTGCCCAAAGAAATACTCTCCGGGAGCTTTAGGAAAGCGAGCTTTTATCCGTTGCAGACTTTCTCTAAAACCAAAAGTCTGAACTATGATGAAATCCCTTTCTTTATAGAAGCCGAGAACCTTGCGGACGAAAATCTCCTGCAATTACTGGCAGAGAAAATTTCTCATAACGTTATGGTTTCCAATTATGAAAAAAGAAAATACATTCACCTTACCGCTGTGTTTTCCTGTAATTTTGTAAATCATCTTTTTGCGAGGGCGAAAGAAATTTCGGATTCGCAGGACATCCCCTTCCATTATTTTCTTCCTTTGATTGATGAAACCGTGAAAAAAATTCATACAATGGAACCGAAAAATGCACAAACTGGACCTGCAGTAAGAAATGATCAAAGCATTCTTCAACGGCATGAGGAGCTCATCCACGACGAAGAGCAGCTGAAAATCTATAAAACAATTAATGAATCGATAAAGAAAATGTATGAGTTATAAATCCAATTTAAAAAATATCAAAGCGTTCGTTTTTGATGTGGACGGCGTTTTTACCGACGGAACTGTTTATTTAATGCCAGACAAAAGTATGAGCCGGGCGATGAATGTTCTTGATGGTTACGCTGTGGTAAAGGCCCTGAAACACCACTACAAAATTGGGATCATCACGGGTGGAGATGATCCCGGTGTTCGCAATCGCATCCATTATCTCGGTATTACAGATTACCACTCCAAAATCTCAAAGAAAATAGAAAAATTTGAAGAATTCAGACAAAAATATGGGCTTCAAAATGAAGAGATCCTAAGCATGGGCGATGACCTTCCGGATATCGAGATGATGCGCACTTCCGGCATTGCTTGTTGCCCGGAAAATGCAGTGCCCGAAGTAAAACAGGTTGCGGATTATATTTCGCCCGTCCATGGAGGTAAAGGCGCCGTGCGTGATGTAATAGAACAGGTGATGAAGGCGCAGGGAAAATGGATGATTGACGATACCAAAAGTGCTTAGCTTTCTATAATTCATAGTACCCGTCTAAAATTTTGTTTCCTTTGATTTTGGAGGGACTTTGAGATTGATTTTTTTATTTTTAATTGAACATTTATCGGGCTCAATCAAGAATGAAAAGTAAAAAATAAGCTTAAAAGAATCCAAAAGCATAGAAAAGACCATTGTTTTAAAAATTTGAATTCTTTGCTATAAATATTTAAACTGTTACTTAACTGTTCGTCACTATTGTATGAAACTATTACTGGCCTCCAATTCTCCACGCCGAAAAGAACTGCTGAAAAATTTAGGTATCGATTTTGAAATCGTTGCAGTAAATTGTGATGAATCTTATCCTGAACAGTTGCCAACCGTGGAAATCGCAGGATACCTTTCCCAACTAAAAGCCGATGCCTTTCGACCCCTTCAAAAAGGTGAAGTGTTGCTGACCGCCGATACCATTGTGGTGCTGAACAATGAGGTGCTGGGTAAACCAAAAGACCTCGCCGATGCAAAAAAAATGCTGGCTTGCCTTTCCGGCAAAACACATCAGGTGTACACTGGCATTACCCTGAAAACAATGGATAAAACCATCACTGCAACCGATGTTGCCAACGTAGAATTTGATGTAATAACTGATTCAGAATCTGATTACTATATCGAAAATTATCGCCCATTTGATAAAGCAGGAAGCTACGGAATTCAGGAATGGCTGGGCATGGCAAAAATTAAAAAAATAGAAGGAAGTTTTTATACCATCATGGGATTGCCAACACATCTGGTGTATTCGCTGATAAAAGATTTGGAATAATCTTCATAAGATTTAAAATTTCATTATTTTTACCAAAATTAAATAAGGTTTTTTACAATAAAATCCCTATTTTGTAAGTTATTGATGAATAATGAAAAAAACTATATTTTTCCTTTTGGCCCTTACCTTTGTCGTTTCGTGCAACTCGCGAAAGAAAACAAATAACTCCACATTTCTGAAAGGATTTTTCTCTTATTATAACACGCTGTTCAATAGTAAAGATGCTTTGGATACCGAGCTTAAAACCCGAGACAAAGCACACAAAGACAACTTCTACGATCCGTATATTTCTTTGCTTACCTACGATGAGCAGCCACTGGGCACCGACATTCAGCAAAATACGATGTTTGGAAACGAGGCGCCAGGAGTACCCGGTGTTCCTGGAAGAAATACAGTGGGGGCTGCCGGACAAAAAGGCGCCACCATCCTTCAAATTGCCGAAGCAAAAGCATTGAAAACCATCGATCAGTACTCTGTTATGAAAAGTGGTGTAGAAAAGAACAAAACCATTTTCGACGCCTATATTTTGCTTGCACAATCTCGAATTTACCAGAACAAACCCTTTGAAGCATTAGATGCACTGAACAATATTTTCAACAATATGCCGAAGGATAAAAGAATTCCATTGGCAAGAATTTACCAAGGTTTGGCCTACAGCAAAATGCAGGATTACCACCGGGCGGGTGAAGTTTTTAGCGAACTTAAAAATGCGAAAATCAAGAAGAATTACCAGAAACTGCTGAGTATTTATTATTCTGAAATGCTGCTGAAATCGGGAAAAAAAGATGCCGCTGTTGATGAGTTGTCCAATGCATTTGCCCTGAACAAAAACAGAAAATTAAGAAGTAGAATTGCCTATTTGCGCGGGCAGGTTCTTGCCAACTTGGGAAGGAATGAGGACGCCCGTGAAAGCTTTGCGTCCGCCTACAAATTTTCCAATGATTTTGAGTTTGAAGTAAAATCGCAGATCGAAATTGCCAAAACTTTTTCAGGAAAAGATAATGATTATGAAGGTGCCAAACAGTATCTGGAAAAAATAAGCAAAAAAGGAACCTACGCCTCCAGAAAAAATGAGTTTTATTACGCCTTGGGATTAATGGCAAAAAAAGCAGGCAAAAAAGACGAAGCAAAAGAATTCTTCGCCAAATCACTGAAGGAAAAAATATCGGATCCGCAAATCCGAGGTCTAGATTATTACGAGATCGGCAAGTCTTTTTTTGATGACAGCGACTACCTCTCTGCAGGCGCCTACTATGATTCGGCGCTGGTGGTGATGACTTATCAGCCAACAAAAGAGTTGCTTATGGAACAGTCGAAAAACATTAAACAAGTGACGACTAATTACTATCTGGTGAAGAAAAACGACAGTATTCTTGCGCTCACCAAAATGTCTGAAACCGACAGAGTGGCCTACTTCACCAAACTTATTGACGGCATCAAGGCCAAGGAAGCACAACAGCAATTGGCACTTCAAAAAGCAGAAAGAAACAAAGGTTTCGATACCGGAGATTACGATGCTAAATCTATTTTTGCCAACAACACCGGTGGTTTCGAAGATTTCAGTGGTGGAAATAAAGGTTTCTATTTTGCAAACCAAAGTTCGGTAGCAAGAGGTGAAGCCAACTTCAAGCAAATCTGGGGCAACAGAACCCTGAGCGACAACTGGCGAACTTCCGCAAGAACGAATTCCATCGAAGACCTTAAAAATGAAGCCATGGGACTTGCAGCAGCTCCTGACCCAAGACGTCTGGAACCAGCTTTCTATATTGAAAAAATACCAACCAAGCAGGAAGATATTTTAGCCCTGAAAAAGGCAAGAGATACTGCAAGTTTAGGATTGGGGCGAATGTACGATGCCTATTTCGGAGATACCAAACTCGCAACAAAAACGCTGTACGACCTGGTTGATGCAAAACCTGAAGAAGAAGTAGAACTACCGGCACTGTATCAGATTTTTGTGATGAATTATGAGCAAAATCCTCAGGCAGCAGAAAGAGCCAAACAGAAAATTTTGGCCGATTATCCGTACACCTCGTATGCAGAGTTTGTAAAAAACCCCAAGAACAATGCCTTTACAGCTTCCAATCCTGAAGTTGAAAAAATTTATTCCGATGCATTCGACCTTTACAGCAACGAAAAGTATGGAGAAAGCAAGACCCTCATAGAATCAGCATTGGAAAAATATCCAAAGGATGCATTGGTTCCTAAATTTGCATTACTTAACGCCTTTAATACAGGAAAAACGGCAGGGAAAGAGATTATGATTCTTCAACTTGAACAAATTGCGCTGAATTATGGTAAAACTCCCGAAGGCATCAAAGCAAAAGAAATGCTGAAATACCTAAAAAGTGACTTGTCCATTGAACATACCGACGATCAGGGAAATAAGATTGGGCAACCTACTCCACCACAAAATGAACCTTCTCCCAAAAACGATCCGGTACCCAATAATGGACCGGGAAGACCCACTATGACAGATGATGACCGCAAGAAAATGATGCAGGAAGAGGAAGCATCAGGAGTAAAAGAGTCAGGATTTATGGCCACTCCTGGAGGAGAAAAGGCGCCAACACCCGATCAACACATTAAAGGAAAATAATCACATTAAACCGGGCCAATTACTGTTCCGGTTTTTTTGGCTTTGTCCCGTGAAAATCTTTGAGGTAGAAAGGTTCAAAATAAGCCACATCTTCAAATTCTTGTTTATTGAATCTCTCGGTGGCTTCACGAATTAAATACTTTGCCGAAGGAAAAACAGCCGCATTAAATTCAGCAGCGGGAAGCTGCACTATTTCATGGGTTTTTTGAGCACCATCCCCAATGAAAAGAACCTTTTTGCCTGCCCATTCCTGAAAAGAACTTTCTTCCAAAATTTTGGCCTCGGTTTCCGAAAGCATCTCACCGGAAATTCCGTCGTAAACGGCACAATAAACTTCCATTCTTCTGGCGTCGACCATTGGAATAATAACATCGAAACCTGTCCCTAAAAAGGGCTCTATCATCGTGGATAATGAGTTTACTGCAATTAACGGAAGGTTCAACCCATAGCAAAATCCCTTGGCAGAGGCAGCACCAATTCGCAAACCGGTGTAGGAGCCGGGACCTTTACCCAAAGCAACTGCATCAAGGTCTTTAAGTGATAGCTCCGCACCTTCCAGTGCCCATTCCACAAAAGTGTGGAGCGATTCGCTTTGTTTATAATTTTCGGAAACTTCTTCGCACAGACAAAGCAGTTTGTCGCCATCAGAAATGGCAACAGAACAGTTTCTGGAAGAGGTTTCAAGATGGAGAATTTTCATGAATTTACTTCAAATAATGGTGTATTTCTAGGCAGGAAAGCACTGCAAAGATAATTCTTTCCGTACCAAAATACTGAATACTAACTTTGGAATTTGAAAAGCATGGTGACAGCAATTACCTTCTGTAAATCGTACGGGGTTCTGCCTGTGCCTTTGGATACACGCACAACTCAGCCACAGAAACCCGGTCTGGCGCATTTACACAATATGAAATTGCATCGGCAATATCCTCTGCCAAAAGAGGTTCGTAGCCGGTATAAACAGCATCTGCCTTCTGCTCGTTGCCTTTAAACCGAACCATTGAAAAATCTGTTTCCACAGCGCCAGGTTGTATATTGGTTACCTTAATTCCGAATTCGGTGAGTTCGATCCGCATTCCTTCAGAAATAACATCAACGGCCCTTTTGGAAGCACAATACACTACTCCGCCTGCGTAGGTTTGCCGTGCTGCTACTGATGAGATATTAATAATGTGACCCGATTGACGCTCACGCATTTGCGGCATAATCATCTTAGAAACATAAAGCAATCCTTTCACATTCCCATCAATCATGGCATCCCAATCCGCAATGTTTCCGTCACAAAGTGAATCTAGACCGTGGGCATTTCCGGCATTGTTGATCAAAATATCAATGGACTTCCATGCCTCAGGAAGAGAGAGTAGAGCGCATTCCACCTCAGAAAAGAAACGCTGGTCAAACTGTAAACTAAAAACCTCGGTAAATGCTGACAGGTCCTTTTTAAGCTGCTCCAAAACGTCGGGTTTTCTGCCGCAGATAATCATTCTGTATCCTTGCTGTGCCAGCAATTTGGCGGTGGCTTTTCCGATTCCGGAAGTAGCTCCGGTAATGAGTACTGTTTTCATTGTTAATGAAAGATTTTATGTTTTTGTGCTTAATGTAAATTTACTGAACATCAATAATCTGAAAAGCATCCTCAATATGGGTGATCTGAAGCTGCCCCGAATGATCTGGAACAACCGTAACAATATCGAACCTCACTTCTTTCTCGATTTCATTTTCAGTCATAAAAAAATCGGCACAGGAAATTATTGATTTTATCTTCTTCTTGGTCACTGCTTCTTGTGGTTCAATAAGTGTATCATAGCTTCTGGCCTTCACTTCTGTCACCACAATAATATCTCGCAATTCCGTCACTATGTCAATTTCTGTCTTCTGGAAACGGAAATTTCGCACAAGAATTTTGTGTCCTTTTTTCTGCAAAAATTCTACTGCCAAATCTTCGGCAAGTTTTCCAAAATCGTTGTGGTCTGCCATTATATTTGATGTAAAAAATTCTCTTTAAAGGCAATCAGTGTTCAAACCTCACGGTTGCATTGTTGTCTGCTTTCATCTGCACCGTCGCACCGATGATCAGTGGGCGATTGTCATAAATATGCCCGTTGGGAAAACCAAAAATAGCGGGAAAACTATACTTGGCAATACGCTCAGCAATCAGATCATACGCAAAAGCATCATGGCTTTTTTCATAATCTTTGTTTTCTTTTTCGTCGCCCATATTGGTCATTCCACCGACGATGAGGCCTTTAATTTTCCGGAAAACGCCCGCCAGTTCAAGGGACATCAACATGCGGTCCAGTGCATAAAAGTTTTCTCCAATATCTTCAATAAAGAGTATTTTATCTTTAAAACCAAAAGAATACGGTGTACCCAATAAGGCGTAAATCAGGGCGAGATTGCCTCCGATAAGTTCTCCTTCTGCTTCTCCTCTTTTGTTGTGATGATTCCCGGGAATTGTATACTTCGGCCACTTTCCGTTTAGAATATTGAAGACTTGTTCATAACTTTCATCGGTCACTCCAAAACTGGATGTCTTGAGGGTTTGTCCATGAATGGAAGCAAATGAATTTTTAAGTAAAAAACTCTGAATTACGGTATTGTCGGAATAACCGATAAACCATTTGGGATTTTTTCTAAATTTTGAAAGCTTCAGATGGCGCAGCAAATGTTGGCAACCATACCCTCCTCTAGATGCCCATACTGCAGAAATATCATCATCATTGAACGCCCAGTTTAGGTCGGAAATTCGTTCTTTTTCATTGCCTGCATAATTATAACCGTGTGAATACTGTGTATAAAGATGCTTGCCTGCAACAGGTTCAAAACCTTTGGAGATAATCAGATCAATGCCTTTTTGCAATTGCTCCTCACGTACTGCTCCGGCAGGAGAAACGATGGCAATCTTTGCACCTTTTTTTAGAGAACTTGGTAGGTTGATTTCTGTTTTCATTAACGAATTTTTCGTTGTTCTGTTTTCTCTGCTTCTTCCAAACGCTTGTCGAATTGGTTGAATTTTTTAAAGCTTTGAAGAAATATAAATATACTGAAAAGCACCAAAATAAATCCCACACTTCTACGAATCATGTTGGCTACATGCTGGTTAAGCTTATCGTGAAAAACTTTGGCCAGTGAAATTTTTAAAAAATCAATGAGTAAATAGGTGCCTACTACCAGTACCATGTAGAGCAGAAAATCTCTGGTGTCCGGATAGGCATTGCGCACTGAAACAACGGTTACAAGCCAAAACAGGACAACGCCGATATTCAAAATATTAAAGAGAAAACCGTTAAGAAATGTTTTCAGGTAGTTCTGGCTGATCATTTTTTCCTCACCATGCAAATGCATTTTGGTGCGAGAAACAATCATGTAGAGTGCATAAATAAAAACAATGAAAGCTGTAATTCGATAAAATTCCGGGTGCTTATCAATGATCTTCACGAGATCTCCACTGGCAAAATAAGAAACCACGATGCACAATATGTCGGCCAACACAACGCCTAAATCAAGAACCAGTGCATGCTTTGGCCCTCGAGAAAAACTGGTTTCAATAAGGAGAAAAAAGATTGGCCCAATGAAGACCAAACTTAACATTATGCCCAAACCGACCGAGGAAAGGATGAGTTCTACCATGTAAAAGTTTTCGGTTACGAATTACAAAAATACATTTTACGGATTAATTATTTTAAAATCGAGTTGTTTCTGAATTAAATTGGCCTTCATCACTTTTATTTTCACGACGTCTCCCAACTGATATTGATTTCCTGTTCGGGTTCCGTACACCAGATAATTTTTAGGATCAAACATATAAGAATCATCCATTAAATCTCGCAGTTTTATAAGTCCTTCCGCACCATTCTCCGGAATCTGTACCCAAAAACCAAATTCGGCAACACCGGAAATAACACCTGTAAATTCTTCTCCCACATGTTTTTCCATGAATTTTACCTGCATAAACTTAATGGAATCTCTCTCTGCATCGGCAGCCAGGCGTTCTCTGTTGCTACAATGTCTGCATTTTTCTTCGTATTCGTCCTTGTTTACCGATTTACCTCCATCCAAATAATGCTGAAGAAGTCGGTGCGCAATTAGGTCGGGATATCTCCTGATGGGCGACGTAAAATGAGAATAAAACTCAAATCCCAAACCGTAATGACCAATGGGATCGGTAGAATAAATTGCTTTGCTCATAGAGCGCATCGCTAAGGTTTCGATCATATTTTCTTCGCCTTTTCCTTTTACATCCTTGAGGAGTCGGTTCAAAGATTCGGCGACTTTTTTGGTATTGGCCAGATTCATTTTATAACCAAATGTTCCCACAAATTCGCGCAGCGCTTCCAACTTGGTAGGATCCGGATCGTCATGCACACGATAGACAAAAGTAAGATTGGTGGGTTCTCCTTTTCGGCTCAGTGAAACATATTCTGATACTTTCCTATTGGCCAGCAACATAAATTCTTCGATAAGATGGTTTGAATCTTTACTGACTTTAAAATAAACACCAATGGGTTCATTATTCTCGTCCAGGTTAAAGCGAACTTCGCTTCTGTCGAAAGTAATTGCCCCTTTATTGATGCGGTCTTTTCTAAGGTTTTTTGCCAAACGATCGAGTGTGAGAATTTCAGGAGCCAACTCGCCGTTTCCGCTCTCGATTCGTTCCTGCGCTTCTTCATAGGTCAGTCTCCGATCCGAATGGATAACCGTTCTGCCAAACCACTCATTGATGACGTTTGAATCGTCATCAAGCTCGAAAACTGCTGAAAATGTAAACTTGTCTTCATGCGGACGAAGCGAGCAAACATCGTTGCTCAGCACTTCCGGAAGCATTGGCACTACCCTATCGACGAGGTACACAGAAGTGCCACGTTCGTAAGCTTCATCATCCAGTACCGTGCCCGGAATAACATAATGAGAAACATCGGCAATGTGAACTCCAATTTCCCAGTTTCCGTTTTGGAGCTGGCGAATGGAAAGCGCATCGTCAAAATCATTAGCATCTTTCGGGTCGATGGTGAAGGTAAGTATATTCCGCATATCGCGACGTTTTGCCACTTCCACATCATCAATTTGGCGATCGATCTCGGAAGCTTCCCGTTCCACATCTTCAGGAAAAGTGTAAGGCAATCCATATTCTGCCAAAATGGAATGAATCTCTGTTTCGTGTTCGCCGGGTGCGCCCAAAACCTTGATGATTTCACCCTCCGGATTTTTGGAATCAGAATCCCACTTTATCATTTTTACCAACACTTTATCACCATCCTGCGCATCAAGCATTTTGCCTCTTGGAATGAAAATATCAGTGTTAATGACTTTCTTATCACTTACCACAAATCCAAAATCTTTATGTTTGATGAGTTGGAAAGTGCCCACAAATTCTTCCCTGCTTCGCTCCAAAACTTCCAGAACAGAACCTTCCATTTTTTTACCTTTAAAATGATAGGTGATGATCAATACCGTATCGCCCTGCAATGCGTGTTTTACGTTCTTGGCGTGTACAAAAATATCATTTTCAAAACCTTGCACTTTAACATAAGCATTTCCAGATTGGTTAAAGTCAATTACACCCGTCAATGTACCTTCAATCTGCAGATTGATAATGTATTTGCCTTTTTCTACTTCTTTTATTTTATTGTCTGCAATAAGCCGGTGGAGCGATTGTATTACTTGTTCCCTTTGCCTCGGATTACGATAATCGATGCCATCAGCAATCTGCTTATAATTGTAGATTTTACTTGAATTCTCGTTCATAAAACGTAAAATCAACCGACCAATTTCGTGCAGTTTATGGTTATTCTTCGCGCTGATGTATTTTGATCCTTTTTTCATTCTTTTACTTATTTACATGGTTTTGGATAGGGCTCTTCACTGCAGTATAAAACCACTCGATAACCGCAACCCAATTTTTTTTCATAATAATCATTAAAGGTAAATCAAAAAAAATGCTTTTCTCCAACTATTTTTATCGAAATGAACTTCCTATGATATAAAAAAACTGCTGCGTCATTAGATACAGCCAATTTTATCCACTCGGTTCTGATGTCTTCCTCCTTCAAAAGGTGTCTCCAAGAATTTTTTCACAACTTCCAGTGCAAGTTCTTTAGCAATAAACCTCGCAGGAAGTGCAACCATATTGCAATTGTTATGTTCGCGAGAAAGCGATGCTATTTCAGGCATCCAGCATAATGCACATCTTATTTTCTGGTGCTTATTGGCCGTTAATTGCACACCTTGCCCGCTGCCGCAGATCAGAATTCCCAATTCGTTTTCTCCATTTTCTACCGAACGAGCAGCAGGATGCACAAAATCCGGATAATCCACCGAAGCGGTAGAGTAGGTGCCGAAATCTTGCAGTTCATACTGATCACTCAGTTGTTGTTTAAGGTACTCTTTATACTCAAATCCCGCATGATCACATGCAATTGCAATTTTTTTCATAATGTCTTATTACAGGTTTTACAAATTTAGGGTTATTCACTTAAATATAACTGCTAAAAGCTTTGATACTTTGTTTAATGTAATCAAATGATTTAAAATCAATTATTTACACTCGGTTTCAATATAAAAACCTATTTAGTATAACTTGTGAAAACAGCAGTCAATTCTTGTGGATAAGTGAGTAAAACATTTCCTTTTCTAATTCAAATTAAATTCATATTGAACAAAATACTTCACTTGCCGAGGAAAATTTTATTTCTAATTTTTGGCAAACAATAACAAAGTTTTCCATAACCCGTTTCTTAATAATTGCATGCCATAGCAGTTACTGACAATTGTTGATAAGTGTTAAAAATAATTAAAAATCAACACATTGAAATGTGAATTGAATATGAATTGAGCATGAACGTAATGTGATCAAAAATCAAGAATAAGTTTTCAACAAAACCGTGCAATACAACAACACTACTCATTTATTTTTTTTAATAAAAAGAAAATATTGTGGAGTAAATGTTATTTGTCAGTTTGTGGATTTTTAATCGAATATTAATTCGGAATCGTCATTATAAAGTTTAAATTTGTACAAGCAAAAATAAGGCAATATGAAGACAATCCAAGATTACAATTTTAAAGATAAAAAAGCACTGGTACGTGTAGATTTTAATGTGCCACAAGATGCTGATTTGAAAGTGACCGATAACACGAGAATACAGGCGGTAAAACCTACTGTTGAGAAGATACTAAATGATGGCGGTTCGGTGATATTGATGACGCATTTAGGAAGGCCGAAAGGAAAAGTTAATCCTGAATTTTCTTTGAAGAGTATCGTTCCTGAAATTGAAAAGGTACTGGGTCATGAGGTGAAATTTTGTCCGGATTGTATTGGAGCCGAAGCTGAAGAGATGGCTTCTGAACTTAAACCCGGTGAAATTCTGCTTTTAGAAAACCTTAGATTTTATAACGAAGAAGAAGCAGGAGATAAAGATTTTGCAGAGAAACTTGCAAAGTTGGGTGATGCTTATGTAAATGATGCATTCGGAACGGCGCACAGAGCCCATGCTTCCACTGCCGTGATTGCACAGTTTTTTCCTTCTACTAAGTTTTTCGGTTTACTGATGGCAAAAGAACTTGAAGCGATCGACAAAGTATTGAAGAGCGGAGAGAAACCAGTTACTGCCATTCTTGGAGGATCCAAAGTATCGACGAAAATTACCATTATTGAAAATATTTTACCGGCAATTGATAACCTAATTATTGGAGGTGGAATGTCATTTACTTTTATTAAGGCGTTAGGTGGCCAGATAGGAACTTCACTCTTGGAAGATGATAAACTTCCTTTGGCTTTGGAGATTTTGGAAAAGGCGAAAGCGCAGAATGTAAAGGTTTATTTGCCTGTAGATACTGTGGTTGCTAATGAATTTAGTAATGATGCAGAAAGAAAAGAAGTTGATATTTATGAAATCCCTGAAGGTTGGATGGGTATGGACGCTGGTACAAAAACCCGTGTATTGTTCAATGATGTGATTATGAACTCAAGAACGATTTTATGGAACGGACCAATTGGCGTTTTTGAAATGCCGAATTTTGCTGCAGGAACAATTGCTTTAGGAGATAGTATTGCTGAAGCCACAAAACAGGGTGCATTCTCATTAGTAGGCGGTGGTGATTCTGTTGCATTTGTGAAACAGTTTGGCTATGCGGATCAAGTAAGTTATGTTTCTACGGGTGGTGGAGCAATGCTGGAAAGCTTAGAAGGAAAAGAACTTCCTGGTGTAGCAGCTATCAATAATTGATTAAAACTAATTTTTTAGTTGATATAGAAAAGGGCATATTGAAAAGGATATGCCCTTTTTTTTATAGTCTTAAAAATGCCCCAAAACTGATGATATCAGCTTGAAATTGGTGCGCAAACATAGTTCCGTCCACACCAATTTTTGGAGTGATGTAATAACGTAGACCTGCTTTCCAGTAGGTTTTTTGATTGTACGGACTTTTAAAATAAAGGTAGCTTCCAAAACTAGCATTAAAGGAAACCTTGTTCATTTTGATTTCGGTTCCCAGTGAAGCACCAATTCGCCAATGGTCGTACGATTTTCCCCAGTACGGAACAGAATCATCATAAACAGCAGGGTTGAAAACTTGGTCGTAGTAAACGGCATCTATGCTGGCTTTCAGCCCGATCACATTAGAAATAAAGTAGGAGTAAGCAGGAGAAATTGTTGCTCTGTAGAAGGCCTCTTTTATTTTATATTTTCCGCGTTGACCAAAACCGACGGTTAGGTCAACTGCATGTTTCTTGACATGTTTTTCAGTTTTGGAGGGCTTGGATTGAACTGAATCGAAGTTTAAATTTCTTTGAATGCCGAATGTGGCGATGAGCGCATTGACACCGGCATTAGGAAGTTGCATGCCACCATTAGAGAAGTGAAGAAAAGAAACCTTTGTGGTGAGGGCATAATCTTGCATAAAGTGATATTGCAATCCTAAACCAGCTTCGAACATGGTGTTGATGTGGCTTCCAAAAATATAAGAATCGGGATCAGTGTAAACATTTGTTGAGATGTAGGCGACACCAATAGTAGGGGAGAAGTGGACATTTACTTTACCGAACTTTGCTAAACGGAAATCGACGCTTGCGGTAGCCGCGTAAGCATCACCGAAGGAGTAAGTTCTTCCGGAGAGGTTTTGCTGCACCTTGTTCATATCTATATGCGAAAATCCGAAACGCAGGTTTTCAGCAGAGAGTGTGTGAACCCATTCTTGTGGGTCATTTTGTAAATTATGACCTATAAATATTTGTTGACCCGTAATGTGATTGCTAACATCTCCTCTAATTTTTCCAATAGGTGCGCCATAGATGGAACTGTACCCAATGAAATAATTTTTGAGCTGTTGAGCTACAAAAATAGTTGGAAGAAGTAGTAAAGTGAAGTAAATTTTTTTCAAATGGTAGAAAATGGGGTAAAAATTGACTTTCAGAAATAGCTTAAAAATACAATATCTATTTTTTTTCGACTATATATATCAAACTTGAATATTCTCCGGTTTTTAATGCCTTAACATTAGAAATTGCTCCCACGATAAGACCTTTGAGCCAAAAAAGAGAAGATTTCTTGTATTTTTCACTGAGCATAGAGATATAAAATGAGTCGAGTAGGAGGGGCTTTACTTTTTTGAGTGACCAGTTTTTGTTGTTCATCAATTGTTGCATGCCCGATTTTGAGAAGTGATAAACATGTCGGGGAACATCGTAAGCAGCCCAGAATTCTTTGTATTTTTTGGCATCATAAGAAGTATGGTTGGGTACTGCAATGATGAGTAAACCACTGTTTTTCAGTTTTTTATAAAATTTTTCAAGTATATCATCTTGATTATCAATATGTTCAAAAACATGCCAAAGCGTGATGGCATCCAAACTGTTATCATCTACTTCATCAAGAGAAGCAATTATTTTAGAGGCAGAGGTTTTCTCAATAGCAGCTTTTCGCGCTATGCTGTTGGGTTCGAATCCCAATGTCTGAAAATCTTTTTCTATAAATTTAATAAATTCACCAGCTCCACAGCCATAATCTAAAACGATTTTTCCCTTCCCCAGAAAGTCAACGAGGATATCTTTCTTGTAACTTAGATTGAAAATCTGAAGAAATTTATACAGTTTCTCCTTTAATGAACCAGAATCCTGATGATGCGAAATATAATCTTCACTTTCATAATAACGTGAAAGATTTTCAGGAATTGGTTCGGTTTTTAATATGCCTTTGATTTCAGTTTCTTTAATTTCAAAGGTTTCCTTGGATAAGAAATGGTCTTTAATTTTCATATTTTCATCTAAAGAATGAGTTGGATGGGGAAACATTTTGAAAGAACAACTTGTAAATTTTTATCAATGTTTCACGTGAAACATCATTATTATCTACCGAGATAAATGAGGAGCACATTAATATCTGCAGGTGAAACTCCACTGATACGTCCTGCTTGTGCAATGGTTTTTGGTTTTACCTTATTCATTTTTTGTTTGGCTTCGGTGGATAGGGATGATATTTTGGAGAAATCAAAGTCCTGCGGAATTCTTATTTTTTCAAGTCGGTTTAGTTTAGCAACGTTCTCTTTTTCTTTTTCTATATAGCCACGGTATTTAATATTGATTTCGGCCTGTTCTTTTACTTCTTCATTAAAATCTGCGGTCTGTTCACGAATAATATCAATCTCTTCCAATTTTTCCAAGGTCATATTGGGTCTTGTAAGAATCTGAGCTGCACGGTATGCTTGATCAACAGGAGAGGAATCAATAGTTTCTAAAATAGGATTGATGATGCTTGGCTTTAATGAGGTTTCTCTCAAGACTGTCTCCAGTTCATTGCTTTTTGTTACTTTTTCTTCAACTTTTCTAAGTCGTTCCTGTTTGGCAAGACCCAGTTGATACGATTTTTCTGTGAGACGGATATCTGCATTATCCTGCCTTAAAAGCAAGCGATATTCTGCTCGTGAAGTAAACATCCGGTAGGGCTCTTCAGTACCTTTGGTAATTAAATCATCAATGAGAACGCCGATATATGCCTCATCACGGTTGAGAATGAATGATTCTTTGTCATGAACTTTATTATGCGCATTGATTCCCGCAATTAACCCTTGTCCTGCAGCTTCTTCATAGCCAGTTGTTCCATTGATTTGCCCTGCAAAATACAGATTATTGATCAGTTTAGTTTCTAAGGTGTGATTAAGCTGGGTAGGAGGGAAGTAATCATACTCAATGGCATAACCGGGACGAAATACTTTGACGTTTTCAAAACCAGGGATGTGTCTCATGGCCTTAATCTGAATATCTTCAGGCAACGATGAACTGAAACCATTGACGTACATTTCGACAGTTTTCCATCCTTCAGGTTCTACAAAGAGTTGGTGCCTGTTTCGCTCAGCAAAACGGTTGATTTTATCCTCAATACTCGGGCAGTAGCGCGGACCAATACTTTGAATGGTGCCATTAAACATGGGGCTTCGGTCAAATCCTTCGCGAAGGATATCATGGACGGTCTCATTGGTATATACAATGTGGCAACTCATTTGTTTGGTGAGTTTTGGTGTATCGAGGTATGAAAATTTTTGTGGATTTTCATCACCTTTCTGTTCTTCCATTTTTGAGTAATCGAGAGATCTGCCGTCAACGCGTGGCGGTGTGCCGGTTTTCATACGTCCTGCTTCAAAACCCAATGTAACAAGCTGCTCGGTGATGCCGAAAGCTCTTGGTTCGCCCATTCTGCCGCCTCCCAATTGTTTATCTCCTACATGAATTAAGCCATTAAGAAAAGTGCCATTGGTCAACACCACTGCCTTGCCTTTTATGGTAATACCTAAGGAGGTAACAACACCTGTAACCTGATTATTCTCAACAACCAAGCTTTTCACCATATCCTGAAAGAAATCGAGGTTAGGGGTGTTTTCCAGTGCCAATCTCCAATCTTGGGCAAACAACATTCTGTCATTTTGGGTACGTGGAGACCACATTGCAGGACCTTTGGAAAGATTAAGCATTTTGAACTGGATGGCGGATTGATCGGCCACAATTCCGGAATAGCCACCCATCGCGTCTATTTCGCGTACAATTTGCCCTTTTGCAATACCTCCCATCGCAGGATTACAGCTCATTTGCCCTATGGTTTGCATGTTCATGGTAATGAGCAGTGTTTTGGATCCCAGGTTGGCAGCAGCAGCAGCTGCTTCGCATCCGGCATGCCCTGCGCCCACTACAATCACATCGTATATTTCGTTTATCATGTATTAATTGGCCTATAAATACTGGAATTTGTATATGTTTCACGTGAAACATTAAGGAAAACTAATTTTTTCCAAACTTTAATTCCAGATAATAATCTTCTTTTGCACGCATTTCTTTAATCTCTTCTTCGGTTTTATCGTTGTATCCGATAAGATGAAGAATTCCGTGCGCTAAAACCCTATGCAACTCTTTGTCTGTAGTGGTGATAAGGTTTTGTGCGTTCTCAAAAATGCGCGGCAAAGATACGAAAATATCTCCCGATATAGTTTTGCCCTTCACATAGTTGAAGGTGATGGTATCTGTATAGTAGTCATGCTGCAAAAACTTTCGATTGATTTCCAGCAGGTATTCGTCATCACAAAAGATATATTCAATACTACCTGGTTTCCGGTTTTCGGCGGTAATGAGTTCCATTAACCATTGTTTTGTGTCTTCGCCGATGGCTACTTCCTCGATATTTTCGAAATTAAAATGTATCATGATGCTTTAAAACCAATGTCCCAGAATGACGTTAAATAGACCATTATTTCTTGTTATAGAGCGGCTGTAATTGAGTTTAATTTGGCCAAAAGGAGATTTATACCCCAGAGATAGTCCCGCGGAAGTTTCGGCGATGTGAACAACCTCATTAAAGCGGAGTTCTTCAAAATGATTGGCTAAACCGAAACTCGCATCAGCAAAGTAATTTTTACGAAATCTGAATTGAATAATATTATCCGCCGTCAAAATATTTTTGCCCATTATCTGGCCAATTTCGTAACCCCTGAAAGGAACTATATTTCCAATATTTTGTTCGAAAATACCACCGAAGCCATAGCGGTAGTATTGATTGAGGTCTTCACCAAGTGTAAATCCGCCAAATATATTGAGCCGGTAAGTAAAATAATCATTGACTGGAAAATTAAGCTGGGAGGTTATTTTTGCCTGAAATACCCTGCCTTTTTGGTCTTTATTAAGAAGATCGAGTATTTTTCCTTCGATATTCATTAAAAAACCACGAGTAGGGAAGCTTTTGTCGTCCTGGGTATCACTTTTAATAAATGCAAATGGATTGATGAAATTTTGTCCATTGGTGTAATTGGTTGTTCCAATGGTTTTACTCTCGAAATAATCGTGACTTATCCCGCCACCAATTGCAAACTTATCGCGCCATATAGACTGAATAAAAATTTCGTTTCTGAACCAGTTTCGCCGTTGGTAAATATTGCCATCTTCGTTAGCCAGGTCAATCGTCATACCGGAAGAGTAAACTCCAAATCCCGGAATATAACCGTTATCCATGAAATAATTGAGGTAGTACCTGGGCTTATCCCCAACAATTACGTCGAGAGAAATAGTAGAGTTTCGAAAAAGAAGTCGTCTCACTGTTGCATTAAGAAGCAGCCCTGTTTTAAATATTTCATCATAATGTAGTCCAAATTTTAGGAAGAAACGGGTATCATCTTCGGTGACAAAAAGTTTTAAATAATTTTTATTGTTACCATTTATTAAATCATAGTTAATTAACCGATAGTTGTTGGTGGCATACAACTTATCAATCATTTTGTTAATGTTACCATAGGTTTGCATGGAAGGAATCTTGAGATTCATCTTCCCCTGGATATAATTTTTTCCGAAGATGTTGTTGTTTTCTACCTCTAAGCTGTCAATTTTGTACACGTTGGTATACACGGTGTTCATTGGCGCTCGCAGGGCATCAATGGGTCGTTTGGGAAGCAGAGAAAGTACATTGACGTAGCGTTTTGCTTCAACATATCCCGAGTCCAGAATGGTTTTTTTTGCATCATAACTGGTGGAATTCATACCGGTCAAATCAGGGTGGATGTTGATGTCGGTGTACTTATACTGATTTTTGGTTTCTTGTTGGATGCCAAAATCAATTACCTGATTAAGAATGGCCACGGCACTCTGCAGATCATTTCGGTTGGCTAAACCCTGGCTTAAATCTACACCAATCACCACATCAATTCCTTTATCTTTTAAAGGTTTTGATGGATAATTGACCGTCATTGCTCCGTCAATATAAAGCGAATCACCCACTTTAACAGGATCCATCAGCGAAGGAAATGCTGAACTCGCCATGATGGAACTCACCAGATCGCCCTTCTCAAAAATCTGCATTTTTCCACTTTCCAAATTGGTGGCAATACACATAAAAGGAATGGGAAGCTTTGAAAAATCCGTGATATTGGAAACCGATTTGAAGAGCTCTTTCAGTAAGTAGATATTCTTTTGACCTGTGGAAATGGCTTTGGGCACTACATTCACTTTGCCGTCCACAATGGGTACGGTGAGCAGATACTTATCGATGGACTTATTGAAGAAAGAGGTGTCCTGTCGGTTTTTTTCGTTGGCAATAATATTGTAAAAATCGGTATTCAGAATGATCTTTTCGATTTCTTTACCAGTATAACCCGAAGCATAAAGTCCTCCAACAATAGCGCCCATGCTGGTTCCCGAGATATAGTCCACTTTTACACCAAGGGAATCGAGTACTTTCAACGCGCCAATATGGGCAAAACCTTTGGCACCACCTCCAGAAAGTGATAACCCTATTTTTGCGTTAGCAGGTACTTTAAAACCTTCTTTCACTTGCGAAAAAGAGAAAAGAAAACTGCAGAGCAGAAGGAGTAAAAAATTTTTTTTCATCTAGTCTTTGATATAAATTCGTTTAACCCGTCTTGAAATTGATGTCAGCACTTCGTAGGGAATGGTTTGGCAATAGGATGAAAATTCCTCCAGAGAAGGAGTTCCATTAAAAATAATCACTTCATCTCCTTCATTCACAGCGGCATTGTCCACATCAATCATCATCATGTCCATGCAAATATTTCCTACAATCGGTCGAAGTTTTTGATTAATCCCCACATTTCCCACTCTATTGCCGATGAGCCGCGGGATTCCGTCAGCATAACCAACTGGTATTGTGGCAATTCTTGTATCTTTCTCTGTTTTGTACCTCCGGTTGTATCCAATGGAATCACCGGCGCAAACTTCGGATATTTGGGAAATAACGGTTTTAAACGTTACTGCGCGCCGAAGCTGTTTTTGAACGCTTGGCTCAGGAGAAATGCCCACCATTCCAATCCCGATTCTCACCATATCAAACTGATAATCCGTGTACCTCGTGATACCAGCCGAGTTCAGGATATGACGTATTGGGCGATAACCAAGTCCATCCACAAGCGTACTTGAGTTTTGATCAAAAATCCTGATTTGCTTGCGGGTATATTCATCTTCCGAAGGATCGTCCGCTGAAGATAAGTGGCTGAAAATACTTTGTACTGTAACGTTCATCGACTTCAACTTATCGATGAGTTCAGGTAATTCATCAGTCTTAAAACCAAGACGATGCATCCCCGTTTCTAATTTGATGTGAATAGGAAATTTTTGATGAATACCTTTTCGCACCAATTGCTGATTAAATAAATCCAATACCCTGAAACTGTAGATTTCTGGTTCTAAGTTATAATCGATGATGATGTCGTAGCTGTGTTGCTCGGGATTCATTACCATGATGGGAGCAGTAATCCCTTCTTTACGCAGATTTACTCCCTCATCAGCATAAGCAACACCCAGATAATCAATGTGATGATGCTGTAAAAACTCTGCAATTTCATAGCCTCCCAATCCATAGGAATATGCTTTCACCATCGCCATCATTTTGGTTTCCGGTTTCAGCATTGCTTTATGAACATTGATATTGTGAAGGATGGCATTCAGATTCACCTCAAGCACCGTATCATGCTTCTGCAACTCGAGATCTGTCTTTACTTTTTCTATCTCGAACTTTCGGGCACCTTTTAAGAGAATAAGTTCATTTTCAATTTGATTAAGCAGGTGACTTTCAATGAGTTCTTTTGTGTTATTAAAAGTGTATGTTTCAGGGCTAAAAAGATCAGCTTTTTTGGTGATCTCTTCGCCTATGAGAAAGATTTTATTAAAATTTTGCTGGTTGGTGAGCTCAGCAACTTCCGAATAGAGTTGGTCCGCATCTTTTCCTTCCGCAAAATCGGTAAGGATAAGTGATTTTTTTGATTTGTTGTATTCTTTAATGAACTGGAAAGCAATCTTCAGCGAGTCCAAATCAAGGTTGAAGGAATCATTGATAATAAGATTATTTCGTAAACCGTTCACACTTTCCAGGCGCATTTCAACGGCTTTCAGCTGGTTCAGTTTCTGAACAATGTCACTATTGGTAAAGTGAAATTCCTTAAGCACGGCTACGACACACAAAGCATTGCTGAGTGTGGCCTCATCTCTTTGCTTTATGGGTATGAGAAATTCCTCGTCAAAATACTTAAAAAGAAGATCACTATTTTTGTTGTTATGGTCATTTTTAATACGAACATTGTTACGCGTATTAAGACCAAATGAAATTAATTTTTTACTTGAATATAGTGAATTAATTTTATTGAATACCAGTTCATTATCTCCATTAAAGATGATGGTTTCAGAATCTTTAAAGAGTTTAATTTTTTCATTAACCAGTTCTTCTTCATTCGTGAAATTGGAGAGATGAGCAGAACCGATATAGGTGAGAACTCCGATCTGTGGCGAGAATATTTTCTCCAGAACATCCATTTCTCCTGGTTTTGAGATACCCACTTCAAAAATACCGAGTTGATGATTCTTGTTGATGCCGAGCAGGGAAATAGGCAGACCAATTTGAGAGTTGAAACTCTTAGGACTTTTTACTGTACTGAATTTTTCGAAAAGACTTTGATAAAGCCATTCTTTTACAATGGTTTTGCCGTTGCTTCCGGTGATGCCAATGGTTTGTAAATGATATTGCTGAAGATGATACTGAGCAAGTTTCTGAATAAAAGCGATCGAATTTTTGACAATGATCCAAGTAATACCAGGCATTTCGGGACGGTAATGCTCTGCAATGATAATGCGTATTCCTTTTTCAACTGCCGCCTGTATGTACTTTTCACCTGAGTTCTTGAACGTGTTGATAGCAACAAACGCAGTATTGATGTTAGAATAGATGGTTCTGCTGTCGAAGGCAATATTCCTGACAGTCAAGTTTGGCTCACCGATTAACTCGGCGCCCGTAATTTCGGCAATTTGTTGGGTAGTATAGTTCATTGATTTTTACTGAGGAACTCTTCATTAAAAACTTTTCTGCTTACGGCTTCATAACTATCTGTTTCGCCAAGTTCAACCAAATCTGTGCTGGCGGTAGTTCGCATAGAGTAGTTGGCCAAATTGCCTGTGCGTTTGCATATAGCATGCACCTTGGTTACATATTCTGCGGTGGCCATCAAATTTGGCATAGGACCAAACGGACGGCCTCGGAAATCCATATCAAGACCAGCAATCACCACTCTCACTCCGCTGTTTGCCAATTGATTAGCCACATCCACAATACTTTCATCAAAAAATTGTGCTTCGTCAATGCCTACCACATCGCAGGTGGAGCCCAACAACAAAATTTCGTTGGGACTTTCGACCGGTGTACTTCTTATTTTATTGTGATTATGCGATACAACCTCCTCTTCTGCATATCTCGTATCAAGTTTTGGTTTGAAAATTTCAACATTTTGACCCGCCATTTCAGCACGCCGAAGCCGCCGGATCAGTTCCTCGGTTTTTCCCGAAAACATTGATCCACAAATTACTTCCATCCAACCGCTTTGTTTGGCGTGATTAATTGTATTTTCTAAAAACATTTTTTAAATTAGCCGTAATATTTAAACATCAAAAATAAGGAAATTAATAAGACTTTATTATGAAAAACCTTCAGGAAATACAGGAAAAAATTTTTTTCGAGGCAAAGACGATTTTGGAAACACTGTCCAAAATTAGTTCTGCTGATGAGTTGGTGGGCAAACAGGATTTATTTGAAGAAGTGACCGACCGCATTGCATTTCTGCGGATTTTAGAAAAAAATGAAGATTTCTTTATTAACAAGCCACTGTTGCAACGCACTGATCAAGAGGAAACAAGACTTAATTTTGAAGGGAAACCAATAGCTGCTTCTGACGATGAATCGGCGCAGGAGGTTGTCGAGAAGGACGCAGTAGAGGAGGAAGTGCTTTTCAACAATGAACTGAACGAAATTACCGAAGAAGAGCATGCTGAGCAACCAGTGAGCACAACACATAACGATCCGCAAAATCACCTGAAGGAAGAAGTTATCCAGATTTCGCAAACAGTGGACACAACTCCCGAACCAAGCGTAGAATCTGAGGAAACTGAAAATGACAATTATCAATCGACCATTGAGCAGAAAGAGAGAGCATTCAGGGAACTTGAAGAACGACGAAGAAGAATTGTGGAATTTTCAAAGGAAGAGGTTGTCCATCCGTCAAAAGAACAGGTGACAGAGCAGCCCAGAGATCAGCAAGGAGATAAGAAATTTAAGCTGGCTCACATCAAAGGATTAAAGGCGGTTCAGCATCTTTTTGATGAAGATCCGCTCTTAGAAATTGTTGAAGAAGATAGAAAATCGGATGCAGGAGGTTTGCTCAAAACAAACATTTCTACTGATTATATGGAAGCAGAGAAAAGGAAGCCGGATTTCAAAATTGATTTGAACGATAGGGTTGCTTTCACAAAAGTGCTTTTTAATGGTGATCAGGACGAGTTGAAAGCCGCTGTCGACAAACTCAATTCTTTTAAAGACTTGGAAGGAGCGCGGCAATATCTCAGCGAAATTTACTATCAGAAAAACTGGCGTAAAAATGATGAAATTGCGCAACGGCTGTGGAACCTTGTGGAAAACAAATTCTTATAAATTTGTAATCGATGATTCCTGATGATGCGCATCAGAAAAATGATCAGACAGCCAAAACCAACAAATAGAACATGATTCAAAAATTAGATGATTTCCAAAACGTATTCTTCATCGGGGTTGCAGGAGTGGGAATGAGTGCCATTGCACAATACTTAAAAGGAATTGGGAAAAACGTTTCGGGTAGCGACCGCTATTTTCATCCCGACCAATACAACAAAACCAAAACACAACTGGAAGCAGAAGGCATCAATTGTTTTCTGCAGGACGGCAGTGGAATCACGGAAAATACCGAATTAATAGTAGTTTCCACCGCCATTGAAGACACAGTGTACGAAGTGCAGAAAGCAAAAGAATTGCAAATTCCAATCATCAGAAGAAGCGAGCTTCTGGCCGTTATTGCCAAAAGTAAGAAAACCGTTGCAGTGGCTGGAACTTCCGGTAAATCAACTACTTCGGCAATGCTATATCAGATATTGGTTGATGCAAAATTGCAACCCAGCATCATTTCCGGTGCGGGTTTAACCTCAATCATTAAAGAAGGAAAAATAGGCAATGCTGCGGTAGGCAATGGAGACTGGCTGATTATAGAAGCTGATGAAAGCGACGGATCCGTTGTGCAATACGAACCCGAAATCGGTTTATTACTGAATATCGATAAGGACCATCAGGAGATTGACGAACTAATTGATTTGTTTACAGTTTTTAAAAACAATACAAGAGGTTTATTCATTGTCAATCAGTTTAATACACTGACGAAAATGTTGTCGGAAAACGCGCAGCATGATTTCGGTTTCGAAGATACGCAAGCAGGGTATAATGCAACGGATTTTAAGCAGGATGGTTTTGTTTTGCATTTTAATATGAGCGGACAGCACTTTGAGATGATCGCCATCGGAAGACATTCAGTGGAGAATGCCGCTGCTGCAGTTGCGGTCGCCAATCAAATCGGTGTGTCGCTGGAAACCTGCGCCGAAAGTTTGAAACACTACGAAGGAATTTACCGTCGACATCAGATATTGGGTCAGAAAAACGGAGTCTGGATTATTGACGATTATGCTCATAATCCGGCCAAGTGTGCCGCTTCCATACGGGCTTGTCAACCGTTGGCAGAACGCGTGATTGCTTGGTTTCAGCCCCATGGTTATAAGCCAACTAAGTTTCTGAGGAATGATTTTGTACAGGAAATCTCCGATGCATTAAGACCACAGGATGAAATCTGGATGAGCGAAATATACTATGTTGGCGGTACGGTAATCAAGGATATTTCGGCCAACGATTTGGTAAACGATATTATTTCAAAAGGTAAGTTTGCTCGTTTTGTAGAAGATAGAAACCATCTTTTGGAAGCACTGAGACCAGAACTAAAACCAGGGACAGTACTTTTACTGATGGGTGCAAGAGATCCCAGTTTAGAGAAATTCAGCAGTGATCTTTTTGAGAATTTGTAATAAAAAGCAAGAGAGTAGCTACACTAATTTTTAAAGTTACCCATCAAACCACAACCAGATTTCCACAACATGAGTGGCATTTTATACTTTGTACCCACACCAGTCGGCAATTTAGAAGACATCACCTTCAGGGCAATAAAAGTGCTGAAAGAAGTTGATTACATACTGTGCGAAGACACAAGAACTTCAGGCGTTTTGTTGAAGCATTATGAAATATCCAAGCCGCTGAAATCCTATCATTTACACAATGAGCATCAACATACCGAAAGAGTGATTGAGGATTTGAAAAACGGACAGAACGTCGCCATCATTACCGATGGAGGCACGCCGGGCATTTCCGATCCCGGCTATCTTTTGGCAAAAGCAGGCGCAGAAAACGATATTGAGATGATTTGTCTTCCCGGCGCAACGGCTTTTGTACCGGCATTGGTGGTTTCAGGTTTACCCAATCACGATTTTTATTTTGCAGGATTTTTGCCTCAGAAAAAAGGGCGTCAAACCAAACTGAAGCAATTGGCTGAAGAGAAGAAGACGATTATACTCTACGAAAGTCCGCATAAGATCAACACCACCTTAGAGCAAATCAAGACGTTTTTCGGTGAGGAAACCAAAGTCAGTTTAAGCCGTGAAATTTCCAAAAAGTTTGAAGAAACAAAGCGGGGCACAATCAATGAGTTAATTGAGTTTTCCAAAAGCAAGACTTTAAAAGGAGAAATTGTTTTGGTGGTCAATAATGCAGGGTAGCGGTATTGCAAAAATTATATTAATTTTGTTTTTTGCGACGGCAAAAGAAAATGATTGACAAAGGGCTTGAATAAACCTCTTTTTCGAGAATGTCAGCTACAAGCAAAAGCCATTAGAGGTAGTAAATGGTTGGTAAAGCATCTCATCATTTCGCCAGCTCATTCATGAGAAATAGAGGGAAAAATATATTAAAAAAGAATTGAAAAAATATGAAATTACTCGAAGGTAAAGTTGCCCTCATCACTGGTGCAACACGCGGAATCGGAAAGGGAATCGCTGAAGTTTTTGCCAAAGAAGGCGCCAAGGTGGCGTTCACATACGCTGGTTCAGTCGATAAGGCGAAAGCTTTGGAAGAAGAGCTTTCCAAGATCACAACCGCTAAAAGTTACCAGTCGGATGCGTCCGATTATGATGCTGCGCAACAACTCATCAACGATGTTTTGGGCGAATTTGGGCAGATTGACATCCTCGTGAACAACGCCGGAATCACCCGCGATAATCTGCTTTTGCGCATGAGTAAAGAAGATTGGGACATCATCATAAAAACCAACCTCGATTCTGTGTTCAATCTCACCAAAGCTGTCATCAAACCTATGATGAAGGCCAAGTCGGGTTCCATCATCAACATGACTTCCGTGGTCGGCGTGAAGGGTAACGCGGGGCAGGCCAACTATGCGGCTTCCAAAGCGGGCGTCATTGGCTTCACCAAATCGGTGGCCCTCGAGCTGGGTTCGCGAAATATCCGTTGCAATGCCATTGCGCCAGGGTTTATAGAAACCGAAATGACTGCGGCTTTGGACGAAAAAACCGTTCAAGGATGGCGAGACGGCATTCCGCTGAAAAGAGGTGGGCAACCCGAAGATGTGGCCAATGCCTGCGTGTTTTTAGGAAGCGAAATGTCGGGCTACATCACTGGTCAGGTACTGAACGTGGATGGGGGAATGCTCACTTAGGAGCAACACACGGGTTCATCTTTTCCAAGACCCGTCCCGCTTTCCGCTCTTACTCCTCGTTTCGCCGCTCCGCGGCTCACTGCGGGGTAACCGCTACAATCGGGGCTAGAATAAAGAGAGGTTATTCTCCATAAAAAATCAGCGCGCAATTTTCAAAGAAAATTGCGCGCTGATTGTATCTGCACTCAAATAAAAATCAGTTAAACACTTGATTTTCTTGTTCTTGTACGCGTATAAACGTGGTGCGCTTCGAGAGCTCGCGCAATTGAGATGCGCCCACATAAGTACAGGTGGAGCGAATGCCACCCAAAATATCCTTCAACGTTTCCGACACTGCACCTTTATAAGCCACCTTCACCGTTTTACCTTCCGATGCGCGGTATTCTGCGACGCCACCTGCATGTTTGTCCATAGCGGTTTGTGAACTCATCCCGTAAAACAGTCGATACTTTTTACCGTTTTCTTCAATCATTTCGCCACCGCTTTCGTCGTGGCCCGCTAACATGCCTCCCAACATAACGAAATCAGCGCCGCCACCAAACGCTTTTGCCACATCTCCCGGAACTTTACAGCCACCATCGCCGATAATATGCCCTCCCAAACCGTGCGCAGCATCGGCACATTCTATAATTGCTGAAAGTTGTGGGTAGCCAACACCGGTTTTCACACGGGTGGTGCAAACCGAACCGGGACCTATACCAACTTTTATAACATCTGCACCGGCTAAAATCAGTTCTTCCACCATTTCACCAGTTACGACGTTGCCTGCAAAAATGGTTTTATCGGGAAATTTTTTTCGAGCTTTCGCCACAAATTCTACAAAATATTCAGAATAACCGTTGGCCACATCGATGCATAAAAACTGTATCTTAGGATGTTTCTCAATAATGGCACTGATTTTTTCCTCATCTGCTTTTCCAGTTCCTGTGCTCAAGGCGAGGTATTCGTATATAGAATCGGGCTGTTTTTCCAAAAACGAATCCCATTGTTCAATCGTGTAATGCTTGTGTACCGCAGTAATAATTTTTTCTTTGGATAGTTCTTCTGCCATCTCAAAAGTTCCCACAGTATCCATATTGGCGGCAATAATAGGCACACCACTCCATTTTTTTCCGGAATTGCAGAAGGTGAAAGTCCTTTCCAAACTCACTTGCGATCTCGATTTCAATGTTGATCTTTTCGGACGAATCATCACGTCTTTAAATCCCAATTTTAGTTCATTCTCTATTCTCATACTTAAAGATTACAGGTAAAATTAGGAAAAGATTTTGAAGGGTGGTTATTTTTTAATTAATTTAATGGAGTTAATTCCGTCTTTGATGGTCACTTTTACCATATAATTTCCGGCAGAAAAGGCAGATACGTTCACGGATACCGATTTTTCATGATGATTCGATCGTTGAAGTAATTTTCCGCTGAGATCATAAATTTCAATTTTCGAGATGGTTTGTGCTGAAGCAAAATGCACGACATCTTTTACAGGATTCGGATAGGTTTGAACACCATTCTGGTTGGACACTTCTTGTGTTGCCAATAAAGATTTTTTGTACATATAAATATTAAACTCCAAGTTCACAGGCATTGGCGACATATGGGCGGTAGTCATATACCATTTACCGGATTCGTATTGAACTTTGAATTGCTTTTCAGTCTGAATGTGATTGTATTTAATTGCAGGACTGAATACGAATAATGCGTTTGGATTATTATCCAACTTCGGGTGATAGATATAAGAATACGAGTTTTTAGCCGGAAGTATTGATGCTGCTGTAGCGGTATGTCGCATGATCTCCACGTCATCTCCACCATAAACAACATTAAAATGCTGGTTAGAGCCCATTCCTGCATTGTTTTGTGTAAAAATTTTCCATACATTATTATTGTAATAGATACCAAAAGCTCTAGGAATAGATAATTGAAAAGCAGGCGTAAAAATGGGCTGCAGGTTGGGTTTTCCGTTTAAGTCGGGGTGATCTAATGTAAGCAGACCTCCTTCAACAGGGAAATAATTAGAGTCAAATCTTTTGTAATGGCTTGAGGGAACATAAACAATAAACTTCATACCATTAAACATTTTACCAAAGGGCAGCATTATTCTTACAGGTCCACCGACGTATCTTACATTAACAGGATCGGTTACTCTATCGCCGTCAGATCCAATTGTAGAAGTTTCCCTAAGATAGGAAACAATTAAGTTGTCCTTGTTGGTAGCACTTGGATGGCTAATAAGAGTCCAAGAAAATGTACCGTCTGATCTTATATTATCAAACGTTGCTGTGTGAATAAACATTTTGTCTTGAGCAAAAACGGAAGAAAATCCCATAAGGAAGGACAGAAAAAAAATAAATCTATTTTTCTTGAAAAAAGCAAATGTTTTCATATCTGTAATTTTAGGTTAAAATAGTATGATTTCGATAAGCTAAAATTCCTAAAAAACAATGAGGTAGAAAGATTAAATTGTATGGATGGAATGATTGATTGTATAGATGGTTATTTTTGAGTTGAATCAAAACAGAATTCCACCTTTGTTCCCGAAACGGATCCATCGGCATTATATAAATCGGCGATTTTAAAATGATAATTCAGGTGATTTTGCTGGTTGAAAACATCAATTCGTTCCTGGATAAGTTTCAATCCGATAGATTTTTTTTGGAAAGTCCGGTTTTTATTGAATTCCTGCGATTTGTTACGACCGACTCCGTTATCCTGAATGGAAAGATATACCGCACCATCTTTGTGCCAGGTATCGAAAATAATTTGTTTATATGCTTTCGGACTGTGCATTAATCCGTGCCAGATGGCGTTTTCCACAAAAGGTTGCAACAAAAGAGGAGGAATTTTTATGGTGCTGAGAAAAACATCCGGTTCATTACGGAAAACAATATCGATTCCCGAATTAAACCGAATATTTTCAATGGATAAATACAATTTCAGAATCTCCATTTCTTCTTCTAATGTGTGAAATTCGGTACGCAAACCATCTAGAGATTTCCGGATCAGTTTGGAAAACCGGTTCAGATAAGTGATGGCATTTTTTTTATCATTATCAATCAAAAAAACCTTAATAGAAGTAAGCGCATTGAATATAAAATGAGGATTCATCTGGTTTTTAAGCAGTTCTAATTGCAGGCGATGGATTTCGCTGTTCAGTTCGGATTCTAATTTTGCCAGACGTTCTTTTTCGGCACGTGCAGAAATTTCAAGGATTTCCTTTTCCTTTATTTTTATTTCCCGGGATAATATTTCGTTCTGATTTTTACGTATTTTCTCATTCTCCTTAAAATGGAAAATCATTTTCTGATTGAGCAGTTTTACTTTATAGGCAAGCCCGAGAGAAAACACAAACTGCTCGATTAGCAAGCCCATCCAAAAAAAGATAAGGGGCGAATCGAATATTCCCTCGTTCACTGTAAAATACATGGAAGTGAGTGCCAGCAATACATAAGTCGCGCTTCCAATAGTAATGAAATATTTTAAATTACCTGGTGTTTCAAATGCTTTTATAATGGTAATGACCACCGCCACCAAGATTAATGGTAAAAAGAAATACGTGAAATACAAGAAGAAAACTTTACCATCATTTAGTATTAAACTGTAAATAAAAAACAAAGAAGAAAGCGCAAATATCCCGATAATACAGCTTTTTAAATTCCTGTAAAATTTCGGAAGCGTTTTATGAAAATCAAGAAAATGAAGATAGAAGAAGAAATACAAGCTGTAATACGTGATCTGCACATACCAGTTCAGCGCAATAAACCGAGGTCTGTAAAAAATGGTTTTCAATTCGGAATCGGTTTGGTCAATCATTTTTAACACCAAATATCCCAATACCAAATACGAATACAAGCTGTAATATAGAAAACTTTTCTCCTTGGTATGATGATGAATAATTAAGCTTAAAGAAGCCAGAATAAAAATGACTCCTACGAGGAAATGCTGGATAAATATGATAAAATAATGACCTTCCATCGCTTATGTAAAACCTAAGAACAACGCTCTTTTATTTCTGGAAACCGGAATTTTCTTTCCGTTATTCAGCACCACATAATTTTCCGATTTTATAAATTCTTTCACTTTTACCATGTTGATAACAAATGAATTATGTATTCTAAAAAAAGAATGTTCGGGCAACAATTCCTGAATTTCTTTAATCTTTTTGGTGAGGAACAAATGGGTTTCGTCTTCCAGGAAAACCTTCGTATAATTTCCGTCGCTTTCACAGTAGAGTATTTCTTCCGGATTCAGGTAAACGATTTTTCCGCTCAGCGAAAGAGGAATCTTAGAGGACAATTTTGCAGGAAGTAGAGAACGGCTTTGTTGCCTTTGGTAAATTTTCGATTTAATTTTGTCTAAAGTCAGCGTAAGATCATCCGGATCCACAGGTTTCAGCAGATAATCAAAAGCTTCTTCTTTTATCGCCTGGATTGCATACTGGGCATAAGCCGTTACAATAACCGGCAGAAAATCCCGATAATGAAAAGATTTTAGGAACTGAAACCCGTCCATTTGCGGCATTTCTATATCCACAAAAACACAGTCCGCTTCATTTCTTCGAAGAAACATAATTGCTTCTTGCGGATTTGTAAAACCGGCAATAATCTCAAAATCTTTACTAAAATTTTGGATTTCCCATTCCAGACTTCTCAATGAATTAATTTCATCATCCACCAAAACAATCTTTATCATAGTGGTTTAGTTTGGATAAATTTAGCAAATTAAATCATGGAATTATTTTTTTTGGACAAACGTACTCAATTATTGTACAATCGGTAAAAAAATCTGTACAAAAGGATTTTGAGAAGCACATTTCTGAAAAAATCTTAGGTCACGAATTCCATCGAATACTTATCTCAACTTCACGGATCACTAGGTGCAAAAACGCTTGCTTTATTCTTCTTGGAAAAACCAAAAAATTAAATTTCCAGGATCTGCTCTAATTTCGGAATGTACTCGTAAGCCGTAAGGTCGAATTTTACAGGAACTACGGAAATGTAACCATCAGAAAGTGCCGTTTCATCAGCATCCTCACTTTTATCCATGTTATTAAAATAACCGGTTAACCAGTAATACTTTTTTCCATGCGGGTTGATGCGTTCATCAAAATTTTCTTCCCATTTGGCATGGGCCTGCTTGCACACTTTTACGCCTTTAATCTCTTCTTTTAACAGTTTGGGAATGTTCACATTCAGCACCATTCCGGGTGGTAAAGGATTAAGGAGAACTTTGCGTACAATATTTTGGATGTATTCTTTTGCCTGAAGAAAATCGGCATCCCAGGAAAAGTCGAGCAGAGAAAACCCGATGGCCTGAAGACCTTCCACACCGGCCTCCACCGCCGCACTCATTGTTCCCGAGTAAATCACATTGATTGATGAATTGGCACCGTGGTTAATGCCGGAAACCACCAAATCGGGTCGTCGCGGCAGAATTTTGTCCAGGGCAAACTTTACACAATCAACGGGCGTTCCGCTTAGTGAATAGTCTTTCTGAGGACCGTCCAGTTTAATTTCTTCAAATGTTAAAGTCTGGTTGATGGTGATCGCATGGCCTTTGCCCGACTGTGGCGAATTGGGAGCAACCACGATGACTTCACCTATTTCATTCATAAATTCTACAAGATTTCTGATGCCCGGCGCAGTAATTCCGTCATCATTGGTCACTAATATGAGTGGTTTTGACATAATTTGCTAAGATTTAAACAAAAATACTTAAAAAAATAGTGAGCGAATATAAATAAGGTGTTAATTTTGGTATTTCGTATCATTGCGTAACAAAACGAAAAACACATCAACTAATTAAGTTTTATTTATATTTATGTTCAAGAAATTTAAACTCAATACTTTACTATTGTTTATTCCGCTCACCAGTTTGGTGTTCTGTTTTAACTCTCCCAAGAATGACGACGAGAAAATGTCTACCATTATGGTGAGCGTTAAGAATACGCTTTCTTACCTTCATTATGCACCAAAGCCCATTAACGATGCCTATTCTTTGGAAGTGTATAAGCATTATTTTGAAACGGTGGATGCTTCCAAGCGGTATTTTATGCAATCGGATATGGACGAATTTGCGAAGCATAAAACCAAGCTCGACGATTACTTGAACAAAGGTGATTTAACATTTTACAAGCTTACTGTTGATCGGCTTTACCAACGTGTGGATGAGATTGACAAAATTGCCCAGGACATCCTAAGCAAACCCATTAATCTGGACGAAGACGAAACCCTGATCCTGGAGCCAAAGGCCAGAGCCAATGCAACTACCAAAGCAGAATTGGCCTCCGAGTGGAAAAAATACATTAAGTACAACATTCTTCAGGAAATGGAATCGATGACAGCAAAGGAAGAAGCCCAGCAACTCAAGAAAGATTCGGTGCAAAAGTTTAAGCTGAAAGATACCATCAAACTGGAAATTCTTACACCAGAACAGAAAAGGGTGAAGGCCACCAACGAGGTGAAAGACCTTATTACCGATACCTTCCGCCGGTTCAAAAAAAGAAACAAAATGGATTGGTTTACGGTGTACATGAATGCATATACCGAAGTTTTCGATCCTCATACCAACTATTATTCACCCAAAAACAAAGAAGATTTCGATACACAGTTTAAAGGTAAGGTAATTGGGATTGGAGCCATTATTCAGGAGAAAAGAGGATATCTTTACTTAGGAGCTTTAACTATTGGTGCACCGGCTTGGAAATCGAAACAACTCTCGGAGGGTGATAAAATCCTCAAAGTAAAATCGAAACCCAATGAAGACGCAGTGAATGTGGTGGGAATGCTTTCTGATGAGGCAGTGCGGCTTATTCGTGGCGAAAAGGGAACTAAGGTGACCCTTACGGTGGAGAAGAAAGATAAATCTATTAAGGAAGTGACGATGATTCGGGAAGAGGTGGCAATTGAGGATACTTTTGCAAGAAGCATCATCGTTAATGCGGCCGATGGCAAAAAGTATGGATTCATCAATTTGCCAAGTTTTAACGCAGACTTTGAAGATCCTAAAGGAAGAAACGCTTCCGACGACATTAAAAATGAAATCGTAAAACTGAAAGCACAAAACATTAGCGGAATCATCCTTGACCTTAGAAATAATGGTGGAGGAAGCTTAACCGAAGTGGGCGACATCATGGGATTGTTCATGAATACTGGTCCCTTTGTGCAGGTGAAAGACGGTAATGGTAAAATCAATACGCTGCGCAATAAAACCAACTCACCCATCTGGACCGGTCCGGTGGTGATTATGCAGAATGAACTTTCGGCTTCTGCCTCTGAGATTTTGGCAGGCGCAATGCAGGATTATGGAAGAGGTGTTATCATCGGTTCACCACAATCGTTTGGTAAAGGCACAGTGCAAACTTTTGTGGATCTTAACCGATTCCTGAGCACCAATGATGATTTTGGTTCCCTGAAACTAACGATTCAGAAATTCTACAGAATTACCGGCGAATCTACCCAGCGGAAAGGAATCCAGTCCGATATTCAGATGAAAGATTTCTTTACTTACGCCGAAGTGGGCGAGCGTTATGATGAATATGCTTTAGCTTGGGACAAAATTGCAAAAGTACCCTACGAACCTGTTAATTATTTCTCTGTTCAAGCGTTGCAGAAAGGCGTAGAATCGCGTTTGCAGAGCAATAAAACATACCAGTTGATGCAGGAATCGGCACAATGGAAAGAAAAACTCGACAAAGAAGAAAGTATTCCGCTAAGCCAAACCAAATTTAATGAAGTGATGAAAAGCAGAAAAAATCAGATTGAAAAATTCAAAGCTTTAGATAAATTCAACAACGGTTTGAAATTTACCCTCAATCCAGACGAAGTGGTGCGTGAAAAATCCGATGAGGCATTCCAGAAGAAGACCCAAAACTGGACGAAGAATCTGCAACGAGACCTTTATCTTCAAGAAGCGGTAAATGTGATTTCGGATATTAAATAAATGTATTGCAAAACATCCAATAGAAACCACCGGATCTTTTCGGTGGTTTTTTGATGACCGTTCGGCGGATAAATATAACCTTTCAGTACAAAATGTTTTTGATTATTTTTATCGCAGCTTACCTTTGACCCAAGAATTCAACATTATGCTTAACAGAAAATCATTCCTCTCTTTGTGGTACATTGGACTTACTATTGGCGTGTTGAGCTTTTTGTTTTTCAATGACGAAAAAACCCCGAAAGTTTTTTTCCTTTCTATCCTGATTTCTTTCGGATACACATTGATTTACGGTTTAGGAAATGGCATAATGAATGAGTATCTGACAAGACTCTTTCCATGGGAAACAAAAACCCGAAAAAGGGTGGTTTCCGGCATTTTAGGTACCGTCATTGTCAACATCATTCTTACCTACATTTGCACATATTTTAATTTCATATTGCTACAAGGGCATCCTATTGAAGATTTATGGAACGGAAAGTTATCGATTTCTCTATGGATTTTTATGAATATTGCATTAATGGTTTCGGCCATTCTCCATGCGAAAAGCTTTATGGAAGCATGGAAGCAATCCACCAGAAAGGAAGTTGTTGAGCAAAAGATTATTGCTAAATCTGCCAATGCACAATTTGAAAGTCTAAAAAATCAGCTGGATCCTCATTTTCTTTTTAATTCATTGAATGTTCTAAGTTCATTAATTGATGAAAATCCAAATCAGGCGCAGCGGTTTACGTCCTCAATGTCAAAGATTTACAGGTACGTCTTGGAGCAGAAAGACAAGGAGTTGGTTACTGTGGAAGAAGAACTGGATTTTGCGAAGACCTACTGTGATTTACTAAAAACTCGGTTCGAAGATAGTGTTCATTTCGAGTTCAATGTGAATCCCGAAGATCGTAAATCATTCGTAGTGCCGCTTTCCCTTCAGTTGCTTTTAGAAAATTGCATTAAGCACAACTTTGCTACATCCAGTAAACCGTTAATTATTAAAATTTATACCGATAACGGGCATCTCATTATTGAAAACAACCTCCAACAAAGAGAGCAAGTGAAAGAAAGTGCCGGTATTGGTTTAGCCAATATCGTTCAGCGGTATTCCTTGTTGACGGAACACAACGTCTTTGTCGAGAAATCTGCCCATCATTTTAAAGTAAAAATACCAATGTTAACCGAAAAAATTGAACTTATGAATCATGCTAATACTGCTGACAATGCTGCTTACGAGAAAGCCGCCAAAAGAGTAGAAGAACTTAAAGCATTCTACGGAAATCTAATTTCTTATTGTATTTTCATACCTTTTTTGTTCTACATCAATTGGCGCACAAGCCCAAATTATTGGTGGGCATTTTGGCCATTGTTGGGATGGGGAATTGGTGTGATTTCTCATGCCATTAAAACCTTTGGCATTGGCCAAGAGTGGGAAGATCAACAGATTAGAAAAATTATGAAAAAAGAACAAGAAAACGATAAAAAATGGAGGTAATCATGGAAAAAAACACAGAATTTAGTAAAATTTCCTTCAAGAAGGCAAAAAGGAGAGTCGCGGACATCAAGAATTTCTACTGGTGGGTAATTGGTTATATTATTTTGGCAACGTTTCTGCTGTATGGAAATTTTGCACAGAAGATCTTTCACTTTTCTCGGGATTATGTGATCATCATGCTTATTTTACAAGGCGTTTTCCTACTGGGTGTCGGTCTTTACCTGTTTCTTCCTGCCTTGCACGGTTGGGAAGATCGGAAGATCAGGCGGCTCATGTCTCACTATAAAAACAAAGACAATGAACAATAGCGAGCAATATCAAAGAGCAAGAAGAAGGGTTAAGGACATTAAGGGATTTTATATCCATGCCTTGATTTTTGTGGTGGTTAATCTTTTCTTATTGGTGTCCAAATACCTGCAGAAGGGAGAAATTGATCCCGCTGTTTTTTATGGCACCGCACTTTGGGGCGTTGGATTATTGTGTCATGGGGCTTCCGTTTTTCTGCATGGTTTTTTCCTCGGCAAAAATTGGGAAGAGAAGAAAATACGCGAGCTGATGAACAAAAATAAAAGTAAAACATTACAATAAATTTTAACCTTAAGCATGATTCGTACCGTTATCATCGAAGACGAAAAGCCAGCTGCACGTAAGCTGCAAAGATTATTGAGTATATTTACTGATTTACAGGTTGTTGCAGTGGTTAATTCTGTGGAGGAAGGTGTCTTGTGGTTTTCAGATAATCCGGCGCCGGATCTCATTTTCTCCGACATTGTTTTGGGTGATGGTTTGTCCTTCGATATTTTTGAAAAAGTGCCCACAAAGAGTTTCATCATTTACACCACCGCCTTTGATCAGTACACATTGAAGGCCTTTAAGCTGAACTCTATCGACTATCTACTGAAACCAATAATGGAAGAAGATCTACAAAATGCGATCGATAAGTATAAAAGTTTTTTACCTTCGGAGCAGGTCAATAATATTCAGGAAATCAAGTCATTAGTTAAAAATGATAAACAGCGCTTATCAAGGATTCTGGTGAAGATTGGGTACAACCTTAAGATCATTTCCACCGATGAAACCGCCTGCTTTTATAGTGAGAATAAGATGGTATATGCACAAACTTCAGAACGCGCCTTTCCTACCGATTTTACCTTGGACGAGTTGCAGGAGGTGTTGGAATCTGAAAAGTTTTTCCGTGTAAACCGTCAGTTTATCATTAACCTGAATGCCATTAAAAATATTCATACTTCGCCTTACTTCAAGGTGGAGCTTCACCATCAGCCGAATGAAGAAATTACCGTTAGCCGCGACCGTGTGAAGGATTTTAAGGAATGGCTGGTCAAGTAATCATCAACTGTTGTAGAAATCACTGGCCGAAGCAATAAATCGATTAAAAGAATCGGTAACCTCTTGCTGAATTTTATTGCTAAGCGGGAAAGGAACCATGTGCGAATAGTCGTATGGGAAATCCTGTATTTCCACGTCCACGCCAATTTTTCTATAACCACCTTGAAGGGTGTTGAGCGCTTCGGTGGGAGGTGCCACTTCGTCTTTTTCTAGAACCAAAACCTTGATCTGCGATTTCAACTCATCAATTCGAGCTTCTCTTTCTTTCTGAAAATAGTTGTAGCGCAGCATCATCTTGAACCAACTTTCTTTTGGATGCAGCTTTTCATTTTGAAAATGACCGAGCCGTGGATCTTTTTTAAAATCAGAACTCAGCAATTCCAGAAAAGCGGATTGCATTCTGACGGCTGCACGCGCATCCATGATGTATTTCGAAATGGGGAACATGCGATCAATCGTCATTCCGCCACAAAAGCAGAAGAGTTTGGAGTCTTTAAAAAGATCTTCCGGATTGGCCATTTTGATGATCATGGACAAAAAAGAACCAATAGAATAGCCGAACAAATCAATCGTAGCATTTGCGGAAATACCCGAAAATGAACCATTTCTAATCATTTTAACCAAGTCCACAAGATCGGAATAAGTTTGCAATCCAGACCAGAAAATCCTTTGTGGATGGGCATCGAGACGCGAACTAATGGCAGCGTTTACAAATGAGCAGCAATTGTTCTCAGTAAATTTTTCTTTTCTGAAATTCGCTATTTCCATCATCTGGGCATGGTGACTCCAGATGGGTTCCGCACGGTTCATGTGAAACGCAATGGGAAAAAGGATAACGGCTTTTGAGGTATTTTGAGCCAACTGGTACGCCCACGGGAGATATTTGTCCCATTTTTTTTCGTTCAGCCCATGAAAGAAAATAATACATCCGTCAGCAGTTTTCACATCAGTTCTTTTAAGAATATAAAAATTAAATTTTTGATTGCATTCAATTTCAAAATCTTTAATATCCACAGAATCAATGCCAAACAATCGGTAATGATCAGGTTCCTCACTAAGGACGACATGGTGCTGATGACAATTCAGGTCGGGCGAACCGTGCAGCAGGTCACTTTTTTGAGAGGTAAAGGAATGGGTTTCGATGGTGATGTTCATACCATCGATTTCCTGAAAGTCGAGTTTTAAATCAAAATGCTGCTTTAAAATTTGATGTAACTGGTTGTAATCCATGAATCAAATGTTTGTAGAAATAACAAGTAAAGTTATGCTAATTATTGCAGATGCAGTAGTTTTTGAAAGTTATTCTTGGGTGATTACTATTTTTTTTCTAATCGAATCTACGGTTAACCATTCTGTAGGAAGCCATTAAAAAATTTGATAATGGATGATTTTTACTGAAATATCAAAATCGGTTGAACGGCTGAAATGAAGTCATTCTTCATATTATAAAAACGATAAAGAATGACTCACAAGATCAACTAAGAAATGACGCCACTGCCCAAAAGTTCGTCGCCATGGTACCACGCTGCAAACTGCCCCTCAGCTATCGCCGATTGTGGCTTTTCAAACTCAATGAACAGCCCTTCAGAAAACTGATAGAGTTTTGCTTTTTCCAATGGTTGCCGATAGCGAATTCTTGCCATTACCTCCATCGATTCTCCATTTTTTAATCTTAGATCTTCACGAACCCAATGCACATCAATGTTTTCAATTTTGATTGCTTTGCGAAACAGTCCGGGGAAGCTTTTTCCTTCACCAACAAATAGAATATTATTTTCCATATCTCGCTGGATGATGAAGCATGATTCTTTGTGTCCGCCAATGCCCAGACCTTTGCTTTGGCCAATCGTGTAGAACTGCGCGCCTTGATGTTTTCCGATTACTTTTCCGTCGGATTTCCGGTATTGTATCTTGGAAGAAAGAAACGCTAACTCTTCCAGTTTTGATGAAAAAAGAGGTTTTTCCTGATGAAATGCCTCAAAAACATCAAAAATCTCCACAATTTCACCTTCTTTTGGCGTTAACTGTTGCTGAAGGAAAGTGGGTAAACTTACTTTGCCAATAAAACACAAACCCTGTGAGTCTTTTTTATCGGCTGTTACCAAACCTTGTTCTTTTGCAATCTCGCGGACTTCGGGTTTCGTCAGGTCACCAATTGGAAACAGTGCTTTAGAAAGTTGTTCCTGGCTAAGCTGACAAAGGAAATAAGATTGATCTTTATTGTTATCCTTACCTGCAAGAAGATGGAATATTTCCTCTCCGTTGCTGTCGATGGTGGAATCAACTCTCGCATAATGTCCTGTTGCCACTTTTTCGGCTCCGAGGGAAAGCGCGGTTTTCATAAACACATCGAATTTTACTTCGCGGTTGCAGAGTACATCGGGGTTTGGGGTTCTTCCTTTTTCGTATTCAGCGAACATGTAATCCACGATGCGCTCTTTGTAAAGCTCGCTCATATCGATCACTTGGAAGGGAATTCCCAATTTTTGGGCAACCATTAAAGCATCGTTGCTGTCTTCAATCCAAGGGCATTCGTCTTCAAGGGTAACGGATGCGTCGTTCCAGTTTCGCATAAAAAGGCCAATCACTTCATGACCTTGTTGCTTTAAAAGATAGGCGGCCACACTGGAATCTACACCGCCGGAAAGTCCTACTACTATTTTCATAAAAAAGTTACGCTTTCGTTAAGGGAAAGTTTCACGATGCAAATTTATGATATAAATTCGAGGAATGACAGATTACGATAAATCTGCTACATTTGCTGAACAGAAAAACACGTCAAAAATGAAAAAACTGATAGGAGCTGCATTTTTATTGTCAGCTTTTTTAGTGAAAGCGCAAATCGCAACCGGCACATCAACAACAGTAGGCGCTGAAAACTCTAAATGGACTTTCGGAGGGTACGCCGGCGTAGGAGGTGCTTTTGGCAGTGGCGGCGGCACAACGGTCTATATTACCCCACGAGTGGGTTATAAATTAACCGAGGATTTTGAAGCTGGAATCGCCGGTAATTTCTCTTGGAGCAATTCAAGTTATTACTCATCCACAATGGTTGGGGTGGGGCCTTTTGCTAATTATTACTTTTCCCGATCTTTTTTCCTGAGCGGATTGTTTCAGGAATACTTCGTGAATCAAAAAAACAAACAGAACCAGCTGAACTACTCCGGAAATGAAGCCGCACTTTATATGGGTGGAGGATATATGCAGCGGGTTGGAGAAAGAGCTTACATTCAAATTGGGGGTATGTACAATGTTTTATATCGCAAAGATAAATCGTTCTTGGGTAGCGCATTTGTGCCGCAAGTTGGAGTTGTCTTTGGCTTGTAGAAAATGTATTGTATTAAAAATCTCCTGTTTTTGGCAGGAGATTTTTTATTTCGTTAGCGGATATTTTAAGGTTTTTTCGCAATAAAGTATTCGGCTTCTGCTTTGCCCCAACTGGGATCCAGCGCTGATTTCACAGGGTAAACTTTATATTGATCCAGTGCTTTTTGGAATAATTCCAGACCTTTGGTTTTGCTTCCTCCAAATTGTTCTGGAGTGAAATAAGTGTCTTCAGCTTTCATCAATGTTATTCTTGGGTTTTGAGGATCCAGCTTTTCTGCTTTTGAAAGTGCTTCTGCAGCCAGTGCTCCTTCGCTCATAAAACGTTGTTGCGGATTTACCATCATTTTAAGTCCATGAATCATTTTTTGAAGAATGAAAACTTCTGCGTTATTTTTGTTTAGTTCCGCTGCCTTGTCGAGGTATTTTTGTGCCTCATCTGCAATAGGGTCGAGTTCTGCTGTTTTACCTTCATTCATAGCAAGACGCCCTTTTTGAATGGTTCCAAAAGCTGCAAAGTAATAGGGAAGCCATTGTGTTTTTTCTTTGTCGCCTATGCGTACAAAATCATTGGTGAGCGCAGTGAATTCATCTGCGGTAAGGTGTTGCTGCACCTTGGTTGCTTTTTCGGTCATGGCTTTTTCGTAGGCGGATTGTGCAAATGCAAAAGTGCCAATTAACAAAAGCATTGCGATGATAACGTTTTTCATAATAGTGAGGTTTTTATTGTTTTTGTTGTTTTGATGAATCAAAGCTATTTTAATTTTTTCTGGTGAAGAATTTTTTCTTTCCGAAAGGTCAAAAATGGTAACTGAGTGGCTTTTCTAAAGATTATTGTTAATGGCATCATTGGTTTTATCGACCCCGAAACTGATAAAAGCACCCACAAAAACAAAAGTATTAATCGGTGGAATAATTGCTGAGCTTCGCATCCCGTCATTAGAAAAATTATAACCGTACACATTTTTGTTGCCCAACACGTTGGATACGGTAAGCACGAGAATCGTAAATGCTTTTGAATCTTTTTTGCCGAGATTGGGTAGGTAATTCATACTGAAATTCAGCGCACTGTAATCTTTTAAAGTTCCTTCATGCCGAATGATGTTGCTGCTGTTATCGGAAACGATGTCGTAGTAAGGCCTTCCAGAAGCATAGGTGTAAGAAAGGTTGAATCCTGTTTTCCAATTTGTTACGAATTTCTTGGCAACCACTGAAAGCGTGTGTTTTGCCGCGAAACTTGGAACCAAACTCACCGGGTAGTTCATAAAATCTCTTTTGGTGTCCAGATAGGAGTAAGATACCCAGTAATCGATGCTGCTGAATGTTTTTCGATCTCTCCAGAACAATTCAAGGCCTTTGGCGTTACCGTTTCCATCGTTATTAATTGCTGTTTGCACCATTGAGCTTCCCATTGTCTTGATCAGTTTCTCGTAATCTTTATAGAAAAGTTCCATTCTTAAACTTCTTCCTTCCGATGATTTCTGTAGCTGAAAAACATAGTGATTGGCCTTCTGAAATGTGATAGGTGCTGCAGAGTTCAGGTATTTGGTTTCAGGATTCTGGTAAAAAATGCCGTAAGCCAAAGAGCCCGTTAAACTTTCCGATAATCTAAATCCCAAAGAGATACGCGGGGCAAGATTGGTTTGTGCTAAGTAGGATGAATGCTCGGCGCGTACACCCAACTTTGCAGAAAGGTTGTTGCTGAATCCTAGATCCGTTTCCGCGAAGAAAGAAGATAGCAAGTCGCGATGGTCCTTGCCAAAATTATTGGTGTCGTGCGCATCATTCAACTCCAAACCTCCTCTAATTGCACTAATTCTATTGATCTTTCGATCGACTACTGTTTTGAAATTCAGATAATTTCCTTTGTTATTAAAATCGAATGCTGAAAGTACTGCTCCATCTTTTAAAGCGGCAAAATTAAGTTTTGCATCATTCATGCTATAAGACGCCGAACTGTTGATGAGGTAGCTTCCCAATTTTTGTTTAAAAGAGAGCGTATGAAACATGTTGGAACCTTTTAGCGCTACTTTAGATTCATCATATCCAGGTTCCAAACTTGGCGATTGCACGGCCATTTGATTGGTGTCAAAGTTTCCGTAATACTTAAACATTCCTCCTGATTTTGTTTTAATTCTGAAGTTAAGATCACCACCCAATCCGTTTGGTGCTGTGGTGAAATCTGTATTATATTTAAACATTTTCTGCATCAGTCCTAAATTGAAATAACTTAAACTGGCTCCAAAAGAGTTCGTTTTTGAGTTTGCTAACTTTTGAAAGCTTCCACTGGCAAAGAGCGGTGAAATGCCAAAGTCATAAGAAGTGGTTTCTGGTAAATCCACACTTTCTAGGATGAGAACGCCCGAAAGCGCCTGCCCATAAAGCGCCGAGTAACCACCACTGGAGAAGATGTTTCCCTTGAACAGGGAGGTGTTGAAGCGGTCTCTGCCGGCAATTCCGGGTACAGAATTGGTAAAATAATTGTTAATTAAGCTTCCGTCCATAAATATTTTGGTTTCAGCACCTGTTCCACCACGCACGAATAGTCCTTCGTTTTCTCCCACTTTCTGCACGCCTGGTAAGAAATTCAATGCTGAGGTAAGTTGTGCATTGGCACCTGCAGTGGTGTAAATATCGATCGGCGTAAGCAACACCGTTGCCCTTTTTCTGTCGCTGGCTTCAAAAGAACCTGCCGAAATCGTGACTGCAGCAATTTCGGAGATTTGCTCCTTTAATTCGCTGTTGAGCGTGATGTTTTCATTGGCTATGTTGACTGGCTTTTCAACTTCCGTAAATTTCTGGTGGGTGAAGACCAGGGTTTGATTTCCTTTTTCATTTGTTTCAAAAGAATAGTTTCCGTTTTGGTCGGTAGTGGCTCCGTCGTAGCTGTCTTTAAGAGTTACCGATATGTCTTTTACTCCTTTGTTTTTGAAGGTCACTTTCCCCGAAATCGTAATTTGCGCATTACAGAAATTGACCCAACAAATGAGCGACAGGATAATTGATGATAGAATGCTTTTAGTTTTCATGCGTTTAAATTATAAACCAAAGATATTGCGGAATGAATTTTGATGAAAAAAAACATCACCCAATCGTATTTTTACTCCACTGAGTGGTAAAGAATTTTGTGTATCTTGTCCGTTACTAATTAAAAAGAAATAAATATGAAAATTGCAATGCTTTCTTCGCTTACTTTTGTTGTCGCCATTGCGGTATCGTGCAGCACAACAAAAACGTACACTATTAACTCCAAAAGTGGGACTTCCACCCAAGGAACAGCCACGTTTACCCAAAGTGGTAAAACAGTGACCATGGATTTAAATGTTTCTAAACTTACGCCGGGAATTCATGCGGTGCATATTCACGAAAAAGGAGATTGCTCTGCCGCAGATGCCAGTTCTGCAGGAGGACACTGGAATCCTACTTCGCATAAACACGGGCAATGGGGCCACGACGAATTTCACATGGGCGACATCGGTAACCTTAATGCTGACCAAGAGGGTAATGCAAGACTTCTTTTTAAAACCGATAAATGGTGCCTAGGTTGTGTAGACGAGAGTAAAAATATCATTGGACGTTCGTTAGTCATCCATGCAGATAAAGACGATTTTAAAACCCAACCCACAGGAAATGCTGGAGGTAGAGTTGGTTGTGTTGAAATAAAATAGAATTTTTTACCAAGCGTTCTTTCGATGTTTTGGTAGAGTTTTTAAACAATAAAAATCCCTGTCACATCAATGTGACAGGGATTTTTTTATTTCACAGGCAATTATTGTTTTGCCGCTTCCTTCTTTTTACTGGCTTTACCTTCCAACGCATCTTTGGCATCATTCAGCTTAAGAACCACGGTTTGTCCCTCGGTTAGCTGTTTGTTTACCAACATTTCGGCAAGTAAATCTTCGATGTACTTCTGTATAGCTCTTTTCAGCGGTCGGGCTCCAAAGTCTTTATCCCAACCTTTATCTGCGATAAAACTTTTGGCATCATCGGTAAGCTCTACGTGATAGTTGAGTTTCTCTAAACGTTTGTAAAGTTTGCCTAGCTCAAGATCGATAATTTTAGAAATATCTTCTTTTTCCAGACTGTTAAAGATTACAATATCGTCTATTCTGTTAAGAAACTCCGGAGCAAAAGCTTTTTTCAAAGCATTTTCGATGGTGCTTCTCGCTCTGGCATCGGAAGAGGATTTCTTCGCATTGGTTCCGAATCCTACGCCGTCTCCAAAATCTTTCAGATCTCGGGTACCGATATTTGAGGTTAATATCACAATCGTGTTTCGGAAGTCGATTTTTCTGCCCAATGAGTCGGTCACAAAACCTTCATCTAAAATCTGCAGCAAAATGTTGAAAACATCAGGATGCGCTTTTTCGATTTCGTCTAAAAGAACTACCGCATAAGGTTTTCTGCGAACGGCTTCGGTCAGCTGGCCTCCTTCTTCGTATCCTACATATCCCGGAGGCGCACCTACCAATCTTGATACTGCAAATTTCTCCATGTATTCACTCATATCAATACGAATTAAAGCATCGTCAGAATCGAAGAGTTCTCTAGCCATTACTTTGGCCAGCTCGGTTTTACCAACACCCGTTGTTCCCAGGAAAATAAAGGTACCAATCGGTCTGTTTGGATCTTTCAATCCTGCACGGTTTCGTTGGATGGCTTTTACCACTTTTTTCACTGCATCTTCTTGCCCAATCACTTTACCATTCAGCATCGTGTCCATCTGAGCCAGTTTATCCAACTCATTTTTGCCCACTTTGGTTACAGGAATTCCGCTCATCATTGAAACCACTTCTGCCACATTCTCTTCGGTGACGGTTTCTTTCTTTTCTTTTACATTTTTATCCCACGTTTCCTGTGCTAAGTTCAGCTCAATCTGTAGGCGTTCTTCTTCATCTTTCAGTTTTCGGGCTTCCAGATAATCCTGCGCTTTTACTGCCTGTTGTTTTTGTTCTTTAATTTCTTCAATTTTCTTCTCATGATCGACGATTTCGGTAGGCACTTTCATGTTTTTAATGTAAACACGTGAGCCGGCTTCATCCATTGCATCAATCGCCTTATCCGGCAAAAATCGATCGGTAATGTACCTTGACGTAAGATTAACGCATGCCGCAATGGCTTCATCAGTATAAATTACATTGTGATGATCTTCGTACTTGTCTTTTATTTGATTCAGAATCTGAATGGTTTCCTCCACGGTTGTGGGTTCTACCATTACTTTTTGGAAACGGCGTTCTAATGCGCCATCTTTTTCGATATACTGTCTATATTCGTCAAGTGTTGTAGCGCCAATGCATTGTATTTCACCCCGTGCCAGTGCGGGTTTAAACATGTTTGATGCGTCCAAACTTCCCGTAGAGCTTCCTGCCCCCACGATGGTATGGAGTTCATCAATGAAAAGAATGACATCGCGGTTTTTTTCCAGTTCCGTCATGATGGCTTTCATCCTTTCTTCAAACTGCCCACGGTATTTTGTTCCGGCCACAAGACTGGCCAAATCCAATGTGATTACTCTTTTGCCAAAAAGAACTCTCGACACCTTTTTCTGGTGAATGCGCAGCGCTAAACCTTCGGCAATTGCAGATTTACCAACGCCGGGTTCACCGATCAGCAGTGGGTTGTTTTTCTTTCTTCGTGATAAAATTTGTGAAACTCTTTCAATTTCTTGTTCACGACCGATCACAGGATCCAGTTTCCCGTCTCTTGCCAGTGTGGTAAGATCTCTGCCGAAATTATCAAGAGTAGGTGTTTTGCTTTTTCCGCTACCTATATTACCGGTAGGTTTTCGCATTTGTCCATATTCTTCTCTTTCTTCATCATCATCGTACGCACTCATTTTGGGATTTTGCCCTGAGTTTTTAAGCATGGTTTGATATTCCTTAGAGACTCTCTCGTAATCAATGTCATAGGAGCCCAAAATATTGGTTGTAGGGTCTTCTGCCTTATAAAGAATACCAAGCAGTAAATGTACGGTATTGATCTCGGCACTTTGATACTGTCTGCTTTCCAATTCAGAACGTTTCACTGCCTGATCAGCCATTTTAGTAAATGAAATTTTACTGCTATCCACATTGAAAGGGTTTAAACTTGCCACCGCCATCGTTTCTATTTTGCGGCGAATCTGCGTTAAATCCGCTCCTAAATTCTGCAAAATATCGCGGGCTGAACTTTCGGTTTTAATGATACCCAGCAGGAAATGCTCCGTATTCAAAAACTCGCTTTGCAGCCGTCTTGCTTCGTTTTTACTTTGTTTGAACACTTGATCCAAACCGCTGGAAAATTTATGATCCATAATTATTCTCTCAAATCTAAATTAAAAGTAATGAAAAATCCATTACCACAATCAAAGTTACAAATACTTTACCAATAATTATTAATGACTTTATGGCAGAAATGATTTCAGTATTTCATCTAAAATACGTAGGTTTGTCACCCCAAAATACAAAAGAATATGAGTCCTGAAATGACCAACTACGTAGGATATGGCGCTTCGTTTTTTGTGGTGCTAAGCTTTGCACTGAAAGATGTTAAAAAGATCCGTGTGGTCAACCTGATCGGATGTATTCTGTTTGTAATTTATGGGATCTACAGCGACTATCTGTGGCCCATTATCATTCCCAATGCAATTCTTTGTTTCATTCAGGTGTATCATCTGCTGAAAAAAGACTAATTTTCGGGTATGAAAGTTTTGGTGAGCGTTTTCAACAATCTGTATACAGACCAGCGTGTAGAAAAGGTGTGCAGAACGTTGTGTGAAAATGGTTATCAAGTTGAACTCATTGGAAACAACTGGGGTGGCTTACCGGAAATGAAGAGGCCTTATCCGTTTTCACGCATTTCACTGCAATCCAAAACATTAAAATCGGCATATCCCGAATTTAACTGGAAGCTTTATGCTGAACTCCTCAAAAAGGCGGACGAAAACACCATTCTTCTGGCCAATGATTTGGATACGTTATTAGCTAATTGGCTGGTTTCCAGAAAAAAGAGCATTCCTATTGTGTTTGACAGCCACGAGATTTTTACAGAGATGCCTGCCATTAATGGTCGATTCACCCAAAAGATATGGAGGGCTTTGCAGAAAATGATCGTGCCGAAACTGAAATGGATGATGACTGCCAGCGAAAGTTATGCTGATTGGTTTGCCAAAACCTATCAGATGGAGCGCCCCGTTGTGGTTCAGAACTTTCCTTTAAGTATCGCGAATCCCCAAGACTATACCGAGCACAATTCCCCCAAAATTATTCTTTATCAAGGCGTTATTAATCCGTCGCGTGGGCTCGACAAAATGATCGTCGCAATGCAGAACATCCGCGGTGCTGAATTTTGGATATGTGGTGACGGACCTCGAAAGGAGGAATATGTTGCGCTGGCGAAATCTTTGTCGCTGGAAGGCAAAGTGAAATTTCTGGGCAAACTCCTTCCCGATAAACTGAGGGAAATTACACGAAAAGCCGATGTGGGCTTAAGTATTGAAGAAAACAACGGTCTCAGTTATTATTATTCGATGCCCAATAAAGTGTCTGATTATATTCAGCAGCGGGTTCCCGTTGTGGTTTCTGGTTTTCCTGAAATGAGAAAAGTGGTCGATGGTTTTAATGCGGGAGAAAAAATTGCGAACCATGATCAACTCAGTTCAAAAATTGAAACCGTACTGAACCACGGGAAATATTATTACAAAGAGCAATTGGATGCAGCAGCTTCGGTGCTGTGTTGGGAAAATGAAGCGCCAAAAATTCTGGAACTTTTTAAGAATGTAGCTGGCCATAATTCTGAAACCGAATCCGTAACTTTGCAAAAATGAATCTCAGCAATGACCATTAAAGAAAAACAGCAGGAACTCATTGACGAATTCTCGTTCCTTGACGACTGGGAGCAAAAGTACGAATACATCATCGATTTAGGTAAAACGTTGGAAGGATTGCCGGAAGAGAAAAAAATTGACAGCAACCTTATTAAGGGCTGCCAATCTCAAGTTTGGATTGATGCCGATTTTAGAGACGGAAAACTCTTTTTCAGTGCCGACTCTGATGGAATTTTACCAAAAGGAATCGTCTCATTGCTGGTTTCGGTGTACAGCGGGCACAGTACCCAGGAAATTTTAGATTCAGATTTTAAATTTATTGAAGAAATTGGGTTGCAAGAGTTTCTTTCCCCTTCCCGAGCCAATGGTTTAATGGCGATGACCAAACAAATTAAGTTTTACGCAGTGGCATTTCAAATTAAAAAGTGACCAGAATTTTAGCATATCGTTTTTCAGCATTCGGCGATGTGGCCATGACAGTTCCTGTGCTTACAGAGTTCCTGGAGCAAAACCCCAGCGTAGAAATTATTATGGTGTCCCGCAATAGTTTTAAAGATTTGTTCGCCGGCATTCCCAATCTTTTGTTTAAAGGTATCGAGATTGATGATTACAAGGGGTTTATGGGGATGCACAAGCTTTCTGAGGAGTTGCTGTACGAGTTTAATTTTCAATATGTTGCCGATTTACACGACGTAATTCGAACCAAAATTCTCGATCGTATTTTTAGCAGAAAAGGATTCCGCGTTTTTAAAATTAACAAAGGAAAAGACGAAAAGGAGAAGTTGACCGATATTTGGAACCTGAACAAAAAGCAACTCAAACCCACCACCGAACGTTATGCTGAGGTCTTTCGAGAGATGGGTTTTGCGCTTGAGCTCTCGCATCAGTTGCGTCCCACTGTCGGAAGTAAATCAGGAATAGGAATTGCACCGTTTGCGCAGCACAAAGGGAAAATGCTGCCCTTGGAAAAAATGGTCGAAGTGGCGCGAATTCTTTCGAAACACCATAAAATTTACTTTTTTGGAGGTGGCAAAAGCGAAATCGATATCCTCAACCATTGGAAAAGCCAAATTCCGAATTCCGAAAATCTTGCAGGCACACTGCGTTTGCATCAGGAATTAGAGAAAATAGCATCGCTAAAACTCATGATTTCAATGGATTCCGCCAATATGCATCTGGCCAGCTTGGTGGGCACAAGATGTGTTTCGATCTGGGGATCTACGCATCCTTTTGCTGGTTTTTTAGGTTATGGACAAAGCATTGAAGATGCAGTGCAGATCAAAGATCTTACCTGTAGACCCTGTTCTGTTTTTGGTGATAAAGTATGCTACCGAGGCGATTGGGCGTGCCTAGAAGAGGTTTCTGTTCAGCAAATCTTAGATAAAATATAAGACCTACATAAATTTTTCTCCTTTTTTAAGCGTTCGTAAATCCTGAATATATTCTTTGATCAACTGATCGTTTTCGCGCGGGCAAATCAGTAATGCTTTGTCGGTATCCACAATAATATAGTTTTTTAGCCCGTCAATAACAACTGCTTTGTTGCGGTTCTTCAGCCGTACAATATTGCCTTTGGCATTGTAGGTTAGCACATGCTTCGATTTGATGGCATTTTTGTCTGCATCTTTTTCGGCATTTTCGTAAACGGAAGTCCAGGTTCCTAAATCGCTCCAGCCCAAATCAGCAGGAATCACATACACATTCTTAGCTTTTTCTAAGATACCATTGTCGATGGAGATTTTGTTTACTTTTGGGTAGATCAGGTCAATGCAGGCCGATTCGCCACTCGAGTTGTATTCGCAGCTTTCAAAATGTTGAGACATTTCTTCTAAATACAGATCAAATGCAGCAAGAATAGAACGAGCACTCCAGATAAAAATTCCCGCGTTCCACAGGAAATCTCCACTTTCGAGGAAGGTTTTGGCAATTTCCAGATTGGGTTTTTCGGTAAAGGTTTTCACCTTAAAATATTCACTGTTTTTCTTTTCAATAAACTGAATGTAGCCGTACCCAGTGTCGGGCCTTGTTGGTTTTATGCCAAGCGTGATGAGGTAATCATGTTTTTCGGCAAGGTTGAATGCCAGCTCCACTTTTTTGAGGAAAATGTTTTCTTTCAAAATCAAATGATCTGCAGGCAGCACAATCATATTGGCATTCGGATCGAGGTTGGCAATTTTTTTTGCCATGAAAATGTTGCAGGCCGCCGTGTTTTTCATCATGGGTTCGCCCACGATATTCTCAATATTCAGATCCGGGAGTTGTTGTTCGGTCAGTGAAATATATTCGCGGTTGGTGATAACGAATATATTTTCTGTCGGCACAATTTTACTAATTCGGTCAAAAGTTTGTTGAATCATCGTTCTACCGGTTCCCAAAATATCCTGAAACTGTTTAGGGTATTTTTGGGTACTCATTGGCCAGAATCTGCTGCCAACTCCTCCCGCCATAATGACGCAGTAATTGTTTGATTTTGTCATCTTAATTCAATTTTACAACCCTTGCTAATGGTCGAAAACTGTATTCTTTTCCATTATCGAGGTTTCTACAAAGATAGTTTATTTTTCGTTTTTCTCGAATCACATACTGCTGTTTTCGGTACATAAAAGTATCGCCAATGATGAGGTCATCGATGTAATTGGTCTCATCTTGCGCATCTTCCACATGAAAGTATTTTACGAGTTCTGGGCTCGCCATAAAATTCGCCTTTGGCGAGCGGGCAAATCTTAGAATAATGGGTTTCAGATCTTCTGTGTACACCGAAATACTCTCCAGCAGCATTGTCCGAAAAGTTTCTTTCCATTCGGCACCGTGGGGAGCAATTCTTCTGCCATATTGTTCAAAAGCCAATAGATGGGCAAGTTCATGGGTCAGCACAAAGAAAAAAAGTTGGGGCTGAAGGGTTGAATTAATTGTGATCTGATGCGATTTGTTTTCCATTCGGCGGTAATCGCCCAGTTTGGAGTGTCGCCCGCGTGTAATTTTAATATGGATCGCATGTTCGCCAAACCATTTTCGCAAATGAGGCAAAGTGTTTTCGGGAAGGTATTTTTCTAAGATCGTTACCGACATATTTCTGATTACAAAAACTTCTCAGCAGCCGTGCTAATCCATGGCGCTTGATGAACGGCTACAAAGATAAAGGAATTCCGGCATAGAAGTTCAGCAGTTTCAAACTGAAAAGATAGTTGTACTTGGCTTGTGCCGCCGAACCCTGCGCATTGGCAAAATTATTTCGGGCCACATTCAGGTCATAAATTGTGGTGCGCCCGGCATCGTAACTTTTTTCGGCAAAATCCAGCGCCAGTTTTGAACTTTTCTCGGATTCAACCGCGGCAAGATAAATTTCATAATTGCTCTCAGCATCAAATTGCGCTTTTTGTACATTTTGCAAAACGATCTGTTTTTGCTGAAGCAGTGTGGTTTTTGCAATATCTTCGTTAATCTTTGCCTGTTCTACATTGAGTTTGGTGATACCTTTGTTAAAAATGGGGATATTGGCAGATAACCCTAATTGCTGCCCAAAGTTATCTTTATATTGCTTGAAGAAATTGCTTTCTTTGATGAGGTTTCCATTGATGTCTTTCCCCACATTGTTGGTTACAAGTGAATTAAAGTACGAACTTGAAATTCCTGCATTGGCAGAAACCGTGGGCCAAAAGGAAGTTTTAGTAATGGCAGTTTGCTCTTCTGCAGATTTTATTCTGCTTTCTGCTGCTTTTATTTGGGGCTGATTTTCGAATGCTTTATCAATTACTGTTTCAGCAGAATAGAGTGGGGCATCCAGCATACTGCTCATCGGAACATTCTCAATATCAAAATTTTTGTACTCCGGAAGTTGCAACAGCATGGACAGCGCAAACAAACTTCGGTTGGTGTTTACTTGTGCGGTTTTTACATTTTGTTTTTCTCTTGCCAACGCCGCTTCTGCTTCTGCCAAAACAGTTTTGGGTGTAGTTCCCACGTCTGTAGTGATGCGGGCGCGCTGGTAGAGTTTATCTGCGTTTTGAAGCGCACTTTGGGATATTTTCTCTATTTCACGATTCAGCAAAATGGAAAGGTATTGCTGAGCGATTTGCAGCGAAATGTCATTCCTGATTTGATCCAGATCAAACGAGCTTGCTTGCACATCATACTCTGTTTTTCGAATGCTTTTGCGGAGACGCCCGTTATTATACACTAAAATATCGGCGCCCACACTGGCATTGTTGAGAAAGTTGTCGTTGCGGTTGGTATTACCAAAAACATCACGACCCTGCCCAAAATTTGCACTATTGCTGATGGTGCCGGAAACAGTTGGCAGATGCTGCCGTTGTGCAATTTGCAGATTGTACTCCTGTGTTTTTTTTGAGAACTGTTGCTGCACTACCTGCAGGTTGTTTTCTATTGCGTAGTTGACACACTCTTCCAGCGTCCATTTCTTCTGCGAAAATAAAGACACGGCAACTAAACTCAGCCATAAAGCAGCATGCTTTTTCATTACGGATTTTAATGGATAAGACGTCATTTTTTGAAAAATGTTACAATGGCACAATGCTTTTGTAATGCATTGATGAAGCTGATTCATTACCCTGAATTTTTTTGACCGGCAAATCAGGATTTAAGTTCACCAATCCTATTGACAATGGGCAATGAAAAAATGCCGCTGCGCTGGAGGTAAATTTCGTAAAAAGTCTTGGCTTTCTGGGCAAAATCAGGATTTGGATTTTCTTTGTTTTTAAAGTAAAAAATATGCCCAAGCAGTTCGTAATAAGGAATATGGTGTGCTTTGTCTTTAGCATCGATCATGGCTATAATGGAGTCGGTTGACTGCGATGCCAAATCTTCAAAAGACATTTTGAAGGTGTCGTTCATATTGGTTTCGAACACATTTTGCTGTTCTTCGGGCAACGTTCCTTCATTTTTGCCAAGCAAAAGTGTTGCTAACATTTCACTGAACTGTTTTACTATTCGGATAATATAATCTTTATCATGAATCATAATAATTTAATTATTTTATTAGAGTTTTTTTAAGGATGATATTTCATATTTAGACCTTCGCCGCCGCACATGATTAAGCAAAGAAAATATATGCCAAAATAACGGAAGTGATGATGCCGACCAAATCGGCGAGCAACATTGCTGTGACAGTGTATCGTGTGTTTTTTATAGCAACAGCACCAAAATACACAGCAATCACATAAAAAGTGGTGTCGGAACTTCCCTGAAGAACAGCAGCAAGTCGCCCTTGGAAACTGTCTGCCCCAAAGGTCTGCATTGTATCCACCATCATTCCTCTTGCACCGGAGCCGGACAAGGGTTTAATGAGTGCAGTTGGCAAACCGTCCACAAAACGGGTATCAAAACCAACCACTGCTGCCACCCATTTCATACCGTCAATAATCACATCGAAAACGCCTGAAGTGCGCAGCAATGAAATGGCAATCAACATCCCGACAAGGTATGGAATGATTTTCACACAAGTCCAGAATCCTTCCTTAGCACCTTCGATAAAAGCATCAAATACATTGATCTTTTTATAGATGGCACCCAGTACAATAGCGAAAAAGATGAGCAAAATAATGCCGTTGCTCAGTAATTTGCTGAATTCATCCAATCCGTCTTTGCTTAAGCTCACCAGATAGACCACCAGCAAACCGATAATCGCAGAAATTCCGCCAACATATGCAATAACTACCGGTTGAAACAGGTTGATTTTCTGATAGATCGATACAATAATCATTGCTGCTAAAGTAGCAGAAAAGGTCGCCATCATGCAGGGAATAAAAATGTCCGTTGGGGTATGAGAGCCCATCGATGCACGAATGGCAATGATGGAAACTGGAATAAGAGTAAGTCCGCCCGCATGCAGGCAAAGGAACATGATTTGAGAGTTGCTTGCGCGGTCTTTGTTGGGATTTAGGGTTTGTAAGCTTTCCATGGCTTTGAGTCCAAATGGAGTAGCTGCATTATCAAGCCCCAAAAGATTGGCAGAAAAATTCAGCAGCATGTGGCCGAAAGAAGGATGGTTTTTGGGAATTTCGGGAAAAAGTTTTGAGAAAAAGGGCTGAATGAACCTTGAGAGCAGATTGATGCCGCCTGCTTTTTCGGCAATACCCATGAAACCCATGAAAAGAGTCATAATTCCGATCAATCCCAGACATATTTTAACGGCGGTTTCCGAAGTGCCTATTACGCCGTCGGTTTCCTGCACACGGTACACTTTCACCATCGAAGTTGCCGAATCTGCTTTGTAATGAATTCTGTTATCGTCGAAAGTGGGTTTAAGCAATAATGCATTTTTAATTTCTGGCGCGAGGTCACTGGTGTTGTGCGTCGCAATTTGTACGGTATCGCCACTTTTCCCCACCACCATATCATTGTAAATCTGCTTGTAATTGTCGGAAAACAAATACTTTAAACTGGCTACAATAATAGCAACAATGATGAACGCACTCCAAATTCTGCTTAAAACCATGGATTGAAAAAATTTGAGTAAATGTAGTGAAAAGTTGGAATCTGCCAACAAGAGATGGCGTTATAGCATGAATGGTCGAAAATTCTGCATCAAAACCACAAAAAACCCCACCTCTTGCAATGAAGAAGTGGGATTCAAGTAATTTTAAAAGGTCACTTTTGTTTTATTGCATGGCAAGAAATTCTACTCCATGACTGGTTTCGTTTCGGTACCGATCATCAAAATGACGGTGAAAATCGCCATAATAATCATCATATTTTCTCTGCTTGCCACTTAAGAATTTTCGGATTCCATAAATACCCAAACCGATGATAATCCCTAAACTTCCGGCCAATAATATTCCTGTCTCTTTTTTCATATTATGAATTTTGCTTATAAATTTAAGCAAATTTTGTACCTTTTGAACAGGCGGGTATTTTAAAATTTGTTAATGTTGATATGCAATACCCTAAAATAATATTAAATCATTATTTTTGAAAAAAACAATCAATGAATCTATCTTCCGCCACCATTGCTGCCGCCTTACTTATCTGTGGCAGCGGTATAGCTCAGAAAAAAACATCAACATTGCAATATCCTGAAACCAAAAAAGGAGGTCAAACCGACGAATATTTTAGTACAAAAGTAGCAGATCCTTATCGATGGCTCGAAGATGACCGGGCAGAAGATACCAAGGAATGGGTTCATCGTGAAGTAGCATTTACGAATAACTACCTTTCCAAAATACCTTTTAGGGATGAGATTAGAAACCAGTTGAAAGAGATTTGGAATTATGAAAGAATAAGCGCACCGTTTAAAGAAGGAGATTTCACTTATTTTTATAAAAATGATGGTTTGCAGCCACAGTCGGTGTTGTACAGAACCGATCGCTCTGGTAAAACAGAGGTTTTTCTAGATCCCAATCAGTTTTCTACCAACGGTACTACCTCTTTATCGGGTGTGTCATTCAACAAGAAAGGTAATTTAGTGGCTTATCGTATTTCGGAAGGAGGTAGCGACTGGAATAAGATCATCATCCTCAATGCTTTAACTAAAGAAAAGATTGATGACACCTTGGTTGATGTAAAATTCTCGGGTGTTTCCTGGTTAGGCGACGAGGGATTCTTTTATTCCAGTTACGATAAACCAACAGGGAGCGAACTCTCTGCTAAAACCGATACCCACAAAATCTATTTTCATAAGCTTGGCACCAAGCAGTCCCAGGATCAGTTGGTGAAAGGTGGAGCGGACTTTAAACGAAGGTATATGGGTGTCGGAGTTTCTGAGGATCAACGCTACGAGCTTTTGTCTACAGCAGAAGCAACCAATGGTAATGAGCTTTATATTAAAGATTTAAATAAGAAAACAGATTTTGTTCCTGTGCAAACAGGATATGAATTCAATACTGATTTTGTGGATTCAAAGGGTGACATTGTTTATGCAGTGACTGACAAAAATGCGCCAAATAAGAGGTTGGTAAAATTCAACATCAATGCGCCCACTGTTTGGACCGATGTGATCCCCGAAACCGAAAATGTACTTGAAGTCTCTACTGGCGGGGGTTATATATTTGCTCATTACATGAAAGATGCTGTAACTTATGTAAAGCAACTGGATTATGATGGAAAGCTGATCCGTGAAATTCATTTACCGGGAATCGGTACCGCCTACGGTTTCGCCGGGAAAGATGAGGAGAAGGAGCTTTATTTTACGTTCACGAACTATATTACTCCGGCTACAATTTATAAATTTAATGCTGATAGTGGTACATCTGAATTATATCGCAAGCCGGCGGTGAAGTTTAATCCGGAAAATTTTGTGTCGGAGCAGGTTTTCTATACCTCAAAGGATGGCACAAAAATTCCGATGATGATCAGCTATAAAAAAGGAACAAAACTCGACGGAAAAAAGCCCACAATACTTTACTCTTACGGCGGTTTTAATATTAACCTGCAACCGGGTTTT
>MKTK01000038.1:262839-313169 GCA_001898255.1 Chryseobacterium sp. 39-10 | reverse complement strand
ATGTATTTAACGATTTTATAGCGGCAGGCGAGTATTTGCAGGCGAAAGGATAAACGTCCAAATCTTATATGGCAATTTCAGGTGGGTCTAATGGAGGACTTCTTGTGGGGGCAACCATGACGATGCGTCCGGATTTAGCTAAAGTGGCCTTGCCGGCTGTTGGCGTTTTAGATATGTTGCGTTATAACAAATTCACCGCGGGTGCAGGATGGAGCTACGATTACGGAACCGCGGAAGATTCAAAAGAAATGTTTGACTATCTGAAGTCTTACTCGCCGGTTCACAACGTAAAAAAGGGAGTTTGTTATCCTGCTACGATGATTACCACAGGCGATCATGACGACAGGGTAGTTCCCGCACATTCTTTTAAGTTTGGTGCCGAACTGCAGGAGAAACAAGGATGCAGCAATCCTGTTTTATTGAGAATTGAGACGGATGGTGGTCATGGTGCAGGGCGTTCTACGCAGCAGTCCATTAATGAAAATACCGATCGGCTTAGTTTCACTTTGTATGAGATGGGTTTTAAAACATTACCTAAATAATCGTTCACGTTGTGAATGTGTTGAAAACTTCCTGAAAATTTCGGGAAGTTTTTTTGTTATAAAAACGCTATTTTTGTGGGTTTAAGAGTTAATGTCAGATATTATAAAACTTTTACCGGATCATGTTGCCAACCAAATCGCCGCGGGTGAAGTGGTGCAGCGGCCTGCGTCCATCGTGAAAGAACTGATGGAAAATGCAGTGGATGCAGGTGCCACAAAGATCGAACTGATTATTCGCGAAGCTGGAAAAAACCTCATTCAGGTCGTTGATAACGGAAGTGGAATGAGCGAAACCGACGCCAGAATGGCATTTGAGCGGCATGCCACTTCTAAAATTAATTCTACCGAAGATATTTTCCGGATTTCTACCAAGGGTTTTCGCGGTGAAGCATTGGCATCTATCGCAGCTGTAGCGCAAGTCGAGCTGAAAACCAAAGCCAAAGACGCCAAGGCGGGAACCAATATTTATATAGAGGGTGGTGGTATTCAGTTTCAGGAACCTATTCAAACAACAGAAGGATCCAATTTTTTGGTCAAGAATCTTTTTTATAACGTTCCGGCTCGGCGAAAATTCCTAAAAAATAATAATGTTGAGTTTCGACATATTATTGATGAATTTCAGCGGGTTGCTTTGGCGCATGAGCATTTGGACTTTGAACTTTTCCACAATGATGATCTTATCTTCCGACTTCGAAAATCGAGTTTGCTGCAAAGAATTGTTGAGGTTTTTGGCCGTAAGTTGCAGCCCCTTTTGGTGCCCATCAAAGAGGATTTGGGCTGGGTGAAACTGCATGGATTTGTTGCAAAGCCAGAAGGTGCCAAGAAAGTGCGTGGTGAACAGTTTTTCTTTGTTAATGGAAGGTTTTTCCGTAGTGCTTATTTTAATAAAGCGGTGCAGGACGCTTTCGAAGGATTGCTGTTGCCGGGCTACATTCCCACTTTTTTTCTGTTTTTGGAGCTGGACCCCGAGAAAGTGGACGTCAATATTCATCCTCAGAAAACCGAGGTGAAGTTTGAAGACGAAAATCTGATTTATGCATTGATTCGTTCCACCATTAAAAAATCTCTGGGCATTTATAATGTTGCTCCAAGCCTTGATTTTGACCGGGATAGTTCATTTGATGCATTTGTATCACAAAAATCTGGTGCTACTGCCGTGCTGAAAGCACCGGAAATTAATGTAGACCGCAATTATAACCCTTTCCGCGAAGAAAGCAGTGCAGGTGAAAAGGCAGCACTTACCGAGATTTACCAACAGCATATTCCCGCTGAGCCATCGAAGATCAATCTTTTTGAAGATGAAGACTTTGATGAAGACCTGATGCGGCTTCCAAATGGCTATTGGCTTTTCAATAAAGCAGGAAAAACCCTGATGCTCGATTTGGGAAGGATGCATCGCCTTGTGGTGAGTGAAAGAAATGCAAAAAAGAAACGCAGCAATGAAAGACATGCACTCCTTTTTTCGTTAGAATATCACATGAACGAAATCGAGAAGAACAAGTACCGGTCTATCAAGAAATTTTTACCGCAGCTGGGTTTCGAGACCATAATTGCCAACGACAATGTGCTGAGAATTGACGCCGTACCCGAAGGATTGAAAGAGACGCAGGTGATGAAGTTTATGGAAGAGCTTTTCGATATTCTGGAGTATAAATCTGAAGAAGAATTTATGAATTATTACCAGAACCAGTGGAATAAAATGCAGAGTAAATCCCGTTTCGATTTTATCTATAAAATTGATGCTGAACAAGTCATCAAAGATTTCACTGCGCTTGGTTTTCCTGAATATTTACCGGATGGCAAAAGGTGCTTTACAGAACTTCCTCTTGAAGAATTAAAGAATAAATTTTAACCGTTATGTTTCCAAGACTTACCCCCATTACCAGAAATATCATCATCCTTAATGTCATTTTTTATCTGGCATCCAATTTTGTGGCGTATCCGAAATTGTATGAGATTTTTTCGGTGTATTACATAGGATCACCATTTTTCAGGGTGTGGCAAATTATCACACACATGTTCATGCATGCACCACTTGGACAGGGCATTGGCTTGACGCATATTCTTTTTAACATGCTAACGCTGGCGAGTTTTGGACCGGTGTTGGAACAGGTTCTAGGCGAAAAGAAGTACATTATGCTTTACTTTTTGAGTGGTATTGGTGCTTATTTTCTGAACTGTGGCTGGAATTATTTTGAAATTATGCAGGGCGCAAATGTTGAAGAAATCTATTCCATCCCCATGATGGGAGCTTCGGGAGCAATTTTCGGAGTGGTGGCAGCGTTTTCAACCATGTTTCCAGATTCCAAACTGTTCTTTATGTTTATTCCTTTTCCCATTAAAGCTAAATATCTCTTCCCGGGCATTATTGTCATTTCACTGTATTTGGGCTTCAGCGGTTCTATGGGAGGCATTGCACATTTTGCGCACATTGGTGGAGCTGTCGTAGGATTTTTACTTGCCAAAAGCTGGAAAGACAATCATTATCGAATCGATTAATTCTGTTATTGAATGAAGGTGCTGCGGTTCACGTTATTGGTTATTCATTTCATGGTTATTGTTTTACTCTGGGGAACAGTTCTGAACAGTATCATTCCGCCTAAGGTTTTTCCGTACGCCAATTTGTTGTCTTTGGCTTTTCCTTTTCTAATGATTCTGAACGTTGCATTACTTCTTGTGTGGATCGTGCTCAGAAAGAAAAGAGCGCTACTGTTCCTTGTTTTTACCCTGTTTCTTTTTAACCCGATAAGAAGATGGGTTAATTATAGTGGAGAGCATGCTGAAAAGCCCAATCTGAAAGTGGTTACCGCTAATATTCACAGTGATTTGGCCGGTATGGAAAAAATACACCAGACCCTGAAAAGTTATACACCAGACATTATTATCGTGCAGGAGTACCGGGATGATCTTGATATTGCTGGTTACCCTTATTATATCAAAGATTATGAAATTGTCGCCCTTGCTTCCAAACATAAGATTATTGACCACGAAAAGCTAACGAAGACAGGAAACGGAAATTCCTTTTATGCCGATATTGATGTAAATGGTAGAATCATTAGAGTGGTGAATGTGTACATGAATCCTTTCAGCTTCGAAAAAGAAAAGGTAAAACCAGTGGAGGATCTGGAAAAAAATAAAGGAAAAGTGCGGTATATCTTGAAGCGACTGATTCCTACTTTTAAAATACACCAGCAAGAAGTTGATTACATTCGCACTGCGATTGATGATTCTCCCTACCCTGTGATTTTAGCAGGAGATTTCAATGCCGTTCCCAATTCCTACGAATATTATCATCTGGGCAAAGGATTAACCGATGCTTTCGTGGCCGCAGGAAATGGCAGTGGGACTAGTTTTCACGATTATAAATTTCCCATTCGTCTCGATTATATATTTACTTCAACGGAAATTAAAGCACTCACTTACCGCGTGGATAGATCCGTGAAAATATCGGATCACTTTCCGGTGATTGCTGAATTTAAACTAAACTAAAATGAATAAATTATTATTGCTTTTCGCTGTTTTGTTTTTGTTCTCTTGCCAAAAGAAGGAAGCCGAATCCCGTGTTGTAGGCACACAGTCATCCATTGCACCACCGTATGATACCATTGCAAAAGACTCTTTCTCTGCGGGTGCCATTTCTGTTGATGTGGCACAGAAAATAAGAAGATCGTCCGTTGCTTATCAGGACTCGGTGCGTGCTGCAAAAATGAAGCTGGCGGAAGAAAAAGCCGCTGCCCAATTAAAAGAAGAACAGGAAAAGGCCGACAAAAAAGCCGAAGCTGACAAGAAAAAGGCAGATGATGCGAAGAACGCAAAAGAAAAAGAAAAGCAGTCGTCAGAAGGGGTTCCTACAGATGTAAAATCTTCCAATCCATAAAGGATCGTCCTTCCTTATCATTCTACTTGATGAATATCTGTCTTATTTTGACGGATTTTTACTGGTTCATTAGCAATAATGGATCAATGTATTCGCGGTCGTTGCTCAAGCGGGGCACTTTATTCTGACCGCCCAGTTTTCCCCGTTCCGACATCCAGTTGTAGAAAAGATGAGGTTTTGCGACATGAACGATGGGCTTTTTCAACGTCATGTTGTTGTAGCGTTTTGCTTCGTAATCAGAATTGACGGATTTAAGATGGTTGTCGAAAATTTCCGTAAAATGATTCAAGTCAGCGGGCGCTTTGGTAAATTCAAAAATCCATTCGTGTGCGCCACTTTCGCCGTCTTTCATAAAAACAGGAGCACCAGTGAAATCGCACACCGCAGCGTCGGTGGCTTCACATGCCTTGGTGAGGGCGGTCTCCACATTGTCTATCATCAGCTCTTCCCCGAATGCATTGATGTAGTGTTTTGTTCTGCCAGATATTTTGATTCTAAAGGGATGGAGTGATGTAAACCGGATGGTGTCGCCAATAAGATAACGCCAAAGCCCGCTGTTGGTGGTGATGACCATGGCATAGTTTTTACCGATCTCTACTTCCTCCAGTGGAATGGCTTGCAGATTTGCGGGGTTGAATTGGTCCATGGGGATAAATTCGTAGAAGATGCCATAATCCAGCATCAGCAACATCTCGTCGCTACCGCTTTGGTCCTGAATTCCGAAGAAGCCCTCGGACGCGTTGTAGATTTCGCAGTAGTTAATGTCTTTACCAATGATTTTGCGGTACTGTTCGCGGTAGGGTTTAAAACTGATTCCGCCATGGAAAAACACCTCTAGGTTTGGCCACAGTTCTGAGATCGTTCCGCAACCTGTTTCGGCAAGGACTCTTTGCAGGAGCACCATCATCCAACTGGGAACCCCGGTTAAGCTGCCTACGTCTTCATGTTTTACCTCGGATACTATGGCTTTGAGCTTGCTTTCCCACTCCGACATCAGGGATACTTTTCGGCTTGGTGTAGTGGTCATTTCAACCCAGAACGGGAGGTTTTCGATCATGATGGCCGAGAGGTCTCCAAATTTGGTGTTGAAATGTTCGTAGAGTTCGGCACTGCCGCCAAGTCTTAGGTTTTTATTGGAGAATAATGCATTTTCCGGGTGATTATTGGCGTAGATGGAAAGCATGTCTTTTCCTGCTTTAAAATGGCAATCTTTCAGGCATTCGTCTGAAATGGGTATGAATTTGCTTTTGGCATTGGTGGTTCCCGAGGATTTTGCAAACCTGCGGATGTGTCCCGGCCAGAAAACATCAGGGATTCCCTGTCGCGCTTTTTCTATATTCGGCTCAAAGTCTTCGTAAGTGACAATGGGTACGTTGCGTTTGAAATCTTCGTAATTCGACACTGAACTGAAACCGTGAATTTTTCCGTAATCGGTGTTTTCTGCAAAATAGAGTTGCGAAAAAAGCACACCATTCTGGGTTTCGATTGGGTGGTTCATGAAATTCTGAATCTGATCTATCCTCTGCCGGATAAACCAGTTGACCACCGTGTTGAAAAGCGCTTTTGTTGCCATGATAGCAAATGTAGTGCTTTTGCAGGAATTATCACAGCGTTAGGAGGGCTAAAAAGTGGCTGTATGGCTCAATATTCCGTGGTGGAGCATTGATGTTTTTGTGGGGATAGAGAGTTGTTTGCTTTAGCCAGAGCCGATCAATACGGGTAATTTCAGATTTTGAGTGGCGGCGGAGCATATACGAAAAGGTATTGCCGCAATTTCTCGTAATTTCTCGCCATTTCTCATTTGCTTTTTATAAGTGTTTGTTAGCCAGTGTATTTATGTTCTGTGATGGTGTTTTTCTAGTCCCTTTCTAGTCCTTTTCTAGTGCGTTTCTAGTGCGTTTCTAGTGCGACGAAGGTGAGACGCGGGTAACACAGTAGTGCCTATTAAGTGCGAAACTTGTAGATGAGAGTTGCCGGGTTACCTAGAAAGTGTTATGAAGACTGGTAGCAAAGACAATGTATTGGCCATAGAAGAAGGGAAGAGAAGGACCCAATCACCTTATCTTATTCGACTCCTTCGGAGTTGCCCCATTGAAGAAAAAGTTTGCGCTATAATCATGTGAATCATTCAGATTGTTATCATAAAGATTAACGTGCATTTTACCTTATTATCCGGATTTTATACTTGTTCCGTTTTTTCTTTTTGGTTAAATGAATCCCGAAGGGGAGGAGTCATCATTTGTTCAACTTTTTTTTAATGCAAACGTGGAAATGAGGGTTCCTGTTTATTGTTGTTTCACCTACCTGGAAGATGGAAGTAGCTTTGAGGGTTTTTTAGCAGTGGGGCTGATGGCCGCTTAAGCAAAAAAAAATCCGCCCATGGCTGGGCGGAATGTTATTTAAACTAAATATTTAGTTTTAGCAGAACTCGTCGTAAGCGGCTTGCAAATTAGCAGCAATAGCGCCTGCCGGGTTTCCTTCGATATGATGTCTCTCGAGCATGTGCACCAACTCGCCATCTTTAAAAAGAGCGATACATGGAGAGCTTGGCGGGAAAGGAGCTAAGAATTTTCTAGCTTCGGCAACGGCATCTTTATCAAAACCGGCAAAAACGGTAACAAGGTGATCCGGCTTTTTGTCGCCGGTGAGCGAGTAAAGTGTGCCAGGTCTTGCTGCACCTGCTGCACAACCACAAACGGAATTAATCATCAACAGTGTTGTTCCCTTATCTTGCAGGGCGCTGTCAACCTGTTCAGGAGTGGTTAAGTCCTGGAAACCTTTATCGGTGAGTTCATGCTTCATGGGCATTACTAATTCTTCTGGATACATATCTTTTGGTTTAATGTTGAGATGCAAATTTACTCAATTAAAATTTGAATTGTCATTGGTTGTATGGATCAAAATCATTCCATTCATCAATGCTTGACTTTTTGGCAGAAAAAACCCGGAAACATAGGTTATGTTCCGGGTTCCAATCAAATCGATATGCAAAGGTTGAATATCCTGTGTTTTGTGCTTCTGTTTCCCCTATTATAGGGAATGAAACGTTTTAAGAAAGCAGTTTTTTAACCATTTCCGATATGCTTTTGCCGTCGCTTTTCCCGGAGAGGAGTTTGCTGGCGGTTCCCATTACTTTTCCTAAGTCTTTCATGGTTTGTGCACCGGTTTCGGAGATGATTTTCTTTACTTCTGCTTCCAGCTCTTCGGCAGTAAGCTGCTGGGGAAGATACTTTTCGATGACTTTCATCTGCGCTTCTTCCACCTCTGCCAAGTCCTGCCGTCCTTGCGCAGCAAATTGCTCCAGCGAATCTTTGCGCTGTTTTATCATGCGCTGAAGAATGGCGATTTCCTGTTCTGCAGAAATTTCAGCACCTTTGGCTTCGGTTTTCAGCAGTAAAATTTGCGATTTTACAGCGCGTAAAGAATCCAGGGCCACTTTGTCCTTCTCCTTCATGGCTGTTTTTATCGCGTCACTAATGGTGGTTTCTAAACTCATTTTTTCTTGTTTAATGTCGAATTAATCGACGTCTTTATTCAAAAATCTGTTTTCCCTTATTTGCATTCTCCCTTCATTCTCGGAGAGGAACGTGTTGATCTTCTGCTCTGACGCGTTTTCGTTGCCCAATGCAATATTTTTTCTGCGGAATGCAGGCACGGATTCAAACTCGTTTTCCAGCTCTACACTTTGGTATCTTGAATTGAATTCTTTCAACTTGTTTCGCCTTTCTGCCACTCTATCATTGGTTGGTTTAGAGATGAAGGTAAACTCATCTTCAACCTCCATCATTGAGGGGGTTTCTTTAGGTTGAGCAATTTGCTGTTCCACCTTTTGCTCGGGGATATGAACCGGTTCAGGTTGTACTTGTGCCCGAGGTTGCGGTGTTTCAACGGTGGGCTCCTCAATCGGTTCGTTTACGAAAAAACTGAACTCAATGGGCTTCTCTTCAGTGAAAGTTGCTTTGTTTTCTGTTGCTTGCTGTTGTATTTTCTCCTCAGTTTCGAAGGTGAAAGACTGGGATGAAGGTTCATCATACAAATCTTCTTCATAAGAGAAAAGATCGAGCTCAGCAGTAGTTTCGGGTTCTTCTATTACATATGGTGAAGCAGCAACCTGTTGGTGTTGCTCTTTGGGCTCGTCCAGATCGAAGCGAATGATTTCTTGTGGTTTCTCAACGTCAACTACAGTTTGGGTTTGTACTGTTGTTGTTTTAAACTGAGGCATATTGTGATCCTCTTCATCGTCTAAAACGAAGAGACTTTTGGTAGCGAAATCTTCTCTTCTTATTTCTTGTCTTTCTTCTTTTGATTTAAAGGGAGACTCTCTTTTAGAGGGTGTGTCTAATGAATCTGAAAGTGAAATCTTGATGGTTTCTGTAGTTCCAGAGTGTTTCTGATGGTCTTTTGCAAAGCCAGTGGCAATAACCAATACACTTACCGAATCGCCCAATTCTTCGTCCGAACCTACCCCAAAGATAATGTCGGCGGTATTGCCGGCTTCTTTCTGGATATGATCCATGATTACCCCGATTTCATCCATGGTCACTTCTTCGGAACCGCTTCTGATGAGGAGAAGTACATTTTTGGCACCTGTGATTTTGTTGTCGTTTAATAATGGTGAATCGAGTGCTTTTTTCACTGCTTCTTCTGCTTTATTTTCGCCGGAAGCAATGCCGTTCGACATCAGCGCTGTACCAGAATTTTGGAGCACAGATTTCGCATCACGGAAGTCGATGTTAACATCGAAATAACCTGTAATTACTTCTGCCATTCCTTTGGCAGCGTTGGTTAATACTTCATCGGCTTTGGAGAAACCAGATTTAAAACCTAAGTTACCAAACTGTTGGCGAAGCTTGTCATTGTTGATCACGATGAGTGAATCTACATTGTTTCGAAGTTTATCCAGACCGGCTTCGGCTTGCTCTAATCTTCTTTTTCCCTCGAAACTGAACGGAACGGTAACAATACCTACGGTAAGGATACCCATCTCTTTTGCGATTTTTGCGATGACGGGTGCTGCTCCGGTTCCGGTTCCGCCTCCCATTCCTGCTGTAATGAAGACCATTTTGGTATTTTGACCCATTGCCGCTTTTATTTCTTCAATGCTTTCGATGGCGGCTTTTTCGCCTACTTCAGGGTCGGCTCCGGCACCAAGACCTTCGGTCATGGAAATGCCCAGCTGTACCTTGTTGGCTACCGGGTTATTGTCTAATGTTTGTGCATCGGTGTTGCAAATCACAAAATCTACGCCGTGGATTCCGCGTTCGTACATGTGCTTTAGAGCGTTGTTTCCGCCGCCGCCTACACCGATTACTTTTATAATGGATGAATTTCCTTTTGGCAAGTCAAATGAAAATCCGCTGTTTGATATATGTTCCATAATGCTGTTTTTTTAGTTGATGAATGGTTACTGATGTCAAATCGTTTTATTTTTTATTCTACCTCTTCGAAGAACTTCTTTACACTTTCCATAATTTTTTGACCGATGGTTAGGCGGTTTGCTTTTGGTTTCGCTTCTTGAATTTCCGGTGTTTCTTCGGTTCGAAATTCTACAGTTTCTGTTGTTGTTTCCGTTTGAATAGCGACTGGACTTTGTTCTTTTTCTTCCGGCTGTTCGATTCCTGTTTTCTTGTCTCGAATTTTCAAACTCTCCATTAGTAAACCGATGGCAGTAGCAAACTCGGGACCTTTCAGGTATTGGTTTTTGTCATTAGACACATATTCATTGGCAAAGCCGATTCGGCTGTCGAAACCTGTGGTGTAGTTTGCCAGTTGACGCAGGTTACGCAGGTTGGATCCTCCACCCGTCAATACAATACCTGCGATTAGCTTCTTCTTTTGCTCAAAGGCACCGTAAGCTTTAAGTTCGGTATTGACCATTTCCAGAATTTCTTCTACCCGGGCATTGACGACTTGTGCCAATGTTTTGAGTGAGATTTCTTTATCGGCTCTTCCATGCAATCCCGGAATTGTAACAAAAGTGCTTTCTTTTTCGAGGTCTGGAACCGCAGAACCGAATTTTACTTTGAGTTGCTCTGCATGTTTCTCAATAATGGAGCATCCTTCTTTAATGTCATCGGTAATAATGCCACCTCCGTAAGGAATGACACAAGTATGCCGGATGATGTTGTCTTTGAAAATGGCAATATCTGTTGTTCCTCCACCAATGTCCACAATGGCAACGCCTGCCTCTTTTTCTTCTTTGGTGAGTACAGATTCCGAAGACGCAAGTGGTTCTAAGGTAAGTGATTCCATTTCCAAGCCGGCTTCGCGAACACATCTTGCGATATTTCGGATGCTTCCCATTTGTCCTACTACCACATGGAAGTTGGCTTCCAAACGTTTACCATGCATGCCGATGGGTTCCTGGATTTCACCTTCGGAATCTACTTTATACTCCTGAGGAAGAACATGGATAATTTCTTCGCCCGGTAGCATAACCAGCTTTTTCACCTGCTCTTTCAGTTTTTCGATGTCATCTTCTGTGATGTACTGGTCGGGGTTTTCGCGCATGATGTAATCCGAATGCTGTAGCGAGCGGATGTGCTTGCCTGCGATGCCTACCGTTACTTTGTGGATGGGTACGCCCGAACTGGAGTGTGCTTCGGCCACGGCGGATTTAATGGACTGAATGGTTTGGGAAATGTTGTTCACAATACCTTTGTGTACCCCCAAACTTTTTGCTTTTCCTACGCCGAGAACCTCAATTTTTCCGTGGGCATTTCTTCTGCCGACAATCGCCACAATCTTGGTGGTACCGATGTCAAGCCCTACTGAATACTCGTGATTTTCCATTGTATGTCGATTTGATTTTTTATTCAATTTTAATTTTAGCTTTTGTCTCTGTTTTTTTTGGCGTCGTTGGCGTCTTTTTGACAGATTCTTTTTTTACCGGCTCTTTTTTCGTTGTTTCTTTCTTCTTCGTTTCTTGCTTTTTGTTGGCCGTTGTTTCCTTCTTTATCGTTTTCGTGTTTTCAGCAGCTTTCTTTTTGATCGGATCGGTAGATTTTGCTCGATCTGCCGATTTTTTCTCTGTCGGCTTTTCTGTTTTTTTCAAAGGGGCAAGATGAAGTTTCTTCTCTACCTCTTCCTTTTTCTGGTTGATCACCGGAAGACTCGCCAATTCTTTTTTTCCCACGGCAATAATGCTGTCATTTTCTTTGAAGTGAGGATTCAGGGTGGTGACAATCTGATTGTCATATTTCACGGACACCTTCTTGTATTTCTCAGGTTGCTGATAAATAAGGTATTTCTCCACAAAAGTTTTAAACCCTTTTACTTTAAAATCGATATGATCGAGATCGCCAATTTCAACTTTATAATTTCCCTCGCTGGTCAGCAGCATATAATTGCCATTTTCCTTAGAGACTCCGATAAAGTATTTCTTGCTGAAACTGTCATTGTTTATTTTATCGACAAGTTCTGCCAGTTTTTCATATTCTGATTTTTGTACATCACCCGTCACCAACATGCAAGGAAAAGAATAATTTTTAGTAATGGGAAACTCGGTTCCTTTTTTATCAACGTAAAAATCGCGGTCGCCCTTGATTAGGCGGAATGCCGGAACACGTTGTTTGATGTCGAGATTCAGGTTGCCATTGAGGTTGAGGTAGACATTGGCACTGTCCACCGCTGGAAGCTGGTTCAGGTTTTTCTCGAGTTGGGGAATATTGATGTCGCCAATTCGTTTTGAAGGATTCGATTTTTTGACGATTTCTCTCACTTCTTTTTCATCAATGAAGTAGACAGGCACACTGGTTTTTACCATATTGACCTGCACTTTTTCCATCGGTTTATTGTTGAATCTTTTCAATGAAAAACTCAGCAGAAACCCGAAAATGATTACTGTGCTTAAAATCTTCAATATTCTGAATTTGTTCTTCATCCTATTTTGTGGCGCTTGTCTTTATTTTTTTTCGTTGGTTAGCCATTCGATAATTCCGTCGTATAAGGTGTCGATATTGCCGGCACCCACTGTAAGCAGCACATCGAAATCTTTGTCTTTTATTTTATTGAAACTCTCTGCCAGTGAGGAAGTTTCTTTATGGGTTAACTGTATTTTGTTTAATAGCCATTCCGAGGTGATACCAGGAAAGTTTTCCTGCAGCTCACGCGCGGGATAAATGTCGAGCAATATCAATTCATCAGCTTGTGCCAAACTTTTGGCAAAATCATCAGCAAAATCTTTGGTACGGCTGAAAAGGTGCGGCTGAAAAGCCACCAGCAGTTTCTTTTCCGGATAGAAATGTTTAATGGAACCGATCACTGCATTCAACTCTGTGGGGTGATGTGCATAATCGTCAATATAAATTTTGCCATTGGAAAAGGTATGTTTGGTATAGCGTCTTTTAATGCCTTTGAAGCTTGCAATACCATTTTTAAGCGTTTCAAAATCGACCCCAAAACTGTTGAGCAGTGCTATGGCAGCAGTGGCATTTTCTACATTATGAATGCCGGGAATTTCCCATACGAAATCTTTGGCTTCTGCGTACGGCGCGTGAAAATCAAAATAAATTTGATCCCCTTTTTCACGGATGTTATCCGAATAAAAATCTGCCATTTCGTTCACGGCGTAGGTTTTCGCCTTTCGTCCGATGTTAATTCCTTTTCGGATAAACAGATGTTGCTCCTGCGGAACTAGGTCTGCAAAATCTCTGAATCCTTTCTCAATAGTCGGTTTATCGCCATAGATGTCGAGATGATCAGCATCGATGGAGGTGATAATAGCCCAGTCCGGCGCAAGGTTAAGGAAACTTCTGTCATATTCGTCGGCCTCTACTACGGAGATGTCGTTCCCATTAAACAAGAAATTGGATTTGAAATTCTCGGCAATTCCGCCCAAAAAACAGGAAAACGGCAGCTGCGCTTCTTTGCAAAGGTGCGCTACTAATGATGAGGTAGTTGTTTTCCCGTGTGTTCCTGCAACAGCGATGCAATCGGTATTTGCCGTGATGAGCCCTAATACTTTAGCTCTTTTCAAAATGGTAAAGCCGTGATTATTAAAATAATCAAGAATGCCTAATTTTTTAATGGCCGGTGTGAAAATGACCAATGTATTTTCGGGGGTAAGTTTTTGTTTTTCGTGATTCAGTACATCATTAAAGTCAATATGGATTCCTTCTGCAATTAAGGCATCAGTAAGTTTAGTGGACGTTCTGTCGTAGCCCAGCACCGTTTTTCCGGAAGCGTTGAAGTAACGCGCCAAAGCACTCATTCCGATGCCGCCGATGCCGACAAAGTAAAAGTTTTGAAATTGATTAATGATGCTCATTGGATGCTTGGGTTTAGCTATGGTTGAGGTTTAACATATTGAGGATTTCCGATACAATATCTTCCGTTGCTTTTGGTTTTGCAAAAACTTCGAGATTGTGAGACATTTCATTTCTGAGGGATTCACTATTGCATATTTCAAGCAAAGTAGGAAGAAACTTTTCTTTCATTTCCGAGTCTTTCACCATTCTTGCTGCATTTTTATTCACCAGCGTCATCGCGTTTTTGGTTTGATGATCTTCTGCTGCAAAAGGAAACGGAACCAGCAAAACAGGTTTTCCGGCGATAGCCAATTCAGAAATTGCGATGGCTCCTGCCCTCGAAACGATAACGTCTGCTGCAGAGTAGGCAATTTCCATATGCTTGATGAATTCCATAATCTGAATATTTCGGTACTGCAGCGATTCAGTTTCTGCGAGAATACTTTTGTAGTCGGTTTTCCCGGTTTGCCATATCAGTTGGTAATCATGATCGATAATGATGTCAATATTTTGATTCCAACCGTTGTTCAAGGTTCTTGATCCCAGGGAACCACCTACGGAAAGAATGGTGAGTTTGTCTTGATCTAGCCCTAATTTTTGTTTTCCTGCATTGCCATTGACTTGTCCGGAGATGATGTTTTGCCTAACCGGATTTCCAAGGAAAAAGGTTTTTGTTCCACCAAAGAAGTGATCCATCTCAGGATATGCAGTGAAAACTGCTTTTGCATTTTTGGCAAGAAAAGTATTGGTTTTGCCCGGTAATGAATTTTGTTCCTGCACAAAAATAGGAACGCCTAATTTTGATGCCACATAGAGTGCTGGTCCACTGGCAAAGCCGCCAGTACCAATAGCAAAGTCGGGTTGGAATTTCTTAATGGTTTTTCTTGCTTTCCACAGACTCGCAATAATTTTTGAAGGTAAGCTCACGTTGCTCCACAGGTTTCCGCGGTCAAATCCCGCGATGTTTAATCCGACGATGTTGTAGCCCGACTGAGGAACTTTTTCCATTTCCATTTTTCCTTCGGCACCGATAAAGAGGAACTGCGCATTGGGAAATCTTTTTTTGATTTCATCTGCGATGGCGATGGCGGGAAAGATATGTCCTCCCGTGCCGCCTCCACTCATCAGTACTCGGATGGGTTTAGAATTGGGGGTGATGTTTGCAAAAGTGTTTGTCATAGCTGCTTATTGCGTCTGTTTTTATGGTCAACCTTTTGATCAGGCGATGTCATTTATTTCTTCTATATTCTGTTTTCTGCCCATGCCTTCTTCATCATATACCTGGATTCTTGAACTTACATTTAAAATTAACCCCAACTGGATATAGGTTACCAACATTGAGGTTCCACCATAACTGATGAGGGGTAACGGCTGTCCGGTGACGGGGATGAGATTAACGGCCACTGCAATGTTTACTGAAAGTTGTACAAAAATCATCAGACCCAAGCTCAACACCAGTAAGCTGCCAAAAAAAGCTGGCATCTTGCTGGCAATCATCACAATGCGGATAATCATAATCAGGTACAGCGAAATGAGGAATAAAGCACCCAAAAATCCGTACTCTTCTACAATAATGGCAAAAATAAAGTCGGAAGCAGATTGTGGCAACATTTGTTTTAATGCACTTTTGCCCGGACCCATGCCGGTAATTCCACCATGAACAATGGCGGCTTTTGCCTGCATAATTTGGTAGTTCTTGGCCTTTAAACTTTCATCTTCCACATCGGTGCTTTTCTTGCTATTCATGAAGATTTCAATACGGCTTACCCAAGTATGTGCCCGGTTGTTCGGAATAAGATCGGTTTTTAGCGCAAGGAAAAGGTAAATCACGATGGCGATACCCGAAATACCGATAAAACCAGCGATGTATTTCTTGCTCAGCTGCCCCATCATCATAACGGCTAATGAAACCATCAGGATCATTAATGCTGTGGAACCATTGTCCTTGGCCACCAGCACGAAAACCAGCAGCACAGGGCCGAAGATGTAGAAAATATTTTCAATAGCCAAGCGTTCCCGTTTTATTCGCTTGGTGAGGTATCTGCAGAGGTAAATGATCAGCATTAAATAAGCAAAAGCCGAGGGCTGAAACGAAATGGGTGTTCCGGGAATAGTGAACCATCTGGATGCGGATGCACCGTCAATTTTCTGACCGGTAAAAAGAGTGATTCCTAAAAGAAAAACCATGATTCCCAGAAGAATAGCACTTAACTTGCCGATGTGTTCATATTTAAAAAAACCTACAGCACGCATAATTACCAAACCCAGTACTACGAAAAACATGTGCTTCATAAGGTGCGAGGTGGTGGTTCCGTTGTTCACAATATATTCCAGATTGGAACTTGCCGAATATACCGGAAACACGGAAAAGAACGAGATCGCCAAAATGACCGTCCAAAGTACTTTGTCGCCTTTTAAGAGTTCGAATTTGTTTTCTGTTTCCTGCATGGGGTTTATTTTAGGACTTCTTTTTTAAACTGCTCGCCACGATCTTCATAATTTTGGAAGAGGTCAAAACTTGCACAGCATGGCGACAGCAAAACAGTGTCACCGCTTGCGGCCAAAGATTTGGATATTTTCACAGCGTCTTCCATGTTGGATGTGCTGTAGATTAAATCTTTTTTGTCTTTAAAGAAATCGATGATTTTTTGGTTGTCGATTCCCAAACAAACGATGGCCTTTACTTTTCGCTTTACCAAATCTTCTATTTCGGTGTAATCATTTCCTTTATCGAGCCCGCCTACTATCCAAATTGTGGGTTGTTTCATGCTTTCCAGTGCGTAGTAACAAGCATTCACATTGGTGGCTTTGCTGTCGTTAATGAATTTTACACCGTTTATTTCCGCTACTTGCTCCAGCCGGTGTTCTACGGCCTGAAAGGTCATCAGTGAGTTTCGAATACTTTCATTGCTGATGTTAAGAAGTTTTCCTGCGATGGATGCCGCTAAACTGTTGGCCACGTTATGATTACCTACCAAAGCAAGTTCATCGATCTTCATGGTGAACTCGTCTTTCAGCCGAACCACAATTTTTTCACCATTAATATAGCCACCTTCTTTTAGCTTTACATGGGTAGAGAAGGGAATCATCTTGGCTTTAATTTCCAATTTTTCCAGCAGGTAGCGGCTCATTTCATCATCTTTACTGTAGATGAAGAAATTGTCGTTTTCCTGGTTTTCGGTGATTCGAAATTTAGCCAGGGCATATTCTTCATAGTTATAGTTGTATTGATCCAAATGATCCTTGCTCAGATTCAACAACAGGGAAATGTAAGGCCGGAAGTTCTGGATATCGTCCAACTGGAAAGAGCTTACTTCAAGAACATAGTATTGAAAGTTTTCGTCGGCTACCTGCTTGGCAAAGCTTTTTCCGATATTGCCTGCTAATCCCACTTCCAAACCATCATTTTTCAGGATATGATAAATGAGCGACGTGGTGGTTGTTTTGCCGTTGCTTCCGGTGATGGCAATGATTTTAGCATTGGTAAACTCCGAGGCAAATTCAATTTCTGAGGAAAGTCTTATTCCTTTACGGTGAATTTTGGCAATAATATCAGCTTTCTTGGGTATTCCAGGAGATTTGATGACCCAATCTGCATCCAGAATTCTTTCTTCATTATGTTGCCCTTCTTCAAATTCAATTTGGGCATGGGTGAGAAGTGTTTTGTATTCTTCTTTAATCATGCCTTTATCGGAAAGGAAAACCTCCAATCCTTTCTTTTTAGCGAGATACGCTGCTCCGAATCCGCTTTCTCCTCCTCCTAAAACAACTATTTTCATATTCTTGATTTCCGTATCCTAAATTCTAATTATCTGATTTTAAGAGTGATTAAACAAATGATGGCAAACATTACCCCCATGATAATCATTCTGTTTACAATCTTACTTTCGTGGTATCCTTCTTTCTGATAGTGATGATGTAATGGCGACATTTTGAATAATCTGTGGTTTTGAGCATATTCTAATCCATGCTTTCTTTTTCTGTATTTAAAGACAGCAACCTGCAACATCACCGAAACATTCTCGATCAGGAAAATGCCGCAAAGTACCGGAATGAGCAATTCTTTCCTTAGAATAACGGCCAGTACGGCGATTACTCCGCCCAGCATTAAACTTCCGGTATCACCCATGAAAACCTGCGCCGGATAGGTATTGTACCAGAAGAATCCTATGGTTGCTCCGGTGAGCGCGAGTGCAAAAATGGTAGCTTCACCCATATTGGGTAAAAACATAATGTTGAGATAATCTGCAAATATGATGTTACCCGAGACGTATGCGAAAAAAGCCAATGTCAACAAGATGACGACGCTGGTTCCTGCAGCCAACCCATCGATTCCGTCGGTAATATTAGCGCCGTTTGATACCGCGGTTACAATAAAGATTACAATAGGGATAAATACCGTCCATGCCCATTTGTGTGCGTCTGCTGGCGACATCCAAAAAAGAATGCCACTATAATCAAACTCGTTGTTTTTAACGAACGGCACGGTGGAAACAGTTGCTTTTTCAGTGGGCATAAAGTTTCTTTCTACGTAATTTCGGTTAAGTTCTTTTGCGTCTGCATATTTTCTTTTCACGGTAATATCGGGATGAAAATACATGGTAACTCCCACGATGAGCCCTAAACCAACCTGGCCAATTACTTTGAATTTACCACTAAGTCCGTCTTTGTTTTTTTTAATTTTCTTTAAATAATCGTCAATAAAACCGATTGCGCCCATCCACACTACCGAGATGATTAACAGCACAATATACACGTTGAAGATTCTGGTGAACAGCAAAACGGGAATCAGCGTGGCCAGAATAATGATTAAACCACCCATGGTGGGTGTTCCTTCTTTTTGTTTTTGACCCGCTAACCCTAAATCCCGCACCAGTTCGCCCATTTGTTTCGCGCGCAGGTAGTTGATGATTTTTTTACCATACACCAATGCAATGATCAGCGAGAGCAGAACTGCCATTCCGGCCCGAAAGGAAATAAATCTGAACATACCGAGTCCTGGAATGTGGATTCCCTGTGCAGTAAGGTATTCGTAGAGATAATATAACATTGTTGATCGGTTTATTTTTGGTTGATAATTGCGGTTATTTCGACATGAGTTGGGTGAGTTCCATAATGGTTTCTTTATCATCAAAATGGTGGCGAACACCATTAATTTCCTGATAGGTTTCATGCCCTTTCCCCGCTACCAGTATAATATCTTTGGGCTCGGCAAATTTGATGGCCATCTTAATGGCCTCTTTTCGGTCAGGAATTGAGGTGTATTTGCCGAAGTTCTGTGGCTCCACCCCTGCTTCAATTTCTTTGATGATGACGGATGGATCTTCTGTTCTTGGATTATCAGTGGTGATGATTGCCAGTGTTGATTTGCGTGTAGCAATTCTTCCCATTTCCGGGCGTTTTTCGTGATCACGATCGCCTCCGCAGCCGAAGACAGTTATAAGTCGTTCATTTTTTGTTCTGATCTCGTTGATGGAATCCAGAATATTTTCCAGTGCATCCGGTGTGTGGGCATAATCGACGACGAAGAAGATGCCTCCAGCGGATTTAAGGGTTTCGAATCTGCCTTTCACCCGGTGTAAAGTAGAAATGGCTTGCAATACTTCTTCTTCATTACATCCGCATTCCACCGCAACGGCGTATGCCAGCAGCAGGTTGTAGCCATTAAATTTTCCGGTGAGGGTGGTCCAGAATTCTTTTCCATTAAAATTCAGCAGCATTCCGTTAAAATCCACTTCTAAGATTTTACCGTGGTAATCTGCCATTGTTTTGAGCGCGTAAGTCTTTTTCTTTGCTTTGGTGTTTTGAAGCATTACCGCCCCATTTTTATCATCCGCATTGGTAATGGCAACGGCTTCAGAAGGTAGTTCGTCGAAGAATCTCTTTTTTACTTTCAAATATTCTTCGAAAGTTTTATGATAATCCAGGTGATCGTGGGTGATGTTGGTAAAGCCACCCACCTTGAAATTCAAACCTTCCGTGCGGTTTTGATGAATGCCATGAGAGGAAACTTCCATAAAAGCATATTGGCAACCATTGTTTACGGCTTGGCTCAGGATTTTGTTTAAAGTAATCACATCTGGAGTGGTGTGCGTGGACGGAAATACTTCGTCGCCAATTCTGTATTCTACGGTAGAAATCAGCGCTGATGAATAGCCCAAAGCTTTGAAAATATCAAAAAGCAGGGTAGTAACCGATGTTTTGCCATTAGTCCCCGTAATGCCGATTAGTGCTAATTTTTGCGACGGGTTACCATAAAAATTTGAAGCAAGATGCCCCAAGCTTTTGGCAGAATTTTTCACCTTGATATAAGTAACGTTTTCCTGAAGAGAGGTTGGAAATTCTTCTGCTACAATTACAGTGGCTCCTTTCTCAATGGCGCTACCAATAAACGCATGTCCATCGGCAACAGTTCCTCTTACAGCAACATACATTGCCTTCTCAACGGCTTTTCGACTGTCGAAAACAATTTCGGAAACCTTGCGATTCAGTTCGCCTTGCGTTTCCAAAGTTGGGATTCTGTTTAAGAGGTCTTTCAGTTTCATACGTAATTTGTAGCTGTATTTTTAATTCTGCAGCTGCAGATAAATTCTTTGGTTTTTATTCATCATCGTTCCTTCGGAGGGGAATTGGTCTTTAATTCTGCCTACTCCTTTAAAATTAACCCTGTAGCCAGCGTTTTCCAGCTGAGGAATTATGTTTTTACCAATCTGTCCCACGACATTCGGCATTTGGTTTCCGTTGATGGCGAGACGCATCGTGGGCTCCACCATTTTGCTCAGATCTACTTTTTTATCCACCAACATTTCCTGCTCTACGTTTTGTGGTGTTTTCAGGAATGTTTTTCCGGCAATTTCTTTAAACACTGGAGCAGAAACTGTTGCGCCATAAAACCCTTTTGAATTGTCGGGTTGGTTAATCATGACGATACAGGTATATTTGGGGTTATCGCTTGGGTAAAATCCTGCGAAACTTGCTTGGTATTTTGCTGGTCCTGGTTTCCAATATTCGAAACGGGCGGTTCCTGTTTTTCCAGCCATTTTCAGGTTGGGTGTAAAGATGCTTTTTGCTGTTCCTTTTTCCACGGCTTTGGTAAGTGAGGTCGTCATCAGCTGAATCGCTTTTGCAGATGCCATTTTATTGACCATTACCTGTGGTTTGGCTTCATAAAGAAGAGTGCCATCTTTCATGATTTTCTCGATGAAAAGGGGTTTCAGCATTTTTCCTTTGTTGGCAATTCCGTTATAGAAGGTGGTGAGTTGCAATAGATTAAATCTGGAAGAATAGCCATAAGCCAATGAAGCCAAAGTAGCCGGATTCCACCTTTTGTCTTCCGGAGTCACAATATAAGACTTGGTAATGCCGGGAAGTTCAATGTCCATTTTCTCGAACATTTTCCATTTTCTAAGATGATCAAGGAAAACCTGTGGCTTATCCGCATAGAACTTGGTGATAAGCTTTGCCGAACCTACGTTGCTTGATTTTGCAAGTACATCAGAGATTTCGTATGTTCCTCCTCCATGGCCATCGGTAATACGCTGTTTGCCATAGGTCCAAATTCCATTGCCCACATTTACGGTGGTATTTTCATCAATGAAGCCGTCGTCCATTGCCGCAAGCAGCGATACGGTTTTGAAAGTGGATCCCGGTTCTGTGGCATCTTTCAATGCATAATTGTAGGCATCAACGTAAATACCAGGTTCCGTTCTGCGAAGGTTCACCATTGCTTTTACTTTGCCGGTGTTTACTTCCATCACCACCACGCAGCCGTGATCTGCATCAAACTTAATGAGTTGTTTCTCCAAAGCAGAATGGGCAATGTCCTGAATTCTTAGGTCGATGGTGGTGTAGACATCTTGTCCGTCGATGGGTTCATTTACTTTCCAATAATCAATTGGTTTCCATTGGCTTGAGTTTACTCTTTGTTCAAGCCGTGTCCCATCAGTTCCGGTGAGGTATTTGGAAAAAGCCCCTTCCAATCCGGATTTTACTTCACCGTTGTCCATTCCGATGGTTCCTGCACCAATTTGAGTTGTAGCAAGTTCGCGCTTAAAATTTCGGTCTACAATAAATCCGCCTTTATTTTTTCCTTTGTTGAAGATGGGAAATTTTCTTAAGCGGTCGTACTCGTCAAAATCCAGACCTTTGATGAGTGAGTAATATTGGTTTTTTGCTTTTTTCTGCTGATCGAACCGATCTCGAAAATAGCTTCGGGGTTTGTCGAACATTTTGGATAATGAATCCGTTAGAGAACCGATGTTATTGCTGTAAACGGTGTCTTTGATGGTTTTGAAATCGATGTACACATCGTAGCGCATCACGGTGGTTGCAAGTATGGATCCATCGGAGGCATAAAGGTTTCCACGCGCGGCTTTCAGGGTAGCTTCCCTATAGTTTTTACTGATGTAGTCGTCCTTTATTTCCTGCACATTGGTATGCTGCAAAATGAGAATTCTTCCCAAAAATACCAAAAACAGAACAAAGGCAAACCCCGCAATGAAGTAGCCCCATCTCAATGTTTTTGAGCGCTTTTTATCGAATTCATTTTGTACTGCCATTGGTACTGTCTAGTTTTATAAGTATTTTATGCGGATGATTTTCAAGTGAGAGCAAAGAATCTTGCACCATTTCTTTTCCCAATTCCGACTCCAGTTTTACTTTAATAAGTCGGCTCTGTGCATAAGCATTGCGGGATTTATACTCTTCCGTTTGTTCCTTTAATTTATTGACCTGTTCTATTTTTTTGGAAACCAAGTGGTTGCTGTAAATCATGATCATCAGAAGCAGAAAAACCAGCATAAAGTACCTGTAATGAATTTTTACTTCATCACGGTTCAGAAAGTTACCTTTTACAATGTCGATAAAGGTGAGTTTTTTCTGTGTGCGATATGTTTTTGGTTTTGCCAAAATGGATGATCTTTTCTAATTTTTTTTCAGTCAATAGTTACTTCTTGATTCCAGTTCTCAGCTTTGCACTTCGAGCCCTGGAATTTTCCTCAATTTCCGCAGTATCAGGGCTGACTGCTTTGGTTTGAAGGAGCTCAAAAGTTTTTGCGTAATTTCCGTAGATATCTCTTGGCGGCTCTCCTTCAAACATGCCGTTTTTTAGAAATCTTTTAACCAGCCGGTCTTCTAATGAGTGATAAGAAATTACCACCAGTCGACCATTAGGTTTTAATATTTTGTAAGATTGAAGCAACATTTCTTTCAAAGCATCCAACTCCTGATTCACCTCAATACGAACGGCCTGAAAAACCTGTGCAAAAAATTTATTTTGCTTATGAGGAGGGATGTAGCTGAAGAGTTTCTTCAGGTCCTCTGTGGTTTCAATAGTTTTGGTTTTTCGGTGATGAACAATTTCTCTTGCCAGCTTACGTGCCTCACGAATTTCACCATAATGGTAGAAAATATCGGCCAAATGTTCTTCTTCAAAATCGTTGATTACTTTTTTGGCATCAAGCCCCTGCATTACATTCATCCGCATATCGAGCGGGGCATTGCTTCTGGTAGAGAATCCGCGTTCGGCCTCGTCAAACTGATGGGAAGAAACGCCTAAATCTGCCAAAACTCCGTCCACAGCGGTTACGCCGTACATCAATAAGGAATTTTCCAGAAACCTGAAGTTTTGGTTGATGAGCGTAAAGCGGTCGTCATCAATGGTATTATTGAGTGCATCCAAATCCTGGTCAAAACTGAAAAGCTTTCCTTTTTCCGAGAGTCGTTTCAGAATTTCCCGGGAATGGCCACCGCCGCCAAACGTTACATCCACATAGATTCCGTCCGGGTTAGTCACCAGATCGTCAACGCTTTTATGAAGTAGTACGGGATTATGATACACCTTGATTATTTTTTTTCTGAGGACTTACTGGGTAAATGCTCTGTATTTCTGTTTTTAATGTTCATCAGAACTGATGTTGCCCATCACTTCTTCGGTGAGGTTTGCAAAATCATCTTCATCGGTTTTGATGTTTTCTTCATAAGCGGTTTTATCCCAAATCTCGAAGTAATCAATCATTCCTGCGATCACGATTTCTTTCTCGAGTTTCGCGTAAGATTTCAAATCGCGCGAAATAAGGATTCTTTCTGCTTTGTCAATTTCTACGGTTTTTACTCCGGAGGTATAAGTTCGGATGAACTGCAGGTTTTTTTTCACATACATATTCAGTTTACCCAGGGTTTCCATCCTTTTGGTCCACGTTTGCTGCGGATATACCTCTAGGCAATCCTGAAAAACCGCACGTTTCACTACAACCTCGCCTCCGAGATGTTCTAAATGCTTCATGAGTGACGAAGGTAGTTTTAGCCGACCTTTGTCATCAATTTTGCACTCGTATGTCTCGTAGAAATTTATCATTTGGGACAAATTTATATAATAATTTTGAAAAGCTCCCACTTTTTCCCACTTTTTGACTTAATGTTAGTAAGTTTTAGGATTTCAACTTAATGATCTGATTAAAAACTGGTTAACATCCGGTGGAAGGCAAGAATAGCAGATTATATGTGAGGGTATAAAAATTGGTATAATAATGGCTAATTTTTGCCCGAAAAAATTAAATTTAATGTTTAATTTGTATTTTTGCATTTGCCCATTGAGCTAAACTTTATGTTATTTAAAACGAAGAAAAACAAAAAATTCAACTATCTGGTTGAAGGAGAAGGTCGTCCGATTGTTCTCTTGCAAGGATTAATGGGTGGTTTAAGTAATTTCACCAAATTAATTGCTTATTTTTCAGAGCGGGGTTATCGCGTTTATTTTCCCGAATTACCAATTTACGATTTGCCTGTGCTCAATACCAATCTTGCATCCATCGCAAAGTTTGTTGCCAGGTTTATTGATGAGGTTGTAGGGGAGCCGGCAACTGTTGTTGGAAATTCGATGGGTGGACATGTAGGGTTAATTCTTACGCTCTCCCGACCCGATCTTGTCAAGAATTTGGTGCTTACCGGAAGTTCTGGTTTGTATGAGCGCACTTTTGGCGATAGTTTCCCCAGAAAAAATGATCGCGATTATATAAAAAAGAAAGCGCAGGAAGTTTTTTACGATCCTGCAATTGCTACCGAAGATCTTGTAGATGAAGTATTTGCAATTGTGAACGATCGAGGCAAAGGAATTAAAACAGTGATGCTTGCCCGAAGTGCCATTAAACATAATATGGAAAAAGAGCTGCACAAAATTAAGGTGCCTACTTGTATTATTTGGGGCAAACAAGACAATGTGACGCCCCCGGAAGTTGCCATAGAAATGGATCGGCTTATTCCGAATGCCCAATTATTTTGGCTGGATCACTGCGGGCATGCCGCGATGATGGAGAAACCGGACGAATTTAACGAAATTCTTTTTCGATGGTTACAGCAACATTAAAGGTATAGGGAGTGGGGGTTTTATTTCCATTTTTTATTGAAATCAGTATAAAAGAGATTCAACCATGATCATCAAGTCAGCAGAATTTGTGAAAAGTAGCGGTAAATGGCAGGATTGTCCATTGCCAGATTTGCCCGAATATGCTTTTATCGGCCGCTCCAACGTCGGCAAATCATCGCTCATCAATGGAATGCTGCACCGTAAAGATTTAGCAAAAACATCACAAACCCCCGGTAAAACCCAACTTATCAACCATTTTCTTATTAATGAAAATTGGTACTTGACGGATTTGCCAGGATATGGCTATGCTAGGGTTTCGAAAAGTCTACGCAAAGATTTTGAAAAACTCATTACCAACTACATTCTCCAAAGGAAGAATCTGGTTAATCTTTTTGTTTTGATTGATTCCAGACATGCACCTCAAAAGATTGATTTGGAATTCATAGAATGGTGTGGTGAGAATGGCATTCCCTTCTCAATTGTTTTTACAAAGGCCGACAAGCTAAAACCTGCGGTTGCCGTTGCCAACGTAGAGCACTACCAAAATGAACTGCTGAAAGCCTGGGAAGACTTGCCCGAGACCTACCTTACCTCCGCTGAGAAGAGAGAAGGCACCGACGAAATTCTTAAATTCATTACCAAAACCAATGAATTTTTACATAAAAACCATGTGAATTTTGATTGAAAAATTTCCCAATGAATGATATAATTTGGAAGGTTAAACGGTTTGATCAGCTTTCCGTTGATGAGTTGTATAAAATCCTGAAAAATAGGGTTGATGTCTTTGTGGTTGAGCAGAATTGCCCATATCCCGACCTCGACGGTTTTGATCAGAAAGCTCTTCATCTTTGGGCTGAAATTGAAGGTCAGCTCGTCACGTACTGTCGTATTTTTGATAGAGATATTAAATACAGCGAAGCTTCCATTGGCAGGGTGCTTACCACTCGCCATGCACGTCGCAATAAATGGGGTTCTTTGTTGCTGGAAATGGCGTTGGGTATTATAGAAACTCGATACCAGACAACAAACGTAAAAATATCTGCACAAGATTATTTGATAAGATTTTATCAGAATTTAGGATTTGAAGATACAGGCAAAAAATATCTTGAAGACGGTATTCCACACACCGAAATGACAAAGGGTAACAATAAGAATACCAGTATTTTATAAATATTTCGAACGTTGCTTGCTTTTTTATAAGCAAAACGTGAAGGCAGCATTGAAATAACCTATTGTTTAAAAAATCCCTAAGATAATTTGCCCATTACTTTAGAATTATTTAATTTTACCGAAAATCATTAAACTTATAAGATTATGAAAAGAATTTTACTTACTGGCTTTGCGCTAGTTTCTATTATGGCTACGGCACAAAACTCATGGGTTGCGCAGTCGACAAAGTTTGCAGCAAATTATGGGGTAGATGAAATTTCTATCGTTGATGCAAATACCGTTTGGCTTACTGCTTATGATGGATCAGGAGCAACACCAAGGGTTTATCCTAAGGTTTTTTCTCGCACAACTAATGGTGGAGCAACTTGGTCTTCACGTGCAATTTCTGGTCTGGCTTCAAATGCTTTAATTGCAGACCTCCATGCGATTGATGGAAATACTGCTTTTATTGTAACAGCTCCATCAAGTGGATCTGTAAATGCTAACGGAGTTTGGAAAACAACAGATGCCGGTGCATCTTGGACTAAACAAGCTGTTGCTTACAACCCTCCTGGCGGTACATCTTTTGTGAATCATATCTATTTTTGGGACGCTAATAATGGATGGACCAGTGGTGACCCTGTAGGTGGAAAATTTGAAATGTATAAAACTTCTAACGGAGGAACAACTTGGACAGCTGTTGCAGGAGCTTTGGCACCTGAAAATAGTGATGAATCTACCTATGTAGGGCAAAAAGAAGTGCAAGGTGACCACATCTGGACGGGAACATCTATTGGTAGAGTCCTCCATTCCGCAGACAGAGGAAATACATGGACTGGCTCATACTCACCAGCGTTAGACTTTGGTGGAGTGGTGACTGCGGGTTCATCAGCTCATATTGCGATGAATGCGGATAAAATTCACGGTTTATTGATTACCGTTGACGGAGCTGGTGCTGCTGCAACTACAGCCGCAGGATTGTACTCTACTTCTGATGGTGGTGCTACTTGGGAGCAAGTTGATGCAACAGGAACTTGGTATTTCGCTGATGTTGCTTATGTTCCCGGAACTGCAAACACTTACGTTACTACTGGAAGCAATTTCAATAAACCTGAGTGGATGGGATCTTCTTACACTACTGATGGTGGTTTAACTTGGAAAAGCATTGATACAGGTGAGCAGAGAGGAAAATTAAACTTCCTAAATAGCACAACTGGTTTTGCAGGACAGTTTTCTGACGGGCCAAGTGGAACTAAAGGAATTATGAAATTCCAAGGTGACCTTGCTTTGGCAACTAGTGAAGCCGGAGTGAAATCAAACCTGAAAATATTCCCTAACCCAGCAACTGATGTGGTGAAAATCTCTTCTAACAATAAAATTGAGAACGTTACTGTGATCGATCTTGCTGGTAGAAAAGTTCAGTCAGCGAAAGGCAGTGAAATTAATGTTTCTTCTTTGGCTAAAGGAACTTATATTTTGCAAGTGAGCTATGGAGGTGGAGCTGTAGAAAATACCAAACTGATCAAAAAATAAATTGATTACACCTTAATAAAGAAAACCGTTTCAAATCGAAACGGTTTTTTTATGGAAATTCCAATATTATTCATCTTAACTTTTAAGCGCAGTAATTTCATCTCTTAACTGTGCTGCCTTGATGAAATCGAGATTTTTGGCAGCGGCTTCCATTGCCTGCTGCTTTACTGCGATTAACTTTTCTACATTTTCGTCACCAAAAACAGCACGTTCCTCCGCAACCTTCTGGAATATTTCCTTTTGAATGTACTTTTCGTCTGGGAAATCCTTGCTTCGTCCTACCAAAACTTCACTTATTTTCTTGTTTAATGGCTTGGGAACCAATCCATGCTCTGTATTGTATTTCATTTGCTTTTCGCGGCGGTAATTGGTCTCGTCAATCGTTGCCTGCATTGATCTGGTCATTTTATCCGCATACATAATCGCTTTACCATTGATGTTTCTCGCTGCACGACCCACCGTTTGAATCATCGCACGACGCGAACGAAGCATTCCTTCCTTGTCAGCATCCAGAATGGCGACGAGCGAAACTTCCGGTAAATCTAAACCCTCCCGTAAAAGATTGACACCCACCAAAACATCAAACAAGCCCATTCGCAGGTCCTGCATAATCTGGATCCTTTCCAACGTTTCTACATCAGAATGAATGTACCGCGTTCTGATCCCCATTTTGGTGAAATATTTAGTAAGCTCTTCTGCCATTTTTTTGGTGAGAGTCGTTACCAAAGTTCGTTCATCATTCTCCGCTCTGTTCTGAATTTCTTCAATAAGATCATCAATCTGATTTAATGTTGGCCGCACTTCTATCACAGGATCCAGCAATCCTGTAGGTCGAATGATTTGTTCGATATATTCGCCCCCGGTTTTTTCTAATTCGTAATCGGCCGGTGTGGCAGAAACGTAAATAACCTGATTTTGCATGCTTTCGAACTCATCAAATTTTAATGGTCGGTTGTCCAACGCAGCCGGAAGCCGGAAGCCGTATTCTACCAATACTTCTTTTCTGCTTCTGTCGCCACCGTACATGGCATGAACCTGAGGAATGGTAACGTGGCTTTCATCAATCACCATCAAAAAGTCATCAGGGAAATAATCGATGAGGCAGAAAGGTCGGGATCCTGGAAGTCTTCTGTCAAAATACCGCGAATAGTTCTCAATACCGCTGCAATAGCCCAACTCCTTCATCATTTCCAAGTCGAGTTCTGTTCTTTCTTGAAGCCGTTTTGCTTCAAATGGTTTTTCGATATCATTAAAAAAATCCACTTGCTTAACCATGTCATCCTGAATCTCACGAATGGCATTTTGCTGGGTTTCTTTTGAGGTCACAAAAAGATTGGCGGGATAGATTTGTATCTTATCCAAGTTGGCTATCACATTCCCCGAAACAGGATCGAAACTCTGAACATTTTCAATTTCATCACCGAAAAACTGAACGCGGATCGCATCATCGGCGTAGGCGGGGAAAATATCAACAACATCACCTTTCACCCGAAATGTGCCACGCTGGAACTCGTTAAGCGTTCTTGCATACAATGCATTTACCAACAGATGCAGCAAGTTGGTTCTTGTTATCTTTTGGTTTTTTTCGACAGAGAAAAGGGACTTATTGAATTCGGCTGGGTTCCCTATTCCATAAATGCAGGAAACCGAAGCCACGATGAGCACATCTCTTCTTCCGGAAAGCAAACTTGCGGTGGCAGACAGTCTTAATTTCTCTACTTCTTCATTGATGGAAAGGTCTTTTTCGATATACGTGTTGGAGGACGCGATAAAGGCCTCCGGCTGATAATAATCATAGTAGCTTACAAAATATTCTACAGCATTGTCCGGAAAAAACTCCTTAAACTCCATGAAAAGCTGTGCTGCCAAAGTCTTGTTATGGGCCAAAACCAAAGTGGGTTTTTGGACGTTGCGCACCACATTGGCCACAGTAAATGTTTTCCCAGATCCGGTGACACCGAGCAGGGTTTGGTACTTTTCGCCTATATTTATTCCCTCCGTCAGCTTTTCTATTGCTTGAGGTTGGTCGCCCATAGGTTGATAATCAGAGTGCAGGTTGAATGGCATAAGTTATTGATGCTTAATAACGAAAGAATTTTTTCTTACGCTACAAAATTACGAATTTATTGTTGGTTGGGTTCGGATGGTTCCAAATAAACCAGTTCGTTGGGAAGTGGATCATCGACGTCACGCAGAATTTGTGCAGTTTTTGTGAGGGTCAACAGGTGATCAACTAAAAAGTTAGTTTCAAAAAATTGTCGATGAATTCCCTGGAGCATCTGCATAAATAAATCCATCCCAATCTGGTTGTTGTGCAGATCCATTTTGGTTTCTAAGGGTTCATTGGGAAAAAGCTCTTCGTGCAGGTCGGTCATTTTTTTACAGAAAAGCTTGGCTTTGTTTGGTGAGGTTATTTTGCAGCAATACATCATAATGAGCATAGCCCACAATGCGTGACGAAAGGCGTTTCCAATTCCATTGTTAGAGTTGGTTTTCGGGAAATACTTTTGGGCAATGCGGAAACTTCTCAGGGTTGCAAAAAACCCGAGAATGGTCAGAAGTGGATGAGGCAACGTAAGTTTAAGCAGGCGAAGTAACTTGCTAAAGCTTAGTGACCTTAATGCATTGAAGATTATTTGTACCGTTCTTATCATAAAGAAATCTCACCTGTAAAGGTGAGATTTTTTTTAATTACTATAATTGATTTAAAACCTCTTTTGTTGCCGCATCAATGTTTACAATTATACGCTGGCAAAAAGATCCACGGTTTGCGAAACTTTCTCTTTTATCTCGGTTCTTTTCACGATGAAATCAACAAATCCTTTTTCCTGTAGAAATTCGGAAGTTTGAAATCCTTCAGGTAAGTCTTTACCAATGGTTTCACGAATAACACGAGGTCCTGCAAAACCGATTAAAGCACCTGGTTCTGCCATGATGATGTCGGCCGTCATCGCAAATGAAGCGGTAATTCCTCCAAAAGTAGGGTCGCACAAATAAGCGATGTAAAGCAATCCTGCTTCGGAAAGCTGGGCAAGTTTAGACTGTACTTTAGCCAATTGCATCAGAGAATAGGTAGCTTCCTGCATTCGGGCACCTCCAGACTGGCAAATAATCATGTACGGCAATTTATGTTTAATACAATAATCTACCGCTCGTCTTATTTTTTCACCCATTACTGATCCCAATGAACCGCCGATGAATGCGAAATCCATACACGAAACCACCATTTCAATACCATTTACTTTGCCTACAGCATTGCGAATAGAATCGTTGAGCTTGGTTTTTGCTTTCACCTCCTTAAGCCGGTCGGTATAAGTTTTCGTGTCTTTGAAATGCAGCATATCAATACTTTCCACTCCTGCATCAAGTTCTTTGTACTTATTGCCATCAAACAAAATGGAGTAGAATTCACTACTACCGATTCTCACATGAAATCCATCTTCCGGAGAAACGTAATTGTTGGCCTTAAGTTCCTCATGCTCGATGATTTTGCCCGTGGGAGTTTGATGCCAAAGTCCTTTCGGAACATCTTTCTTGTCCTCGGTGGAGGTGGTGATATTTTGCGTTTTTCTTTTGAACCAATCAAATGCCATGGCGTAAAGTTTTAAATTAGAAATTTTGGATTTCTCCGTATGCAAATGTAATACATTAAATCTTTATGATTCAATATACAAAAACTGCTGACGGAGAAACCCTTTGTTTCTATAGCGTGTTGATGTTGTTCAGGTTTTCAAATGCCTCAACCAAACGTTTTGAATAAGTTTCTTCTCCTTTTCTTACCCATCCTCTTGGATCGTAGAATTTTTTGTTTGGTTTGTCTGCGCCTTCCGGATTTCCGATTTGTGTGCGAAGGTACTCAATGTTGTTCACCATAAAATCTCTAATTCCTTCGGTATAAGCAAACTGAAGATCGGTGTCGATATTCATTTTAATAACGCCGTACCCAATTGCTTCATGAATTTCTTCTACTGTTGAGCCAGAACCACCGTGGAATACGAAGTTTACAGGGGCAGGAGCTAAACCAAATTTTTCTGCCACAAATTTCTGAGAATTATCAAGGATTTTAGGGGTAAGTTTTACGTTACCAGGTTTGTAAACACCATGAACGTTACCAAATGCTGCTGCGATGGTAAAGTTGGGCGAAATGGCGTTTAGTCTTTCATACGCGTAAGCCACTTCATCTGGCTGGGTATAAAGTTTAGATGAGTCAACACCGGAATTATCAACTCCATCTTCTTCACCTCCGGTGACACCGAGTTCAATTTCCAGCGTCATGCCCATTTTAGCCATTCTTTCGAAATATTGGCAAGAAATATCGAGGTTTTCTTCAATAGGTTCCTCAGATAAATCCAGCATGTGTGAGGAGTAAAGAGGTTTGCCAGTAAGCGCGAAGTGTTCTTCGCTGGCCGTTAATAATCCATCAACCCAAGGCAATAGTTTTTTTGCACAGTGGTCGGTGTGTAAAATCACGGTAGCTCCGTATGCTTCAGCTAAGGTGTGAATGTGTTTTGCGCCGGCAATTCCGCCAAGAATTGATGCTTTTTGTCCATCGTTGCTTAAACCTTTCCCGGCGTTAAAAGCCGCCCCACCGTTCGAGAACTGAATAATCACAGGTGAGTTAAGTTTTGCAGCGGTTTCCAGAGTGGCATTTACGTTGCTGGATCCGATCACGTTTGCTGCCGGTAGCGCAAACTTATTTTCTTTTGCATATTGAAAAATGTCGGTAACCATTTGTCCTGTGGCAACACCTGCCGGAAACTTTCTGCTCATGATAAATATTTTTTAAGAGTTTAAATTTTTTCTTTTTTTGGCAACGTAAAGGTACGGTTTTTCCGCGAAATTTCCTTAGTTACGTTTGTCATTTCCCCAAAGTAGTTTTTGACGGATGGTTTCATAAAAACTCAGGTTATTGGGGTGAACCAATGAGATTTTAAATGGTGCTTTTCTGAAGGTCATTTCCACGTCGATGGGCATGTGAAATAGACGCGAGTCTAAGGAAAGTGAATACTCTGAAACCCTGCTTTTTACCTTAAGCCGAATTTCCACGTCGTCATTTACAATCAGTGGACGCACATTTAAATTGTGCGGTGCAATAGGTGTAATGGCAAAGTTGGCATTGTTCGGTGTAATGATTGGTCCGCCACAACTCAGTGAATAAGCGGTAGAGCCAGTGGGTGTTGAAATAATCACTCCATCGCCCCAGAAAATATTCAGAAATTCACCATTGATATAAGATTCCACCGTAATCATCGCTGTTGTTTCTTTTCGGGAGATGGATACATCATTCAATGCGTAGGGAAAAAACACTCCCTTTGGCGAAACAAGCTCTATAACAGATCTTTTACTGATGACCACTGAGCCCCGAATGATGTCGTCCAGCTCAACAAATACTTCTTCTTTGCTGAAGCTTGCCAAAAAGCCGAGTCTTCCAGTATTAACACCCACCACAGGAATTTCCAAATCCTGAACAAAGAGAAGCGAGTTGACAATGGTGCCATCGCCTCCAAAGGTGAAAAACAAGTCCACCTTCTTTCTTTTTAGATCGTCTTTTGCCGCAAAGGTGTCGAAGACTTTTGAAAACTGCATCGCATCCGCCATCTGTTGGTAAAGGATGGATTCGACACCTCTTTTTTCCAGTTCCGAAACAAATTTGCTCAGATAAAGGAAGGTATCGAGATCGTTTTTCTGGGTGTATATGGCCGCTTTCATCAGTTAAAATTCAAGGTATTTCTGGAAGAAACCGAATCGGTCTTTTAGAAGTTCTTCTTTTTCGTCGTTATAATACTTATGAACAACGTTGTAGCCGTATCTTTCAAAAGTTTCATCGATAGAGCTTAGGTTCTCGTTGCTTATTTTCAGGGTAACCTGGATGTCGCCATCTGCAATTGAACTGATGTAGCATCCATAAATTTTAGCGTTGTTGGATTCTACAATTTTGCAGATTTCCGTCATTGAATAATTTTTTTCATTGATCTGAACCACCAGCAGCGCTCCACTTTCCGAAAATAATGGGTATTTTGAAAACTCATTAAATATATCGTCGCAAGACAAGTAGCCACTGTATTTTTCATCCTTGGTGATGACGGGAACAACGTTGGCATTAAAAGTATGAAAGAGCTTAATGGAATCCAAAATATTGCCGTCATCTAAAATGGCAAATTTTTCAAAGTGCATCGCCAATGATCCTAAATTTCCCTCTGCGCTATCTTCCAGAAAAGATTGGCTGATCGCTCCTTGGTAAATGCCCTTCTTTTTTACAAAAACGTGAGAATAGCCAAATTCCTTAGCCACTTCATTGGCTTCTTCAATAGAATCGCTGGTATTAAAAGCAGGAAAATCTTTAGAAATATATTCTTTGATAAACATTAGCCAAATTTAAGAAATTTCTTACGGAGTAATTGTTGTTTAAGGAATTATTTAAAAAATTTAAATAAAAATTTGTATTACATTAAAGTTTTTATATATCTTTGTCGCCTTTCATTTTTACTTTTTATTAGATTTATTTCGAACTGCAAGGTCTCTGGGCACTGCAGTTTTTTCTTTTATAGCAGTCGGTTTTGCTCGCAAAAATATTAGTCCAGCGATGATGATGACACCGCCAACGATTTGTAAAAAGGTGAGTTTCTCATGATCGAGCACTCCCCATATAACGGCAACAATCGGCATAAGTAAGGTTACGGTTGATGCAAATAGCGGGGTGGAAATGCTTAGCAAGCGGTAATTGAGCATCATGGCTAATCCTGTTCCGAAAATGGAAAGGAGACTCACAAAACCAAGTCCCACAAAAAAGCTTTCATCAGCTTGGAAATTCTGGAAGAATCCTGTTAAGATGAGTGCAACCAACGACGGCAAGAAAAGCACAAACGAAAAAATGTAGGCCGATAAAACCTTGGCAGGAATGTCGCTCAATTTTGCTTTAACGGTGGTGGAATTAATAGCATAGAAAAGCGTTGCCAAGAGCAGCAGGAAAATAGGAACTAATTTTAAATTGCCACTTTCGCCACCCGACAACGCAAGGATGCATGCGCCGGTAAAACTAATCCCAACACCTATCAACTGTCGCTTTGTACTCTTGAATTTCCAAAGTAAGGAGCCAACTAGGATAACGAAAATAGGCATCATAGAGTTGATGATTCCGGCAATGCTGCTGCTGATTTTGGTTTCCGCAATAGGGAATAGAAACATGGGGATGAAGTTGCCGGTTATCCCAGCTACAATAAGCCATTTGGTGTGCTTTCTGGGAAACTGGTGTCTTTTTAAAAATGCTAACGGAAACAAAACAATTCCTGCAATCAGCACCCGCAATGCACCTACTTCATAAGGGTTGAAATGCTCCAGCGACTTTTTGATCAGGATGAATGATGAACCCCAAATGACGGAAAGAAGTATAAGAAGAATCCATTTTTCTTTTTCAGTATTCATTCACCTGGCTTTTGAGTTGTTGTAAAAATTCTTTTTTAGAAATCATTTCTGCGCCAAGTGATTCTAAATGGGGAGAGTGAATTTGGCAATCGATCAATTTAATTTCTGGGTGCACTTCAACAAAATGAATGAAAGCTGCCTTGGAAGCATTACTCACGTGCGCAAACATGCTTTCGCCGCAAAAGATATTCCCGATTTTCAATCCATAGAAACCGCCCACCAATTCTTTATTTTGCCAAACCTCAAAACTTTTTGCATGGCCATGTTGATGAAGGATTTCAAAAGAATCAATCAGTTCGTCCGTAATCCACGTGCCGTCCTGGGCTTTTCGCGATGCATTTTTGCAGGCGTCCATTACTTGGCGAAATGCATTGTTTTCGGTGAAAGTGAAGATGTTATCTCGCAGTATTTTTTTCATCGATTTAGAAACCTTCAGTTTTTCAGGAAACAATACAAATCTAGGATCGGGACACCACCAAAGCAGTTCCTCGTCTGGGTTCGACCATGGGAAAATGCCCAAACAGTAAGCAAACCATAAGCGTTGTGGAGACAAATCTCCGCCCATGGCCACCAAACCCGAATCGGAATCCAGAAGCAAAGGATCGGGAAAATAAATGTCAAACGGATCGAGGAGTATCATTGTTGCAAAAGAAATCCCACTTTTCAGCAGGATTTATTATTTTGTTTTCTTTATTTTAGAAAGGCAGATCGTCTTCATCCTCCTCAAAAACATCGGTTTTAGATTCAGTTGCCGGCGCTGCGGGTTTTGCTTCTGTTGGTTCATTGAATTGTGAAGCGCCATCTAATTTTTCCACACGCCACCCAGTAATCGAATTAAAGTATTTCACTTCACCTTGTGGTGAGGTCCATTCCCTTCCCCTAAGGTTAATGGCTACTTTCACTTTGTCGCCTTCTTTCAGCGTATTCAGCAAGTCGCTTTTTTCTTGTAGAAATTCTATGTTGATGGGTTGCGGGTATTGTTCCTCTGTGGTTAGCACCATTTCTCTTTTCTGAAATCCGCTTGCAAAAGTCATCACTTCAGATATTTTCTTTACTGTTCCCTGTAATTCCATTTCAAAATTGTTAAGGATGTAAAAGTAAGAAATTCGGAAGAGATAATAAAATGCGTCGGTATTTTTTGGAAATATTTTTTATTGAATTTCTTTGCCTGAAACGAAAAAAGTGTTTATATTTGCACTCACTAAAAAAGAGAACAGTGTTCATTAGCGGATGTGGTGTAATTGGTAGCCACGCCAGACTTAGGATCTGGTGCCGTGAGGCGTGGGGGTTCGAGTCCCTTCATCCGCACCAAAAACTGCGAAAATAGCTCAGCTGGTAGAGCACGACCTTGCCAAGGTCGGGGTCGCGGGTTCGAATCCCGTTTTTCGCTCATTTTCTACCTGCCTTGGTGGTGGAACTGGTAGACACGCAGGACTTAAAATCCTGTGTCCGCAAGGACGTACGGGTTCAAGTCCCGTCCGAGGTACTTAAAACCCTCTGAATCATTATGATTTCAGAGGGTTTTTAATTTTAACAATAGCAAGAGATAAGGTTATTAGTGTTATTAAATAGGTTATCAATAAAATCCTCGGATATCTTGGTAAACATGCTCCATTAAGCTTCCTGACTATGGATTGATAAAGTCTTCTTCATCAGGTTTTCCATTCTCAGCATTTATACAAATTAAAATGATTTTCAGATTTTGTAAAATGTCTGCTTTAGGAATAAATGTTTATCCACTAGGATTCGTTTATTGGTTACAATTAAAAATTTCATATAGAAGGTTTAAACGATGTTGATGTTTAAAAAATTGATTGCTCGTTCTCGTGGATTTATTTTTGTGCTCACAGGTAGTTGAAAATTAAATTGCTAATGAAAAATTATTCTTGAAACATTTCTGACAAGAAGTGGCATTCATGAAAAAGTGTTAAAATTTGCTGAAATATAGCATAAATGTTATTTTAGAATCATTTTAAAACTTGTACTTATTTTATAGAATGGGTGTTCGCTAACTGTACTTAATATTATCGTTATTTTGGGAAGTATTGATGCATCATTAAAGCATTGTAAAACATCTTTTTTCAAGGTATAGTATATTTTTCTTACCTTTAACTTTCAATCCTTAAAATAGTAAAAAGATGTCTGCCCATAACATGAAAACACTTTCGCAGGTTATTGCTGTGCTAAACAGCAGAGGAATTACAGAAGAATTCCGAATGAATGATGCTGCGCAAATGCAGCTGGGAGATCGCTCCAAGGTGTATCAACCTGAAGATTTGGTCGTTCGCAAATCTTATCGTTTTGAAGGAGACAGCAGCGCAGACGATAATGCGGTGTTGTACGTTATTCAAGATAATGACGGAAACTTGGGGATGATAATCGATGCGTATGGTGCAGAAAGCAATTATGATGGGTCGGAATTCGATAACTTTTTGCGAAGTATCCCAGTGGACGAATCCGAAGACTACAACCTGGAATAGCCGAATACTGAATTCACCAAAAGGAGATTTTTTACTTATTGGTTGCTTTGTGCTGCCGTTTTTTCATTGATCTTTTATTGCCGGCTGTTTCCTTTTTAGTGAGTTCGCTTTTGCCTTTAGCAATAAGTGACTGGGCATTTTGAATGGTGTTTTTTACTGCTTTTTCAGTTTTATCAATATTTTTACCCAGCAAGGTTTTCTTCAACCCTTCTTCAATTCCTTTCCAAAAGAGATTAAAGAACGATCGTGAAGGGTCTCGCTCAACATGATCTACACTAACTGACTCAGGATATTGTCCCGAGTTGGATTTCACAAAAATGTTTGCTACCGCCGAAAGAACATTGTTTTTTTTGCCGTCTTTTTTAAGTAGCACCACTTTCAGGTTTTCGTGTTTCATATGCAGCGTGCCATTCAGTCCTTGTTTGTTTCCTTTAAAATTGAACAACAATTGAGAAATTTCTCCCGTTGCACGAATCTTTAAATAAGGTTCAATAAAAGGGTTTATCCTTGGCGCCGGTAAATCACCCACACTGCCCGAGATCGTGAATGCATCATTGTGTTGCGCCGTGTCAAAACTCCAGTTCACGTGCATGGGAGAAGCATTCATAAAACGACAATTGATGGTGATGGGCACAGCGGTTGGTTTTCCTTTCATCTTTCCAGAGTTAATGTTTCTGGCGTTAAGGTTGAAGTTTCCAAAAATAAGTTTTCCCGGGCCATCACTTTTTTTGGTGTCTTCCTCGTACACCAATTCCGAATTTTTCACATCGAAATGCTGAATGTACAACGGAAATTTTATCGAGCGTAATAAGCTGGAATATAGCGGTTTTTCCTTCTTGTTGTCTTTCGGAATTTTGCTTCGAAAAATATTGGCATTCAAACCATTAATTAAAACACTCGACGCATTCACAGATTTCTGACCGATAAAATCCCAATTCCCTTTTGCGGCAACTTCCTTTACACTAATGGTGTACAAATCTTTTTCCACCGGAATCATACGTATAAATTGTGAACGAGATACGGTGGGTTTTAAGGAAAGATCTGCGATATTGAATGAGTTTTTAGTCTGCGCAAATGATGCGATTTTCAGCTGGTAAAATTGATCAATCCGGTAACTGAAATTCTTGGTCGATAAGGAATAGTTATCTGTTTTAAAGGGCAGAGTTCCCTTTACCGTCTGCTCGTTCATTTCCAGATTTTGAATTTTTGCGTTGAGATCATTCAGCACAATCGGACGATTCTCCTGGTCGATGGTCAGGTTGGAGTTTCTGAGCTCTATGTTTCGTATCAGCAGCGGAAAGTGAATTCCACGGTATTCAGTTTTCTTTTTTTGACGGTTTTTAACGGTCGTAATTTTTCCGTTCAACCGATCGATCACCAAGTGCTCTGCATCCAGTGTTAGTTGATGGTTAGAAAATTTCCATTGGTTCAGCTTCAGATTAATATGGGGCACAAAAACATCAAGTGCTGTTTTTTGTGGTGATGAATGAATGGGTTTCACGCTAAGATTGATGACATCAAGCGATTGTGGATGTGCGGCAATGGAAGAAATCTGGATATGTTCGGTAGCTGTTTTGTATTGAAAATGCTTTCCTGAAACAGTGAAATGCTTGTATTGAAAAGGAATCACCGATTTCACGGTTTCGCCATTCACCATCAGTTCGCTGATATGTGTATTCAGGTTTTCTGCAGAAAACTTTGTCGTCTGATCCGGATTTTGAATAAGGATTTTGGCCCTGTTGAGCTGCAAATTTTCAATTTGTGCTTCAATTGACAATTCCTTTTTCTTCGACAGAGATTTGGATCGTGCGTTGTATAGCTTTAGCTCAGGATTTTCTAAACGGAGATCGGAGAGGGTGATTTTCTTGTCATTAAGCGAAACATTTTTAAAATCAATTTCCGAGGTTTTAAAATGGATCAGGTTTTTGTTGGTGGGATAAAAATGATTAAAATCACGGATAGAAAGGAGCGGCGTCACTACCAAATCCCGAATATTCATCTGTTGATTTTTAGTGGAAATCTTTTTTGCTGTAATGGCATAAAGATTATCGGGACGAAAGAAAAAATGACTTCCAAAGATTTCGTATTCGTCAAAAACCACGGGTAATTGCTGATCGACTGATTCTTCTGTCATTCTCAGGTTGTTCACTTTAATGGTGAGATCGGTTGCCGAAAAGAATTTTTGTTTGTTAAAGCGAAAAACTCTGATTTTCCCGTTACTAATCTGAATATCTTCAAAGCCCAAATAATTCTGCTTTTTATCGCTTTTCGGCGACTGTGGTTTTGGTAAGATGACATTCAGGTCGGGGTTTTTCAGCAAGATTTGGGAGCTGCTGATTTTATTTCGAAATACAGCATCAAACATCCCGAACCGCGAAACCGATAAAGTGTCAATGGTTCCCTGAAGACCTACTATGTCTTGGTTCTGGGGGTTTTTGTTGTTGACAGAGATGCCGGTGCTGAAGATATTGCCGGTTCCCAAATCGACGCGCAGTGTTTTGTAGGATACAATATAGTCGGAATTGTTTTTCAGGAAATCGGGGAGTTTGTTTCTCAGCCAGAAGTTAAGCCCGAAATTGGCGATCAGCAGCAGCAAGAAGAGACATCCTGCAATAATGGTGAAAGTTTTTAGGTGGTGCTTCTTCATTTAAAAAAAATGCATTTCAAATTTCCAACTCAATCACGTATCCTTCATGTCCTCTTACATTCAGGAAATGTCCACCTTCAAAAGCAAGATACTGCCCTTTGATTCCTTTCAGAACACCTTCGAAATTGGGGTTCTTATCTAATGTAAAAGAAGTTACTTTTTCGGGGGCAACGTAAGGATAATCGAGCCGAACCACTTCATTGTTGTCGCGGTAGAAGTTCTGAAAATCGACCGGAAAATCATTTTTTATTTTCTCCCTGAACTGGGCCAAGTCCAGATCGTCCTCATAGTCGTCCTCCAACATTTTCTTCCAGTTGGTTTTGTCGGCAACATGCTCTTTCAGGGCAACTTCTATCATTCCGGCTTCGTATCTGTTTTCGGTTTTGGCGATAGGTAGTGCAAAAGTAGCGCCTTGATCAATCCATCGGGTTGGGATTTGCGATTCGCGTGTTACGCCCACTTTCACATCGCCTGTATACGCAAGATACACGATGTGTGGCTGCAGCTGTATGGATCTTTCAATTTCTAAATTTCGTTCTTCAATGCCGAGATGTGCCGTAGAAAGTTCGGGTCTAATGATGGTTTCACTGGCATAAGGACTCTCGAAAAAGCATTTTTTGCAAAAGCCCATTCTGTAAATTTTCTCGTCGCTTCCGCAATTAACACATTCATAACCAATGTGTTTTATTTTTATTTTGTGGTCAACAAGTTGGTTCATCACAATTAAATCATGAGACAAATTCAGGAAATACTGAATGGGTTTTCCATTTTGGGTGGTCATTTTTAGGATTTGTCCCCGGAACTGCATAGTGATAAATTTGAGTAAAAGTAAGAAATTAAATTTGAAGTTATATTGCCTATCTTTGTGGAGAATATGGACACTGTTCGGATACTGATTACCAGATTTTGAAAATGTAAAAAGCATCCTAATATATTCAACCCATCACCATCGATTTTGAAACGAAATTGAATCACCCATGACTTATCTTATTACCGGCGGAAGCGGATTTATCGGATCACATCTTGTGGAACATTTGCTTAAAAACGGACATTCTGTCATCAGTATTGATAATTTTGATGATTTTTATGATTATCGCATCAAAGTGCGCAACACTTTGGAATCTGTGGGTATTGATCCACATTTTAGTTTTGAGGATAAAGAATTAGATATTCAGAAACTCATTTTTGAGACTTCAAACACTCGTTTTCAACTTTATTATCAGGATATTAGAGATCAGGAAGGGCTGAGGAAAATATTCGCCAAGCATCCTATTGAGCTTGTCATTCATCTTGCGGCTTTAGCAGGTGTGCGTCCATCCATCGAGCGGCCTCTGGAATATGAGGAAGTGAATATACGGGGAACCATGAATTTGTGGGAACTTTGCCGAGATTTTAAGATTAATAAATTTGTATGTGCTTCCAGCTCAAGCGTATATGGAAATAATGTGTCCGTTCCTTTCCGGGAAACCGATAGTGTAGATGCTCCAATTTCGCCATATGCTGCTACCAAAAGGTCGTGTGAAATATTGGGTCATGTCTACCATCATCTTAATCATATTGATATGATTCAGCTTCGGTTTTTTACGGTATATGGGCCAAGACAACGGCCGGATTTGGCCATCCACAAATTCACCAAACTCATTGCCGAGAACAAGGAAATTCCTTTTTATGGCGATGGCACCACCTCCAGGGATTATACTTATATTGATGATATTATCCTTGGTATTCTTCGATCCATTCGCTATTTGGAAACCCATGATCATGTTTATGAAATCATTAATTTGGGTGAGAATGAAGTGGTAAGCTTACAGGAAATGGTGAATATACTGGAGATGCATCTGGACAAAAAAGCCATTAAAAAAAATCTGCCATTGCAACCTGGTGATGTGCAGAGAACCTTTGCAGATATTACTAAAGCGCGTAATTTACTGGGTTATCATCCGACCACAAAATTCCAAAATGGCACAAAAAAGTTTGTGGAATGGTTTTTGAGAAAATGAGGTCAAAATATACTACAGCCGTAGCTTTTAAACGCATAGAGTCCATTTTTTAAAAGAATAGAGCAAAAAGCAATTAAAAGCAACCTTGTGTAGTAGAAAAGAATTGAAAATCAAGCATAAAAACCTTTGATTTTTCGCCTAATTTTATACTTTTGCAAAAAATTTAGAATATGTACTGGACATTAGAATTAGCATCTTATCTGAGTGACGCACCTTGGCCAATGACAAAAGCAGAGTTGATTGACTATGCCATTAGAACCGGTGCACCAATGGAAGTGGTAGAAAACCTGCAGGCAATTGAAGACGAAGGCGAAATCTATGAGTCGATTGAGGAGGTATGGAGTGATTACCCCACCGACGAAGATTTTCTTTGGAACGAAGACGAATATTAACGGTAAGCCGGATCAGCACATCACGGCTTTCGTCATTTTTATATAAACAAACAACGCAATTAGCCAAAAGCTAAGAGCCAAACGAAATTATGGGATTATTAGATAAAGTTCTGAAGGGTTTCCTGGGCGATAAAAACGCAGCAGACCTTAAAGAAGTAAGAAAAGTAGTAGCAAAAATTAAGGCAGTAGAACCCAAGATTCAGGAACTTTCTGATGACGGATTAAGAGGGAAAACCGCTGAGTTTAAAGAAAAAATTCAAAATGCTGCTGCCGGTATTACCGCTCAAATCGAGCAAGTTCAGGAGCAGATTAAAAATTCTACTAATATTGACGAGAAAGAAGCACTTTTCGATAAAATTGAATCTCTTAAGAAAGATTCTTACCAGATTGAAGAAAAAGTGCTGAACGAGATTCTTCCCGAAGCATTCGCTTTGGTAAAAGAAACCGCTCGCCGTTTGGCTCAAAATAAAGAAATTCGTGTTACAGCCACCGATTTGGATCGCGAATTCGCTGCTACCAAAGATTTTGTGGAAGTGCAGGGCGATACCGCGATCTGGAAAAATCACTGGAATGCGCATGGTACCGACGTTGTTTGGGACATGGTGCATTACGACGTTCAGTTCATTGGTGGGGTGGTGCTCCACAGTGGTAAAATCGCCGAAATGGCAACTGGTGAAGGTAAAACCTTGGTGGGTACACTGCCAATTTACCTCAATGCATTGCCGGGAAGAGGCGTACACGTGGTAACGGTAAACGATTATTTGGCAAAGCGTGACTCTGCTTGGATGGGGCCACTTTATCAATTCCATGGGTTAACAATCGATTGTATCGACAACCATCAACCCAACTCGGATGCACGTAGAAAAGCGTATCAATCCAGCATTACATATGGAACCAATAATGAATTCGGATTTGATTATTTAAGAGATAACATGGTGACTTCACCTGACGAATTGGTGCAAGGCGAGCTCAATTATGCTATTGTCGATGAGGTGGATTCTGTTTTGGTGGATGATGCCAGAACACCGTTGATTATTTCTGGTCCTGTACCACAAGGTGATCGCCAGGAGTTTGATGTACTGAAACCTTCCATCGACAGAATTGTGGAAGTGCAAAAGAAAACTGTTTCCCAAATTTTTAATGAAGCCAAAAAACTCATTGCGGCAGGAAACAACAAAGATGGAGGTTATAAATTACTGCAGGCCTACCGTGGCTTGCCTAAGAACAGACAACTGATCAAGTTTCTTTCTGAAGCGGGACACAAAACTTTGCTCCAGAAAACTGAGGCGCATTATATGCAAGACAATAACAAAGAAATGCCTAAAGTCGACAAAGACCTGTATTTCGTTATTGACGAGAAAAATAACCAGATCGACCTTACTGATAAAGGAGTAGAATACATGTCTGCCGGAAACGAAGATAAAGACTTCTTCGTGCTTCAAGATATTGGTAGTGAGCTGGCTGAACTTGAAGCTAAAAACCTTAGCAAAGAAGAAGAATTCGAAGCAAAAGAAAAGCTTTTTAGCGAGTTTGCCGTGAAGTCGGAGAGGGTACATACGCTGAATCAATTATTGAAAGCTTACACACTTTTCGAGAAAGATGATGAATATGTGGTGATTGATGGCGAAGTAAAAATCGTTGACGAGCAAACAGGCCGTATTATGGAAGGAAGAAGATATTCCGACGGATTGCACCAGGCGATTGAAGCCAAAGAAAACGTAAAAATTGAAGCTGCCACCCAAACCTTTGCGACGATTACTCTGCAAAACTATTTCCGTATGTACAATAAATTGGCGGGAATGACGGGTACTGCAGAAACAGAAGCAGGTGAGCTTTGGCAAATTTATAAACTCGACGTGGTGGTGATCCCAACCAATCGACCCATCCAAAGAGACGACAGACAAGACTTGGTTTACAAAACCAATCGTGAAAAATACAACGCCGTTATTGAAGAAATTGAAAGATTAACTGCTGCTGGAAGACCGGTGTTGGTAGGAACAACTTCTGTTGAAATTTCTCAGCTGCTTTCAAGAGCGCTTCAGTTAAGAAAAATTCAACATAACGTGCTCAACGCAAAACTCCACGCTAAAGAAGCAGAAATTGTGGCTTTAGCCGGTGGGCCAGGCGTGGTAACCATCGCCACCAACATGGCAGGTAGAGGAACCGATATTAAATTGCAGGGCGCAGTAAAACAAAACGGTGGTTTAGCCATCATCGGTACCGAAAGACACGATTCAAGACGTGTTGACAGGCAGTTGAGAGGTCGTGCCGGAAGACAGGGTGATCCAGGTAGTTCGCAGTTTTATGTTTCATTGGAAGATAATTTGATGCGGCTTTTCGGTTCGGAAAGAATTGCAAAAATGATGGACAGAATGGGGCATAAAGAAGGCGAAGTGATTCAGCATTCCATGATTTCCAAATCCATAGAAAGAGCTCAGAAGAAAGTAGAAGAAAACAACTTCGGAATCCGTAAAAGATTATTGGAGTATGATGATGTGATGAACAAACAGCGTGATGTTATCTACAAAAGAAGAAAGAATGCTTTGTTTGGAGATCACCTTAAATATGATATCTCGAATATGATATTTGATGTGGCACAATCTATCGTAACCAAAACTAAACTGGAAGGTGACTATAAAGAGTTTGAGTACGAAATCATCAAGTATTTCACCATGGAAGCACCGGTTTCCGAAAATGATTTTAAATCTAAACAGGATGCAGAATTAACTAATATCGTTTTCAAAGCAGCCACCGAAGACTACCAGATGAAACTGAATTTGCTGAAAGAAAAATCTTACCCTATTATTGAAAATGTATATCAGAATCAGGGTTCGATGTTCAAAATGATTCAGGTGCCTTTTACCGACGGTATTAAAACAATGACGATTGTAACCGACCTTAAAGAAGCTTATGAAACCCATTGTGATTCATTAATCAATGATTTTGAGAAAAACATTTCGCTCGCCATCATCGATGAAAACTGGAAATTGCACTTAAGGGAAATGGATGATTTAAGACGTTCGTCTCAGGGTGCGGTTTACGAACAGAAAGATCCGCTGGTGATCTACAAGCAGGAATCATTTTATCTCTTCAGTGAGATGGTGGAAAAAGTGAACAAGGAAATTGTTTCTTTCCTTTACAAAGGTGAAATTCCAGCGTAATCATTTTCATTAAAATACAAAAAACTTCCCTCATGCAGGGAAGTTTTTTTTTGGATGTAATAAAAAGAAACCCCGCGTAACGAGGTTCCTTCTAACGAATGATATGAAAAACTAAATGTTGGAATCGTTTTATTTGACGATATAATTTTTGACCAGTTCTTTTGCTTCTTTGGTTTGGTTTGGTGCAAGAATCATCACGTCTTTGTACAGAAAGATATCGTCCACATTGGGTTTCACTTCCAGGTCTTTTTTCTGGGCAAGTCTTTCATCCCACGACTGACGCACTGATGCCCAAAGTGGTGCATACTCTTTCCAGTAGGTTTGTGCAACAATGCATTTTCCATCGTCAACTTTTTTGTAGTATTCAAGCCCCTTTTCTTCTACAATCGTTTGGTCGGCAGCGCCATCTTTTCTCACGATTTTTTTATTGTCCTGATCGTGGATCCATCCCCAATCATAGATTTCGTGGTGATTGGTTCTGTTCATTACGTTGTAATCTTTTCGGGTCGTGTACTCTCTTCTTGGCAACGGCGCATCAGAGGAGCTTTCCCAATAGTTTCTTCCGTCGGCATGAATCCATGTACCGCTTCCGGAGTATCTTGGTGCATCATCAACCTGGTAAACGGCTTGTGTCCATTGTCCTTTTACGCTTTCCGGAGAAAGTGATTTGTATTTCCATTTGCTGTCTTTGTCAAATGAATACAGATCGGTGTTTTCGTAGATCCAGTCTTGTCGCCAGTGTTTCACGATGGCGTCTTTACCTTTTCCCTGCGGATTGGTAATGAGGATGTGTTGCAGCTCGATTTTTTTGGGTGTTTCTTCAGCCACAGTGATCCACTCTAACGCGCCGGAACGGTAGTTTTTCTTTTTCTCGTAATCTTTTTGATGAACAAAAGTTTCAGCAAAGTTGAAGCTCACTTCGTAGCATCCTGTCATTGCTTTAATGGATTTTACATCTTCTTTGCTTTGCGCCAGTGCAAAAGACGTAGCACCTACTGCCAAAAGTGCTAATAAATTTTTAGGGTTCATGGTATTTTATTAAAATTATAATTAAATTTTATAGTGCTTTGTATTCGAATTGGGGATATCCTCTATATCCTTCATTGTTTTTCATTCTTAAAAACCTGAGTTTAAAATAGAAACCATCACTGTTTTTCACCACATAGAATTTGTTGCTGTACACTTCTACACCATTGCTGCCTGTTGTTGTGCGCCAGTTGCTTCCAATTGTTCTCTGCTCATGGAGTACGAATTTGGTTGCGTCCACGTCCTGCAGTTTAAAACGACTATAAGCCGCTTCGCCCTGCCCTGGAGCAGTGGTTACTTCATAAGCAACGACATTTCCCAGCGTATTGGTCACCACAAAATCGGGAAAAATATAGGAGGTAAGCAGATTGTTTGTGGGGTTTAAAATAGTATTAGTAAACACGGTGAAACACAAATCCCAGCTGTTCTTTTTTGGCTGAATGTTGGCCAATGCACCTTTCACAATTGAGAAGAACTGATAATTGTATTCGGCATCTTTGGTGATGGTGAACTCTTGGTGTGTAGTTTGGTCCAAATCAGCGTATTGTATTTTGTATCCTCCCGTTGTTCTAAGGATTCTTATTTTTTTCCATCCACGTTCTTCGCCAATCGAGTAGATACTGCCCGGTACCGTATTTCCTGTGTACGCTTTATAGCCCATGTTCAGCAGATACACGTTATTGAAATTATCGTTGGCCTCAATTGGTGCAATGCCGCTGGTTTGGGTAAGAATTTCGCCATTCGGGTTATCAACATACTGCGAATTATCTTGGAAGTTGCCCACCTGCACCCAATTCATCATATCGCCAATGGTTTGAGCGTTTACCTCATCAATATTATAGGCATTTTTGATTTTGCCCACTGCCATGACCAGGGATGAATTCAAAATCACGCGGAAATCTTCTCCACTATAGAAACCCAAATCCCACGCTTCACGTGGAGTAGATTTCATAGCATTGGCGGGTTGCGCGCTCAACTGAATCCAGATTTGGTTCTGCTCTGCAGGTCCTCCCACTTCGGGGCTGAGTACAGCGCTTTCCGTTGGCGGAATTTTTACAGGTGTGTCATCTTCGTGGATACACGAGACAGGGATCATAACAATGAATACGAAAAGTATAGTAATAAAGTTTTTCATGTCTTTAAAAATTAAAGTTTAATCTGGCAAAATAGCTTCTGCCATAGAACATGCTTTCGGATGTGCCTCCGGAGTTATGAGCGCCTCCGCCGGAATTTGTATCGGACAGAACATTCGTTACGTCAAAAATATTTCGTACTCCTGCTGTCAGTGTAAAATGACTTTTCCAAAACTCTTGTGAAATGGAACCATCGAGCAGCGAGAATGCGTTTTGAGGTTTCAGGATGTATTGGGTAACACCCAGAGATCGATCCTCCGTTAGTCGATCGCTTTTACCGACCCCTTTAAAGTTAAAGGCAATCGTGGTGTTGGTCTTTAAAATATTGTAATACCCGGAAGCATTCACTTCGGTGCTGTACCGGTATTTTTCATCTGGTGAATTGGTCAGGTTCATCATTCTACCGATGACCGAAAAGCCGGCACTTAACCCAAAGTTTTTGTTTGATATTTTTCCTGAAATCGTATTCAGCCACGACTGATAGGTATTGACATTCACGTAAAGGAATTGCAAAGGATGTTCGTTAATCGTGGCAAGTTCTATTCGATCTTGCGTTTGTAAATAGAGAGTACTTGCATCAACCGTCCATTTTAATGGTTGCTCAGGTTTCGAATGTAAGGTATAAAAGATGGTTCCGGAGTATGAATTTTCTGGTTTCAGGTTTTCGTTCCCACGAATATCATGATTTACATTGAAAAGGAAGGTGAACAATTGTTCGAAGGTTGGGTTTTTGTTGGCTGAACCCAAGATGGCTCGAAATTCGGATTGGTCATTAATTCTGTTTTTGAGCACCAAAGAGAAGTTGGGTAAGGCATTAAAGGTATCCGAGAAGTTCCATCGAACCCCGGGTCTTAGGAACCAAGACGAATTAAGTTGAAACTCTGCGGAGGCAAAAACACCCACATTCAATACATCTTTTATCACACTTTTGTCGCCAAAGCTCCCGGTTTCTCTCCCGGCCAACCCTTTTGTATAATCACCTTCGTATCCAATTTGTACGTCAGTGTTCTTTTTGTTTAAAAAGTTACTGATCGCACCTCTTGAGTAAAATGTTTCAGAACGAAAGTAAGTGTCTTTGTCCTCAGTTGACAGAACTTTTCTTGCAGGAATGTCGAAAATGTAATCTTCCTTTTTGCGGGTTTGTTTTTGGTAAGAAAAATCGCCGCTGTACTTTGTTTTCTTAAATATTTCCGTTTGAATATTAAGGTGGTTCAACATTCTATCGGTATAATAATTCCGGTCGCGGGCGTAGTAAGTTCTTTCACCTCCTCCCAAATACTTTTCCTCCACGGCTGCGTTATAGAAATTTACTTGTTCCAGCAGGTAATCGGCTTTATAAAATAGCTGCGTTTTTGGGGAGCTGAATCGCAGCGTAAATGCAGGGTTCCATTGTTCTTTTGGTTGCCATTCGTAACCACGAAGTCCGTCGGTGCCAAAATAGTTTTTGCCTTGTTTTGAACCCCAGTAACCTTGAAAATCAGTTCTGTTAAGCGACAATGCAGCGTACCATTTATCTGATATATTATGCGCAATACTAAGAGATTGAAGGTGTTTTCCTTTCCCATAATCAACCCAGTTGTATTCCTTACCCACCGTTTCCTCTTGTACAAAGCCGCGAACCATCCATTTTTTAGATGACGACTTTTTGGTGATGATGTTGATAACCCCTGCAACGGCATTATTCCCAAATTCCACACCCATCGATCCTTTTACAATTTCTATTCTTTCAACATTGTCTAGAGATAGTTTGGTAAGATCAATGTTGCTACCCAACCCGGTATCACCAACGATGGGTACATTATCAACCAGCACTTTGGTATAATCTGCGCCTAACCCCAGAATTTCGGCTTTAGAATCCCCAGAGTTTTGGGTGGGCGTAATAAGTATATTCAAAGATTGGTTAAGCACTTCGGCAACGGTATTTGCCGCCATGCGTTTAATATCATCACTGCTGATGACTTCCACTTTATAGAGTGATTTCTTGATAGATTGCGGGCTGTACTGGCCGGTAACAACAACTTCTTTGATGTTTACGGTGTCCTTTGCCTGCTGCCCGAAATAGGCATTACAGAAAAAAACAACAGCGGTAGCACAGCATAATTTTTTTGGCATTGGGTAAAATTATTGGACAAAAATAAAAATTAATTTTTAATTATTCTAAATAAATAATTACATTTGCCCTGTTATTTTAAATCATTCTAAATAAAAACCAATGAGAACAAGTCTACGATCTTCGGCCATAGCACTTCTTGCTATATTTAATTTAACATCTGCGCAAACAGATGCTTACGGATACACAACCGTAGAGGCAACAATGGGTCCTGCCTACCAGAACAGGGTGTTTTTTGATTTATCAGC
>MKTK01000038.1:203967-262832 GCA_001898255.1 Chryseobacterium sp. 39-10 | reverse complement strand
CCAATACATGGGATGTTGCTTTCTATCGCAATGGCACCATGTCCTTCGGTACTCGTATTAACGATGCGCAAGCGATTGAAACATATCAGGCATCCAATAATCCCGCACAGTGGGATCTTATTGATCTTGCCAATCTTGCCTCTTGGGGAGAACCTCTCTACAATCCGGACGGCACACAAAATATTGAAGTGGGCGCATTTGAACAAGGCACGTTAACCTGCAGCGTTCTTTCTACGGGATGGGGATGTTATAATATGGGGACACATCACGTCGACGGTAAATCAATTTATGTGTTGAAGTATCCAGATGATTCGTATATTAAATTCATGATCACCGATTACTATGGTGGTTACACCTTCAAATATGCTAAATGGAACGGAAGTTCGTGGGGCGCCACAACTACCAAAACCATCGCTAATGGAACAAAGGATGCTTATTTTAACTACTATTCCCTCATCAATGACACGGAGGTAGATAATTTGGAGCCCCCAACTGCCAATTGGGATTTCATGATGACTCGCTATTGGACTTTCTACATGGGGCAAATGATGTACAGATTATCGGGCGTTATTCAAAGCCCAAGGATCAGTGTTGCTAAAACAAGCGAAACCCAGGCCACAAGTGCAGTCAATTCTCCCGCAAGTACGGATTACAAAAAGGTGATTACCACCATTGGACATTCTTGGAAGGGAGTATCAGGACTTACTCCGGATGTGGTGTACTACATTAAAGAAGGTGCAAAATACTACAGAATGTATTTTACGCAGAATGGAGGAGCCACTACTGGAAATATGTACTTCAAATATAAAGATGTAAGCAGCTTAATGGCAACTTCAGAAACCAATGGCAAGGTGTCTTTCGGTATGTATCCTAACCCCGCTCCGAACAAGCAAGTAACTTTACTGTATGATGTGAAACAGGATGCAAATGCAGCAGGAATTATTACCATTTTTGATGCATCCGGAAAATTAGTTCACCAAACAGAAATTTCCAAAACTCAGGGATTTTTCAAAAAAGAGTTAGACCTGTCCAGATTGCAGTCTGGTGTATACATGGTGCGTCTGCAGGTAGGTTCTTATCAGGAAAGCAAAAAACTGATCTTGCAATAACACAAATGATGGAAAAGAAAAAAGTGCTGAGTGTTACGCTTTATAATACCAAAGGGTTTGCAGTAAAAACTTTTAAAAAATTACTGGACGTGAATCTGAATGGACTAACACCTGGGCTTTATCTCTTGGCCGTAGAACAGTTGGACCATCAGGTGCGGCGACAACTGATACAAATCATGTAACGTAAAAAACTTCCCGTAAATCGGGGAGTTTTTTGTTCAAATACCATTAAATTTTGTAATTTTAATGACTAAATTAATAAAAAATGGCATTAATAGATTTGTCGAAGCAGGTTGCATTAGGTATCGATATCGGTGGAACCAATACCAAGTTTGGATTGGTGAATCACCGTGGTGAAATTCTGGAAAAGGGAAGTATTAGAACTGACCAGTACGGAGAAGTGGAGGAATACATCGAAGACCTCTACAAAACCGTTGCACCGCTTCTTAAGCAACATTGTAGTCACCGACAGTTTGACGGAATTGGCGTTGGAGCACCCAATGCAAATTACTTTAGAGGAACCATTGAGCACGCCCCCAATTTAAGATGGAAAGGCATCATTCCGTTCGCCGATATGATGACCAAAAAATTCGGCGTTCCCTGTAAAATGACCAATGATGCTAATGCGGCAGCTTTGGGTGAACTGTTGTTCGGTGCTGCACGTGGAATGAAGGATTTCATCATGATTACATTAGGAACAGGTGTAGGAAGCGGAATTGTTTCCGGTGGAAAATTAATTTACGGAAACGATGGTTTTGCTGGTGAATTAGGACACACCATCGTGAAACCCGGAGGAAGAAAACACTGGAGCACTGGTTCTGAAGGTTCGTTGGAAGCTTACGCATCAGCAACCGGAATCGCAGTAACAGCAAAAAAAATGAGAGCCGAATTCCCGGAATCTATGCTGAATGAATTTCCTGAAGAAGATATTGACTCTAAAGTTGTGTTCGAATGTGCTAAAAAAGGCGATCCCACCGCGATTGAAGTATTCCGTTACACAGGTCAGAAACTTGGGGAAGCTCTTGCGAATTTTGTGATGTTTTCTTCACCAGAAGCCATCCTTTTGTTCGGAGGCGTCATCAAAGCCGGAGACTTTATTTTGAAACCTACAAAACTCCATATGGAGAGAAATCTTTTGCCTATATTCAGAAACAAAGTGAAACTTGTTTTCAGTGAATTGGATGAAGCCGATGCTGCAATTTTAGGTGCAAGTGCTTTGGTTTGGGAAAAGTAATTTTCTTAAAAAGATTTGAAAATGAAAATGAAGAACGGGCTTTTGGCCCGTTTTTTATTCCAATATAATTATTCTTCATGTGCGATGTACGCTGGAGAAAATTTTCATTCAATAAATTCGTTATTCTATCATGAAAAGGATTTTATTATTTTTGAACTGTTTTATTCTTCTGGCCTGTAACGGGCAGGAATCTCCTCAATCATTAACAAAAAAACAGACAATGAATCAAAAACATTTACAATACATCACCTTTGGTGGCGGTTGCTTTTGGTGTGTGGAAGGTGCTTTTCAGTACTTAAAAGGTGTGGAGTCGGTAGTATCCGGATACAGCGGTGGTCATCAAGCCAACCCAACGTATGAAGAAGTGTGTACCGGCAAAACGGGACATGCAGAAGTGGTGCAAATTGCTTACGATCCGCAAATTATTTCGTATGAGCAACTGATGGAGGTCTTCTTTTTTCTTCACGACCCTACCCAACTCAATCGGCAGGGAAATGATATCGGCACACAGTATCGTTCCGTTATTTTCTATAACGATGAAGCTGAAAAACATAAAGCCGAGAATGCCATTAAAGTTTCTGAAGCTTCGGGGAAATGGCATGGGAAGTATGTGACGCAGTTGGCGAAATTTGAAAAGTTTTGGCCTGCAGAGCAATATCATCAAGGTTACTATGAAGCTAATCCCAACCAGCCATATTGCAGCGCGGTAGTGGGTCCCAAGATTGCTAAGTTTAAAGAGCATTTCGGCAAATTGGGCATGCTGAAAGGTGAATAAAAAAGACCGCTGAAATTGTTCAGCGGTCTTTCTGTATTTTCGCGTGTTGAATTATTTCACCAATGTCATTTCACTGATGAGGTGTCCTGCTTTTCCGTATTTTTCAATCGTCCACAACACCATTCTTACATCCACATTAATGGTTTTCTGCCATTTCTGGTCGAAGATGATGTCGCCGCTTAGCGCTTCACTGTTACCATCGAATGCTAAGCCAATCAAGCTTCCGTTGGCATCCAGAACGGGCGATCCCGAGTTACCTCCGGTAATATCATTATTGGAAAGGAAGTTCACAGGCATATATCCTTTTTTATCTTTATAAGGGCCAAAATCTTTTTTCGCTACCAAATCTAGAAAGCGTTTTGGCAGATCAAATTCTTCGTCTCCTTTTTTGTATTTGGCCACCATACCTTTGGTATCGGTATAATAGTTATCTTTTTCGGCAATTCCATGATAGTTGCGGTCTGTTCTTTCAGGTAGCGTATCGATGGTTCCACCGGTTAACCTCATGGTTGAGTTGGCGTCCGGATAAAATGCTTTATCTGGCTGAGATTTTCTTAAACCATCCAAGAATATTCTGCTGTTTTTGGCAAACGCATCATCAATTTTGGAGAATTTTTCCCCTAACAATTTTTGGTCTTCCACGAAGCCGTTGGCCAATTTTCGCAGAGGATCAGCATCAATTTTTAGGCGATCTGGGTTGTTCACAAAGTTTAATGCAGATTCTTTGTTTGCAAAGATTGATTCAAATGCAAGTGTAGAAAGTGTTTTGCTGTCCGCTTTCAGCAATGTTGCTGATGCTACTTCTTTATTCACTTTATGCTGATAGAGTTCTACCATTGAGTTCAGCATTTCGCCTTCAAGACTTGGATTAAAGGTGTCATACACTTTATCAATCGCATCTGTAACTTTTGTTTTCATTGCGGTTTTTCCGGCATCATCCTGATCGGCGTATGTTTTGAAAAGTGAACCTAATTGATAAGCCACCATGATGTATTTGGCGTTTCTCTGTAACTGTTGGGAGTAATTCCTTTCCACATTACGATCGGACATTTGTTGGTAATTGGCACGAATGTCATCAAGTACCGATCCGTATGTTTCTTCATTTCCAGGCATCACCGCCCAGATTTTATATTTTTCTTCCAAAGCTCTTTTGCCGGCAATGGTTTGGTTTTTTTCTACAGCATCAATGGTTCCTTGTCTGTTTTTCCAGTAATTGGCTACAGAAGCATATTGCGATGCATAGTGAAGTTTAGTTGCCTGGTCTTTGTCCATGTATTTTTTCATTACATCCATCGCCAGTTTAGAAGCTTCCACCCATGCCGGATAATCTTTCTTCACCATTTGCTCAATTCCGTAAGAGGTGAGGAATCTGTTGGTTCTTCCGGGATAACCCAAAATCATGGCGAAATCTCCTGGCTGATAACCTTTTAGAGAAATAGGCAACGCGTGTTTTGGTTTCATCGGAACGTTGTTTGTTGAGTACTCTGCAGGATTTCCATTAGCATCAGCATAAACTCTGAATACCGAAAAATCTACCGTATGTCGAGGCCATTCCCAGTTGTCAGTATCTCCACCGAATTTCCCAAGCGCATTGGGCGGTGTCCCAACCAATCTAACGTCTTTAAAATCCTGATAAACAAAATAATAGAATTCATTTCCATTGTAGAAATCTTTTACTACTACCGTATATTTCCCGTTTTCTGAATTTTCGGTTTGAATGGCTTTGTACTCTGCATCAATGATGTTTTTACGCTCTTCTGCAGACATATTATTGTTCAGTTTGGCGTTGATTCTTTGAGAAACATCATCCATTCTTATCATAAATCTTACAGAAAGTCCTTTTGCAGGAATTTCTTCACTTTTTTTCATCGCCCAGAAACCATTGGTCAGGTGATCTTTTTCTGGGGTAGAGAGTGCTGCAATCTGCCCATAACCGCAGTGGTGATTGGTAAATAGCAACCCTTCTTTTGAAACAATTTCCCCGGTGCAGCCGCCTCCGAACTGCACAATGGCATCTTTCAAGCTGGAGTTGTTAACCGAGTAGATTTCTTCGGGGGTAAGTTTAAGTCCTTCTTTTTTATAATCAACACCGTTTAGTCGTTTGATCATGGTAAGAAGCCACATTCCTTCGTCGGCTCTCAATTGTAGGAAGCTCAACATAAAGGTGAGGAGTAAAAAGATTCTTTTCATTGATAAAATTTTAATGGGGCTAATTTAAGAAAATCATTTTAGATGAAGTTCGATATCAGTGCGGAAACCACAGAAATAATGGTGCATTGTTCTGGTCCTTCAAAGATTACTTTTTCTGCTGTCGGATGGAATTGCGAATCGGTTGCAATAGTTCACCCAATCCGTTGATTTTTATTTCGTAAACAGTAGACAGCTGCATGCCCAGCTTACCTTTAGGCATGCCCTGACGTTGAAACCATTCCAGATAATGTACCGGCAAATCCGCAAGAACTGTTCCCTGGTATTTTCCGAATGGCATTTTCACCTCGCAGATTTCCTGCAGTATTTGAGGGTTGAGTTGTTCCAATGGTTTAAATGTTGAGATCTATTTTTGTTTCAATTTCCTGAGAATCGGGAAGGATGAGCTCGTTTTCGTCTTCCGTAAATTCATCCCGATAAACCTGGATAAGAAGCAGTGTAATAGAAATAAGGATGGGCCCGAAAATTAAACCCATGAATCCAAAAATGCTCATCCCGACAATAATTCCGAAAACAGTGTTGAGTGGATGAATATTCTCGAGTTTTTTTAATATAGTGAATCTTAATACATTATCCGTTAATCCCACTGCAATCAGGGCGTAAACAGCCAAACCTAGTCCGGGCGCCAATTTTCCTTCTGCAATCATGAAAATACAAACAGGAACCCACACAATGGCCGACCCCACAATTGGAAGCATGGAGGCAACGCAAGTCAACGCAAAAAGCAATATTGCGCTGGGTGCACCGAAAATCCAATATCCAATAAGCGCAACCAGTCCCTGTCCCACTGCTACCACCGGAATTCCAATGGCATTGGCAATCACCATTTTTTGGATTTTTTCTCCAATCATGGTGATGTTGGCCTTTTTTAAGGGCGCTGCGTTTCTGACCAAACGCTCAAAAAGACGCGGTTTTTCAAGCATAAAATAGAGGATGAAATACATTGAAGTGACGACTGTTATGGTATTGAAAGTACTGCTAAGCGCTATGGTGGAAAATTTTGCAACACTTTCTTTCAGCTTGTCAAGATTCTCTTTACTCAGCAAATCGAGACCCACTTGCTGATAAACATAAGCATGAATCTTATCCACAAAAACATTAAACTTCTGCATGTATGCCGATGCGTTGCCCAGCTTGGCAATGAGTAAATCACCAATAAAATAAATGGGTAGAATAAGGACAAGAAGCGTTGCTAAAATAAGAACGGTTGCGGCAATCCAAGGTTTCCATTTTTTGTTCTCCTGAAGGTAAAAGTTGTATTTTCTACAGATAATATAAAGCGTTATCGCTCCCAATGCTGCAGGAATAAACATCGCGAGCTGATAAGTAATTAAGCCCAAAAGCAATACAATAACCAGCAACAAAGAAATTTGTTTGATCTTGGTTTCACTAATTTGATTTTTCAGTTTCTGCATGTCTATCCTAATTAAAAAAGCAATAGTAGATTACTATTGCTTTCAAATGTACAAATATTATTTTTTGCCAGCTATTTAGCTGTCAGAATCAATTGCTCATAATTTGTCTTGGCGTTCCTGCAAATGCGCAATAAGCAGAATACATCACCACAACAAAGAAAAGAGCCGTAAGCAGAATTCCCACAAAGCAAAGCACGAATCCAGAAACACTGATCAGTATACCCAAAAGAGAAGTTCCTAGCATGACGCCATAATTCTCTTTAGCAATGGAAAATGATTTGCTTAATGCTTCACCGAAACTTGCATTCTCAAATAACAAAATAGGGTAACCCAACAGCAGAAGAGGCATTACCAAAACACCTGGCAGAAAGCACATGACAAAACTAATGGTGAGGATGATGCTTGATATAACTCCGTAAATTAAAATATTAATGAAGTTTTGTCGGTAGCCGATGAACAAGTCGGAGGCCTGAATCTTTTGTTTTACATTGTATTTGTGAGCCACAAAAATTACCCCCACATACAATGGAGACAATAAAACACTAAGCAGTCCGGAGAGACCGTAGTAGGTATTAATACCGGGCGTATCCCATACTTTTATCGACGAATAATCACCACCGGAATCACGAATCTCTTCCACAAAGGTTTGTGAGTCAAAACCTGAAAAAGTTTGAATGAGCCATGAAGCAACCATGTAAATACCCATCGCCAAAAGCGCGTAAAGAAAAACTCCTTTATAAGTCTCAAAAGCATGAGAAATAATTGCTCCAGTACTTTTTTCCGGATTTGCAGCGTTTTTAAATTCCTGAAAAGTTTCCATCTGTTTAATTTTTAATGTTTCCCAAATTTAGAATTTTTAATGAAACAAACAGTGAATCATTTATTAATTTTTGACGGTTTCATTGAAAAAATACTGGTAAAGTGCGTAAATCATTGCATTCCAAAACGGAAAAGTAAAAAGAAAGCCAAAGCCGAAAAGTAAGATTCCGCTAATGCTGAAGGCAAAAGCAATGATGACACAGACCAAGATCATGATAAAACCTCGGCGCAGTGCCTGCACCGAATAGCCAATGCCCTGAAACGTTTTCACATCCATAAAAAACAAAAGCGGCACAGAGAACAGCGTGATGAAGCACCAGACAACACCCAAAAGCAGCAATGAATTGGCATAGGAAAAAATGATGATCCAAAACAAATAAAACCCGAAAAATTTAAAAAAGTCGAATCCCAAATAGCCGGCAAAAAGATCATTAATATTGGGTTTCTCGCCCAAATCAAGTTTACGGTAAATTTTGTAAAAGCCCACATTCAGCGGTGCAAGCAAGGCAAGAAGCACAAAAACGGAGAGCATGAAATTGGCGATTTGCGGTAACCTGGCCACTTCTTCCATTTTTTTGTTAAAAGCCGGGAAATCAGTTCTCATCAGATCGCTGTAAGGCACCACCTGCTCCCATAAACCAAAATATTGAAACAGATAGAAATAACCCAGAAAAAAAAGAGACAGATAAAGCATGCTGTAGAAAACTTGATAGGTGAGCGTGCGGCTCCAGTAGCCAAATGCCTGCGATAAAACTGAACCAATTCCTGATGGTGGTGGGTAATTGTTTTCCATGCCACAAAAATAAGTAAACTCATCCGGAAATAGGAAAAAGAGAAACTTTAAATGCTAAAGCATTATTTTTGCTGTTATGAAAATCGACCATCACTCCTCTTTCGACCGAATGGATGAACTTTCACAAAGGAAAGTTCCCTTCTTTTTTATGATCGATTTTTTAATGGATAACATTCTGGTTTTTAACGAAGAAGAGTTGGGCAAAGCTGATGTGCTCATCGATTTCAGGGCCTATAAAAGAATAGAAGAAAATAGAAATCCCCCAACGAAACTCCAACTCAATGCATTTCCTGAAAGCAAAGCATCCTATAAAAAAGGATTTGAGCGGGTACAGCAACATTTAAAACTCGGCAACTCCTACCTGACCAACTTTACCAGAAAAACCAGAATTGAAACCAACTTTTCACTGCGAGATATTTTCTATTTCTCCGACGCCAAATATAAAGTTTTTTACCAAGACGAATTTGTGTTTTTTTCGCCTGAAACTTTTGTTGAAATTATTGATAATCAGATTTTAACCTATCCGATGAAAGGAACCATTGATGCGTCAAAAGAGGATGCAAAAGAAGTCTTGAAAAACGATCCCAAAGAAAAAGCAGAACATTATACGGTGGTCGATTTGCTCCGTAACGATTTGAGCAGGGTAGCAGATGAGGTGAAAGTAAATGATTTTCAGCGTATAGATCTCATTACAACTCAACAAAAAAACCTTTATGCCATGAGCTCTGAAGTGGCGGGAACCATCAAACCAAAGTTTCGTTCAAAGATTGGAACAATTCTGAAAACACTTCTTCCCGCAGGTTCCATTCTTGGAGCGCCCAAACCGAAAACGCTTGAGATTATTCTGGAAACCGAAGGGTATGAGCGCGGTTTTTATACTGGTGTTTGTGGATGGTTCGATGGAAAGGATCTGGATTCTTGCGTTATGATTCGGTTTATTGAGAAAGAAAATGGAAAATTTTATTTTAAAAGTGGTGGTGGAATAACGCATTTAAGTAAATTAGCCGATGAATATCAGGAAATGAAAAACAAAATCTATGTCCCAGTTCTTTGAAAGCATTAAAATAGAAGACCAGGAAATTTTTCTGCTGGACCTTCATCAGAAGCGTGTGAACGAAACTTTCAGCCATTTCGGGAAAGAGGGTTCTATTGATTTGGGCAAAATTTTTGAGTCGCTGCATCATGAAGAGGACGGTCTTTTTAAGTTGAGAATAAGCTACGACCTGAATAAAAATATACGTACACAGATGATTCCTTACGCCATTTCCGAGATTCGCAGTTTTCAGCTGGTGGTGAATAATAGCATCGATTATGGTTTTAAATTCGAAGACAGAACGGAGTTTGAACGCATGAAATTAAAAACCACAGCAGCAGAAATTATCATCGTTAAAAATAGTCACATTACCGACACCTCTCTGTCGAACCTGCTTTTTAAGAAGGGAAAAGAGTGGTTTACGCCTTCCACTTATCTCCTGAACGGTGTGCAGCGACAATGGCTCCTGAAAGAAAAAAAGATCAAAGAGACAGAAATCACTTTGCAGAATCTAAAGGAATTCTCTCATTTGCAGATCATTAATTCCATGAACAATTTCGATGACATGTTTATTTATCCGCTCGAAATCATCAATAATTTGCCCGGAAGCAATGATTATTTGGAGGTGTAAGTAAAGAATCCCGGTATTCTATTTCATAAACTCAAAATACTTTTTCAGTACTTCGGCGTTTTCAACTTTTGAAGTATCAATTTCTAAAATTTTTGGCTTTAGGTCAGGTTTAAAGAAGTTATCTAAAATCCTTGCAAGCGTATCTTCATCATCTGCTTTTGTGTAACCGAAGTCGAAATGTTTGGCAATAAGTTCGGCAGTTTTGTGATGTTTGGTAAGGATAAACTCGTCCAAAGCGTTAGTAGAACTGGGACCCGGAATTATTCTGAAAATATCGCCACCACCGTTATTAAAAATGAGAATTCTGGTGTATGGCGGAATGTAGTTGTTCCAAAGTCCGTTGATGTCGTAAAAGAAGCTGAGGTCGCCGGTCACCAAAACGGTTTGTTTTTCGTTGCGCATCGCGAATCCCATTGCGGTGGAAGTGCAGCCGTCAATTCCGCTGGTTCCGCGGTTGCAGTACACTTTATTTTCTTGAAAATCAAAGAGTTGGGCATATCGTATTGCCGAAGAGTTGCTGAAATGCAGGTTGATGTCTTCCGGAATTTTTTCTGAAAGCAACTGAAAGAATTTAAAATCGGAAAAACCGGTGAGCAAGCAATATTCCTGATGTTTTAAGTCTTTCTTGTCGCGCAGCACATCCCACAAATTAAAATAAGGTTGCGGCTCCAAAGTGGCTACGTTCAGCAATGCACTGAAGAAGTTTTCGGGCGTTGTCTCTATTTTTTCGGTTAGGGAGAAAAAGGTGTCGGGTTGCCACACCTCATCAATATGCCAATGGTGTTGCGGTTTTGCCTGCCGTAAAAACTGTTTTACTTTTTTCGATACCACATTTTGTCCTACGGTAATGAGCAAATCCGGTGCATAGGTTTTGAAATCTTCTTCGCCGAAATTATAAATATAGCGGTCGATGTGCGAAAAGAATTTATGATTGCGCAAGTTCGAATTAACTTCACAAAGCACCACCGCACTGTGATTTTTCACCAATTGAGAAAGTTGCATTTCCAGCTCGTCGCTATAATCGCGGGTTCCTACAAGAATCATGATGCGTTTTGCGGTATTCCATTCAGCAGCAATAGTTGAACCGAGAGTGTAGCTCTTTTTTCTGATTGTTTTTTCGACAGGTGCAAAGTTGGGAACCTCTGTAACAAGCTGATATAAAGGTTCCTCTAAAGGAATGTTAAGATGAACTGGCCCTTTTTTCTCGATGCATATTTCGATGGCTTTTTTGATGATCTCAAAATTCAAATCATCTGCGTTTTCTTTGCTGTCTTCCAGGAGTTGAAAATCGCCGTAAGAATGTTGAGCAAAAAGATTTTTCTGGCGAATGGTTTGCCCGTCGAAGATATCCACATAGTCAGTTGGGCGGTCTGCAGTGAGCACCAAAAGGGGCACATTCTGATAAAACGCTTCAGTGACAGCCGGGTAATAATTGGCTGCGGCAGAACCACTTGTGCAAGTAATTGCCACTGGTTTTTTCTCGCTTTTGGCCATGCCTATTCCTACGAAACCTGCGCTTCTTTCGTCCACAATGCTGTAACAGTTGAAGGCAGGTGATTCGGAAAAGTGAATGGCTAAAGGCGCATTGCGCGAGCCGGGTGAAATGACGATGTTGTGGATGCCGTATTCATTTAAGAGATACGCTAAAATTTGTATGCTTCGTTTGGAGGAGAACTGTTTCATCGAAAAAATTGAATCAATGCAAATCTACTGATATTTTCAAGGTATGTAGTGGCGATCAGGAAAAAGTGATTAGAAAATGGTCAACAATCAAGATTTAAAATTCGATAATCTTTCATCATTTCAACCCTATTCACTCGATTTTCATTCATCGGTGATCGTAAAATCTTGCACCCACCAAAACAGGGTTTTCTGTTTCTACGTGTACCAATCCAAACCCTTTATACTGTGGGTTTACAGGCGAATTCAGCTGTTTGCGGTGAAGTTTTTCGTAGGTTTCGAAATCGATTTGTGTACGTTTTTTCAAGTTTTCGAAAAGATTCCATTTTGATACAACTTCCTTCCACTGCGGCGATATTTTTCCCGCAAAAACTTTAGATTTTGAACCGCTGCCATACGCTAAGAATCCAATTTCGGCACCCGTAAGCTCTTCGCCTTCGTTATAACTCACCTGTAATGCAGATAAAAGTGCCATAAATATAGACGCCGTGTACATATTTCCGATTTCTGAAGAAGCCCGTTGCGACGGCTCAATGCAGTGATTGATCAACTTTATATACGCTTCTGACTTGGCTACTGTTTTTTGGCTTTCAGGTGTGGAATAATCCAAGTTATTCTCTAAACTAAAAATTTCGGTGAACACTCTTTTTCCGTGAAATGCATACGGCAGGTGAAAAATAAGGTAACGCCAGTTTTCGTAAGGTTTAACGGTGAATTTCTGTTCCTTGTAATGTTCGTAAGCTTCGCGAATTCTATCTTGGTAACATTGGTTAGAATATTGCCCATCAAAAACAGGTTCGTCGGTGAAAATTTCAATTTTATCTGGCATCGTGGGTGATGCTGAGCTAAGTTCAGATTTTTGAACGGTACGCCTCGGTTTAAAAAAGTCGAATACACTTTCGGTTGCCACCCCATACATATTTTCGATCTCCAGCAACTTCGGCTGGTCCGATACCAAAATCGCCACTGCACCTCCGCCTTGCGTATATTCGCCAGGTGAGTTAAGCTCGTATTTTGCGTAGTCTGATGCGATGACCACTGCTTTTTTTCCGGGATTGGCTCGAGCATAATCAATACAGTTTTGCAAGGCATCTACTGCACCTATGCAAGCAAAAGTAAGATCCACGACGTCGCAATGCTTAAAAACTCGTTCGCCGAAATTGGGTTCCAAAACCTTCTCTACCATTTGCATCGCATAGCTTGCCGTTGGTTTTGCTGCATCGAGGGCGCTTTCTGTTCCCAGGTAAATTCTTGAAATATCTTTCGGATTTAAATCGTAATCCTGAATCAACTTGAGAAGTGCTTCTGCAGCAAAAGTGGCAGCGTCTTCCTGAACATCAGGAAAAGCCATTTTATGTAGCCCTAAACCTTTCTCCAGTTTTGCCGGGTCAATTCCTCTTTTCTCTGCTAAATCTTTGATTTCCAAATACAAAGATGGTGCAAAATAACTCGCTGCTTCAATTCCGAAACTCATAAAATAAAAATTAAGCCACGAATTTAAAAATTATTATGCAGAAACCCATGTTTTCGGCAATGTATTGTTAAATTGCAGTCGGTGCTGTGGGCAGTACAAGGTGATTATCATTTTAGCTAATGATTTTGCAGCACAAATAGAATTATGATTAACGAACAACGCATGAACTGGACAATCTTCATCAATCCTTTCCGAGCCATTCCTGATAAATTGCTGATGTTGCTTGGCATCATTTCATTCATTATCGGTTGCTACTTGTCTTATCATCATCAAGTAATTTACGACGGTATTTTTGATGTGCACAAACATCCTGATATTCTGTTTTCCCAAGCGTTCACCGCCAATATCGTGAATATTGTGATTTTTAGCATCCTGTTCTTTGCTTTTGGAAGAACGATAAACCCAAAAATAAGAATGATCGATGTACTAAACACTGCCCTCATTGCAAGAATCCCTATTTATCTCTCGGTACCATTAATTGATATTCCTGTCATTAAAAGAATTACAGAAAATATTATGAGTCAACTAGATACGATCAGTCAGCTCAAACTGGATACCGCCGATCTCATTGCTTTAATCATATTCAGTAGTGTAACTCTTTTGCTGTTGGTGTACAGCATTACATTGATGGTCACTGGTTTTCGAACGGCATCAAATATGAAAAAACTTCAGCAGTATGTTGTTTTTGCAGTACTCATTATCATTGCGGAAGTTATTGCGAAATGGATAGTTTCGATGATTTGAGCAGATATCAATCACAATAATTATCTTTGCAAAAAATTAGCGGAATGCCACTGAATGCTGTTTTATTTGATATGGATGGGGTGATTGTTGACACTGAACCTCTACACAGAAAAGCTTACCTAAAAACATTTGACGACTTGGGAATAACCGTTCCTGACGAACTCTATGCCAGTTTTACGGGTTATTCAACCCAGAAAGTATGCGACACGCTGATTGACTATTTTCATTTGGATGTGAGTGCTGAAAACATAGCCACCATTAAAAGAAAGTATTTCAAAAAACTGTTCGATGAGGATCCAGATTTTGATTTGTTACCCGGCGTTTTGGCTTTAATTCAGCATTACCACGAAAACGGTGTTAAACTGATTTTGGCTTCTTCGGCGCACATCAACACTATTAATTGGGTTTTTGCCCGTTTTAAGCTTGAACCTTATTTTATGGGGAAAATTAGTGGAGCTGCCCTGAAAGAATCAAAACCTGATCCTGAAATCTTTATCCTGGCCGCGGAAATGGCCGGTGAACCTCGGGAAAACTGTATGGTGATCGAAGATTCAACCAACGGAATTTTAGCGGCCCATAGAGCAGGCATTTTTTGTGCTGGTTACAAAAGTGAACATTCCGAAATGCAGGATTACTCACTTGCCAATGTGGTGACAGATGATTTCAGTGCATTGCGTTTAGATAAAATTCGGCCTTATTTTTCTTAGCGTATAGGTCTTTCTCTGGAAATTTCCTTGTTCCTCATTAAATAGATTCGCAGGTGATCGTCAGCCGATTGCGTGCCAAACAATGTTTGTAGCTATGATGTTTAATATCATCTCATTGGCTTCCTAATTATTCCCAATGCATTCAAAAGTTTTGTAACTTTAGATTCCTAAAAATCAAATGGAGTTCATTTCCTTTTTAGCATCCCTATACAATCATTTAAACGATATATTATGAGTGCTAATACCAAAAATTTACGGAACGTGGTGATGCTTGGTCATTCGGACAGTGGCAAAACCACCCTTATTGAAGCCATGTTATACGAAGGCGGGGAGATTAAGCGCCGCGGTACGGTAGAAGGGCAAAACACAGTGAGCGACCATACCGATCTTGAGCACGAAAAAGGGAAAACGATTTTCTCCCATCAAATGTTCGTGAATTGGCGCAACAACAAAATTAATATCATCGATACTCCCGGATTTGACGATTTCGTTGGCGAAGTAGTGTCATCACTAAAAGTTGCCGACACTGCTGTGATCGTACTGAATGCTGCAAACGGTGTAGAAGTAGGCACAGAACTGGTTTGGGAATATGTTGAGCTGTACCAAACGCCGGCCATCTTCGTGATCAACCAAATGGATCACCCCAAAGCTGATTTTGAAAAAACCTTAGAACAAGCCAAAGAACGATTTGGCAGTCGGCTCGTTCCAGTGCAATATCCGCTGAATTCAGGCACTCATTTTAATCAAATTGTTGATGCGCTGAGGATGGTGATGTACGAATTTCCATCCAATGGAGGTAAGCCAGAGAAAAAACCCATTCCGGCATCCGAATTAGAGAAAGCCAACGCTATGCACAATGCTTTGGTAGAAATTGCTGCGGAGAACGAAGAAGGGCTGATGGAAAAATACTTTGAAGAAGGAAATCTTTCTGAAGAAGAACTGGCTAAAGGAATTACCATCGCAATTGCTAAACAGCAGTTTTTCCCGGTTTTTGTTACCAGCGGTCTCAAAGATATGGGCAGCGGAAGATTAATGGGCTTCATCAACGATATTGCTCCATCACCTGCAGATCGACCCGCCCGAAAATTAGAAAATGGAGAAGAAATTATTTATGATCCTAACGATAAAACCACTTTATTTATCTATAAAACCCTCTCGGAGCCGCAGGTAGGTATGGTTTCTTACTTTAAAGTGCTAACCGGAAAACTAAAAGCAGGAGATGAGCTGGTGAATGCCAATAACGGCGAAACCGAAAGAATATCGCAGTTGTTTATTACCAAAGGAAAAGAAAGAATAGCTGTGGACGAGTTGCATGCCGGTGATTTGGGGGCTACCGTTAAGTTAAAATACGGACACTCCAACAACACCCTTAATTCGAAAGGTATCGAAAGAAAAGTGCGCCCAATGGTTTTTCCGGAAAGTAGAATCAGAAAAACAGTTTTTACGGACGCTACTTCCGACATGGAAAAACTAGTCACAGCACTCCATCGAATTGAAGAAGAAGATCCTACCCTAAAAGTGGAACAAAGTGCAGAATTGAAACAAACCATTTTACACGGTCAGGGACAGTTGCACTTGGATTTGGTGAAACAACGACTATTAAAGGAGTTTGGGGTGAATATGAATTTTGCCAATCCCAAAATCCCATACCGAGAAACCATCACCGGAAAGGCCGATGCAGATTACCGTCATAAAAAACAATCTGGAGGCGCCGGTCAGTTTGGTGAAATCCACATGCGCGTAGAAAATTTTTATGAAGGAATGGATGAGCCAACAGGCGTCAATATTCGACAAAAAGAAGTTGAGGATTTACCTTGGGGTGGCCAACTCGCCTTCTACTGGTGCATCGTAGGAGGTGCTATCGACAATCGTTACATGGGCGCTATAAAAAAAGGCATTATGCAACAAATGAAAGAAGGCCCGCTTACAGGTTCTCATTGCCAAAACATACGAGTTTCTGTGTACGACGGTAAAATGCATAGTGTAGATTCAAATGATATTTCTTTTCAGCTGGCTGCTTCTGGCGCGTTCAAAACGGCATTCCATTTGGCAAAACCACAACTTTTGGAACCCATGTATGCCGTGGAAATTCTTTGTCCGGATGAAGATACCGGCGATGTAATGGGTGATTTGCAAACCAGACGCGCCATTATTTCAGGGATGGATTCGGAAGGACACTACCAGAAAATTATGGCCAACGTGCCGCTTGCCGAAATGCACGATTATGGTTCTACCCTTCGTTCGATTACCGGAGGCCGTGCCAAATTCAAAATGAAATTTTTAGATTATCAGCTCGTTCCGCCAAACGTGCAGCAGGAGCTTGTAAAAGTGCACTCTGCGGAATCTGTAGAAGTGTAATCTGTTCTTGATAGTTCCAGTCCTTCAGTTATTTAATGACTGAAGGACTTTTTCTCCCCAAATCAGCTGATGCAACATGAGATATATCATTCGGCGTATGCATCAAGGAAAAATGCTACTGAAAAGAGAGTATGCGCATTAAAAGTTTTGATCAACTGCTTTTAAAATAAGATAAATTTGTCCGAATTAAAATTAAGTGGTAACTTTGTTCCTAATTAAACAGCACTTTACATTATTATTTTTTACGATGAAAACACCACAAACTTTAGATGTTACTCTCATTGAACCACGACTAAAACACCCAACGATATTCGAATATTTTGATGCGTTGGTGCCAGATGAAAGTTTTATCATCGATAATGATCATGATCCTAAACCACTTTATTACGAATTGCTTGCAGAGCGCGGCGATATTTTCACTTGGGATTATCTGGAAAAGGGCCCCGAAAGATTTAAAGTTTCTATCAGAAAAAATAAGGTAGATCCAAACTCCTCAGCGTCGGGCGCACCATCTACCGATGAACAGAAAGCACAATTAATTAAAGAAAAAGGAGTACAATTCCGTTGCGGAAATTAATAACTCATCACGATTCATCTCACCAAAATGATTACTACAATGCCCATCAAGAGAAATAAAAATATTGTTCCGCTCTCTAGGGAGCATCATGCAACATTGCTTTTTTGCTGGAAATTAAAATCAGGCATTCAACTGGGTATAGATCCCGAACGCATCCAACGCTACGTCAATTATTTTTATGAGCACGAGCTGCTTCCCCATTTTAAAAAAGAAGAAGATTTGCTTTTCACTGATCATCAAGATGAAATGGTTCAGAAGGCACTACAGGATCATCAGAGCATACTTTCAAAAGTAAAGGAAGTTAAAAACTGCCATGGAGAACATTGCTACAGTGTTTTTGAAGAATTAGCCGCTTTGGTTAATGACCATACCCGGTACGAAGAGCGAACGCTTTTTCCGTATTTAGAAAGCAAAATACCAGAAGAGGAACTGGAAAGAATTGGTAAAATATTGGAGGGTGAAGACCATGGTGCAGAGGAAAACTACAATGATCAGTTTTGGATTCAGTAAAAATAATTGTTTCTCCATCTATAAAAAAGCATTCCCATGAAAACAATTTCTGCCCAAACTAAAATATCGGAGCTCATTAAGGAGAATTCTTCAGCTATTGATGCTATTGCATCTCTTGCGAAACCTTTAGAGAAACTTAAGAATCCTATTTTACGGAAAATTATGGCATCACGGGTTACCATTGCAGAAGCTGCGAAAATGAGCGGAGTAAAAGTTGAGGATTTTGAAAGAGTGCTGTCGCCACTGGGATTCTTTTTTGAAAATTCGAACACAACCCGAGATCATTCTTCAACGCACAATCCGCGTCCAGCTTGGTTAGAGAAAGCCCCGGCATCGCATACGGTGTACTACGATGTAAGACCGATTATCGACAATGGAGCAGATCCATTAAAAGAAATTCTTCATCGGTTTAAGGAGATAGAGCCCGGTCATATTCTCTGCATTATCAATAGTTTTGTCCCCACACCATTGGTTCATCTATTAAAACAAGAAAAAGCCGAGGATGCTTTTGTGGAAGAAAAAAATGAAAAAGAATTTCTGACTTATTTTCTTAAAAAAGGGAAACAAGTAGAATCTGTGCCCCATTCTTCCGGTGAAAAAGTATGGATGGACAACGATCAACAGTTTGAGGCAATTTGTTCAACATTCAGCGACAGCCAAATCCAACATATTGATGTGCGGCACCTGGAAATGCCGGAACCCATGCAGGCAATCATTAATGCATTACAGGACCTGCCTCAAGATAGCGCTTTGTTCGTTAGCCACAAGAGAGTTCCGGTTTATTTGTTAGATGAACTGGCGGAGAAAGAATATGAAATTCATATCAGAAACGTTGAAGATGGTGATGTTAAAATGCTTATTTTCAGGCGGTCGTAGAATAAAAGAATGATTTATACTTTCATTATTTCGTAGTAATCTCAAGAACATGTCAACCATCAATATCGGTAAGCACCCGAGCAATGCAGCAATTCTTCCTTTTTACGCAACAGGAGCGTTGTTTTTCCTCACCCTTACCGTGGTGATACTGAGCACTCCCGAAACCTTTACACAACATTATTTTTCGCCTCATATGCTCACCATTGTGCATTTGGCGGCTTTAGGATGGGGAACGATGGTTATTTTTGGTGCGTTTTATCAATTGCTTCCCGTGATTTTTGAACAAGATTTATACAGCGAGAAAATGGCTTCTTTCAGCTGGTACACGCTCACCTTGGGTGTAACGTTGCTGACCTGGAAATTCTGGACTCTTGAAGTAGGATGGATCATGATTTTTGGGGGATCGTTGATTGTTTTCTCAGTTATTTTATTGGTAATCAACACGCTGGGAACTGCCGGATTTCAAATTTGGCAACAGGTTCAGAAGCTTTTCCTTCTTTCTTCGGTGATTTGGCTGTTGTTAACGGTTAGTCTCGGTCTTTTGCTGGTCCTTAATCTGAGTTTGAGCAAACCCATTTTCAGCATGAGCCATTTAGAAATCCTGAAACTGCACGCACACATGGGCATTGCAGGATGGTTTTTACAGCTCATCGCAGGAGTGAGCGCGAAGCTCGTTCCTATGTTTCTTTTAGGGAAATCAAACAAAGATTACCTGCTGAAGTACGCGCTCATCTTTCAAAATGTGGGTCTGATGGCGTTTTTAATCGACGGTTGCTTCTTTTCAGTCACCTGGCGCATTTTCATCTATGCAGCTTTGGTTTTAATCGGGGTAGTTTCGTGGCTGCTGTATCTGTATGATTGTTTCAAAAACCGTCTTCGCAAAAGAATCGAATTGCTGATGAAGCACACTTTTCTTTCCTTTTTGAGTTTGATGATTGCGATCCTCATTATCCCATTAATGTATTACACCGAAGGTTATCGCTGGGTAATGGTTTACGGTACCTTGATTTTCTTGGGTTGGATTACCAATATCATTCTTGGTAAAACCTTTAAAACACTGCCATTTATTGTGTGGAACGAAAACTATAAAAATGTCTCCGGAAAGGTTAAAGTTCCTATGCCAAAAGACTTGTACAGCACAAAACTTACAGTGTGGCAATTCCGTACTTTTATCGCTGCCTTTATCGTGTTTTCGTTGGGGCTCATCACTCAACAAATTATGGTGATAAAAGCCGGCTTGCTGCTGTGGGTTTTATTGGCCATTATTTATAACCTGAATGTCTTCATCCTGCTCTTGCACAAAGCAAAAAATCTGACATGAATGTAAACGAAGAAAAACTAAACCGCGCAGAAAAAGCATTGTACGAAGTCGTTGATCCAGAATTAATGGTGAATATCATGGACCTGGGTTTGGTGTACGAAATCAACTTTAGAGATGCCAATCAAATTCATATATTGATGACGTTAACATCTCCATTTTGTCCCATGGGTGAAGCCATTACCAAAAGCGCTAAAAATGCATTAGAAAAAGAATTTCCAGGCATGGAGGTAGCAATCGAACTTACCACGCAACCCGCATGGAATTACGATTATGTATCAGCGGAGGGAATGAAGCAGCTTCAAAATCGATAAATCCTATTTAAAGATATTCATGTTCTCCTTGTACACGGGACTTTTTACATTTAAGAAATTCAGAACACTGTGGAACACATAATTTTGGCTGACTGAATTTAATGGTTTTACTTGTTTAGAATGATCGGATGTCCAAACAATAAATGGAATTTCGTACTGTTCTTTTGGCGCAATACTCATCGGTAATCCGTGCATATACAAATTCTTTTCTCCCAACGATTCACCGTGATCCGAAACGAATATCATCGAACTTTTATAATCCTTCAATTCCTGTAGATCCTCAATGACGCGATGCAGCAGATAATCGGTATAAACGATGGTATTATCATACGCATTTACCAGTTCTTCATGGGTGCAGTTGCCCAGTTCAACACTGTTGCAAACGGGTTTAAAAGTCTCAAAACGAGCGGGATACTTCTTGCTATACGTCGGCCCATGACTGGTACTTGTATGCAAAACCACCAAAACTTTATTGCTCTTGCTGTGCTGGATTTGCTCTTTCAATCCGCTCAATAGAATTTCGTCATAGCTGCAATCCTCACCTTTGCAAAGTGGCGCCAGATCCTGGGTTTTCATATAGTTTTTAATATGGACCGGCGGCTCGCCCCAATTGGAAGTTCGCCAAATAACATCCACATGATTGCGGTTTAAATAATTGGGCAAAATCTCGTACAAATCACCACTGTCTTCGTGCTCCAAGATGCATTTTACGCCGGCCGTGGTATAAGTGGCACACGAATTAGCTTTAAAGGCATGAATATTAGGCGTTTTAGAGAGCAGTGGGTTGGTATTTTTTGCGTAACCATACAAAGAAAAATTCTCTCTGCGAGCCGATTCGCCAATCACCAAAACAACAACCGATTTCTCCTGATCGCCAATCGTCGCATTCGGCAGTAAAATCTCCTTCTGGTTTTCTTTGCTTTTATGGATAAACAACAATGCCGTATTCACAGAATAGGACCATGGCATCGCCAAACCACCCAACGTTTTTGAGTTTTTATCGATCCACAACCAATTGCTCGCGTTAGCAAAAACCATTACTGCCATAAAAAGCAAGGTAAGACCCGATCTTACTAGGAATTTCTTTGGTTTTTCTTTAATGATTTTTGCTTTAATGATAAATAGACTTGGCAAAACGCCCAAGAATAAAACATATAAAATCAGCTGGACCGAGAAAAAACTGCTCGCTTCGGAATATTGCGTATTAAAGACATTCCCAATCATACTTTCGTCGATAATAACGCTATAAGTGTTCACAAAATAAACGGCAACGGAACTGATGAGAAAAAACAGAACCATCAAAAATTTCCCGAAATATTTTGATAAAAACAAAAACAAATTCACCACAAAATAATTGGCGACCAACATCAAAATAACAAGACTTACAATAATGCTGATGCCGGTGAAGCTTTTATAATCCAGGTTACCGAATACAAATTTGAAAAAAGGATAATGAAACAGCACAAAGTTGAGTGCACTCACCATCCACGAAAAACGACTCAGCGTCATTTCATTTTTTAGTGTAAACTTTTCTAACATAAATTCGGGTAATGATATACAGTGAAACCAATAAACTGATCAATGGAAAATAAAAAACAGGCAGGTTTTCCTTACTAATTTTTACAATGAGTATGATGCTGCAAACGATAAATAAAACAATGAAAAATGGGTAATATTTCGGGTTGCGAATCCACTTCCAGAGGTTGTATTTTCTATTAACAAAAATTCCCAAAACTGCAGAAATATAACCCACAATTCCTCCAACAATGGTATCTAGCGGATAATGTGCACCAACACCTACCCTGGTAGAAACCAAGAATAAACCCACGATAATCCATGATAAAAACCAAAGTATCTTTCGTGGCATTTTCTTCGGCATAAATGCAAACATTACTATGGTGATGGTGGCAAATATGGTGATAGAGTGTCCTGATGGCAAACTATTGCTTCCCGTTAGCGTTCTGCCCATAATAACGAAGCTGTCCTGGTCATACACTGCAGCCGGTCGGGGCATAGTGAAAATTTTCTTGAGTATATTCGATAAAATGGCGGAAATAAGGGATGCAGCAATTAAATCTTCCCAGATTCTGGGTGCGTACATGATGAAAATTGTCAGCAAAGACATGATCACTAAGGTGTCGCCCAATTGGGTCAGGTTATGTTCTAATCCCGGGAATTGCGACCATTCGTGGTTAATTTCATAGAAATACTCCTTCTGAACCTGCGGATAAGATGCCTGATTCAGCGCATTTTCACTGCCAAGAAATACCGCTATCAAGATCAACAGTAAAATGGGCAATACAAAAATAACCGGTTTCAGTCGGGCAAAATTTTCAATCGTGGTTTTGTTCATATCGATTTCAGAAGAAAAACTGTAGAAAATGTCTTATTAAATCCTTTTTATCAGCATTTTGATGTGCCAAAAATATGGATTTTAAATGTATTTTTAAATTATATTTGCATGGTGTGGCCATACACGGCCGTAGTTGATGGTGGATTTAAAACTTACCCTATGTTTCTGAAAATTTTTAATGCTTACAGAAGAAAAAGGCAGTTAGCTGTTTTAAAGAATCATCCCCAATCGAAGCTGGGAAGCATTAAAATTGGGGACGAAGTCAAGTTTATTCTGGATGCTGAAATGAAACAAATGTCAGTAGGGAAATCTGTGAATTTCAGAGACAATATACATATCCTGGTGCAACGTAACGCTTCGCTCGTTATTGAAGATCGGGTTTTTCTCAATAATTTCTGTTCGGTCAATTGTTTAGATCAAATCTTTATTGGAGAAAACACACTGTTTGGAGAAAATGTAAAACTCTACGATCACAATCATGAATATTCCAGAGAAAACGGACAACTTACAGTGCAGCATTCAAGATTTAAAACAGCACCGATTTATATTGGTAAAAATTGCTGGTTAGGAAGCAATGTGACGGTTTTAAAAGGTGTCTCCATTGGCGACAATTGCATTATTGGTGCCGGCTGTGTGATTCATAAGAATGTGCCGCCCAACACCACGGTTCTCCATCGCCAAGATTTGATTTTTAATGCACATTAAATGAAATTTTCTGTTCTTATTGCTCATTACAACAATGCTTCATATTTTTCCGATTGCTTCCAATCGTTGCTGCGGCAAACCTATCACAATTGGGAAGCCGTTATTTTGGATGATGCGTCGGAACCGGATGAAAAGCAAAAAGTACTTAATTTGATCGCCGGCGATTCGCGCTTTATTTTTTATGAGAACGAAAAAAACAGCGGCGTTGGCGTTACGAAAAGTAAGCTCATTGAGCTATCAACAGGAGATATTTGTGGTTTTGTAGATCCGGACGATGCCATTCTTCCTGATGCCATTGAACGGTCAGTTGCGGAATTTAAAAAAGATCAAAATGTGGTGTTGGCTTACTCGCAATTGGTTTTTTGTGATCAGGATTTAAACCCAGTTAAAAAATTCAGGTCTGCCATGCAGGTGCAGAATGGAGACCCTTATTTTTTTAATTATCCCATTCAGATTGCCCATTTTGTGACTTTCAGAAAATCGGTGTACGAGCGCACTGAGAAAATGAATTCTTCACTGAAAATTGCCGAGGATCAGGATCTTTACCTCAAGCTTTACGAAAAGGGCAACGTGAAATTTATCGATGATGCCAATTATCTTTACCGAAATCATTCCGGCGGAATATCGCAAAACGACAATAAGAAAAAGTCTTATGAATATTGGGGAAAAGTTATTTTTAATGCCATGAAAAGACGGGAGTTAACATTCATAAACGGCATAAAAATTCCAGAAACGTACACAAATCCTGATGCCGTTTTTAAGTTGCTTCATTATCAAAATTCAATCTCGTACCGATTGGTAAAAAAAGCAAAGATATTTTTTCAACAATTTTGGTAGCAAAGAAACCAAGCCAAGCAAACCTGTATTTACGAGAATCTACGATGGTTCATTTGTTGGTTCATACAGATTCTTCTATTTTTGTTTCATGAAAATTGCTTATTTAGGTCCGGAAGCGAGTTTTACGCAGCTCACAGCTTCTCAGATTTTTCCCAATGAAGAGCTTCTGTCCCAATCCAGTATTTTAGATTGTTTTAATGCGGTAGAAAAGGGAGAAGTCCAGAAAGCCGTGGTGCCGCTCGAAAATTCCATTGAAGGTACGGTTTCTATGACGCTGGATTATTTGTATGATTTTGATGTCTTTATTGAAAATGAAGTGGTGATGCCCATTGCACATCATTTGATGATTCATCCCCATAATGATGATTTTGAAAAAATTATTTCGCATCCGCAGGCATTGGCGCAAACGTTTCATTTTCGATACCGCCACTATAAAGATGTGCCATCGCAGGATTTCAGTTCCACAGCGGCCTCTGCAAAATTGGTGAGCGAAAATGCACAGGAAAAATGGGCGGCAGTTGCCAATCATTTTGCGGCACAACTGTATGGACTGAAGATTGTACACGAGAATATTCAGGACTTTGAGCAAAACCATACCAAGTTTATTGTTATTTCCAAAAGAATGCATGGTGCAACAGAACTGAAACATGACGTCGTTTCCGAGAAATCCTCGCTCATCGTCACTTTACCTGATGATCATGCGGGAGGTCTGCACCAGGTTTTGTCAGTTTTTGCGTGGCGAAAAATGAATCTGTCCAAAATAGAAAGCCGTACCCTGAAAACCGGTTTGGGAAATTACTTTTTCTTCATTAATGTAGCCAATGAATGGCATCCCGTATTGGCAAAGAATGTTTTTGAAGAATTGCAGTCGCTTAACATCAACGTGAAATTTCTGGGTCATTATAAGGAGTATTTGATTAAGGAATAATTGAATTATGTTTTTTGTGCAGTGGAATTGTTTTAATTGATTTTGCCCTATTTAAACAAAAAAAACAGCCCCCGAAAGGAAGCTGTTTCACTCAAAAAAATCGTTGTAAGTTTAGCGGAGACGGTCGACAGATTTTACGAGCCGTTCATCTTTCCGAATATAAATGTTTGCAATAACCAAACAAACAATTGATAAAAGCGGAAAAACCGGCTCAATACCCTTCTCAGGAAAATCAATTCCTCCGGATAAAGTGAGCAACCAGTACGCCAGTAAACCGAGCAACAAAGCGTTTATGAAAATGCTGATCTTGTTCAGCATGATCTGTCTTTTTCTGTCCTTATAACTCAGGATGCTGATGAAACCGAAAAGGATCAACACGACACAACTGATTGACATAAAAGGCGTGGTGCCAAAAACCGAAAAATCCTGCCCGGTGACGAACAGAAAAATGGCTCCCAAAATTGCCAGAAATATCCAGACTGTCTGTATTCTTTGTAACATCTTTTCAGATTCTGCTCTGCAAAATTAGCGATAATTTTTTGCAATATTAAATATTTGATGTAGATTTGCATAACAATTGATCTAAATAAGAAAAGCCGCCCGGCTTAACTTTCTTACTTACACATACTTATATAATACCCTTTTTACGTAACATTTATGTTCAATATCGAAACGTTAAGGTCGAAATCTCCCGAAGATTTGACTAAAATTACGAAAGATTTAGGCGTTAAACTTGTTAGAAATAGCTCCGACAACGATAAAATCTTTGCCATCCTCGATTTTCAAGCATCGAACACGCAAGCCGCAAAAGATTATTTCAACGCTACAGAAATCTCCGTGAATTCAGAACAAAAGTCCACTTCCGACCAACCGGCTCCCACACCCAAAAAGCGTGGCCCCAAAAAGAAAACACCAGCACCTGTAGAAAGTTCAGGGGAAATTCCTGCGGAAACAACGGAAACTTCCACAATTAGCAAGGATACCGCAGAAGTGGAGAAAGCGGAAGAACTTCAGGAAAAACCTGCGGTCGCATCCACTAAGAAAAAAAGGCAGCGAATTGCGACCGATCAACCCGCTGAGAAAGTGGCAGAAACTACTACAGAAACTGTAGAACCGCAAAAAGAAACCGAAACTCCTGAGGTGAGTCGCCCGGTGCATCACCAAAATGGTAACGGAAACGGAAATCAGAATGGCAACGGAAATCAGAATCAGAACCAGAACCGCAACCATCAGAATAAGAACCAGAATAAAAATCAGAACCAGAATAAGAATCAAAATGCAGAAGCTCCAGAGGAGCACGCTAAAAAAGAATACAACTTTGATGGTTTGGTAACCATAGAAGGTGTGCTGGAAATTCTTCCCGATAATTACGGATTCCTTCGCTCATCAGATTTTTCCTATATTTCATCACCCGATGATGTATATGTATCTACCAACCAGATTCGAAATTATGGACTGAAAACCGGTGATACCGTAAGAGGAATCGTTCGTTTGCCTAAAGAAGGCGAGAAGTATTTTTCTCTCCTGAAACCCACGGAAGTGAACGGCCGCGATTTGGAATTTATCAAAGACCGCGTGGCATTCGAGTTCTTAACACCCCTTTTCCCCGAAGAAAAATTTAACCTTACCGGAAGAGGTTCAACACTTTCTACAAGAATTGTAGATTTGTTTACCCCGATTGGTAAAGGCCAGCGTGCGATGATCGTGGCACAACCTAAAACAGGTAAAACCATGCTGCTGAAAGATATTGCCAACTCTATTTCTGCCAATCATCCGGAAGCTTATATGATGATTTTGCTGATAGATGAAAGACCGGAAGAGGTGACAGATATGGAAAGAAGTGTGAATGCAGAGGTAATTGCTTCCACTTTTGACGAACCTGCTGAAAAACATGTGAAGGTGGCCAATCTTGTTCTTTCTAAAGCGCAAAGAATGGTGGAATGCGGACACGATGTGGTTATCTTGCTCGATTCTATCACACGTTTGGCGAGAGCATACAACACAGTGACGCCAGCTTCCGGAAAAATTTTGTCGGGAGGTGTGGACGCCAATGCGCTGCACAAACCGAAAAGATTTTTTGGTGCTGCCAGAAATATTGAGGGCGGTGGTTCTTTAACTATTGTTGCAACAGCGCTGATCGATACAGGTTCCAAAATGGATGAGGTGATTTTTGAGGAATTTAAAGGAACCGGAAATATGGAACTTCAACTGGATCGAAAAATTGCCAACAAGAGAATTTATCCCGCCATAGATTTGGTGGCATCCAGCACCAGAAGAGACGATTTGCTTTTGGATGAAACCACGCAGCAAAGAATGTGGATACTGAGGAAATATCTTGCCGATATGAATCCGGTGGAAGCCATGGAGTTTGTCAATAAAAGCATCAAAGGAACCATCAATAATGAGGAATTTTTGATGTCTATGAACAGATAACAGGCGTTAGAAACCTGAAAATGAGTAATAAAGAGGTGCAAATAAGCGCCTCTTTTTCTTTTAATTATTTCATCAATGTTAAAGATTTATTAAAGTAATCCGTTGTTTTTGTACTTGGTTTAATTATTGGTTACTTTTGAGTACTAACTAAAAATAAGAAAATTATGGCATTCGAATTACCAAAACTGGGTTATGCGTATGACGCACTAGAACCAACAATAGACGCAAAAACAATGGAAATTCATTATACGAAACACCATCAGGCGTACGTTGATAACTTAAATAAAGCTATTGCAGGAACTGATTTGGAAGGAAAAACCATTGAAGAAATCTGTAAAACAGGTACAGATAAACCTGCGGTAAGAAATAACGGCGGTGGGCATTATAACCACTCTCTTTTTTGGGAAATTCTTACACCGGGCGGAAGCAAAGAACCTGTTGGTCAGGTGAAAGCAGCACTTGAGGTTTATGGAGGTTTCAAAAAATTTAAAGCAGATTTTGCAGAGGCAGCGAAAACCAGATTTGGTTCAGGTTGGGCATGGTTGGTGAAAAATGAAGATGGGTCGGTTACCGTTTCTTCAACGCCCAATCAGGACAATCCTTTGATGCCGGTTGCCGATGTGAAAGGAACACCTGTGTTGGGAATTGATGTTTGGGAGCATGCCTATTATCTTCATTACCAAAACAGAAGGCCCGATTATGTTACCGCTTTTTTTGATGTAATTAATTGGGATAAAGTGGAAGAAAAATTCGGTAAGTAAGCAGAGGTAATCAAAAAATAAAAAAGTTCAGGATATGTTTCCTGAACTTTTTTTTGCTTTAATGGTTTGTTTTAGCGCACTTCAGTCATGCTTAGTCCGCTAAGCTTTAGCCCATATTTCCACTGAACAAAGCAGAAAACCTGATACAATTTGTAATTGAAATTCAGCCCGTAATTTTCCTGAGAATCATACTGGATGGACGATTCTATTACATTGCGATACCTTCCTGAATAGTAATACGAGTTCCATTCCGACACCAGCATTCTGTTTCGGCTTTCAAGCGTAGGTAGCGAATACATCGCGATAGGTTGGGCAATGGCATTCAGGAAATAACTCCATTGCGGGTCCAGAACTTCAATATCCCATTCTCCGTCATCGTTTTTTTCTGGTTTAAGTGTTACCTGATCTTCTCTTTCTTTGGGTACAGGCGGCTGCTTTTGAGTTGTGCAGTTGAGGGAAACAAGGCAGAACAGCAAGAGCACAATACAGTTTTTCATCACATTCCTTTTTTATAGGATAAAGATACGCCATTAGAATAAAAAAAACCGCTACAAGAGCGGTTTGATAGGTTACTTGGTTTCAGCTTCTCGCTGCAGCACAATAAACGCCGGGAAGTGATCGCTGTAACCGCCGGTATAGCGGTCGCCATTCCATGATCGGAAAGGATACCCTTTATAGTTACCCTCTGTACTAATTAAATAAGAAGGGGCAAAAATCTCTGTTTTAAAAAGCGTGAAATCTTTCTGCAATTTATCGGAAACAAGGTTTTGGGAAACGATAATCTGGTCGAAAAGATTGGGTGCGTCCTGGTATGCAAGTGAAGCTACGCCTTTTTTGTATAAAGGATACATTAGGTTAAGATAAGGGGTGTCTTCGCTGAGGTCTTTTGGAGAACCTGTTGCCTTCAAGTAATTCTTCAAACTGGCGCTCACTGGGTCGTCATTGAAATCGCCCATTGCAATCAGCTTCGTTGCAGGGTCGGCTGCGCGCACGCTGTCCATCTGTTGCTTCAACACTACCGCGGCTGCATTTCTTTTGGGTAACGATCGTGCTTCACCACCACTTCTTGATGGCCAGTGATTCATAAAGATGGCAACTTTTTCATTGTCGAGCATTCCGCTTACCACGAGAATGTCTCGGGTGTATGTTCTTTTGCCATCATCATAAATTTTAATTTCCTTTTTAAGCGAATTGGTGGGTGTAAATCTTCGTTTTTGATAAATCACCGCCACGTCGATCCCTCTTGCATCGTAAGAGTTGTAATGGATGATGCCATAGTTGTATTTGGCCAGAAGAGGTTGTTTTACTAAATCCTCCACAACCTGTCGGTTTTCTACTTCAATTAAACCTACAATTACCGGTGGAATTTTGGTGTATTGGGCTCCCATTTCGGAAATCACTTTTGCGATATTGCCCAGCTTATTGTTATAATTTTTGGTATTCCAGTTTTTAGAGCTTTTCGCGGTAAAATCATCAGCAAGAATTTGGTTTCTGACCACTTTTTTTCCTTTAAGCAATGCGTCGCTCCATTCTCCTTTATACTCTTCCGTGGTTTCCAAATACTTCAGCGAGTCCAATGGCACACTTCGGTGAAAGGCAGGATTGCTGATGTCTTTGGTTCCATCGATGTAATCTGCCGAGGCAATGGTATCCCAAAGATTTTCCACATTCATGAACCCCACTGTTGCGACTCTTCTCAACTGCCCTTTTTGCTGGCTAAAGGAATAACAAAATACCGCCGCCAAAAGTAAACTGAATATTTTTTTCATTTTTTCAATACAATATAGTATTGCAAATTTAATGATAAAAAGTGATAGCCCATGTAAAACTTTCTTGGCTTCCTTTTTTTAATGATTTATTAATGCGAAATATGTTAAAATTAGTAAAACTATTAAATTTTAAAGTAAATTTGCAATCCACTATTTAACAAACTGATTTTTAGAACAGAAAAGTTAATAATAAATTATAAACATGATTAAAAAGCTATCATTAATCTCAATGTTTACGCTGCTCCCCGCATCCTTTTATTTTGCGCAAACTACGGTTTTTGCATATTTGAAAGATGCCGACGGGAAACCAGTGGAAAGCGCCGAGGTTGACTTGAAAGGTGCTGAACATGATGTGAAGGCCGACAAAATTGGTTATTTCCAATTTGTTGACCTGAAATCGGGCCATTACCAGATTGTGATTACCAAACCCAATTACGAAACCAAAGTAATGGAGTTTGATGTACGCGAAGAAAAGAAAAAAGACTTGGGTGTTATTACCCTTTATTCGTCACTTGGCGGTGCAGATCAGGGCTTGGCCATCATTGAGAACAGCGGAGACGAAGAAAACACCAGCCAGTCGAGCACGGTAGGGCTTTTGCAGTCGTCTCAAGATGTTTTTAGCAGAATTGCTTCTTTTGATCTGGGCACCTATTGGTTCAGGCCAAGAGGCATTGACGGCAGAACTGGCGAAACCATGATGAATGGTGTTTCAATGGTAAAATCAGATAATGGAAATGTGGATTTTAGCAACTGGGGTGGGCTTAACGAAATTACCCGATACCCTGAAATTGCAGCCAACCATTCACCATCAGAATATGCCTTTGGCGGTGCAAGCTCAGTAATCTATAAAAATACCAAAGCCAGCGAATACCGAAAAGGATTCCAAGCCACCTATTCCCTAACCAACAGGAATTACAGAAACAGGGCTTCATTGCGCTATACCTCAGGAATGAGCAGAAGCGGATGGGCATTTACGGCAATGGCTGCCAGAAGATGGGCGGAGGAAGGTATCCAGCAGGGGACTTTCTATGATGCTTATGGCGCATTCTTAGGGATAGAGAAAAAATTCAGTGATTCGCATACCATTACTTTAAATGCTTTTGCTTCGCCTTACAGAAGATCTACCGCAAGTCCAAGTACACAAGAGGTTTATGATTATCAGGGTGTGCACTACAATTCCTACTGGGGATGGCAAGATGGTAAAAAAAGAAGTGAAAGGGTGAAAGAAGGTTTTCAACCGATTATTCAGCTGCAGGACTTCTGGAAAATTAATAAAAATTCGAGTTTATGGACCTCAATTTCTTATCAGTTTGGTAAAGAAAAGAGCGCAAGACTCGATTGGCAGGGCGTACAGAACCCTTCGCCAACGTATTATAGAAATTTGCCGAGTTATTACGATTCGTTGGATCCCAATTCCAATGTTCCTGTTAAAGATGGCGAAACTCCTACCACAGCTCAACTTGCTTACCAAACCGCCTACAATGGTTGGATCAATGGCGACGCGCAGTACACTCAGTTGAACTGGGAGGCATTGTACAGAAGAAATATGTCGCAACCGGCCTCAAATTACTACGGTGTAAATGGCAGAAGAGCGTTGTACTACCAAGTGAATGATGTAAGCGATGATAAAATACTCAATGCTGCAACCCATTATGTGTATAATTTTACCGACACTTCTAAATTAATTTTAAATTTCTCTTACCAGAACTATAAATCTGAACTTTACCGAGAAGTGAAGGATTTACTTGGTTCTGATTTCGTTCTCAACAGAGATCCTTTCGCTGCAACCAATCAACCGGGTAAAAGTGGTTTGTATAACGATGGTGAAGCGGATGTGACCAAAAGAGTAGGAGATAAAATGGGATACGATTATTTCCTTACAAGACAGGAATTTAAGTTTAACCCTGCTTTCAAATTTAGATCTGGTAGTTTCGATGTATTTGTTTCTGCTTTAGCAGGATATTCTACGTCCGCAAGAGAAGGGATGTTCCAGCATTATCTGTACAAAGATTCTTATGGGAAAAGCCCCGATTATGTTTTCTGGGATTTCGGTTTGAAAGGACAAATTGTATATAGAATAGATGGTAGAAATTTCTTGATCTATAATGGTGCAACATTTTCACAAGCTCCTTTCTTGGAAGATCTATTCATCAACCCAAGAGTTAATGCTTCGGTGGCACCCAATATTAAAAATACAGTGGTTAATGCCAACGATTTAAGCTATGTGATGAATACTCCTTTTGTGAAGTTGAGATTATCGGGTTATTTGGTAGACACTAAAAACGACACCAAGCTGCAACGATTCTTTGCCGATGGTATCCAGCTTCAGAGCACTGGTCAAGATGGTACTGCAACACAAGTTCAGAGTGCTTTTGTAACAGAGGTGATGTCCAATCTTGACAAACGCAATATGGGAGCAGAGCTGGGAGTGGAAGTAAAGGTGATTCCATCATTATCACTACAGGGTGTCGCAAGTTATGGTAACTTCACTTATCAAAATGACCCTAAAGTATATTTTGCTTCAGATGCAGCAGGAACATTCGACAATGGTAAATCTTATATTGACCTAGGTAAATCGTACCTTAAAGGATACAAGCAAGGTGGTACTCCGCAACAGGGATATTCACTTGGATTCCGTTACAGCTCACCCAATTATTGGTGGTTTGGTGCGAACTGGAATTATTTGGATGACAATTTCTTAGATCCTTCAGCATTAATCAGAACAGAAAGATTTGTGCAGAACCCTGTAACCGGAGCGCCATATGCAGGTGCAAGTGAAGATTCGCTGAGAGAATTGTTGCAACCCGTAAAACTACCTGCAGCTTACTTCATCAATGCCAATATTGGGAAGTCATGGAGATTAGGAGCTTACTACGTGCTGATTACCGCATCGGTTAATAATATTTTGGACAATACAAAATACATTACCGGTGGTTTTGAACAAACCAGAAGGGTAACCTTCCCATCGTTTGTACAGGAAAACGACAGAGAGTTTCCTTTATTCGGGCCAAAATACTGGTACAATCAGGGTAGATCTTACTTTATTAACCTTCAGGTTAGATTTTAATTATTAACAAGAAAAAACAAAATACAATGAATTTCAGGAATTATTTCAAAACAGCTTTGGTAATTGCAGGTACAGCACTTACTTTAAGTTCTTGTGTAAATAAAGACGAGTGGGATACCCCGCCGATCAACTGTGCCAACAAGTTTGACGCAGCGAATATTTCACTTGCAGATTTTAAAGCGTTAGCACCTACAACAGGATATGTTTTAATCACCGAGGATAAAATTTTTGACGGATATGTGGTTTCGTCTGATGAGAATGGTAATTTCTACAAAACTATTTCTTTTCAAGATAAACCAGAAAACCCTACTGCAGGTTTGCAGATTGAGGTTGATCGTGCAAGCAACTACGCTGATTATCCGGTGGGCGCCCACATTAGAATCAATGCAAAAGGATTAAGATTAGGTCTAGACAGAGGTGCTGTGAAAATTGGCGCTGTTGACCCAACCTATGCGATTGGTAGAATTCCGGCATCATTATTATCAAGATACGTTGCTGGCGTATGCAATGGTAATACATTAGACATCGTGAAATTGGTGCCAAAAGTATTGGCCAGCTTAACGGAAGCTAAAAATCCTGTCAATATCAATACATTGGTACAAGTTCCTGATGTGCACTTTGCCGATGATGTAGTAGGTAAAAAGTATATAGAATATGTATCAGGTACCGGACAAGATACCGACCGTGCAATTCTTGATGAAACGGGTGGATCAGCGGTTATCAGAAATTCTGGATTTGCCAACTTCGGATCAGAGCTGATCCCAAACACCATGGGAACACTTACTTTCGTTGTTAGTCGATATAACAGCAACTGGCAAATGTTGATCAGAAGTCTGAAAGATGTTGATTTTAAAAATCCAAAACCACAATATGTTCTTAATGAAGGTTTCACCAACTTTACCACCAACGGCTGGACTGCCTATAGTGTAGCTGGTGCCCAGGTTTGGGGTATTGCTACCAATTTTGGTAATCCGGCGCCGTCTGCACTGATGAACGGATTTGGGGGCGTAAATGAAGACTGGCTGATTTCAAAACCAGTCGACCTTTCAACCTTTACAGATGCAGCAGTGAGCTTTGAATCGGATGGCCGTTATAACGGAAATCCTTTAGAGTTGTACATCACAACTGATGCTTATAGCGGTGGAAATCCAAGTAGCTTAAATTGGACTAAGCTAGATGCTACTTTTGATACCGATATGAATGCTTTCGCCGGATTTGTTTTCTCGGGTAATGTAAGCTTAAAATCTTATGTCAATAAAACAGTAAGAATCGCATTCAAATATACCAACGCAGCAGGAGCAGCTTCCTCTTGGGAGATTGACAATGTAAAAGTGAAAGGGTATAAATAAAGAACTAATTACTAAAAATCAACCGCTTTAGATTAATTTCTGAAGCGGTTTTTATTTTTTCCAAACGACCTTCATCGAAAGAGAATCTTTTAAAATTAGGTTGCTTTCTACCATTCATCTGTTAAATTGAACCGAAATTCAAATCAAAGTTGTTTGGTATATAAGAATCATGAATCAGAACTCTATTTTTTGATGTGCATTAGATGAAGTTCAAAAAAAACCTGCAACTATTAATTGCAGGTTATATTTGTTTTAACAATTGTAATTTAAAAACTCACTTCGTTCACTTCTTTACCGCGCTGGAAATTCATGGTTTTTTGGTTGCCCTTGTACGCAATATTGACCATGTTGATCTGCTTAGGAAAAGTACTGAGCAAAATTGTATTTTTAATCTTAAGCGTGCTAATATCAGTAACCCCAGCCGATTCAAAATAAACCCATACGGACTCTCCATTCACCTGGCTACCTGTAAAAGTCAATACCTTAGAACTGCCATTGACATACAGGTCGAAATTGTTGTTGACATATTTTTTTACTTCCGCTTCAAAACCTGCCGTGTTGGGGTTGATCTTAATGGCGTCCGCTATATGTGAGGTATTCATTTTGGTAGTGAACTTTAGCGTTTTGCTTCCTTCCACATAGTCAACTTTCGTCATTGAAGAGTAAAAATCAGCGATGCCAAAACTCATCATCAATAAAGTGGTTGCCACTCCTAAAAAATATAAAAACTTTTTCATCTCGTAATTTGTATTGCTATGGACTCAAATAATATGCCAACTAAAAATTAACATTGACGGTGTATTTATCATAAAATGCCTTGATGTGGGCCACCGCATCTTCTGCAGTATCCACCACTCGGTATAAGTTGAGATCATGTTCGGCAATCATGCCATTGGTGAGTAAAGTATCCTTGAACCAGTCGAGTAATCCGTTCCAAAACTGGCTTCCGACCAAGACAATGGGAAACCTTCCAATCTTGTTGGTCTGAATTAAAGTCATGGCTTCCATCAATTCGTCCAAAGTGCCGAAACCACCCGGCATCACGATAAATCCTTGTGAATACTTGACAAACATCACTTTTCGAACAAAGAAATAATCGAAATCCATGCTGTAACCTTTGTCAATAAACGGGTTGAAATGCTGCTCGAAAGGGAGTTCAATATTCAAACCAATTGATTTTCCTCCTCCTTTTCGCGCGCCTTTGTTGCCTGCTTCCATAATACCCGGTCCGCCTCCTGTGATGACTCCAAAACCAATTTCGGTAATCTTTTCTGCAATATCAACGGCCATCGTATAGTAATGATCGGTCGTTTTTAAGCGAGCCGAACCAAAAATCGAAACGCACGGGCCAATTCTTGCGAGCCGCTCATAACCGTCCACGAATTCCGACATGATTTTGAAAACCATCCAACTGTCTTTGGTAACGGTTTCGTCCCACGTTTTTTCTTTAAATGAGCTTTGCACCCGTTGATCGATTTCGAAATCGGATTTTTCAATTTCTTCGGTAGTGCCTTTTGAGCGACGTATTTTTGCCATGGTATTATGTAAAATATTTTTCAGCTTCCACCACCGATTCGGGTCTTCCCACATCGATTAGCAATGAAGAATGCTCATAGCCCCTAATTTTTTCGGTCATCATCAAATCGAGGTATTCTTCCATTATTGAAAACTTTCCTGTTCGTTTTATTTTGTTAAAGATTGCCGGATTCACGCAGTGTATTCCACTAAATGCCAAAGCATTAAATCCGTCATCAAATGCAGCTAACCTCTGTTCACCGGTCTCCACGTTCCTCCATCCCTTCAGCACCATCTTTTCATCAAACAGTAATTTGCGCGAACTTTTTCGGTTAGAAACGGCTAAAGTAACAAAAACTTTTTCTTCGCGATGAAATTTCAGTAAAGGGTTCAGATCAAGATCGGTAAGGATATCGGCATTCATGATGAGGAAATCTTCTCCCAGATCCAGTAATCTCCTGGCGTACAATAAGCCACCTCCGGTTTCCAGAAGCTCATTCTTTTCATCAGAAATTTCAATTGTGGCGCCAAAGTTATCATGGGCTTTTAAGAAACTGATGATCTGCTCACCGAAGTGATGTACATTGATAACGAAATCGTTGATGCCAAAACCCTGCAGGTATTTGATGTTTCTTTCAAGAAGTGGAATGCCGTTCACCAAGGCCAACGCTTTGGGATGGTGATCAGTAAACGGTTTTAGCCGGGTTCCTTTACCAGCAGCAAAGATCAATGCTTTCATCCTTGGCTAATGTTGGTTAAGTTGTGGCTGTTCATCGTGGCGGATGCTTACTTCCGCTTGCGGATAGGTGTTGCGAATAAATTGCGCTATTTTTTCGGCAGCATAAACCGACCGGTGTTGTCCGCCGGTGCAACCAAAGTTGATCTGTAAATTTTCGAAACCACGCTCCAGGTAATTATCGATATTGATGGATACCAATTTTTTGATCAGTTCAAGAAAATCAGGCATTTTGGTTTTTGTTTCCAGATATTCTTGTACCGCCGTGTCGCAGCCGGTTTGCTGTTTGTACTCATCAATTCTTCCGGGATTCAGGATGCCGCGACAATCGAAGGTAAAGCCCCCGCCATTTCCGGAACTGTCTTTCGGGATTCCTCCTTTTTTATACGAAAAACTGTGGATCTCTATTTTTAAAGGTGTGCTCATGTTTTTTACCCATTTTTATTGATGGGCTAGTATTTCTTTAATTTTATGTTGAATCGTTTCCGATTGTAAATGCCGTATAACTGAATGCAGTTCCGGATAATTTTTCATCTCATCCCATTGTTCCGCAAATTGGTAAAGGTTTTCTATTCCCTGTTCCATGCTTGCGATGAAGTGATTTTTTCGCTGAATTAATCCCCGAAAACCATACGCGCCCAAAACTTGCAGAAAGCGAATAAGTTGTAGGGGCTTTGTTGCATTTTTTAATTCAAGCTGTGTTTCTTCATCGGGCCATAATCCGTAATAATAGTTCAGCATTTCATCTCTAAAACTACCGGGGAAATTGGCTTTTGCCTGGAAAAGAAACGAAACAACATCGTACATCAAAGGACCTAACATGGCAGATTGGTAGTCGATGAAATACACGTCGTTTTGCTGTACCATGATGTTTCTTGACTGAAAATCCCGAATCATTAATCCCTTGGGTTGCAAGTCTTCGATAGTTTTAGTGATAACCTTGAACTCCTTGAGTAAAGTCGACTTGTGATAAGGAATTTCCAGTACGTCGGCAATGAAACTTTTAAAATAGAAAAGATCATTGGTAATGGGCAATTGATTATACGATTCGTATTCAAAGGTTTGCGACCAGTCGATTACATTTTTGGTTCTGGTTTGCAGGGTGTAAAGTTGAAGCAAAGATTTTCTGATGAGGGACTTTACATTTTCTGATAAACCCTCTTCATGAATGAGTTCTGACAACGTCTTGGAACCTAAAAAATCTTGGATATACATTGTACGATCATCCGAAACACTCAAAATTTTGGGTGTATTTAGCTTTAGCTGCGTAAAAATAGTCGAGAAATAGAAGAAGCTCTCGTTCTCGGCAAGATTCCCGTTTTCTGTCAGAATGTAGGTTTTTCCAGCACTTTCCGCTACAAAATTTTTTCGAGATGAGCCGCTTTGCGGAAGTGCCCTAAAAAGGTCGGCCGTTTTTCCCGTGAAAGTTTCAAAGAATGATAATGCTTGTTTTTCGCTCATTGTCGTTTTCGGGTGACGGTTTTTTTGATGAAATGGAAGTGCGGTTTTTCCAGGGGTAATTATGATCACGAAGGTATTAAAATATTTTTTAAGATGGATGAATTTGAATTAAATAAGTATTTTTGCAGCATGTTTCAAGATTTCAAACCGGTGCTGAAAATCCTTCTTCGCTTCATTATCATTTATGTGGTTTTGGTGTTGGGTTATCAGTTTTATTTGAATGGTTTCAAAAATCAGGGACTTGATCCGGTTTCGGAATGGGTGGCGAAACAGGTTGCTTACTGCCAAAACAGTTTGGGCTACACCACTGCCCTAGTAGACGGTAAGCCGGCAGCGGAAACTTCTTGGTTTTATGTGAAAGGAAAATATGTTTCTCGCATGGTGGAAGGGTGCAATGCGATATCGGTGATGATTCTTTTTGTGGCTTTCGTTTTTGCTTTTTACAAGGGAATGCGCACTTTCCTTTTTGCCGGTGCCGGAATTGTTCTGCTTCATGGGATGAATGTCGCGAGAATTGTGGGCTTGAATATTGTGCTGAGCGATCACCCTGAATACAGCAAAGTGGGTCATGATTATTTTTTTCCGGCTATTATATACGGAAGTATCGTCTTACTTTGGCTGATCTGGGTTCAGTTTTTTGCGTTAAAGAGAACTGAAAATGAAATTAATTAACTGGTTCATCATACTGCTCGGTATCGTGGGGCTGATAAGTGTAAGGGTTTTGGAAGACCAGATGTTCTATGATCCGTTCCTGAATTATTTTCACGAAGCCAATAGACACGCTTCTTTTCCCGCTTTTGATTGGGGAAAACTGATTATCAGTCATTTTGTGCGTTTTGGAATTAATGTAGCGCTGTCTGCGCTTATTGTGCAGTTTATCTTCAGCAATAAACAATGGACCTTACAGGCGGTTGTGCTGATGCTGATTGTATTTGCAATAACTTTCCCGCTTTATCTCTATTGCATTCATACAAAATTTGAAGTGGGGTATTTGTTTTCGTTCTACATGCGTCGCTTTGTCATTCAGCCATTGGTATTGTTGCTGATTGTTCCTACTTTCTATTATCGAAAAGTATTGCAAGCAAGAGGGAACTGATTACTCTGTCTGCACATTATGTTTTCTAAGTTGCGAAATATTGTGGGAATTCCATTCAATTCTTTTCACAAAATCTTTTTGTCGCACTTTACAGTCTCTCAGCTGACAAATTTCGCAAGATGTTGGTTTGCAATCGTCCAGATGAAAATTAAATTCAATGTTTCTGTCTGTATTTTCTCCGATAAGGCGGTAAATTTTTTCCATTTCCTCGTGGGCTTTTCTCAGCTCAAAATACCAAGGTAAAGTAAGGTGCGCGTCAATATGCAATTTGCTGCCGTGCTGCTGGATGCGCATGTTATGAATATCGATCCATTCCGGTTGGCGGTGTTGGTTCAGGAAGTTGGCGAGTCTTGCAAGCATTTCAAGATCGGCTTCATCCATAATTCCGCTCAGCGATTTGCGGATGATTTTATAGCCCACAACAATGATATAGGTACCGAATAGTAATGCCGTTACGGCGTCAATCCAGAAAACTTTGGTCAGATAAACCAATACTAAACTCATCACCACGCCCAATGTAGTAACGGTATCGCTTTGCAAATGTTTACCAGAGCTTTGCAATACCAACGAGTTTTCTCGAATTCCCTTTTTAATGGAGATGTATCCCATGACATAATTAATGATTGCGGTGGCCGCAACAATCAGGATTCCCCAATCTAGTTTTTTAGGTTGGTTGCCTTGCAAAAGGGAGTCGATGGCTTGCACAATGATGATGATGCCGGCAAAAACGATGAGGGCACCCTCAATTCCGGAGGTGACGAATTCTACTTTGCCATGTCCATAGGGATGGTCCACGTCTTTTGGTTTTGCAGCCAGATATAAAGCGTAAAGCCCCATGAAAGCTGCGATAATATTCACAATGCTTTCCATGGCGTCAGAAAACACGGCATCAGAATTGGTTAAATGCCATGCGACTAATTTTGCCAGAAAAAGTAGAATGCCAACAATCGCCACATTTCTCTGAAATGCGAAATTACTGTTTTTGGATTGAGTTGATTTAGCCACGGTTTGATTGGGTTTCGTTAAAAAGTTTCATCATTCTAATTCATAAAAAATGCTCATCGTAATGAGCATTGGTATGGAGTAGTTTATTGGTTTTGTTCATTCCTTGGCTTTTTGTAATCAATTGGTTACACCATTTGGCCAGCAACAAGATACTCCGCGATCTGTACGGCATTGGTTGCCGCACCTTTTCTGAGATTATCGGCAACCACCCATAAATTCAGAGATTTGGGCTGCGACAGGTCTCTTCTTATTCTGCCCACAAAAACCTCGTCTTTACCTTCGGAGTAGAGTGGCATGGGATAGATGTTGTTTTGGACATCATCCATCACCACAACGCCTGGTGTAGCCGCAAGAATTGCTCTTACTTCGGCGAGGTCGAAATCATTTTCAAATTCGATATTCACCGATTCTGAATGGCCACCCTGTACCGGAACGCGCACCGCAGTTGCCGTGAGATTGAAGCTGTCGTCACCCATGATTTTTTTGGGTTCTTTCATCAGTTTAATTTCTTCTTTGGTATAATCGTCCTCAGCAAAAACATCGCACTGTGGCAACGCATTTTTGAAAATTTCATAAGGATACACTTTGGCGGATCCTTTGTTTCCAGCAATTTCTGCATTTAATTGGTCAACGGCGTTTTTCCCTGTTCCAGTTACCGATTGATAGGTAGAAACAATGACGCGCTTCAGTCCATATTTTTTATGCAAAGGACTCAATACCATCACCAGTTGAATGGTGGAACAATTAGGATTGGCAATAATTTTATCCTCTTTTGTCAATACATCGGCATTGATTTCGGGAACCACCAGTTTTTTATCGGGATCCATTCTCCATGCAGAGGAATTGTCGATAACGGTTGTTCCCACTGCTGCAAACTTCGGGGCATACTCCAGCGAAGTTCCTCCGCCTGCCGAGAAGATGGCGATTTGCGGTTTCAGGTCGATGGCCGTTTGCATGGATACGATTTCGTATTCTTTTCCTTTAAAGGAAATGGTCTTGCCCACTGATTTTTCCGAGGCCACAGGAATGAGTTCTGTTACTGGGAAGTTTCTTTCTTCCAAAACTTTCAACATCACTTGGCCCACCATTCCGGTTGCGCCTACCACTGCTATTTTCATTTTATACTCTTGAATGTAGAATTAATATTATTTATGCACCAAAAAGTCGTGCCCACTGAAATGCCCAAAGCATAAAAGCCAAAGCAACAAAAGCCATAATCACCCAGCTCATTTGCAATTTATCGTGGGTTTTAAATTTTTTATTGACGATGGTGAGTAGCACTGCAGCGATAATCATGGCAGTGGGGTGCTCCACATAAGTATTTCTGGCAACTGCATCTTTCATGAGAGTTCCTGCTTCTTTAGCGGCTTTAAAACCAGGTGAAAAGAAGAACAGCATAACCAAGCCGATAAGCGCCTGAATGTGGAAAAAAATCATTGTGAAAAGCGTTGATTTTCTTAAAAAACCAGAAATTTTACCAGAATAACCGAACATTGCTGCAAGAAGAGCAATAACGAACAAGCCGGAACATAGCAGAATAAGATAAGCAAATCCGCGGTGTGCGTTGAGCATCAAACTGAAATCCATAATTATTTTTTTAATGGTGAAATGCAAAGATAGAAAAATCCCGACGATTGCCGGGATTTTGATTAGTTTTAATATTTGTTTACTTCGTTTGTTAGAAGGAATATCTAAAACCAAGCATTGCAGTCCAAGTAGTTGCGGTAGTACTAACAGCTCTATAAGGTGCTTTCACCAGCTCGGTACCATCTCTCAACATTTGGAAAGAAGGGTTGGGATCTACTGCACCGAATCTTGAAAGAATAGCAGCGCCATATTGGCTTACGTTAGTATCACGCACTCCCCATTTACTGTTCAGTAAGTTTCCAAAGTTGAGCACATCAAGGGTGATTTGCACTTTGTCTCCTTTGTTGATCATGTCGCTTGCGATATTTTGTGCAATTCTTACATCAACTCTGTTTAACCAAGGCAGTAAAAATTCATTTCTAGGCAATATCTGCCCTCTGTAACCTTCAAGGCCATTGTCTGCGATGAATCTATCGAAAGCTTCGCGTTGCTGTTGAGCAGTGAACAATACTGTTGCGCTTGCACCCGATCCTGTTGTAATATCAGAAAACTTCATATCGGCTGAGTTAACAGGAATGTACATCAAATCATTAGCAATACCATCACCATTAACGTCATTAGAGTAGTAGTAAGAGTATCTACCCTGAGAAGATCCAGAATAGAACACACCAATTGTTGTTCCTGTCTTTTTCAATTCGTAAGAAACGTTAGCTACTACACGATGAGGAACTGCAAAGTCTGAAATACTTAAGAAGTCTTGATTAGGGGTGTCTACAGTTGGTGAACCGCCCCATGCAGATGTAGCACTTGATCCTGCATTTGCAGAAACTTCTTCTGCTTTCGAATAGGTATAGAACGCAGATCCTGAAAGTCCGTGCCATGGTCTTAGCGATGCTCCTACCGTTGCAGAGAATGCATACCCTTTACTGTTGGTATTGGTCAACACAGTAGCACTGTTAGGACCTATTGCCGTATTGTAGCTGTAAGCTTTTGCATTAGGATAATAAACTCTATCTACACCTGCATAAGTCATTTTATTGTCAGATGCTTTTCTGTTTGCTCCAAACTGGAAAACAGCATTTACATCTCGGGTATAGAGAATATCCGAGCTTAATGTAATTGGGCTGTCTGGGATTCTAAAGTCAATTCCTAAGCTGGATCTCCATACAGAAGGCATTTTGAAATTATCGTCAACCAATGCAAAGGATGAAGGCACCCCTCCCGATGGAGAAGAAATAAAAGGTGTTACTTGTTTCCCGTCTTTCGTGTAATAAATAGGGTGATTTACATAGTAGTAAATGTCTTCTGGGTGAAATCTTACTTGACCAATCCAAGGGGAAACTTCCGAATATCCCCCGGGTTCAATTGTGTTTTGCAGAACTCCCGCGTTGGTTGGCATATTTGTTAACCAAACGAAAGGTACACGACCTGTGAAGATTCCTGTTCCACCGCGAATTACCAAGCTACGATCACCATTCACGTCATAATTGAAACCAAATCTTGGCGAAAGAGTTACTTTGGATTTTGGCCAATTACCTGAATTATAGTTTTTAGGATTTCCGTTGATGTCGAGGAGCGTTAAGTTATCAATAGAAGGGTTTGGTGTTAAATCATTCATATACATTGGCAATTCCGCACGCAAACCAATAGTAAAGTTAAGTCTGTCATTAACTGTATAACGATCTTGTACATAGGCAGAAAGCAATCCAAAATTTACTTTTGCAAATGTATCTTGCCCAGCGTATGGATAAGTAAGACCAAACATAATTGGGGCAACCTCAGCAGCTGTTCCTGTTTTAAGGAAGTCTGCTACCGATGCGTAACGATAATAACCCGTACCCATTCTGGTATACGAGTTTCCGAATTTTTGTAAATCGAAAGCTGCACCTCCTACGAAGGTATGTTTACCAACTGTATAGGTTAAATTGTTGATGAATGAATAATTAGTGTTTTGAACCTCGTTCAAGTAGGAAAACAACTCAGTACCAAAACTGATGTAGTTACCACCAGATGAAGAGCCATCCCAAATATCAACGAAAGGGAACAATGTACTGGATGGAGTCGTTCTCTTAGGGTCTATCATTTTACTGTAGGTAAACAAGAACTTGTTGGATAAACTGCTGTTGAAAGTTGAGTTTAATTCAGCTGAGAGTGATTGTACTGTGTTTTCATTTCCATAATTACCATATTCAAAAGTCATCGCTCTATCGCTTACCCTTCCCCAAGATGATCTTGGTTGAGGACCAGAATTCGCGTTAGCTACTGAGTTAGAGTTTGCTTTTAACATGTTGTAACGGATCGCTAACTTGTGCTTATCGCTGATGTTCCAATCCAATCTTGCCAATAGTTTATCGCTATTCTGAACCGCTTCATTCGCATAACCTTGGTATCTACCTGGATCGTATCCCCACACGGTTCTCAAGTGATTTTGAACTGCAATAAGGTCGGATTCTTTTACTCGGGAGATATTCTTTGAAGCATTGGAAATTCCGTTTTGTGAAGCTGTCCATAAGTTAGCACCAGAAGCATTTACGCCTGTTGCTTCCTCACGTTCAGCACTGATGAAGAAGAACAATTTGTTTTTTACAATCGGCCCGCCAAACGTTAAACCATTGGTTTGCTTGGTTCCAGAAACTTTAGTAAGGTCGTCACCATTAATTTTCCAACCTGTTAATTCTTTGCCAGTGTAGTAACCGTAAAGCGATCCGTGGAATTGGTTGGTACCAGATTTTGTAACTGCGTTGATACCAGCTCCAGTAAATCCGGATTGTGTAATGTCAAAAGGAGCAATATTTACAGAGATTTCCTGAATGGCGTCTAAGGAAATCGGTTGTGCATTTCCTCCTGGTAGAGGATTGGTGTTTAATCCGAATCCATTATTGAAGTTTGCTCCATCAATCTGAAGGTTATTGTACCGACCATCTCTACCTGCAAAAGCATTACCATTAGCTTGAGGCGTAAGTCTTGTAAATTCGGTGATACTTCTAGTTACTTGAGGCAAATCCTGAATTTGTTTTAAACCAACATTGGTGGCTGCTCCTGTTTTATTCACGTTTCTGTTGGCTCCTGCTGTAATTAAAACTTCTTGGATGTTAGTTGTTTTTTCATCCAGTTTGGCGTTAAGAACCATTGGCTGACCAAGTTCAAGGTACAAATCTTCAAAAACGAGTGGCTGGTGACCCGCTTGTTCTACAACTACTTTGTAAGGTCCACCAACACGCATGTTGGCAAGGTTGTAATTCCCTGAAGAATTCACCTTTGCAGAGTAAACTGTTCCTGACGGAATATGCGTTGCTGTGATGGTAGCCCCGCTGTTGGTTTTGCCATCCGCTTGGGTCACAATACCGGTCATGTTACTAGTGGTTACCTGCGCATGTACGGCACCAAATCCCGCGAAGGCAATCGCAGCAATTAACACCCTTTTTTTGATTGGATTTAAATTCATATCAATTCAATTATTAAATGTAAAATTTTAACTCTGCAAAAATAATCTTAAAAAAGCAATATAATATTAACGATTTGTTAACAATTAAAATTTTGTTAAATTTATTGCTAGTGTATTGATTATGATGTTTTTATGTTGACAATTTATCTTTTGCGCTTAATGTGCTTATTGAGGATTAATTAGAAAAAACTAATTAATTTATACTTTTGTTAATTCCATTACTTCACCGCCTTCAAGCTCAAGTCAATGTTTTCAGCAGAATGCGTCAAGGCGCCCGCTGATATAAAATCAACGCCGGTGGCTGCAACTTTTTTCAGCATCTCGCGCGTGATGCCGCCCGATGCTTCGGATTCTGCTTTTCCTTTAATGAGAAGCACCGCTTTTTTCATGGTGGCAACGTCCATATTGTCGAGCATAATGCGGTCTGCACCAGCTTTTACGGCTTCTTCCACTTCTGTAAGGTTGCGCGTTTCCACCTCGATCTTTAGCGTTTTTTTAAGTTTGGTAATATATTCTTTTGCCATCTTTACGGCGTTGGTAATACTTCCGTTATAGTCGATGTGATTGTCTTTCAGCATTATCATGTCATAAAGTCCGAAACGGTGGTTGGTTCCACCCCCTATTGCTACTGCCCATTTTTCGCAGAGTCTGAAATTGGGGGTTGTCTTCCTTGTGTCCAGTAATTTTGTTTTGGTGCCCACGAGTCGCGAATCCCAGTCGTGGGTCATGGTGGCAATTCCGCTCATCCTTTGCATGCAGTTAAGAACCAGTCGCTCCGTGGAAAGAATTGATCGTGCGCTTCCTTCAACATAGAAGGCAATATCGCCGACTTTTGCAGTTTCTCCGTCTTTTATAAGGACTTCTACTTTAAGGTTTTTGTCAAACGTATGAAAAATGATTTCTGCAAGTTCTACTCCTGCCAAAATGCAATCTTGCTTTACCAATAGTTTGGCTTTTTGTTTTAAATCTTTAGGAATAGTGGATAGTGTAGAATGATCTCCTTCTTTGATGTCTTCTTCTAATGCGCTTTTGATGAAGGTTTTCAGGGCTTCTTTGGTCAAGTAGGGTGGTTTTTTCATTTTTGGGGAATTGAAGAAACCCTATCGCTTTTTAAAACGTGTAAGGTTTGCAGGGTCGTTAATAAAAAATTTATGTTTGGTTACGACATGCTTTCATGCCATCTTTGTTTTTATTTCTCCGATATTGTTAAAGGTTGCTGTGCTAAATCTTTATTGTAGAAGCTTCCTTTATTTTCTTTCATTTGTAAAGAATGTTTAATGATGAGGTAAGAAACGTTCACTAGGTTTCTGAGTTCCGAGAGCTGAGGCGACATAATCGAGTAGTTGTACAGTTCGGTTACGGCTTCGTAGATTTCTCTTTGTTTCTTCTTGGCAAGTTTTAGTCTTTCGTTGCTGCGAACAATGCCCACCAAGTCGCTCATCATTTCTTGTAATTGGCGACGAAGGTAAGAGACCATCACCATTTCATCCATCATCTTCATGCCCTCTGCATTCCATTCGGGAATGGCTTTCAGATCGTCGAAATTAAAATCGTTAATGTGCAGTAGTTCAATAGTTTTCATGGCTGCATTGTGGCCAAACACCAAACCCTCAAGCAATGAATTTGAAGCCAGCCGATTCGCACCATGGAGGCCGGAATTTGTACATTCGCCCACTGCGAAAAGATTTTTGATGGAACTTTGTCCGTCCTTATCGATATCAATGCCGCCCATTAAATAATGACAAGCAGGCACCACAGGAATCATTTGTTGAAAGGGATCAATGCCTTCATCCATGCATTTTCTGTAGATGTTGGGAAAATGATCAGTGAATTTTTCGTGATCCATCGCGCGGCAATCTAAACCGACATATTCATCACCTGAAATTTTTAGTTCGTTATCGATTGCTCTGGCTACGATGTCTCTGGAAGCCAGCTCTTCACGTTCATCGTATTTGTGCATAAACTTTTCACCGTTCTTTAGCCGTAGTTTTGCACCGTCGCCACGCACCGCCTCTGAGATTAAGAATAACATTCCGTCTCTTTTAGAAAACAGAGCAGTAGGGTGAAACTGGTAGTATTGCATGTTGGATACCTTGCCCCGCGCACGATGTACAAAAGCAATCCCGTCGCCGGTCGCTATAATGGGATTGGTCGTGTTCTTGTACACATGCCCCGCACCACCGGTAGCAACCAAGGTAATTTTGGCTGTTATTTTTTTAATTTTTTTATGCTTCTCGTCCAAAATATAGGCACCGTAACAATCAATTTGGTCGCTATCGAATATCTTATGGGGGACGTGGTGTTGGGTAATCAGATCAATGACGTAATGGTGGGCCATTATTTCGATGTTGGCCGACTTTTTAATGGTGGCTAAAAGGGCGCGCTCAATTTCGGCACCGGTAATATCTTTATGATGAACGATGCGGTTTTCGGTGTGGCCACCTTCTCTGCCAAGCTTGAAATCGCCGTCTTTTTCTTGGTCGAAATGTGTTCCCCATTCCACCAATTCCCTAAAACGATTGGGCCCTTCCTCAATGACCATTTTCACCACATCAAGATTGTTCTCGCCATCGCCGGCGCGCATGGTGTCATCAATATGTTTCTGGAAATTATCTTTATCAAAGTCGGTTACTACCGCCAAACCGCCTTGTGCGTATTTGGTATTGCTCTCGTCTTCATCAGCTTTGGTGACAATGATGATTTGGGCATCAGGCATTTTCTGCGAAATTTTGATGGCATAAGAAAGCCCCGAAATTCCGGAACCGATGACCAGTACGTCTGCCTTGATCATTGGGCTTTGTGAAGTTTTATTCATTTGCGATTTTGTAATAGGCGTTGGAAAGGTTTTTTAAGCGCTGTAATAATAAATTTCGGTAAAATTTAAGCCGGCTCTACATATATTTGAAAAGTTTATCGCCCGGTTTTCGTACTTTTTTCATTTGTTGATAAGGGTCTTTGGCATCACGGTATCCTAAAGCCAAAGTGACACTTACTTTTTCTTTTTCGGGATCCAGCCCTAAAGTTTCCACGATTACTTCGGGTCGGAAACCTTCCATCGGAGAAGAATCCACATTTTCTAATGCGGCAGCAAACATAAGATTTCCTAAAACGATATACGCCTGCTTTTCGTTCCAATGCAATAAATGTTCTTTTTCAATGGTATCTCGAAAGCTCATAATGCTGTTGCGAAACCCTTCTAATTGTTGCAGAGTAACATTGCGCACATCACTGATATGGCGAAAATAACCGTCAACATACTCTTCTTCGATATCGCGTTTTGCTGCAATGACAATCAGGTGCGAGCAAGTGGAAATTTGAGACGGATTATAGAATGCTTCCTGAAGTTTGTTCAAAATATCAGGATGCTCAATCACGTAAATTTTATAAGGTTGCAATCCCAGCGAGCTTGCAGAAAGTCGCCCTGCCTCCAAAATATTATCTAAAATTTCGGGAGCCACTTTTTGTGTTGCATCAAACTTTTTAACGGAATACCGCTTTTGTAAAGATTCAATGTAATTCATCTAACAAATATAATAAAAGTGCAGCACAGTCATCATGGGTAATGCTCAATATTATATTGATGGATGCTGTACAACCGATGCCTCGAAGATTTCTTGAAATAAAATTTTTGTCGCTTTGTAGTTGCACTCAAAACAGTCCGCCATCTCTCTGCTGTTCGAAAAAGGTGTCAGTTTCCAATTTTTCTGACGCCGCGGCTTTTACTGCGAGTTGGTCGCAGATTTCGTTTTCAGGATGTCCGGCATGGCCTTTCACCCAATGAAAAGTGGGTTGGTGAAGTTGAATTAGCGGAATCATGCGTTGCCACAGATCAGGATTTTTTACATTCTTAAATCCTTTTCTAATCCAGCCGTAAATCCATTTTTGGTTAATGGCGTCGGAAACATATCTGCTGTCGGTGTAGATGTGGATGTCGTTGTCGGGTGATTTTAATTTTTCCAGCGCAGTAATCACGGCAAGTAATTCCATTCGGTTATTGGTGGTGAGCCGAAAACCCTTAGCATATTGTTTTTCGTAATTCTTCTCGGGAACTTTCATCACAATGCCATAACCACCTTTTCCGGGGTTTCCGCTGCAGGCACCGTCGGTATAGATTTCAATTTTCATGGAGATCGCCTACGTAAAGTATTGAATAGTATTGGTTTAATAGGCAAAATCGTCATCATCATCCAAATCATTCATCGAAGAGCCGGAAAGGTTCTGCTTATTGGGCAAGTCGAACGCAGCACCGGGATCAATGGTTGTTTTAATCCTGTCGAAACCGCTTGGTTCTTCCTGCTGTGCGAAGTTGGATGGCTGATAACCATATCCATTGCCAAATAAATCGAGGTCGGCAAACTTGGCAATATTTTTATAGAATGACATTCGCACATCCGCGGTGGCGCCATTTCTATGTTTAGCAATGATGAGCTCTGCTTGGTTTTCGGTGGAGGTTTCAGCACCATCTTCATCGTTATCCCAAGTGGTAATTTTGTAATATTCTGGTCTGAAGATGAATGAAACAATATCGGCGTCCTGCTCAATGGCTCCAGATTCCCGCAGATCCGAAAGTTGTGGTCTTTTTCCAGGGCGGGTTTCCACGCTTCGTGAGAGCTGAGAGAGCGCAATAACCGGAACATTGAGTTCTTTGGCAATTGCTTTTAAGGATCTTGAAATGGTCGCAATTTCCTGCTCACGGTTTCCTGCGCCGCCTTTTCCCGAGTTGGCAGTCATTAGCTGCAGGTAATCGACCATGATGATCTTTACGCCATGCTGCATCACCAAACGTCGGCATTTTGCCCGAAAATCGAATACCGAAAGCGAGGGTGTTTCATCGATGTAGAGTGGTGCGTTTTCCAACTCAGAAACATTGTTGAAGAGCCGTTGCCATTCATCATTGGTCATTTGACCTTTCCTAAGTTTTTCGGATGAAATACCTGTTTCTGATGCAATCATTCTGGTAATAAGCTGCACCGAGGCCATCTCTAAAGAGAACAGGGCCAATGGAATTTTGTGTTCCACCGCGATATTTCGTGCCATAGAAAGCAAAAAAGCGGTTTTACCCATCGCCGGTCTTGCTGCAATGATGATGAGGTCTGAATTTTGCCAGCCACCGGTCTCCTTGTCAATATCTTTGAATCCTGACGGAATACCCGAAAGTCCTTCTTTGTCTCTTAGCGATTTAATGGTTTCAATGGCCTGTTTTACCAATGAGTTGGCGGTATCGAACCCTTTTTTAATGGTTCCGTTGGTGATCTCGAAGAAAGATTGTTCGGCTTTGTCGAGGAGTTCAAAAACATCTGTGGATTCCTTGTATGAACTGTCGATTACATTGGCAGAAACATTAATCAAGCTTCGCAAAATAAATTTCTCCAGAATCACCCGAACATGATATTCGATGTGTGCACTGGATGATACACTCATCGTTAAATCAATAATGTAGTGGTCACCACCTGCAAAACCGAGCCGATCGGTTCTTTTCAGTTCCTGGATAACGGTCATTAAATCGATCGGATGGTTGCCTTCAAACAACTTCAATATCGCAGTGAATATTTCCTGGTGCCGAGGGTCATAAAACACATCAGCTTTCAGCAGATCGATTGAGTGATCCAGCCCTTTTTTGTCGATAAGAAATGTGCCGATGACCAGCTTTTCGAAATCTACCGCGTTGGGCGGCATTTTACCATCGGAAATCGAGAGTTCTTGTGCGAAATTGCCATGGGTTAAAGATGAAAGTGTCTCCTTCTGCGTCATCGTACAAAGGTAAACTTTTTTGATGTTTTTTTGAAGTGAGTAATCAACAGTACAATCAATTATAGGATTAAAAAACTGATTGTCAAATTGTTAATATGTTGGTAAGTTGGCAGCTATTTTATTGACTGACCCATTGCACTTCATGGATTTTTTAAAGCCATGATCAAGATTAATCGATGCAATGTTTTACTTTTGCAGAATGTTTTCATTAGAGCCCATTCAAACCCTCAGGATTCGTGAATTCCGAAACTTGATGACCGGTCGTTTTTTCCTGGTTTTATCTTTCCGAATGTTGGCAACCACCATGGGTTGGTGGATTTATCAATTGACTCACGATCCTTTCGCTATTGGTTTAATCGGTTTGTCGGAAGTCATCCCCGCCGTATCGACGGCTTTGTACGCCGGTCATGTTGTTGATAATAGCGAAAAAAAGAGATTGTTGCTCATTTGCAATTATATGTATGTGGCCCTCATTGCGCTTCTAACGATTCCCGCTTTTTACGGAAGTAGCATGCTGCATTTAGACAATAGGCACATTACCTATTTCATCTATGCCATTATTTTTCTTACTGGTTTTTGCAGGGCTTTTTTGGGGCCGGTTATTCCTTCCCTGATCCCAAGTATTGTCTCAAGGGAGAAGTTGCCCAACGCCATTACGCTTAACCAAGGCACATTTCTTACAGCTTCGGTGGCAGGCCATGCTTTAGGAGGTTTTATGATTCATTGGATTGACATCTCGGGAACCCTTTTGGTGGTGGTGGGTTTAATGCTTTTTTCGTCTCTATTCTTCTGGACATTAAATCGTTACCACTCCGAAAATACGGCCAAGAAGATGAATGTGATGGAAAGCATGCGAGAAGGAATTGCTTACATCTATAAAACCAAAGAGATTCTAGGAGCACTTTGCTTAGATATGTTTGCGGTGCTTTTTGGTGGGGCTGTCGCGATGATTCCGGTGTATGCAACGGATATTTTAAAAGTGGGCTCAGAAGGTTTTGGTTTGCTGAATGCTGCCTCGGATATTGGTTCGATGTGTATTATTGCGTTCCTGGCTTTTGTACCGTTGAGGAAAAATCAGGGTAAAATTTTGCTGGTTGCAGTGGCTGGTTTCGGTTTGTGTATTATTGGTTTCGGATGGTCTAAGTTCTATTGGTTATCTTTTGGTTTATTGATGCTTAGCGGAATGCTCGACGGTATTTCGGTGGTTATACGTGGTACCATTGTGCAGTTGAAAACGCCGGATTACATTCGTGGCCGGGTACTTAGTGTTAATTCAATTTTCATCATGTCGAGCAACGAAATGGGTCAGTTCGAAAGCGGACTTGCTGCCAAATTGCTCGGTGTTGTTCGATCGGTTGTTTTTGGCGGAACCATGACGTTGCTTGTGGCGCTAATCGTGGGAACCACAGTACCAAAGCTGCGCAAAATGAATTATTAATTTCCTCGGTCGTCCATCTTCTTTTGATGTGGGTGCCGAACGAACTTTTTTAAATGTTGTATTTTTAACTTCCTATTACATCAACTTATGAATTGGATTATCCTCATTATCGCCGGACTTTTCGAAACTGGATTTGCTACCTGCCTTGGCAAAGCGCAGGAAACATCGGGTAAAGAAAGTTGGTTGTGGTGGACCGGTTTTGTCATTTCACTTTTTGTAAGCATGTTTCTGATGTACAAAGCCATTTCTTACGGAAATAACCCAATACCCATTGGTGCCGCTTATGCAGTTTGGACGGGCATTGGTGCAGTGGGTGGCGTATTGGCTGGGATTTTTATTTTTAAAGAACCTGCCACATTTTGGCGCCTGTTTTTTGTGTGCACTCTTATTGGTTCGGTGATCGGGTTAAAGTCGATGTCGGCGCACTGATAAAAAATAAAATACAGTAAAGTGCCATTCATCTTAGTATTAATTGAATCTGGTTTCCTGCTATTTTAATGAACATTTTTGCGATTACAAAATGGTGAGTTTCATCAGATAATCTGCAATTTTCCGATCGTTGGCGAGTCTCGGAATTTTATTTTGTCCCCCAAGTTTTCCTTCCGATTTTGCATACTGCTGAAATGCATTTTTTTGCAGTCTCCTGATTACTAAAGGTTTCAGTACATTACCCGTGATGAGGTCATTATAATAGGTGTTTCTCTTCCGCATTTCTTCGTCTAAATTTTTACGAAAATCTTCTATATTTTCGGGCTCTTTTTCAAATTCAATCAGCCATTCGTGATAAGGTAAACCTTCAGTTGGGTTCACTTGTGGCGCAAGATGAAATTCAGTTATCTGTGCCGTAAATTTTTCTACTGTAGCTTTCATGGCTTCTTCTACTTCAAACGCAATAACATGCTCGCCAAATGCTGAAGTGTAGTGTTTTGTTCTGCCAGAAACCAAAATGCGGTAAGGTGCTTTCGAAATAAACCGGATCACATCCCCAATAGAATAACCCCAAAGTCCGCTATTGGTCGTGAGGATCAGCGCATAATCTTTGTTCAGCTCCACATCACGCAAGGTTAATCGTGGCGCATCGGGCTTTCCGTAAGAATCCAGCGGTACAAATTCATAAAATATCCCATGATTGGTGAGCAACAGCAGGCCTTCTTTGGTGTAATCGTCCTGAAATCCGAAGAAACCTTCGCTTGCAGGAAATGTTTGTATTGTGTCGATTTTTTTCCCTAACAGCTCATTCATTTTTTCGCGGTACGGCTCATAATTAACACCACCCGTGATAATGAGTTGCAGATGCGGGAAGAGCTCGGTGATTTTTTTTCCATTTCGCTCAATTAACTTTTCGAAGTACATAATCAGCCAAGGCGGAATACCCGAAATAAGGGTCATGTCTTGTTTTTCGGTCTCTTTTACGATGGCATCCACTTTAGTTTCCCAATCGTCGATGAGGTTGGTTTCCCAGCTCGGCAAGCGGTTTTTTTGTAAATAATTAGGAATATGATGCGCCACAATACCAGAAAGCCGACCGGTTTTAATGCCGTTTACTTCTTCCAGTTCCGGACTTCCTTGTAGAAAAATCATTTTACCGTTGACAAAGTCAGCATTATTTTTCTGGTTGATGTAATGAAATATGGCACTCTGCGCAGCACCGATTTGAAAAGGCATTCCTTCCTTGGAAATAGGGATGTATTTGGATCCTGAAGTGGTGCCCGATGTTTTTGCAAAATAGTCTGGAGTTCCGGGCCAAAGGATGTCGCGCTGACCTTTTTTTACCCTTTCGATGTAGGGTTTCAGCGACTCGTAATCACCAATAGGAACACGCTGCTGAAAATCGGAGATGGTTCTAATTTCCTCAAAGTGATGTTCTCTGCCAAATAATGTTTTTTCGGCGGTATGGACTAACTCAATCAAAAGTTTCTCCTGATCTTCTATTGCATTTTCTTTGAACTGCGCCGTTTGCTGCACGTGTTTTTTCGCCCAAAACAAGGCAATATGTTTCTTGATGAATCCTATCATAAGGCAAATTTACATAAAAAAAAAAGCGTACAAATTCATAATATAAGCTCTTTTCCACTTTTTTTAATGATGAAAAAATCAGAGAATGCCTGAAAGTGACCGATTGCGCCAGCAGAAAAGTCAAAAATTCATTTTTTTAGAAATTGTATCGGTAACCAATGCCACCACTTACAAAGACGGATCGGTTGTAATAATTCTGAATATCAGTGTTTTCATTAAAAACCCCAGAATAATAAAAATTAACCTTTGCCGAAAAATAGAATTGCTGTATGCCTTCTCGATCCAATGTGTAAAGAAATTTTCCACCCAGATTCAATCCACTTCCAGAAATTCTACTATTTTGATTTTGATCGTAGGTGTACACATTGCTCATCAAATAATAACTGTAACCTACCATTTCTTCTATCGAAAAATCTTCCGAGAGTTGATCCCGGTGGGTAAGGAAAAAATCGAAATTGTGAATCTTGGGCGAGCTGATGCTGCCATACTTATTTTCGTGCCCCAGTTTCACGTTCGAAAGCAGAAGGTTATACTCAATCCCGATCCCGAAATTTAGTGGCGTCATCAGGTTCCCGCCAAATCCAAATCCATAAAATGTTTCCAAGTCTTTGGCATAGGTGTTATGGCCAAAAGGTTTCATGACGATTGCTTTTGCCTCTATATTTGAAACCACATCCATATCAAATTTTTTCTTTTTTTGTGCCAGCAAAATCGCCGATGCGCAGAGAAAAAAAACTGTAAGCTGCTTCATCATTCCAGGATAATTTCATTAAAGATAAGGTAAGTGTTACCTTCAGGAATAAGGATTTCCTTGCCGTTTGGTGCTATGGTGCAGCCACTTTTTGATGCACTGAACGATTTTACTTTTTTGGGCAGCACCAGCGAATAGGATTTGGAAAGCAAAGGACCCGAAAGCACAAAGCTCCCGGAACCGTCGGGAAAAGTTTCGGCGATGACGGTAGTGTTGCTGACGATTTTTATTTGCTGTTCCGTGAGAATCATTTGCGATCCCCTGATTTTTCCTTCGATATACGCTCGGGAATCGTCGGGATTGGCTCGGTTGCAACTCATTAAGGCACAACAAAACAGCAGAATCAGGGAATGAAAAACCTTCATTACATTTTTTGCCTAAAGGTAAGAAAAAACCTCACAGTTGGCTGTAAGGTTGTGCATTGTTCGAAAGATACCTGCTTAGTTGGTTTTGTATCTTCTGTCCGGCGTGCCATCTTTTTTAAGGTGTTTGTTGGCTTTGTACCGTTTGTCGGGCGTGCCGTCTTTTTTCATTACTACGGCAGGTTTGGCTGCAACTGCGGCTTTGGGCTCTTTTTGAGCTTCGGCTTTTGCTGTAGGAACAGCTTTTGCTGCGGAGGCAGCGGGTTGCACTTGTTGTGCACTGGCTAATCCGAGTCCTAAAACTACAGAAAGCGCGGTAAGGAATTTTTTCATTGTGCTGAGTTAATTTTATTAAATATAAAAATTTTTGCTGAAGTAAAATTAGTTATTTGTCTCATTCGGCGGAGGATACGGTGCAAGTTTAACTAAAATTTATTACAGTTAAGAAAAGATTAAGAGTTTGATTGACCTTGCGGCTACTTCCCTTTTGTGCAGATTTCCTTATCTTTGCAAAGTCTAAAAACGGTTTCGGAGGGTGCTCCAAAACCGCTTTTGTCGTTTAATTTTTTCGAGATATAATTAATCATTCTCCATCTATGCAGTTAAAAAAAATCAATGAAAATTTCTTGCCCGATATGCTGAGGAAAGAATTTGGGCAAGAGATTTTCAATACCATTAATACGCATCAACATGTTTCTGTGCGCGGTTTTGCTGGATCTTCTCCTTCTGTTTTTGCGGCAGAACTTTTCCTGACACAGAAAAATTCGGTGCTGTTTCTTACGGATGATAAAGAAGATGCACTTTATATTACCGCCGAACTGGAAGATTTGTTGGGGAAGGAAAATGTTCTTTATTTTCCGCCAACGCATCTGGAACCTTATCAAACGGAGAAAACCCAGAATGCTAACTTAGTATTGCGAACCGAAGTGCTTAGCAATATTCACCGAAATAAAAAACCTCAGGTCATGGTGGCTCCATTTTCCTCATTGGCTGAAAAAGTGATGAAGAAGGAGGATTTTAAGGCGATTTCGCATACCATTAAAACAGGCACTTCTCTGGGGTTTGATTTCTCGGAGGAATTAGTGAATAAGTTTCATTTTAATTCGGTTGATTTTGTTTCTGAACCTGGCGAGTTCTCCGTAAGAGGGGGCATTGCTGATGTTTTTTCTTATTCTGCGGAAGAACCTTATCGCATTACGTTCTTTGGAAATGAGGTAGAAAGCATCAAAACATTTGATATTGAAACGCAATTGTCAAAAGAAAAAGTGGATGAGTTTCAGTTGGTCTCCAATATGAATTTTTCCGTGTTGGGAAGAAAAGTTTCTCTGTTTGAATTGGCGCCTCAAAACCTCGTGGTCATTACGAAAAATGCCTCGCTTGGCAGCAATATCATCGGTAACTTCTACGAAAAAGCGTTAGATAAATATTCAACGCTAAGTAAAGATATTCAGCACCAAATGCCGGCAGAACTTTTTGTGTCAGAAGATGATTTTAAAAACGATTTAAAAAACTTTAGGTGGGTTGATTTTTCGCAGCAAGCAGTATTGTCAATCAAAACTTCTGAGCCGGTGACAGAAGTTCAACTTCATCAAACGGCACAACCTTCATTCAACAAGAATTTTCAGCTTTTGATTGAGGATTTGGAACAGAAGAAAGAGGATGGAATGGACCTGTGGATTTCTTTTTCTACAGAGAAACAGCAACAACGGCTGGAAGCAATCATTCAGGATATGGAAAAGAATATTCCTTTTAAGTCCTTCAAATCAGAGCTTCATGCCGGTTTTGTTGATGCTGACCATCAAATTGCGGTTTATACTGACCATCAAATTTTTGATCGTTACCAAAGGTTTAAAGCCAAAAATGCATTTGCCAAGTCGGAACAACTTACCCTGAAAGATTTAATGCAGATGAAAGTGGGCGACTATATTACCCACATCGACCACGGCATCGGGAAGTTTATGGGATTGGTGAAGGTAAACAACAATGGCAAGATTCAAGAATGTTTCAAACTGGTATATAAAAATGGCGACTTGTTGTATGTGTCGATTCACTCGCTGCATAAAATCTCAAAATACAATGGTCCCGATGGAAAAGAGATTGTACTTTCTAAGCTGGGTTCCTCTTCATGGAAGTCTTTAAAGCAGAAAACAAAGGCAAAAGTAAAGCAGATTGCTTTTGATTTAATTAAGCTTTATGCCCAACGTAAAACAACAAAAGGTTTCGCATTTGCCCCAGATTCTTATTTACAGAATGAATTGGAAGCGAGTTTTGTGTATGAGGATACACCCGATCAGGAAAAAGCGACAGCCGACATAAAGAAAGACATGGAAAACGATACCGTGATGGATCGGCTAATTTGTGGCGATGTAGGATTCGGCAAAACAGAGGTTGCAATTCGTGCAGCATTTAAAGCAGCAACCGACGGTAAGCAAGTCGCCGTCCTTGTGCCTACAACAATTCTGGCCTTTCAGCATTACCGGAGTTTTATGGAGCGTCTCAAGGATTTTCCTGTGAATATTGCTTATATGAACCGTTTTCGTACTGCCAAACAAAAAGCAGAAACCATTGAAGGACTAAAAAACGGAAAAATCGATATCGTGATTGGAACCCACCAGTTGGTAGGCAGCAGCGTTAAGTTCAAGGATTTAGGACTTTTGATCATTGATGAAGAGCATAAATTTGGTGTGTCGGTAAAAGATAAGCTCAAAACACTCAAAAATAATATTGATACCCTTACGCTCACGGCGACGCCCATACCGAGAACACTTCAGTTTTCGCTGATGGCTGCTCGGGATTTATCGGTCATTAAAACACCACCGCCCAACAGGCAGCCCGTAGATACAAAGATTGTAGGGTTTAATGAAGAGATTCTGCGCGATGCGATTTCTTATGAAATTCAGCGGGATGGGCAGGTGTATTTTATCA
>MKTK01000038.1:155077-203865 GCA_001898255.1 Chryseobacterium sp. 39-10 | reverse complement strand
GTATTGGTGTCAACCACTATTGTTGAAAGTGGTGTAGATGTTCCCAATGCCAATACAATTTTCATCAACGATGCACAAAGATTCGGGATGGCAGATTTGCACCAGATGCGCGGAAGGGTGGGGCGAAGTAAACGGAAGGCGTTCTGTTACTTGATCACGCCGCCGTTTGATATGATGACAGCCGATGCACGTAAAAGGTTAGAAGCCATCGAACAGTTTTCGGATCTGGGAAGTGGTTTCCAGATTGCGATGAAAGACCTAGAAATTCGTGGAGCAGGCGATTTGCTGGGTGGTGAGCAAAGTGGGTTCATTAATGAAATGGGCTTCGATACTTACCAGAAAATTATGCAGGAAGCATTGGAAGAACTTCAAAATGAGGAAGACTTTGATGAGCTTTTTAGCAATGAAGAAGATCGTAAGAAGCTTTTCAAATCGAATAAGGAAGTGAACATTGATACCGATCTGGAGCTGATGTTGCCAGATTCGTATGTGACGAATATTGAAGAGCGTTTATCGCTTTACCAGAAGTTGGCAGAAATTGAAGATCAACCGGCATTGAATCATTTTAAAAATGAACTTGAGGATCGTTTCGGAGCATTGCCGCAAGAAGCGACAAATCTTTTGAAATCGGTGGAGTTAAAATGGATTGCCGCTTCTATCGGCTTTGAAAAACTGGTGGTGAAGAATGGCGTTTTTCTGGGGTATTTCCCATCCAATCCGCAGGATAAATTTTACCAAAGCGATCGGTTTCGAGCTATTATTGCCTACCTAACCCAACACCCGACGGAAGCCACGCTGAAAGAAAAAAACAACCAACTGATGATGCGCAAAGATAATGTGAAGAGTGTGGATGAGGTCAATGGATTGCTTTCAAGAATCTTGAACCCTTAAATAGGAACAGCTATTATTTTGTAAAAAAGAGTACTTTTGCAAAAATACTTTCAGATCATGAAAAAATCATATACCATTCTTGGATTGCTATTAGCGCTTGTTTTCTTTTTCTCTTGTGAACCAAGCAGGGCAGAAAACGGAGATTTACTCAATGGTATCAATCCACCTGGCGAAAACGGAGGCACCAGTTCAAGATTGTTAAAGAAGATCAATTCGCATGCACTGGATGACAATGGTCAGTGGGAAGATCAGGAAGCAGTTTTTAACTACTCCGGAAGTAAGGTCATTTCATATAGTGATGATTCGGGCGTCACTAACTTCGAGTACAACAGCAATAATAAAATTTCTAAAATTGTAAATGACGGACAGGTTTCCACATTAGAATATACCAATGGTGCGGTCTCGAAAATGACTACAAAAATGGCGGGTGGAGTTGCAAACATTACAAGCACTTATACTTACGCCGGTGGTAAACTTTCAAAAGCAGTCTCGATCCAAGAATACTCCGTGCCGCTTCCTGTTAAAACATACCTGGAAACGACCTATCAATTTTCAGGCGAAAATATGGTGAAAATGGTTTCTAGAGGAGGAACATATTTACCCGATGGTACTTTGGTAATGAACCCGTTGCCGATCATCTTAGAAATTTCTTATGATGACAAGAATTCTGCCTACAAATTACTCCCACAAGAATTTGCACTTTATATGGCAGGAATTGCGCCGCAGGGAGCGGCTTTTCTTTCAGCAAGTAATATGGTTAAAGTGAAAACCACCAATGACGATAATACCGAGGAACTGGTAAGCTATACCCATACTTACGACAGCGAAAATTATGTGGTGACCACAACAGGTGATGATAAATCCAGCATTAAATATACGTACCAATAAACTTTATTCATGAAGTACTTAATTGTAGGTATTGGCAACAAAGGAGAAGAATACACGGAAACCCGGCATAATGTCGGGTTTAAAGTTGTGGATCATTTGGCGGAAAAGCTTGATGCCCCTTTTAAATCCTGCAATTTTGGCTGGCTTGCCGAAGGAAAATACAAAGGACGTAAAGTGTTCATTCTGAAACCCGACACTTATGTGAACCTTTCTGGTAAAGCAGTGAAATTCTGGATGCAAAAAGAAAAAATTCCATTAGAAAATATACTCATCGTGAGCGATGATTTAGCGATTCCTTTTGGCACCCTGCGCATGAAAGCTAAAGGTTCTGATGCGGGCCACAATGGGCTAAAAAACATTCAGGAGGAATTGCAAACCCAAAATTACGCACGGCTAAGATTTGGCATCTCCGCCGATTTTTCCGAGGGCAAACAAATCGATTATGTGTTGGGAAAATGGAACGATGATGAAAAAGAAAAACTTTCCGAACGGGTCGAAAAGTTTTCTCAGGCATGCCTTTCATTTGTGTTTGCGGGCATCAACAATACGATGAGCTCATTTAACGGTAAGTAGTTTTACAGCCAGGTTACTTCGCCGCTCTCGACGCAGTAGTTGGCCCCCACAATTTTTATTTTACCTTCTTTTTCCAGGTTTCTTAAGGTAGTACTTTGGTGTCGAATGTCTTCTATGCTTCGCTTTACGTTGCAGATGTTAAGGCGCTCCAGCAAATCTTCATTTTTAGAAGAGCGCTCTTCATCCACTTTGATGATTTCGTCGATACAATCGTGGAAATGATAAACCAAATGATTCAGGTTGTCCATCCCGAGGGGTTCTATTTTTGCAGAATCCAAACCGCCTTTTAGCGCTCCGCATTTGCTGTGTCCTAAAACGACAATAAGCTTGGAACCCGCTACGTTACAGCCAAATTCCATGGAACCTAGGATGTCCTGATTCACGAAATTTCCTGCAATTCTGATGCTGAAAATATCGCCCAAACCCTGATCGAAAATGAGTTCAGCCGATGTTCTGCTGTCAATGCAACTGAGGATCACTGCAAAAGGCCATTGTCCTTCGGTGGTGTCGTTCACTTGTTCTAATAAATTTCTGTTGATTTTAAGGTTGTTGACAAATCTTTGGTTGCCTTCTTTTAAAAACTGAATGGCTTTGTCCGGAGTAATTGATGATTGTGTTTCTGAAGTATGTGCTTTCATTTAATTTTATTTAAAATTTTGACTAAAAAACACTGCGCCGTAACCGAATTACGGTCGCAGTGATCTAATATAGAATGAAGAATGTTTGTTTTAATTACATCGCGCGCCGGTGATCAATGGTCACATGCGAATGATGGTTTTGTGCGTAGTCTGAATAATTGGTACGGAAGCCGATGAGTTCTACCTGAATGTCTTCTTCCTTGGCTCTGATATTGGCAAAGTCCTGAATCATTTCTAAAACATCTGAGGTGATGTATGAAGTTCCCTTCGCATCAATAATCACTTTAGAATTAGACTGTATATTCTTCAGTGTTTTCTTGATAGCCGCTTTATTGAGAAACGAAACTTCTTCTGCCAGTTTCAAGGTGATAGCATCTGCATCTTCCAGCTCTTCGCGGCTGAAGTAGTAGGCGCGCTTCATATTTCCCTGCAAGACATAAAAAATAGCAATTGCCATTCCGATGGCAACACCAGTTAGCAAATCCGTAAATACTACGGCAAAAATGGTGGCCAGAAATGGGATATACTGGAATTTCCCTTTCCGTAAAAAATGTTTTATTTTCACCGGACTTGCAAGCTTGTACCCCACTAATAGTAACACTGCAGCCAAGGTTGCTAAGGGAATTAAATTAAGAATAACAGGCAGTATAAGTACGCAGGCCAAAAGTAAAACACCGTGAATAATGGCAGAAATCTTGCTGGTGGCACCCGCATTGGCATTGGCAGAACTCCTTACCACCACCGAGGTAATAGGTAAACCACCGATTAGTGCACTGGCCATGTTACCAATTCCTTGGGCACGAAGTTCAAGGTTGGTATCGGTAATGCGGCGTTGCTGATCGAGGCGATCCGATGCTTCTATACAAAGCAGTGTTTCAATAGAGGCGACAATGGCAATGGTTGCCCCTGCAATCCATACTTTAGGATTCATGAATCCTGCGAAATCGGGCATTGTAAGCAATGCGGCAAAATCTTGTGCTGTTTTGGGTACAGGCAGGGTCACCAAATGATCAGAACTAATGGCAAGCGAACTCCCCATTGCTATAAAAGCAGCATTAAGCAATATTCCTGCAATTACGGCGACCAATGCACCGGGCAATAATCTCAGTTTTTTAAGAGCCGGTATATGATCCCACGTGATGAGAATGGCGATAGATACTGCGGTAACGATCACTGCTCCCGGATGAATGGATGAAACAACAGCTGTTAAATATTTAAGAATAGAAGCGAATGTATAGCCATTCTGAAAAACGACCTCGCTGCTGAAATTTTCACTATTGTAACCCACTGCATACGGAAGTTGTTTCAGGATGATAATGATACCAATTCCTGCCAACATTCCTTCTATCACAGAATTGGGAAAGTAATTGGATATACTTCCTGCTCTTATGAAGCCCAGGATCAGCTGAAGGATTCCGGCAATGAGACCTGCGCAAAGGAAAAGTTCGAAAGCTCCCAAGTCGGTAATTGTTGATAGTACGATGGCGGCTAAACCAGCGGCCGGCCCGGAAACTGAAATATTGGAATTGGAGATTGTACCGATAACGATACCACCGATGATACCTGCGATAACACCTGATAATGGAGGTGCACCAGAGGCGAGGGCGATGCCTAAACAAAGTGGTAGTGCTACTAAGAATACAACCATACCAGAGGAGAAATTTTCTTTAATTCCTCCCATTAAGTTTTTTGCTTTTTTCATTTTGTTGAAAATAGTTTTGAATGTCAGTCAGCGATCATTTGAATGATCAATACTGCTGCAACGGATTGAAAATTAACAGATTATAAACCAGAGCATTGTGACGAATCTCTACGAGAAAAGTCAATAATGATCCACGAGAAGAAATCAGTTATGCCTCGGGAGGAGGAGAAATAATAGTGGAGTGTACCGAAAGATGCGGTCCATCATCGGTAAGAACAAAGGGTCTGTCGGAAGAACCTGTTTCAAAAAACTTAACAAACTCGTGCACATCCAGCATTTTAGGAATTGCTTTTTCGTACACAACAAAAGAGGGAGAATGTGTTTCTTCTTCCGAAATAATCACATTGGTTTGTGGTATTTTAAAATCCAACAACGTGGCAATACTTGGTAAAGCCATAAAATTGATGAAGATTATCAAAACCAATATGTTACAGAAGTTTTTCAGTGTTTTTTCTTTTTTACAAGAGGCAAATATAAAAACTCACGATTCAAAAAACAAGCCGAGTGATAGAATTTATCTAAATATTAACAATAATTAATATTAAAAATCTATAAAGTAGTCATGTTGGGAGGGTTATTTTTTCCGGTTCATTACCCACTCGGAATTAGTGAGGTCATACACCTTTTGAATATCTTTCAATATATTTTCGAAATCTATTTCCAAGTCAATGAGTTTGCCGGTTTCCAAATCGAATACCCAACCATGCACCAACGGATACTCTTCCAAAATATACCTTTCTTGCACGGCTGCCATCTTAATTACATTAATGCACTGCTCCTGCACATTGAGTTCCACCAATTTGTTGTAGCGTTCATGCTCATTTTCAATGGCGTCAAGTTCCTTTTGATGAAGACGGTACACGTCACGAATGAGTCGAAGCCAAGGGTTAAGCAGCCCCAAATCCTGTGGCGTCATGGCCGCTTTCACTCCACCACAACCATAATGCCCGCAAATGATGATGTGTTTTACTTTAAGGTGTTCCACCGCATACTGTATAACGGCGGTAGAATTCATGTCGAGGGTGTTTACGATATTGGCAATATTTCGGTGTACAAAAACTTCGCCGGGCTTCATCCCCATCAGTTCCTCCGCGGTTACCCTGCTGTCAGCACAGCCAATGTAAAGGTATTCGGGTTTTTGTCCGCTCGCCAGTTTTTTAAAAAAGTCGGCATCTTCGCCAAGTTTTTCCTGAATCCATTTTGCGTTATTTTCGAAAATTTTGAGGTAGCTATTTGGCATTTTGTTAGATTTTATTGTTGATGTAACCCTCTGTTGCGTCGCGGTTTGCTGTGATTTGAGCGGGGTTGCCAATCACTACAGAGTTGTCCGGAACATCGACGTTGACGTACGCATTAGGAGCAATCAGTACATTGTTCCCAATTTTGATGTTTCCTACCACAACGGCGTTGGGACCTATCCACACATCGTTGCCAATGTGGGGAACGCCTTGGTTTTTGCCGCGGTTGGCCTGCGCTATTGTAACGCCCTGTGCAATATTGCAGTTTTTGCCAATTATTGCTTTTGGATTGATGACGAGTGTGCCCCAATGTCCCAGATAAAACCCTTCACCGATTTGTGTTTCAGGATAAATCTGAAATCCGTACTTAATTTGATGCCTCCGCAGAACAACTCTCCAGAATAAACCTTGGATAGATTTTTTTTTGTGCTGCTGGCATTTTCGAAGGAGGTACACAAAATGGAGATTTGGATTAATGCACTTCATCCAGATCTCCGCTGTGGAAAGCCATTTCCCGCTTTCCCTGTAAAAATCTTTTTGGATGATGTTTTTCTGTGACATGCAGCAAAGATAGAAGAATAAAGAGAAAATAAGAAAGATTTATAATGAATCTAAAAGGGTGACAATACGCTTTACCGAGTTTTCAAGTTGAAAGGGCATCGTGTATTGCTGCAGTTCGTTTTGATAGGTATTGAAACTGTCGGGCTGTGTGAGTGCTTTTTTCATGCCCTGATAAATTCCCTCCTCAGCATTGTCAACAATGAGTCCGAGTTTTCCGTTATCAAGCATTTCACGAACCCCTGAAACGTCAGTGGCAATAATGTTCTTTTTTAAAGTAATCGCTTCAAACAGAACCGTCGGGTAACCTTCGTACCGCGAACTTAAAACGTAGAAATCAGCCGCTTTAAAGTAGGGGTATGGATTGTCGGTAAAGCCCGTCATTTCTACGGTATGATCAACACCAAGTGTCGTTTTTAAATTTTTGATGTTCTCGAAATCGTAGCCGTTGCCCACAATTTGAATGCGGTGTTTTAATCCCTCGTCAAGCAGTTTTTTGTGCGCATTCAGTAAACGGTCGAATCCCTTTTGCGGAAAAACGGTGCCTACAGAAATGAAGGTTTTCTCCCCTGAAGCTTTTTCTGATGAGCACTGACGCTCACTTTTTGCCAAAATTTCATCGGTGTCGATAGGGTTGTAGATGCGTACAATTTTTGATTTTTCGTTTTCGTTCTGCGCTAGTGTTTCAAAATCATGCTGAATCTGATCGGAAATAACCATGATTTTATCAAAGCCAAAAAACTTACGGATTTCTTGATCTGTATAGTTGTGGAAATGAGTTTTGCGCAGGTCGTTGTGGATCCAGACTACTTTTTTGGAAGTTTTGAGAGGCGAATTAAGAATCTCGTCACGCATGCCGTGAATGGCGGCAATTTCCACATCGTACTTCTTGTTTTTTAAGATGGAAGAGTACAGTATTTTAGGAAACAACTTCAGCGTTTTTTGATACAACACCCTGAATGCTTTCAGCGGAAAGTCTTGTAGTCGGTTGGTGGTAATCATTTCGCCTTTGTTAAGGTACAAAACATTGATCCATTCGGGTATTTCTGAAAGATATTTTCCGGAATACAGATTGAGTAAAAGATCGATTTCGTACTGATCTTTTGGGATATTTTTGAGCAGCGTGGTCAATACTTTTTCTGCTCCACCGTGGCGCAGCGAACCAATTCGAATAAGTATTTTTTTCTTTTGATCAGCGATCATGATTTTAAGGAATTTTTTAGGAAAAAAATGTATATTAGCAACAAGCAACAGCAGCCAGAAAATTGAATTTTTGGAAATAAAGAATTCTTATAAAAGGTTGTGTTTTTTTATTGAATTCTCAAAAATTCATTGTAGTGCCACTGTAGTACCACTGTTCGTCCACGGAAGTCCCCTTGTCTTGTTGATGGTTTAGCAATAAAAACTATTTTTTCTTAATTATTTCATAATGTGAACTGCGTCTATTTTTTAACGGGTTTGTAAACATCGGGAAGGTTTTCTCGGATATAGGCGTCGAGTTTTGGGCGTTCTTTTTCTAAATTCCGGGGATACATTATATTATTTTGTAGTGCTTTGTCGCCATACTCTTCGATGGTGCAGATGTATTTCGCAGGAACACCAGCAAAAACAGTATTGGCAGGCATAGAAGAATTCAGCACCGAGCCGGCACCAAGAATGCAGTTGTCGCCCATTTGTGCGCCCGGGAGAAACGTGCAGTTGTTGCCCACAAAGCAGTTTTTCCCCAGTCTTATGCGTCCAAAATTGCGAACGTCTTTATATTTTTCCATGCTGCGTATGGTGTACATGGCACCATCATGATTGATGAATGTGCAGCCGGCTGTAATTTTTGTTCGGTCTCCAATTTCAATCAGATAGGGTTCCGAGCCAAAACGGGGAGCTTCTATAAAGATCACTCCTTTTCCCACTTTTAGGCCGCGCGATTTGCAAGCTTCAATGTAAACATGCCCTATCCATTCCTGATAAGAAGTGTGCAGTTTCAAAAATATACGGTAGAGAAAATTCATCATTGGTGTACTAAGGTAAGCATTAGATTTTCAACTTCATTAAATATTTTTTGGTTATCAAACTGTTGTTCAATAGTTCGCAGGTTGCTTTTAATGTGCTGAACGAGTTCGGGCTGGGTGAGAAATAATTTCATCGCATGGTACATTTCCTCGGTATGGTAATCGATCAAAATGCCTGTTTCCCCATCCTTAATCACCATGCCAACATCTCCCACATTGGTGGCGATAATCGGTTTTTGAAGAATAAGCGCTTCTGCAATGACGAGCGGCCATGCTTCCGATTCGGAGGGTAAAATAAAGAAATCCGAATGTTGCACATAAGGGTAGGGATTCATTTGGTTGCCTGCTAAAAGGAAGGTTTTTTGCACTCCTGAATTATTGATCTGGTTTTGAAGATTTTGCCTTTCTTCGCCATCGCCAAGCACAATGATCTGGTGTTGGAATCCCTCCTGAATGAGTTTTTGATGGGCCACAATCAGTTTATGGTATCCCTTTCTGGTATGCAACCGTCCTATGGAAACAAAAGTCGGCAGATCGTTTTTGGCAAAAGGGGAAGGGTTTTCTGTCGCTTTTCTTTTTATTTCTTCGATAGGAATGGCATTGATGATGACCTTTTCCTGTGGGTAAGCCAACGCGGGATAATGCTCGTGCATGAGTTGTTGTATGCGTTCGGAGCAGTAGACCATGTAATCGAACTTTGGAAAATGCTCAAGAATTTTTGGCACCAACGGCTGTAGTTTTGGCAATTGAATTTCGGAATGAAACCAGCCAAGCTTTTTGGATCTTTTGTTGGATGAGTGTAAAACAGCTTCAAAATCATTGTAAGTCATGGCAACTTCAATGTCGAATTCTTCTTTTAGTATTTTTTTATCGACAACAGTTGGGTTTTTTCTAAACCAGTCGAGTTTTCTTTTTCTGTTGAAAAGCTGAATTTTTTGGATAATAGAATTTGTGGAAAGATCTTCTTTACCGTCTGCCAGAAAAACTTTGCGGATGTGCTTTGGGAACTCGTCGCGCAATTCACCCTGGTTAATATTTAGTAAAACAGAGATTTCAAATTTTTCGGGATCCAGATTGTGCATCAAGCTGAGCATCACTTTTTCGACTCCGCCCATTTCCATGGATCGATGACGGAAGAGGATTTTTATTTTTTTTTCGTTGCTCACCTGTGGACTTGTTTTACGCAAAGATAATGGCTTTTTCAGAATCTGGGGTTTCGGATCCGGAAAAACCGCAATTTGCCATTGGGAGTGACTATTTTCAGGAGAAACCATAATTTATCGAAAACCTTTGTTATTTTTGCATCAAACAAAAACACAATGAGCGAAGTAGCACGGATTGGGAAAACTTTTTTTGGATATTTAAAAAGACCAGACCTGTATCCTGAATTGGGAAGAAAAATCATCAAGAATATATTCAACCGAAACAGTGCATTTAAGGGAAAAGAAAAAACCTTGGCATGGGCCTCGTCTAAAGCGGTTTCTCAAGAAGAAGCCATCCTTCAACTTTTTGGTGTAGAAATGCAACTTTTTTCAACTCTTTTTCCTCAGCAGCTGCAATGGGCAAAGGAAAAGGAAGCGGCTTGTCCCGTGAAAATGGGTGGTGCCGGAGCGTTGGAGCTTATTTATTATGCCTGTGAATACACGCAGGCGAAAACCGTGGTAGAAACCGGTGTAGCATACGGCTGGTCTTCATTTGCCTCTTTGCTGTCGCTGAAGAAAAGAAATGGCATGTTGTACAGTTCGGATATGCCTTATCTTGGGCAAAATGGCGATCAGTACGTCGGGTACATTGTTCCGGAGGAGTTAAAATCAGGATGGAAGCTTTTTCGTTTTGCGGATAAAGAATCTTTACCTAAGATCTTCGGTGAAGTTCAGGCAATCGATGTGATACACTACGATTCTGACAAAGCGTATGAAGGAATGTCATGGGCATATGCACAACTTTATGCAAAGCTGAGAAAAGGCGGAGTGTTTATTAGTGACGATATTAACGACAATTCTGCCTTTCAGGATTTTTGCGAGAAGCATAATATAGAACCGACAATTGTTCGTTTCGAAGATAAATATGTGGGAATATTCATCAAATAATAGAAGATGAAGAAGATTTATTTTATCATTTCTGCATACAATGAGGAACATAATATTCCAGTATTACTGCAGCAGTTGACCAGCGAGATGAGCGTCGTTGAGGTAGAATACGAACTGGTATTTGTCAATGACGGATCGAAGGACAATACATTGAATGTGCTTTTAGATCTTCAGAAAACCACAAAGAACCTAACCGTGGTGAATCAAAGTAAGAATTTTGGACATGAATTAGCGATGACTGCCGGACTGAACTATGTTGTCGAACAAAATATTGCGAAAGATTATGCCGTCCTTTTTATGGATTCGGATTTGCAGCATCCTCCGAAAGTTGCGCGCCAACTGGTAGAAGAGTGGCTTCAGGGTAATAAACTTGTACTCACCCAAAGAACAGGTAATCTGGATAAAGGATTTCGGTATAGATTGATGGGGAATACTTATTATTGGTTACTTAACCTGATGTCGGATGTGAAAATCCCCCGAAATATGCCCGATTTTCGCCTGCTAGACAAGAAATATGTGGTGTGGATGAACAGTTTGAACGAAACCGATCGCATGTTTCGAGGGATGCTTTCTTTGATAGGACTTCGCGATGCGAAAATTGTGCAATTTGAAGCGCCAAAGCGTTTTGCAGGGAAATCGAATTATAATTTTTTCAACCTTTTCAAGTTGGCATTGGATTCGGTGATTCAGTTTTCGGTGCGGCCTTTGCGCATTGCCACTTTTATAGGATTTTTCGGGTGCTTACTTTCCTTCGTTTTTGTGGGATATTCAGTGTACATCAGTTATGTAAAGCACGAACCCAGAACAGGTTATCTTACATTGCTTTGTGCGACCATGTTTTTTAGTTCGCTCACCATCTTTTTCCTGGGTGTTATTGGGGAGTATATTGGCCGAATCCATATTCAGGTGAAAAACAGGCCGCTTTATTTTAGTGAAATAATTAAGAAGGATGAATAATAAGCGTGCTATTTTCATCTATGTTGGGATCAACATTTTTTTTGCGATCTGTGTTTTTTATTACCCCTTACTAAGAGATGAGTTTTATTATTTTGATCGGCTTTCTGCATGGCAATTAATGCAGGAGTATTACAACTCCTATTTTAATGTCAATCCGCGTATTGGGCAATTGGTTACCAATGTTGTATCCCGAAATCCGTTGTTGGAGGTGATGTATTCGGTTTTTTTATTTAATGCTTTTTTCGCTCTTTTATTCCTGTTGGTTTTTAGAAGGTTGCCCAAGTTCACCAATGATGATGCGTCAAAGTTTTTAATCATTGTCGGGCTGTTCATTATTTTAATCAACGTATTTGGAGAAATGTTTTTCTACACACCCTATAGCGGAAATTACACTTTTTTAATGTTGTTTTATATGCTGTATTACTACATTTTTTCTGAGTATTTTGTAGAAGGAAATGATGTTTTGAAACGAATAAAAACGCTATGGCGCTATCCTTTAATTCTATTAATTGGTGTTTTTACAGGCATGGGTAACGAGCACGTACCACCGGTGTTGATTGGGTTTTCCGGGCTTGCCATTGTTTACTACCTTTTTCAGAAAAGAAAATGGCCGTCAAATGATTTAATTTTGTATTGGTGCAGTACAGTGACAGGTTATTTGTTGTTGTTTTTTGCACCTGCCAATACTCAGAAATACAAAGGTTTAGGGCAGTCGGCATACCAGTTCCAATGGTCTTCTTATCTTCACCAGTGGAAAGAAGTTGTTAAACTGTATTATTACTATAATCCTTTGCTGCTCGTGGCGATGGTATTGCTCATAGTCTATTATTTATTTTCGCTGAAGCACCTTGATTTCAAGAGTAATGCCGTACAGCGTAATGTGCTGTTGCTGCTGGTGGGCTTTTCTACCTTGTTTATCGTGGCTTATGCGCCGTTAAGCGGTACGCGGTTAACTTTTTTTAGCAATACGCTTTTCATTCTTTTTTTATGTAATTTTATATTCAAAGAAAAAAGTGGGATTGCAAAATTAATGAGGAGGTGTCTTTCTGTTATTGCACCGTGGTTTGCTTTGGGATATTTTGTCGTAGGGAGTTACATTTGCTTTCGGGCTAGTGAAAACAGCAAGTCGGTGTTGTTGGAAATTGAGCAGAAGAGTAGGCATTCAAAAAAGGTAATACTTGACAGGGGATTCGATTATTATTCCAAAGATCTGCCATGGGTGATGCTCAATAGGAGTTTGTTTTTGGATCGCGGGGTAGGTTATATTGATGACAACGAAAATGAAGACTCAAGCCAGGAGAAAATCTTGAAACAGTACTTCCGCCTAGAAAAGCTTTCCATTAAAAAGAATGAGCATAAATGAAAGTATTATTGAATGCAGATGACTTAGGTCTTACCAAAGGTTTTAATGAAGCCATCAAAGCTGCCCATTTGGAAGGATATTTAACTCATGCCAGCTTAATGGGGAATACCGACGATTTTGAAGATGCAGTAGTCAATGTTTTACCATTTTGTCCGAATCTCACCATTGGTTTACATGTTAACCTGACTTCACATCATGCATTATCACCTTCCACGACAACAATTGCCAAAGGAGGAATTTTTCATAGTTCTTTTGTTAAATTACTTTTTTTATTTAAATCAAAGAAAGTAAAGCAAGAGATTGAAGCGGAAATTGAACTTCAGATTCAACAGCTTTTGAAAAAAGGGATCGTCATTTCGCATATTGATGGGCATAATCATGTTCACATTATTCCTTCCATCAATACCATCGTGAGGAAACTGGCAAAGAAATACAAGATTCCAAGAGTACGAGAGCTGAACGAAGATTTTTTTCATTCGTTAAAATACAACTGGCGCAGGACGACGGTGGCCAATATCGTTAAATATTCACTTTTGCGTTTTTTAGCTTTGTTTAATGAAAACAGTAATGCCACCCAATTCTATAGTATTCTTACGACATGCGATGTTCATGCAGACAGTTTGTTTCCTTATTTGGAGGACAGCAAACATATACAGGAAATCGAAGTGATGGTTCATCCGTGTATACTAGCCCTAAATCCAATTCTTAAAGGCAGCTATAATAATTATCTTAATTCGCCAAAAAGAGAGCAGGAATTGGAACTCTGCTTCAATAAAAAATTTGAAGATTACAGGTGATTTTTCGATGCTTAGAAGATGCATTCAATTTTTCCGAAAGCAGGCAGTTTTATGAACATTAATTTAGCCCGAGACGTATTTTCCGTAAGGAATTTTGCTGATGAGAAAAGTGATGAGCAAAGAGAGCAGCAGGCAGATTATGGAGTTCGTCACAACATATAATATTGTGTTTTCAAAATTTATGGTGAGCCCAAGTTGAGACATGAGTCCCAATGAGAAAATATGAGAAAGGTAGATGCCATAACTGTATTTGCTAATGACGGCTATTCCCTTTGCAACTAATGGATGGTGAATGGTGGTGTTTTTGATCCAAAGAAACAAACCGACTGAAGATAATATGACATTTGGCGTAAGATAATGATAAAACATGCCGTCAAATTTTCCTTGGCTTGCCGAGATAAAATACGAAAGAACGATGGTTAGGATGTTTCCTGCTAAGAGAAGCAGCAAAAAGAGTCGCTTGTTCTCTGAAATGTTTGCTTTAGTCAGTCCGTAACCCAACACAAGGTATCCGATAAATCCAGAGAAATAACGAAAATCTATTCGGGTGAATAATTTATTAAATCCAGGAAGGCCGATAAAAGTAATCAGTAACCAGATCGAGAGAAAATAATAAATTTCTTTTTTGGGCGCAGTCCTAGTCAATCGATTGATGATAGGCACAAAAAGATAAACTCCCAAAATCATATAAACATACCAAAGATGAAACTCAACTCCCGATTTCATTGCCTTGATAAACTGCAGAAGAATGCTTTTCAGGTCTTGTGTAAGATCGCTTTTAAACAAAAAGTAAATTACACTCCACAATAGAAAGGGAAGCACAACCCGAACCACACGTTTTTTTAAAAATGATGTTAAGTCATAATCTTTACCAAGTAGCAGTACACCCGAAATCATCAGAAATACAGGTACACAAAAACGAGCGCTGCCATTGATGATGTTGGCAGCCCACCATGAAGCAGAAGCGCCATCAAATTGATTGACTAATGGAACGGTGATATGCAAGAAGATGACTGCAACCACAGCCACAGCGCGTGCAGTATTAATCCATTGTGTATCTTGATGATTCATGATCTTTTTTATTAAAATAACCTTTTCCCTGAGATGACCTTTGACATAAGATTAATAGGATTGAACTTTACAATCGAATCCATTCCGTTCCAGCCGCTGTGTGGCATGGTAACAATGAAATATAAAATAAACGGTACAAAATAAACTCTCCTTAATCCGCTAAAAAATGGAGTGGTTTTTTTGTCGGATTGATGATAGAGCGGCCGCTTATCTTTGTAAAGATACACAAAAGCCACAGCAGTAAGGTTTCCCATAAAAATCCATCTCGAGTAGTCTACGGCTACCATCGATAAAAGCACAATCATTCCGTACTGAAGGAGAAGAATGGTGGCAAACATTCTTTTTTGAGTTAACGTTTTAAGGGAATTGCCAATACCTATCCCAACGAAAATAAAGTGGGCAAAAAGTAAAAGAAAAAAAGCCACGATTTGCATTGGTGTTAATCCTAATTTCCAAAAGTAAAGAGGAGAACCAATGATACCTTCCGAAAAAACTAAGCCAGAAAGCTCGGAGAAAGAGCTCCAGGACTGCAGAATTTGATTTTGCTGCGCAATACTCCCCGGAAAAACAAATGAAACTAGGGCGAAAACTATTGCCGAAGGGAGTAAGATCAACATTTTTGGCAGCGCTTTTTTTAATTTAAAATCGGCCTGAGCGAAATAGCATATAATCACGGGGAAAAATGAGAGTAGAAAAAGGATTTCATGCATCAGAATACCTGTAATCATTAAAAAATTGACCACCAGGATTTGTTTAAGGGAAGAATGTTCTTTCTGAATATAGGCCATAATGCCAAAAAATAGTAAAAGAACGATGTGATCTTTCCGAATGCCACGATCCCAATACATGGCATAAAGAATAAAGATGCTGAGCGAGAACATGACGAAAAAAGGCGGCCGCTTCTTTATCATGAAATAACCCATTACACCCAGAAAAAGTATAAAAGTAAACCCATTGTAAGATTCCTGAATCAGCAATGGTGATAGCGAAAGCACCTTTGAAAGTTGGAAGATAATCTCGCCGTCCAACCCTCTTCGGATGAAACCACCTTGATAATTAATGAAAAAATCGGGGTGATAGAAGACTGTTGAAAATGATTTATCTGCGGGAATTTTAAAACCAAAAACAACCAGAACAACAGTGAAAACCATTGCGATTACGTTCATTGTTTTGGTCAGTAGTTCCTGACGCACTACCGAAAATTAATATTATAAAGCCCCGACCTTATGCTTCGGAAATCGACAAAAAGGTACTTCAAAATCGCACCCCATTTTTTAAGAAGTTTGTAGTTGGCAATCTGGAAACTGCGATGCATCCTTGCAATATGAAGCCGTTCTGCTTTAGGAATTTCGGGGGTTTTATCCGCCCAATTGTGAAGATGATTCCACAGCAAAACCCTCGTGGTTGCCGGTTTTATTTTCCCGGAATCTACTTGGGAAATACGGTTGCTTTCATGCACGCCACGAACTGCAACTGCCTCATCCAAAATCCCAGGATACAAACGGGTGTAGAAGGCAAGGCGCATTACAAAATCGGTATCCTGATGAAGTCGTAGATCGGTTTTCATCAAAGCGTCCATTTTAGATAATGCAGATTTTCGAATCGTTAATGCATCAATACTGAAGAGTCCAAAACTGCCACGCATACCCATCAATCCAGGGAAAACATCTTCTGGCGCATGTTTTTGGTAAACGGTGGTGAGTTTTTCTTGATAAATGGGATAAAATTGTTGTTTCGCCTTTTCTGAATAATAATGTACGCCAATGGCTCCATAAACTCCTTCTACTTCAGGATTTTTAAAAAGTTCCCGCTCGGCATCGAAACGATTTTTAAGAAAGAAATCATCCGCATCTAAAAAAGCAATGTACTCTCCGGTTGCTTTTTCCATTCCTACATTTCGGCTTGCTCCCGCACCATGATTTCCCTGATCTGGATGCTGAAAAAGCTTAACTCGAGAATGCTTTTTCTCTAAATTCCTGCACACTTGCAATGCATTGTCAGGCGATTGATCTTCCACCAAAATTACCTCCACTACTTCACTGAACTGAAGTGCGGATTCCACCGCTTGTGCCACGAATTTTTCGGCATTGTAAACCGGGATGATGACAGAGATTTGTAACAAGTGTTATTCTTTTAGGTTATAAATCAAAACCGTTGGGAAACGCTTTCTTGCGGAAAATGATCAGCAACGCAGCGCCTACCGTAATGGCGGAGTCTGCAATATTAAAGATGTATTTAAAAAACTCAATATGTTTGCCGCCAATTACTGGCCAATTTTGTGGAACATGCCAATCAACTAAAGGAAAATGCAGCATGTCGACCACACATCCTTTCATGAAAGAGGAATAGCCGTGACCCAAAGGAACAATTTTGGAAACACCTCCGTAGTCGATCCATCTGCCGATGCTTTCCTCGAAAACAGTTCCGCTGTCGAAGATCAATCCGTAAAACATACCGTCGAGCAAATTGCCGATGGCGCCGGCAAAAATCATGGCCATCGGAAGGAGCAGGTAATTGCTGGTAAGTCCCTGTTTAATCCATTTACTGAAGAGATAAACCATGCCTCCAATTAAAAAAACACGAACAAGAACGAGGAAATATTTGCCGATGAGCCCACCAAAATGAAATCCGTAAGCCATGCCTGGATTCTCCACAAATGTCAGTTTAAAACCGGGAAAAACATCAACGCTTTCGCCCAACTGAAAATGGGTTTTGATATAAAATTTGGAAAGCTGGTCAATCAGCAGAATGAAAAGGGTAACAATTGCTATTTTCTTCATAAAGGTGGTCTAAAGTAAAATGTACAAAGTACAATGTATTCGGTGAATCATTATACTTTGTACATTATTATTTGTACGCGCAACAAACTACCGTTGCATGTTTTTGGCTTCAATACTAAGTGTGGCGTGTGGCACTGCCATTAGTCGTTCTTTAGGGATGAGTTTGCCCGTTACACGACAAATGCCATAGGTTTTGTTTTCGATGCGGATTAAGGCATTTCGCAAATCGCGCAAAAACTTCTCCTGTCGGCCTGCCAAAATAGCATTTTGCTCTTTGCTCAATGTTTCTGCACCTTCTTCAAATGCTTTGAAGGTGGGCGAAGTATCATCAGTGCCGTTGTTTTGATCGTTGATGAAGCTTTCGTTAATCAGCATCAAATCTTTTTCAGCTTTTGAGATTTTCTCCTGAATTACTTTTTTGAATTCTTGCAAATCTGCATCGCTGTATCGTTGTCTATCTTCTGTCATTACATAAGGTGTTAATTTGAAGATGTGTTATGCGTTCATTTTCATCATCGCATCAGCACATTGCCACATCATCATCTTTTGTTAATATTTACTTTAAATTTCACATCATCAATCTCGACTTGGTCGAAAACTGTCAGTGAATTTACAATTTCTATTTTATCTGACAATACCTCGTCCGAAATATATTGGGCATTGTTGATAAGTTCTTTTGCAAAAGGCGAGCTTTCTTCCAGCTGAATTGAGATTCTGTCGGTGAGCTCAAAATCTTTTTCTTTCCTAAGATTCTGTATTCTGTTGATGAATTCCCGGGCAACACCTTCGGCTTTTAGCTCGTCGGTAAGGGTTAAATCCAGCGCAACGGTTAGTTTTCCTTCGCTGGTTACCGTCCAACCCGGAATGTCTTTGGTAAAGATCTCTACATCTGCTAATCCAATGTCATGTCCTGCCACGTTCATGGTTCCTGTTTTCTCAAGCTCCGAAATCTGATCAGTGGTCATGGCACTAATAGCACCCCCAACTGTTTTCATGTCTTTGCCTAATCTTGAACCCAATGTCTTGAAGTTGGGTTTAATTTGCTTAACGATGAGGTGAGCCGCCTCTTCAGCGTTGATCAATTGAAGTTCTTTTACGTTAACTTCTTGTTTAATGAGCTCCGAAACAGCTAAGATCTGATTTTCCGTTTTCTTGTCCAGTACAGGGATCATTACTTTTTGCAGGGGTTGACGCACCTTGATGTTTTCTTTTTTTCTTAATGAAAAGACCATGGAGGTGATTGTTTGGGCGAGGTGTGTTTTTTCTACCAAATCGGTGTCAATTTTACTTTCGTCTGCTATAGGGAAATCGGTTAAGTGTACAGATGGTTGAGCTTCTTTACCGGTTACTGCATTCAAATCCTGATAAAGCTGGTCCATAAAAAATGGCGCAACAGGAGCAGAAAGTTTGGCAACAGTTTCTAAACAAGTGTACAGTGTTTGGTAGGCCGAAATTTTATCTTCACTGTATTCGCCTTTCCAGAAGCGTCTTCGGCAAAGACGTACATACCAGTTGCTCAGGTTGTCGTTCACAAAAGTATTGATGGCTCTTGCTACTTTGGTCGGTTCATAATCTTCGTAGAAGGCAGTAACTTCTTTGATGAGCAGGTTGAGTTCCGAAAGTATCCATCGGTCTATTTCCGGGCGTTCTTGTACATCTTCTTCTTTGTATTCAAAATGATCTACGTTGGCATAAAGCGCAAAAAACGAATAAGTATTATAAAGTGTTCCGAAAAATTTACGTCGCACTTCATCAATACCTTCTTGGTCGAATTTCAAGTTTTCCCATGGGTTTGCGTTGGCAATCATATACCATCTGGTGGCGTCGGGACCGTATTTAGCCAAAGTTTCAAATGGATCGACAGCGTTGCCCAATCTTTTCGACATTTTTTGGCCGTTTTTGTCTAACACTAAACCATTAGATACCACATTTTTATAAGCTACAGAATCGAAAACGGCAGTCGCAATCGCGTGCAAGGTATAAAACCAGCCACGGGTTTGGTCGACACCTTCCGCAATAAAATCAGCAGGGAAAGCGTGGCCTTTATCAATCATTTCTTTGTTCTCAAAAGGATAGTGGAGTTGGGCATAAGGCATGGAACCGGAATCGAACCAAACGTCGATTAAGTCGGATTCTCTTGTCATTTCTTTTCCAGTATCTGACACCAAAATGATCTGATCAACAATATTCTTATGAAGATCGATCTGTGCATAATTTTCGTCAGACATATTGCCGATTTCAAAATCTTTGAAAGGGTTTTTGTCCATTAAACCAGCCGCTACTGATTTTTCGATTTCCAGGTAAAGTTCCTCCACAGAACCAATTATTTTTTCTTCCCGGAAATCCTCAGTTCTCCAGATTGGAAGGGGAATTCCCCAATACCTTGATCGTGAAAGATTCCAGTCGTTGACGTTTTCGAGCCAGTTGGCAAAGCGTCCTTCTCCGGTAGATTTTGGTTTCCAGTTGATGGTTTCATTGAGTTCTACCAAACGTTGGCGTTTCTCGGTCATTTTTACAAACCACGAATCGAGCGGATAGTAGAGCACAGGTTTATCCGTACGCCAGCAGTGAGGGTAAGAGTGGACGTACTTTTCCACTTTGAACGCTTTATTTTCTGTTTTCAGAAGAATGGCGAGTTCCACATCCCAGGATTTTTCGGGTGCGGTGCCGTCATCATAGTATTCGTTCTTAATGTATTTTCCCCCAAAAACTTCGGGCACGTTTTCACCCTTCAAGAATTTCCCTTGCAGATCAACAAGCGGTACGAGATTTCCGTTTTCATCTTTAATCAATAACGGTGGCACACCTGCTTCTTTCGCAACTCTCGCATCATCTGCACCAAAAGTTGGCGCGGTATGCACAATACCTGTTCCGTCTTCTGTGGTTACGAAATCTCCCGGAATCACGCGGAAGGCATTTTGTGCATTTTCGGCGGGTAAAAACCATGGGACAAGCTGTTTGTAGCGAATGTCAACCAAATCAGCACCCTTAAATTCTTTGATGATTTGGTAAGGAATGGTTTTGCTTTCCGGGGTGTAATTTTTGAAATCTTCGTCGGTTCCTTCCACGAATTTCTTTCCGAATTGCTTGCTGACCAAAGGTTTTCCCAAGATCACAAATTCTGCCTCGAAAGTGTATTGGTTAAAGGTTTTTGCTACCACATAATCGATATCCTTGCCAATAGTCAATGCCGTATTGGAAGGTAAAGTCCAAGGGGTGGTTGTCCAGGCGAGGAAATATACTTTGGGTTGCTTTTTTTCATCTTCAAACTCTGCCCAGTGCAATGCGCCACCGCAAGTTGCACCTGCAATTTCTTCTGTATTGATTTCGCAGTTCGGGTATGCTAAATTGGATAAAAACTGCCAAGTTTCACTGGCGTTTTCGGTCGCTTTTTCAATTTCAAACTGCGCCACAACAGTGGTGTCCGAAACGTCGCGGTAGGTCCCCGGTTGGTTAAGCTCATGAGAAGAAAGTCCGGTTCCTGCTTTTGGCGAATAGGGTTGAATGGTGTATCCTTTGTAGAGCAAATTTTTGTCGTAAAGTTGCTTCAAAAGCCACCATACGGTTTCCATGTATTTTGGTTCGTAGGTGATGTAAGGATGCTCCAAGTCTACCCAATAGCCAATTTTTTCAGTAAGGTCGTTCCATACGCCAGTGTAGCGCATCACGGCTTCGCGGCAAGCTTGGTTGTAATCTTCAACGGATATTTTGATCCCGATATCTTCTTTGGTGATGCCCAGTTCTTTCTCAACACCCAGTTCTATGGGAAGGCCATGGGTATCCCAACCTGCCTTACGGAAAACTTTTTTTCCTTTTTGAGTTTGGAACCTGCAGAAAATATCTTTGATTGCTCGTGCCATAACGTGGTGAATTCCAGGCATTCCGTTCGCAGATGGCGGACCTTCGTAGAATACAAATTCGGGTTGTCCTTCGCGGATTTCCACCGATTTTTTAAAGGTATCGTTTTCTTTCCAAAATTCGGAAACTTCATTGGCAACGTTGGTAAGGTCAAGATTTTTATATTCCTTAAACTTCTTCATTTTCAGCTTGTTCTCTTAGGTTTTTAAGAGTGCGAATATACGGAATTTTGGTGAAAATATAGATGGGTTTTTTTGATTCTTTTGGTGGTTTGGCGGAGGGTTTTGCTCTAGTTCAGGTGCGGCTGCCTATTGCAATTAATTTTGATTTTGCTATTTTGAAATCGTCATTGGCGGGAAGATCTCCGCTTAGCACTAAAGAAGTTTAAAATAAAGTAGGAAGCAAAACCTAACACCACAGAACAACCAACCGATAGAATTGCGCTGCCAATAATGTATTGTAAAAGATTGGCCTTAATGAAATCGAAATTGAATACGGCATTGTCAAAACTTACAGGCGACTTCATAAAAGGTGCGCCCACCATCATCGACAAAAAAATAACAAAAGGGATGAGTGGCGGAAAAGTAAGCTGCGACGACATGAAAGTAAGCACTTTATTGAGTTTAAAGTAAATCGCCAGCGAAATGGCAAGAAATGAGTGAAATCCCCAAAACGGAGAAAGACCGATGAAGATGCCTAATGCAATCGATTTTGCTTTGGTTTCGTTGCTTCCTTCGCTTTCCAGAACGTTTTCTTTAAAGAACCGGCGTAGCCCTTTGCGGCGGAAGTACCGATAAAAGACTTTCTGGCTTTGAATTGTATTCTGAATAAATTTTCTCAAAGAAGCAATTTTAGTGCGATACTGCAAAAATAGCACCTTATTGTGGATTATGGTAGAATTCTGCGAACAATGCTAAAATAGGTAGGGTTCCCAGTGGAATGACGTGCGGTGAGCAATGATTAAAACTGATATTTGTCATCAGTAAGGCAAGTGTTAAAAAGTTGTACATTGCATCTCCCTATCAAAATAAATGAATTTGAAAATGTGCAAAATCTTCATCGCTCCCTTTGCGGCGGCACTCCTCATGGTATCTACTGTTTCTTGTCGAAACGATATTGCTGCCACAGGTAACGAAACACCGGTTGCGCCTTCTCCGTCGGTGCAGCAACCTTATGGAACACCTTACCAACTGACGGATGGTCAAAAGTATGTTTACGACGTGGATGCTGTTCCTTCCATTACCCTCAATATTACTGCTGCAGAATGGAATAAATTGCTGAGCTACTATGATCAAAATCCTAAAAATGAGGAATATGTAAAAGGTAATTTTAATTTCGTGAAGGATGGAAACCCTGAAACCCTGAATGATATTGGTTTGCGGTTACGCGGTAACACAAGCCGAAGAAGGCCCGAAGGAATTACAGGGCAGCTCCATAATACCGCAAATCCTGATTGGCATCATGCAAGTTTTACGCTTAATTTTAAGAAGTACTCAAAAGAACAGCTTTTTCATAGTGCTGAAAAACTGATTCTGAAATGGTTTAAAGACGATCCGGTGTATGCCAGAGAAGTGTATGCCTATGATTTGTTTGAACGCTTTGGGGTATGGACGGCGGCTCAAAGCAGTTATTGTCGGCTCTCCATTAAAATCGAAGGTGATGCAAAACCCGCTTATTTCGGTGTTTATCAATTGATTGAACCTGTGGACGATACTTATCTTAACAACCGCAAATCTTTTTTCTCCACACAGGGAAATCTCTGGAAAGCCAATTATGGTGCAGATTTGAAAGACCCGTCCAAAGACAATATGGGCATTGAGAAAATTACTTTAACCAGCAACTACACGCCGGTTTATGATTATAAATCTAAAAAATCAAACCTTGAGAATGCCAAAACACAGCTCGCAGATTTTATCAACAATGTTAATAATAAGCAAGGGCTGGAACTGAAGAATTATATTGACAGCAAAATGGATGTGGATCTTTTCCTGAAGACATACGCCGTAAACGTAATGGTGGGCATGTGGGATGATTATTGGAATAACAAGAGCAATTACTACTTTTACTTTGATGGCGCAGGTAAATTTTATTTTATTCCTTACGATTATGATAATATCCTGGGAACCTCTTATCTGATGACAGACAGTGGCACGCAGAATCCTTTAAACTGGGGCGACAATGAGGCAAAGCCGTTGGTAGCAAAGGTCCTATCCATCGTTGAATATAAGCAGAAATACATTAATTATCTGAAAGATTTGGCAGACAAAAAGTATGATCTGTTTTACGTTAATTATAGCCAGCAGCGTATTTCGGCTTGGCAAAGCAAGATTTCGGCTTACGTTACCAATGATACCGGTGAAGACATGTCGATTTATGACGCACCTGCAAGTTGGGGCAATAAGCCAGATTATAAACTGATGAGTGGAACAAGCAATAATTTTTTTGTGGTAAAAGCAGCTTCAGTACCGAAGTAATGGGAGTATAAATATCCTTTACTTCGGCATGATATGAAGTGGCTGGTGTTTTTTTGTGTTTCAATTTTTACATTGTTCACAACGGGGATGGTTATCAGTACTCACTTATTGAGAAGGTCTTTAAGCATGGTGCCGAGCCGTGGAAATTTTTTGTCAGATAGGATTCGACAATAGGTGAAAGTCAGAATTTCAACGCTTTGTACAATTGTAAACGCCAGTAGAATTTAGTGTTTGAGCAAATTGGTCTGATTCATCTGGGGTGAATTTAATTCCCGAAAGCATGTTTTTAATGTTTTCAAATTGAGGATCGCTTGCTAAAGCACCAGATATAAATACGGAGCCATTACAAACACCAACAAAGAAATCATTTCTATTGATTGAATTTACAAGGCATTCATAACACGAATATTTACTGCCTCCTAAAAATGAAGGTTTCGGTGTTACACGGTAGCCACCACCCACGGTAGCAAAGTTGCTGGTAATGACTTTTTTTCCGGTCTGTTTTACAGGAAGGTTTGACAGTTTTGGATTATTTTGGCCTCTTGGCCATTGTGGCGGCATGATACAGATGCCCCCGTAATTGTATTGGTATTGTTTTCCAATCGTGGAGGTTTGCGGTCCTTTGTTGGTTAAGTTTGCGTTTTCATATGGTTTTCCGTCCATATAAATGTTGTATCCATCGTCACCAAGTTCTATTAAGTACTTGCCAGAGCTGTCCACGTAGTATTCGTTATTGTCTATTGCAACAGACTCACTATCTGTATCACTGTTTCTGGCGCAAGAGTAGAGGATAAAAGTTAGCATTATAATCCGACATACATTTAATGTTAAAGTTTTCATGGTTTTTTTGTTTTTAGAATTAATTTTTTTGTCAATTTCACATCATAAATTATAGTTTTAATATTGGGGAGGATGACAACACAAAGCTATTCCATTTCAAAATTCAGAAAAATAGATAGAAATAACTATTTTTAAGTTTTATACCCAACCTTCTGTTAATGATTTTTGAACTAATTCTGTAGGTGTTTTTACTTTTGCCTTCTCCATTATGTTTCTTCTGTGTGCATGTACAGTGAAGAGACTAATGAAAAGTTCACAAGAGATTTGTTGGCTGGTCTTTCCGGACACTATACCTTTCAAAACTTCCCGTTCCCTTTTTGTGAATAAATCAAAAGATTTAGTAAAAATTTTGTCTTGAATATTGTAATAAGATGGCTCGCTATCAAGCCCAATTAAAGAAAAACATGGTATTCCATCCTGTTTTATATGAGTAATGTTTGTGTCTAAAGATAATGTTCTGTAATAATTTTTTTCATCATAATCAATTTGGATGGATTGGTGCAAAATACGAGCATAATTTCCATCTTTCTTTCTCAATCTAAGATCATACTGCACCTTATAGAACTGAACTTTCTCAAATGGAAGCTCTTTAAAAAATTCGACAATTTTATATTCAAAATTTAAAAAATATGGCTTATCATCAGGGTGAATAATATCCATAAATAGTTCAGTAGTAAGCTCATTGGAGTTATATCCCAAAACATTTTCTACAGAATTGCTCATGATATCAAATTGAGTATCATGCATATTGAATACATAAAAATAGTAGTCTCCCGCATGAAAAATATTAAGCAAACGTTTGTAAACTTCTATTTGTTGAAGAAGTTTTTCTTTTTCAACAGTTGTTTCTTTATCAACAACTGTTTTCCAAAATTTTTGTGCGGTAAGAAAAAATTTTGATTCAGTTTCCATAGTGTTTAGTTTTTCTATTCCCCATTTTGGCATGTCCTAAAATAGATTGACTCTTTTTTGCTTACTATTTAGGTTTTGTTTCACGATTTAAAAATAGAATTTTTTTCGACAACTTCATCAAGCCACTTTTTTGGAATACGATTGGTGAATCTGTAATTACATTTTAAATAAGCATTTCTTTTTTACTTTCCCACAATTATCTGCTTACACCGCCTTTCATATAAGAGAAATCCGCTCAGCACAACTGAACGGATTTTTTGGGGTGTATTCCACGTTTGCAAAAACTGTGTTTTTAACGCTACGCTAAAATTCTGTTTTCGGCGAAAAAACGCGTTGAGAAAGTTCTTGATCAAATAAATATAAAGCAGAAGGATTGTCGCACACCATTTTGATCTTCGACACCAATTGTGACGCGCTCGCTTCTTCTTCCACCTGCTCGTTCACAAACCATTGCAGGAAAGAAGATGTAGCAAAATCCCCCTCTTCATTGGCATTCTTCATGATGTTAAAAATAAGTTGCGTCACTTTCTTTTCGTGGGCTAATGCCTTCTCGAAAATATCGGTAGCATTTTTAAACTGCTGTTCCGGTTTGTCGATGGCACCAATCTCAATATCAGCTCCTACATTATTGAGGTAATCAAACATTTTATCGGCATGTAAAAGCTCTTCTTTACTTTGTACACGGAAGTAGTTGGCAATTCCTTCTAGATTTTCCCGGTAAAACCAGGCCGACATGCAGAGGTAATACTGTGCTGCATATTGCTCATGAACAATCTGTTCATTGATTAATTTTGTTATTTTTTCGCTAATCATTGTTGACAATTTTAATCATCAAAAATAATAAATATAAATGCCATACCCAAATTGCCCGGGTTTGAAATGGGTTCATCGATGCCAAAAACGCCGAAGTGATTTTCGTTTTTTAGAATTCTGTACATCCATTTTTTTTCTGTGTAAATAAAAAACCGCTGACCGATAAAATCCAGGAGAATTTGTCTATTTGAAAAGGGAAAAAATCGGGTATTTTGGAAAATGCGGTAAATAGCGGTCATAAGGATCCGCCTTTACATTTAGATAGCATAGATTTTTCTTAGAATATCATGACTAAGAAGGAGTTGAATAAATTAGGAGTTATTTTAGGGCCGCTTATGTAGGTAATTTTGTTCAGGATTCATATAAAATACTACAAACCAATGTTATTGCCAAAAAAATCCGCATCAAATGTTAATGCGGATCGGGTTGTACGTTAGAAAAAGGTGGTTAGTTTTGTGCAACCATTTTTCGATAATGGTAAATATCGTCGATCGTTACGACGCTCATCCCTTTTTTTAAGGCAAAGCTTACAATTTCCGGCAGGCGTGCCATGGTTCCGTCTTCGTTGGTAAGTTCACATAAAACGGCATCTTCGCCTAAATTGGCAAGTTTTATGAGATCCACGCTGCCTTCGGTATGTCCGCGTCTTTCGAAGACGCCGTTTTCTTTGGCAATGAGAGGGAATACGTGTCCGGGACTTGCAATTTGCTCAGCTTGTGCATCCTGCGCAACTGCGGTGCGTATCGTGGTGACACGGTCTTTGGCTGATACCCCTGAAGATACCCCTGCACGAGCTTCGATTGAAATCGTAAAGGCAGTTTGGTTTTTAGAGTGGTTGATTTCAACCATTGGTCTTAGTTTGAGTTTTTGGCTTTTGGCCTCCGAGATGCAAAGGCAAACGATGCCGCTGCATTCGCGAATGAGGAGTGCCATGTCCTGATCGGTAATGGTGGAAGCGGGAAAGATGATATCGCCTTCATTTTCACGGTTTTCATCATCCACCAGCAGGATTCCTTTTCCCTGTTTCAGGGTTTGAAGTGCATTTTCTACACGTTCGCTGTAGGTTCTTCCGAACTTTTCAAGTAATTTTTCCATGTTTTTTAAAATTTAATTTTTTAAAAATCTTCGGTCCATGGAAATGAAATGCAAACCACCGAAGTAAAAAGAACCTCGATGTATGCTTCATTTTCTTCTCCCATCCAGACTTTTACTGTCGGTTCCGGAATTTCACCAGATCAGTCCTTTTTGCAAAGGAGTCGCGGACTGTAACCGCCGGTGGGGAATTGCACCCCGCCCCGAAGAAAACGTTTCTACGTTTTAAATTTGACTTTTTTCTTTTTAATTCATTGATTATGATGATCTAACGTACGTTGCAAATATCGCAAAGATTTCTCATAGAATCCTAAAAAGGGGTTTAGAATTTTGGATTTTATTTTGAGTAGCGACAAACCGGAAAAAATTTTATTGAAGTATTTGAAGGGCATCTTCGGCTGTATCGCAAGATCGTGCGCACCGCATTTTCGCTTTATTGAATAAGCTTTTGGCAGTTGTGTTAGTATCCTCCAATTTCTTTTGAAACCTGAGTCCATAGCCCTGATTGCAGCGGTTACCCCGCAGTGCGCCGCGCAGCGAAGCGGAGCGGCAAAACGAGGAGTAGGAGCGGAAAGCAGGTTCCCGGCTACAAAAAAATCCGCCCAGCAAAAACTGGACGGATCGTTGATATGAAAAAACGTTTTAGGTTCGTTATATTACATCATTCCGGGCATTCCGCCTCCCATCGGCATAGCGGGCTCGTCTTTTTTTACTTCAGTAATAACGCATTCTGTGGTCAGCAACATACCTGCAACCGATGCTGCATTTTCTAAAGCAACACGAACTACTTTCGTAGGGTCAATGATACCGGCTTCGTACATGTTAACGTACTCGTCGTTTTTAGCATTAAAACCGAAATCTCCGCTTCCGTCTGCTACTTTAGCTACGATTACCGAACCTTCGCCTCCTGCGTTGGCAACAATCTGACGAAGTGGCTCTTCGATGGCTCTTTTCACGATTTTGATACCGGTTTCTTCGTCGATATTTTCTCCTTTATAATTGTTGAGTGACGAGATGGATCTTACCAATGCAACACCACCACCAGGAACAATACCTTCTTCTACTGCGGCTCTGGTTGCATGTAAGGCATCATCAACACGGTCTTTTTTCTCTTTCATTTCTACTTCGGAAGCCGCACCTACGTAAAGTACCGCAACACCACCGGCTAATTTTGCCAGTCTTTCTTGCAGTTTTTCTTTATCGTAATCTGAAGTTGTGGTTTCCATTTGTGCTTTGATCTGAGCTACTCGACCTTTAATCTGAGCATCGTCGCCACCGCCGTTTACGATAGTTGTGTTGTCTTTGTCGATTACTACTTTTTCAGCAGTTCCCAACATATCGATGGTTGCATTCTCCATGGTGAATCCTCTTTCTTCAGAGATGACGGTTCCACCGGTTAAGATGGCGATATCTTCCAGCATTGCTTTTCTTCTGTCTCCAAAACCAGGCGCTTTTACTGCGGCAATTTTAAGAGAACCTCTCAATTTATTAACCACTAAAGTAGCAAGGGCTTCACCTTCCACTTCTTCAGAAACGATTAATAGTGATTTACCTGCTTGTGCTACGGGTTCCAAAACAGGAAGCAATTCCTTCATAGAAGAAATTTTTTTCTCTACCAATAGGATGTAAGGATTCTCTAGCTCGGTAACCATTTTTTCTGGGTTAGTAACAAAGTACGGAGATTGGTAACCTCTGTCGAACTGCATACCTTCTACAACATCAACTGTAGTATCAATTCCTTTTGCTTCTTCAACGGTAATAACACCTTCTTTACCTACTTTACCAAATGCTTCAGCGATTAACGCACCAATAGTTTCATCGTTGTTGGCAGAAACAGAAGCAACTTGTTTAATTTTATCATTATTGTCGCCTACTGCCTGAGATTGAGATTTCAGGTTTTCAACCACTGCTGTTACTGCTTTGTCGATACCTCGTTTTAAATCCATAGGATTGGCGCCGGCTGCAACGTTTTTAAGACCTTCTCTTACGATTGCTTGTGCCAAAACAGTAGCGGTAGTTGTACCATCACCTGCGATGTCGTTGGTTTTAGAAGCAACTTCCTTCACCATTTGGGCACCCATGTTTTCTACTTTGTCTTCGAGCTCGATTTCTTTCGCAACGGAAACTCCGTCTTTGGTAACGTGTGGCGCACCGAAAGATTTTTCGATCACTACGTTTCTTCCTTTTGGACCTAAGGTTACTTTTACTGCATTTGCCAATGCATCAACACCTCTTTTTAAAGCGTCTCTCGACTCAATGTCGAATTTTATTTCTTTTGCCATTTTTGTATGTATTAATGTATGATGTACAATGTAAAATGTACTTTTTAAATTTTAAAACAGATAAGAAAAATACAGTGTACGCTGTACATTGCATTTTTTATAAATATTATCCAAGGATTCCTAATAAATCACCCTCTTTCACGATAAGATAATCTTTACCCTCCAATTTCAGTTCTGTTCCGGAGTATTTTCCATATAACACTTTATCACCTACTTTTACGGTGGTTGGTTCGTCCTTTTTACCGGGACCAACTGCTACAACAGTTCCTTCTTGTGGTTTTTCTTTGGCCGCGTCTGGGATAATGATTCCTGATGCTGTTTTGGTTTCCGCCGCATTGGGCTCTACTAGAACTCGGTCTGCAAGTGGTTTGAAATTTACTGACATATTGTATAATTTTATTTTTATTCTGCTTCTGCATTCTCCAACTTTATGCCATCTTCAAAAAAATGAAAGTTGTATAAAACGGCAGGCAAAAAATGTCACAATAAAACTAAAAACGGGAAAATTTGGCAGAAAAAAGTCACCTCTTTTTTAGGGAGATGACTTGTTTGTTTTGAATTGGTGATCAATGTTAAGAACACTTACTTTGCGGCCTGCATCGGGTTTACTTTCTCTTGAGCTGCGCCTCTCACTTGGTTGCTTTTTTTCTGTTTGAAGACGTCAAATTTTGAACTTGGCGCCGCGATTTCGCCCCAGTTGTTATTGCTGGTATCGATATCCGCCGTTTCCAACAATGGGTCAAGTTGGACGGATTTCAGTTTTTTATCAAAGAAGTAGGTTAGTGAAACTTTTTGTTCGTTTTTTCTCCAGATTTGTGCTGCTTTTTTGTCTTTGAGTTGGGAACCGTCTTCAAAGGTAAATTCAAGAATAATCGGCATCACCATTCCGCCCTTGTTGCTAAGATCGATTTGATAGCCGCGGATGTCTTTCAGTTTTGCTTTGTCCTGAGCCGAAACCTTTTCGGATCCATCAATTTTTTGGGTGTATTTTTTCTGTGTGTCCACTTTTTCCAAACCTCGATCGTAGCGCCAATAAAAATCGCGGCTTTCTTTGTCTATATCCGTATAAAAGGTAATATTGGAATCTTGTCGGTTTCTTATTTTTGAGATATCATCGACACTGTTTAGTAAAGGAGAATCAATGGTATAGGTAATTTCTTTTGCTTGTGGAGTAAACTCCAGATTGGGTTCAGCAACCGTCACCTGATCAACGGAAATATCAACGGGATCGATTCCGTAGAACCAGCCACGCCAGAACCAGTCTAGGTTTTCGGCACTGGCATCATTCATGGTTCGGAAAAAATCTGCCGGCTCAGGATGCCGGAATGCCCACCTTTTGGCGTAGGTTTTAAATGCCTTGTCGAAGAGCGCTCTACCCATAACTGTTTCACGCAAAATATTGAGTCCTGTAGCTGGTTTTGCATAAGCATTGGGGCCAAAATGGTTGATGTTTTCGGAGTTGGTCATGATGGGTTCTAATTGATCTTTCGGCAGTTTCATATAATCCACAATGGTGTGCGCAGGCCCGCGACGAGAAGGGAATTTGTTGTCCCATAACTCCTCGGTGAGGTATTCTACAAATGTGTTGAGTCCTTCATCCATCCAAGTCCACTGCCGTTCGTCAGAATTAATGATCATAGGAAAAAAGTTGTGCCCCACTTCATGAATAATAACGCCAATCATTCCGTTTTTTATGGCTTCGGAATACGTTCCGTCCTTCTCTGTCCTTCCAAAATTGAAACAAATCATCGGATATTCCATGCCATTAGAAGCTTCAATAGACTGGGCCACCGGATACGGGTAAGGAATGGTGAATTCTGAGTAAGTTTTGATGGTGTGTGCAACTGCCTTTGTCGAGAATTTTCGGTATAAGTTGTAAGCTTCTTTCGGGTACAAACTCATCGCCATTACTTTGTTGTTGTTTTCAGGAATCGTCACACGCATGCCATCCCAAATGAATTTTCGGGAAGAAGTCCATGCGAAATCTCTTACGTTTTCAGCTTCAAAATTCCAGGTTTTTCTTTGTTTAGATTTTGATTTCTCTGCCGCCTTGGCCTCGTCAAGCGTTACAATTTCGATGGGTTCTGTTGACGTTTGTGCCTTTTGCCAACGTAAAAACTGTGCATTGCTCAACACTTCTTTAAAGTTTCTGCCTTCCCCGGTTGCGGCAACAATATGATCAGCAGGGACATCCATCGTTACTTTATAGTTTCCGAAGGGCAAAGCAAATTCGCCACGACCTGTAAACTGATTGTTTTGCCATCCTTTAAAGTCGCTGTAAACACACATTCTCGGAAACCATTGGGTGATTGTAAAAAGGTCGTTTCCGTCTTCTGCAAAATGTTCATAGCCACCTCTTCCGCCCATCACAATCCGGTTCGGAATGTTGTAATTCCATTTGATTTTGAACGTAATTTTTTGCTGAGGTTTTAATGCCGTGGGCAAATCAATTCGCATCATGGTTTTGTTCACCAGATAATGCAACGCATTTCCCGCTTCATCAGTTACTTTTTCAATGTTGACGCCATACCCGTTATCTTTCGCCGGCAAGTCGCTCACTTTCAGATGTTCGGTATCGATGGATTTTGGCAGTTTCGACGAAATATCGTACCCGGCATTTTTCACGGTCGACTGCTCATTCTCATCGAGTTGTAGCCACAAGTACTCCAACGCATCGGGCGAATTATTGTGGTAGGTAATAGTCTCGGATCCTTTAAGGTTTCGTTGGTCTTCATCCAGAAATGCCGCAATTTCATAATCGGCGCGGTTTTGCCAGTATCCTTGTCCTGGCGCTCCGGAAGCGGTGCGGTAAATATTAGGAGAGGGCAGAATGGTGCCCAGTGCTTCAAATTTATTTCCGTGATTGCTGGCCGGATTGTTCTGTATGTTTTGAGAAAAAACCAATGCTGAACACAGTATGAATCCTAAGAACTTCCATTTCATCTTTTTCAAAAAATTTGATTTATTAAATTTAAATAGTGAACAAATGTAATAAAACATTATGAAGAGCGGGTGAAAATTGACGATTTGATAGTGATCAAAACGGAATGCGCTCCAAAGTCATTTGTAAGGATAAGGCAAAAACCCCGGATGAAACAAATAAAATCCAATCTCTGCGGCTGATTTTCAACAGTGATAATGCTGCGTAAAAAATCAGCAAAAGAACGGCAACCACCAATATTTGACCGAGTTCTAAACCGATATTGAAACCCATTAACGGGACAAAAATGCCTTGTTCTTTGGCAAGCATCATTCTTGCCGTATTCGCAAATCCCATTCCGTGAATTAACCCAAAAAACAAGGCAAGATAATAGTTGAGTTTCATCAAGCTTTTGGGATGGTTTTTCATCATGATATTGTCGAGCGAGGTGATGACAATAGTTAACGGAATTAAAAACTCAACCCAGTGCGAAGAAATTCTAAAAACATCTGTAACACTGAGCGCCAAGGTTATAGAATGCCCAATGGTAAATGCCGTTACCAAGATCAGTAATTGCTTTAAGTCTTTGTAAGAATAGGCCGCCACCAAAGCCAATACGAACAATTGATGATCTAGTGCATCGGCTGAAATAATATGCTCCCAACCTAGCGAGAGGTAGAAAAGAAAGTCCTGCATAACCAAAGATTTTTACAAAAAGATTACGAAAATAATGATTAATTTTGATTTTCAAATTTTCAAAATGAACGGAATTTTTTGTGTAAAACCATTGGGCAAGTTGCTCTTTTTGCTTTGTCTTTTACTAATAATTGGTGGTTCCTTTAAGCCGCATCCTTATCACGTGGGTTCTGTTGAATTTAATCATAAGGGTTCATCCGGTGTTTTCGAAATCTCGGGCAAGTTTTTTATGGATGATTTGGAGAATGCGCTTCAAAAAAAATATGGACAATCCTACCATTTTCTGGATGGCAGATACAAAAATACGCTGGACCAGGCATTAGCCAATTATAGTAAGGATAATCTAAAACTTAAAGTTAATAATAAATTCGTGAATGTAAAGTATGTGGGTTACGAAGAAGATCACGAAAGCGTTAATATCTACCTTGAATCTGACCCTGTTCCCACCCCGGAAAAAGTAGAAGTGGCGGTGAGTTATTTGTATAATTTGTTTGATGATCAAATCAACATCATCCATATTATCGTCAATAAACAGCGAAAGAGTTCAAAACTCTCTTATCCGGACCGCTATCTTTTCCAACAGTTTTAAAACTCAGCATTTACCTTTTCAGCATACTTTAAAAGCTCGGGAAAAAATGCATCAAAACTTTGCTGAAGCGCTTTTTTTTGGTCTAAAAATTGGGCAAAAACAGGCAAGTCTTTGTCTAAGTACTTTGCTTTATTCAGCACATTTTGCATCGAAAATTTGATTCCCCAATCATCTTTATAGTGATACAGCCAATCGTCCTTTTCCATGCGATCGAGCATTCTTAAAAAATTAGCAGGTAGTATTTCTTCATGATTTCTTAATACCCGATAGACTTTTTCCGAATGTTTTTTAAGCATGTCGGCAGGTAATGAATTTGCAAGAAAATAATCAAAAGAAACATCTACAAAAGCACCGGAGTAAAGGCGCACCAGAGGCCTGAATGCTTTTTTGGCTTCCAAAACAGCGGGGTGAGCATCGGTAAAGGAATCAATAAAACGGTGGAGTTGTATGCCCTGCTGAATGGGCGTGGAGAAATTCTCGCGTTCATTATTTTTAATGAAATCGGCAATCATATTTCCGACCAACTGTGCATCAGTAAAGGAAAGATAGGAGTGGGCGAGATAATTCATAGTTGGTATTCAAAAAAAATCCTTCAACAGTTGGGGGCTCGAAGGATTTAAAATTACAATAGGGTTAATCTGTTATTTAACCAAAAATTTCCTTGAGGTTTTGATGTGATTGGCTTCATCAGAAACAGTCCACAAATATTCTCCTTTTTTCCAGTTTCTAACAGAAATAGTGGTTTTATCTGTCGACAATACTCGTTTACCGCTCATGTCGAAAATGGTAAACTTGTAGTTGCCTTTTGTTTTAAGCATGATGCTGATATGATCAGTTGCAGGATTGGGGAACAAGGTGGCCTCTTCTGCGTGATCCACATTAGAAAATTCTGCTACAGCAAGCGGTACAGATGGAGTGAATGTTGCTACTACGCAGCCCACTCTTGCAAATCCGTATGCTTCATTAGCGGGTTGTGTATTTCCTATTTCAATTCCTGTGACATCGCCGTTATAGCTTTTTTGGGGATTTGCCCAACGGTTGATTCGTGTACAGGCGCTACCGATGACCGTAGCACATTCATTGTTGTAAGCCATAATGGTTCTCCATCTTTCATCTGGTGTACTGGAAGCTCCGTTCTGAATGGCCGTTTTGTTGACATAGCCGTGATGATGCTCGCAAGGAACATTGCTTTGGCTTACGTACCAATCGTGCTGGAATCCCATATTGTGAGCCATTTCGTGTGCCAAAGTGTAATTGGATACTACACAGTTTCTAAGGCTAACTGTAAATGCGGCATCTCTGAAATAGTTTGTTGAGCTGGTATTGAGGTAGCCCAAACCACAGGTGTTGGTAGGTGTAGCGGTTACAAGGCCACAAAGGTCTGCACCATACGTTGTTCTCAGTGTATGAACCTCGTCCATGAAGCCGTCGGTTTCATTTCTTAAGCGCGTGAGATCGGTATTGATATTCCCGGACTCTGTATAGTTGATCTCGCCGGCATACACCAGATTAATCATCAGATTAGTAACGCCAGAATTTTGAAGTGCTGTATTAAAATTGGTAATCGCAGTTGCAATTGCTGCATTACTTTGTGAAGTTCCGCCCCACGCATTTTTCGCTGCTGTGGTGTACACCACCATAACATCAACGGTCGCGTTGGTACAAGCTGGCGTTGTGGCCGCACAAACATCGGCATGATCCTCTTCTTCGCCAGAATGGCTTTTGGAGAAGGTTGGTGTTATAAAATCCTCAAGAGAATCCTGGCGCACAAGAGCGCCTTCATTAACCAGAGAAATAGCGTATAAATCAGCGCCTGTTTTCTCGAATATATACTTATTGCCATTAGCTGTAACATACATCCCCGAAATTGCGTCGTTATATTGAGAGAATACCAATTCAGCTTTTGGATCGTTGAGGAGTTGATAGCTGTAAGAAATACTGTTTGCAGAATATTTGAATCTTTTTTGAGGTTTGGCCACTACCTCTTTATGATCGGGTAGCGAAAAATGCAGCTCCGATGAAATGTTGAATACCTTTTGTTTAAAATACCATGTTTTCTGGTATGATGCAGAGCTTTCCGGAGACAATCGCTGTGTTAAAGATAAGCTGGACGCCGGAACGGAAGTGGTGAAAATTTTTTCCTGCGAAAAGAAAAAAAGACTGCACAGAAGCAGCAGAAAGGATAGTTCTCGTTTCATGTTTTTAAGATGTAATGGTTAATGTTTTAGCTATTATTAGTTATAAAAAGTATGGCAAGATACTTAAAATAACATTAAAAAAGAAAATCATGAAATACCTCGATCTTGCTCACTTCCACAATGTTGATCCCGAATTTCTTTTTAGGAATTTTATTTAAGTTGGAAACAAATATCTTTTCGTAGCCCAGTTTTTCGGCTTCAGAAATACGTTGCTCAATTTGAGGTACAGGTCTTATCTCTCCACTTAAGCCAATTTCCCCCGCAAAACAATATTGTTCAGAAATAGATACGTCGTCATTACTGGAAAGAATGGCCGCTACCACCGCCAAATCCAGCGCAGGATCATCGGTTTTGATGCCTCCGGTGATATTCAGAAAAACGTCTTTGGTGCCCAGCTGGAAACCGGCTCTCTTTTCTAAAACAGCAAGCAGCATGTTTAATCTCTTGGCATCAAAGCCGGTTGAGCTTCTTTGCGGCGTTCCGTAAACGGCGGAAGAGACCAGCGCCTGAATTTCCAAAAGCATCGGTCGGTTTCCCTCCAAAGTTACGGCAATGGCGTTGCCTGAAAGCTCTTCGAACTTTTTGGTAATAAGCAGTTCCGACGGGTTTTTTATTTCTTTTAAACCCTGCGAAATCATTTCGTAAATCCCAATCTCCGAGGTGGAGCCGAACCTGTTTTTGTTAGCGCGCAACAATCGGAAAAGATGGTTTCGGTCGCCGTCAAAATTCAGCACCACATCCACCATGTGCTCCAAAACTTTGGGGCCGGCAATTTGTCCGTCTTTGGTAATGTGGCCTACCAGAAAAACAGGGATGTTATTTTCTTTGGCGTATTTAATGATCTCGTTGGAGCATTCTCGAATCTGTGATACGGTGCCTGGAGAACTTTCAATTAATTGGCTTTGAAGCGTTTGAATAGAATCAATAATGACAAAATCGGGCTTCAGTTTTTGGGCTTCATGAAGAATTTTTTCTACCGACGTTTCGGTAAAGAGATAGCATTCAGGATTCTGAAGTTCTGTCAGCCGGTCGGCTCTCATTTTGATCTGAGAGGCACTTTCTTCCCCCGAAACATACAGAATTCGTTTTTTCATCTTTAATGCCAGCTGAAGCAAAAGTGTTGATTTTCCAATGCCCGGTTCACCACCGATTAAGGTAACGGAGCCCAACACAATTCCGCCGCCCAATACGCGGTTTAGCTCTTCGGATGGTGTTTTAATGCGCGGTTCTTCATGGGTTTCAACTTCGATGATGTTGATGATGTGCTGTTTACTTTTTGACGAAAAGGTTTTGGTCGGGGTTTTCTCCACGATTTCCTCTGCTAAGGTATTCCACTCTCCGCAATTTTTGCACTGCCCCATCCATTGCGGATATTGGGCGCCACAATTCTGGCAGAAATATGCTGTTTTAAGTTTGGCCACGTTTAGATAAAATAATAGGGTGCAATTTACGAAATTTTGATTTTGATCTTTTACCAAGAACAATTCCATTTGTCGAGCAGTCTGCGATCCAACTGGTGATTTTAATAGTATTTATTGGAGAAATTGAACCTAAGTACCGAAAGAATTTTGTAATTTCTGTTTGTTGATTGGTATGCTGAGTTTTTTACGCTAACTTTGCGCAAACCTAATTTAATGAGTAAAAAGAACACCAAATACATCTTCGTAACTGGAGGTGTCACTTCATCTTTGGGTAAAGGAATTGTGTCGGCTTCGCTTGGTTTATTGCTGAAATCGAGAGGGTTTAAAGTCACTATCCAGAAGCTCGATCCCTATATCAACATTGATCCCGGAACATTAAATCCTTACGAACACGGCGAGTGTTATGTAACAGAAGATGGTGCAGAAACCGACTTGGATTTGGGGCATTATGAGAGATTTCTCGATTCGCAAACCTCGCAGAACAATAATGTAACAACCGGGAAAATTTACCAAACCGTAATCGAAAAAGAACGCAAAGGTGATTTTTTGGGTAAAACTGTTCAGGTAATTCCGCACATCACCAATGAAATTAAGCGCCGCATAAAAATCTTATCTAAAAAAGATTACGACATCATCATTACCGAAATTGGAGGAACGGTAGGCGATATCGAATCCTTGCCTTACATCGAGTCGGTGCGTCAGTTGAAGTGGGAGTTGGGCGAGCACAATTCAATGGTGATTCATTTAACCCTTTTGCCATATTTGTCGGCAAGTGGCGAGCTGAAAACCAAACCCTCTCAACATTCCGTTCGTCAGCTGATGGAAAGTGGTGTTCAGGCAGATGTTTTGGTGTGCAGAACCGAGCACAAAATCCCGAAAGAACAGCGTGCAAAATTGGCTCAGTTTTGTAACGTTCCGTTAGAAAATGTTATTGAATGTAAAGATCTGGAAACCATCTATGAAGTTCCGCTGTATCTTCAAAAGCAGGATTTTGACGACGTGGTGCTGAAAGAACTGGCATTAAAACAGGATAAACCTGCAGATCTGAAAGACTGGAAGAATTTTCTGAAAAAATATCAAAATCCGAAAAAGAAAGTTGAAATTGCATTGGTTGGTAAGTATGTTTCATTGCAGGATTCCTACAAGTCGATTGCGGAAGCATTCATCCACGCTGGTGCCGATTTGGAGACGGAAGTAAAAATTCGGTGGGTGTACAGTGGTGATGTTACCGAAGAAAATGTACAAAGCACTTTTGAGGGAGTTGATGGGATGTTGATTGCGCCCGGATTTGGCGATCGCGGCATTGAAGGGAAAATTATTTCAGCTAAATATGCTCGTGAGAACAGTGTGCCACTACTGGGAATTTGCTTGGGCATGCAGATTATGACAATAGAATTTGCCAGAAATGTTTTGGAAATGAAGAAAGCCAACTCGATGGAGTTTGATACTTCTACGCCAGAACCGGTTATCTCACTTATGGAAGAGCAAAAGAATGTGGTAGACAAAGGTGGTACAATGCGACTTGGCGCTTGGAAATGTACACTGAAGCCAGGTTCTAAACTTGCTGAAATCTACAATACGAAAAATATCTCCGAAAGACACCGCCATCGCTATGAGTTCAATTCGGATTTTAAAAGTGAGTTCGAAAAAAATGGTTTGGTACCCACAGGATTTAATCCGGAGACCGGCTTGGTTGAAACACTAGAACTGAAAGATCACCCTTTCTACATTGGTGTGCAATACCACCCAGAGTATAAAAGTACAGTGGCAACGCCCCATCCTTTGTTTAAGGCGTTGGTGAAAGTCTGCAGCAAAAAGTAGGTGATAAAAGTTCAACACCTAAGAAATACGAGGTATTTCATATAAATTTAAAAGTCCGTTGTAAAAGCGGGCTTTTGTATTTCAGGTAAAATACGACAACATTCTAAAAAAATGAGTATTTTTGTCAGCCAAAATAGTAAGGTACAGGTTTTGAGAATGGTAAAACCTTAATGTTCGCATCAATGGCGAAGAACCCTCAACTTAAATAAAAAAAATGCAGCAAAATAACGGTCTGGATAGAAATCAGTTAATTAGTTTTGTTCTTTTTACCCTCATTTTGATGGGTGGAATGTTCTATTTTCAAAACAAACAGCAAAAAGAACAGGTCGAAAAAGAGGCCCAACACAAAACAGAGGCAACGCAGCAAGTAAAAAATAACGCTGCGAAACCCGCGGTGGTGACCAATTTAAATGACAGTGTTAAAACCACTTCCATACAGCAGGTTCAGCTCAAAAATAAAGAACTCACGGTAGGTATTTCAACATTGGGCGGGCAGATTTCAACGGTTGAACTGAATGAATTCAAGGCCTATAACAAAAACACCGACAGCAATACGAAGCCGCTTTTGCTTTTTGACAAGAACAATTCTTCTTATGGTTTTCAGTTTAAAGACAAAACAGGAAAGGTTTTCAGCACCAGAGATTTGGTTTTCATTCCTGTTCAGAAAGATAATTCGGTGACGATGCAGGCCAATGTTAACGGTGCAGTTATTCAGTTTATCTATACCCTGCTCGATAAATACACGGTTGATTTTAATGTGAAAACCCAAGGTTTATCGCATTTGGTGTCCGATTCAAAAGCAGATTTCGACTGGGATTATAATGTGAGAGGGGTAGAAAAAGGGCGCTCGCAAGAACAAACCCATACCGAGTTCAATTACGCATTCGATAACTATAAAAGTTTTGATTACGATGGCCGAACAACAATGGAAGAGCCCAAGGAAACACTGAACTGGCTTGGTGTAAAGCAACAGTTTTTCTCTGCTGTCATCGAGCCGCAGACTGGTTTTAAAAATTCTCACGGAAGTCAGGAAATGATTGAAGAAGGTGAGTTTCTGAAGAAATTCAAGTTTGATGGACAGGTTGATTTGGCAGGAAATGAACTGAATCAGGATTTTAAATGGTATTTTATGCCGCTTGATCTTAAACTGCTTAAGTCGTATGAAGGCAAAAATTTCGATGAGTTGTTGCCATTAGGTTGGTCATTTATCGGGACGTTAAACAGATGGTTTTTTATCCCCATGTACAATTTAATTTCGAGTTGGGGCATTTCGGCAGGATGGGTTATTTTCCTGATGACGATTTTTGTGAAAATCATTTTATCTCCTGTCATGTTCAGGCAGCATAAATTGAGTGCAATGATGCGGGTAATTCGCCCGGAGATTGATGAGGTGAATAAAAAGTACAAAGATGCCGATCCTATGAAAAAGCAACAGGAAGTAATGGCAGTGTACCGAAAAGCCGGGGTAAATCAAATGGCTGGCTGTTTGCCGGGCCTCTTGCAGATTCCTATTTTCTATGCCTTGTTCCGCTTCTTCCCTAACATGATCGATTTGAGGGGTAAAAGTTTCTGGTTTGCCAAAGACCTTACCGCTTATGATGATGTGATTAAGTTACCTTTTCATATTCCGTTTTTACAAGATCACCTCAGTATTTTTGCCATTGCATGTACTGTAGTGCTATTAATTTATACCATTATGACAGCTGGTAACATTCAGCAACCCACTCAGGAAGGAATGCCGAATATGAAAGTGTTGATGTACATCTTCCCAATAACCTTCTTATTCTTCCTGAACACTTCTGCATCTGGCTTATCGTGGTATTACTTCGTTTCTAATGCAATTAATATTTTAATTATTCTGGTCATTAATTACTGGATTTTGGATGAAAAAACCATCCATGCGCAAATTCAGGCCAATAAGCAGAAAGCACCAAAAGCAGAAGGCAAATTCCAAAAAAGGATGCGTGAAATGATGGAGAAAGCGCAGGAGCAACAAAAACTGCAACAGCAACAAGGCAAGCAGCAAAAAAAATAAGTTTACCTTATATTGTATAGTGTAAAAACGGAATAGCGAATCTTCCGTTTTTTTATTCCATATCATATATGAGACGGAAGGATTTTCGGTGGTGAATGGTGGGCCCGAATTTCATCAGTGCTTCGCGGTGCTGGTGGGTGGCATATCCCATATTTTTGTTCCAGCCATAATGGGGGAATTCCTCATGAAGCCGAATCATCAATTGATCGCGATAATTTTTAGCAAGTATGGATGCGCAGGCAATAGAAAGAACTCGAGAATCTCCTTTAACCACACATTGGTGGGGAATAAAATTGTAGGGATGGAACTTATTTCCATCTACCACGATAAATTCCGGACGAATCGGAAGTTGGTCAAGCGCCAGATGCATGGCATGGATACTTGCATTGAGGATGTTGTGCTGGTCTATGAGTTCAGGAGAAATTTCGGCGATGGCATACGCTTTTACATTACTTTTGATGTAATCATCTAACTCTGACCTGACTTTAAAGCTCAATTTTTTAGAATCGTTAACCAAATTTTGGTTAAAATTATTGTCGAGTATAACCGCCGCTGCAACCACAGGACCGCATAAACAACCGCGACCCACTTCATCGCAACCCGCTTCTATATCGAGTGTAGACCATTTTTTGAGTAGTTCCACAATAATCAATTTAATTTTACGTTTCAGTAATTTGTACTAGCAATGTTACAAATTTATTAAGGATTTTTTAACAAAAAATTTGGTTAGTACCAGAAAGTTTTGCACATTTGTCTATTGTAAAAATTTAATTTGATATGAAGAAACTAACAACAAGCGTTTTAGTAGTTGTTTTAACCTCGAGTTTTGGGTTGGTATCAGCGCAAAGAAAGGGTCAAGACTCTACAAAAACAAAGAACATTGACGAAGTCGTTATTACTGGCGCGTTAGGTATTAAAAAAGTGGCAGATGCGGTAACTTCTGCTCAACAAGTAGTATCAGCAACTGAATTATCTCAAGCTTCAAACCCTAGTATTGTACAATCATTGGCTGGGAAAGTAAGCGGTTTGCAAATTAATCAAACGAATAGTTCAGTTAATAGCGAAAATTCTATTCAATTACGGGGATTAAGATCTATTTCTGGAAAGAACGAAGCGTTAATCGTAATTGACAATGTAATTTCAAACTCAACTCTTCTGGCATCACTCCCTCCGGAAATTGTGGAGTCGGTGAATGTGATTAAAGGTGCGCAGGGGGCTGCCCTTTATGGTACTGATGGTAAAAATGGTGTAATCATTGTTACAACCAAGAAAGGATCAAGAAACAAATTGTCTGTTTCCTATACGGGCAGTATTGATTTTGAAACTGTAGCTTTTACTCCTAAAAGACAAATGAAGTACGGTCAAGGTTGGGATAAAGCTCGTGACCAATATGAAAATGGTGCATGGGGTCCTGCTTTTGATGGTACTCCTACGTTGTATGGTTTACCTATGTACGATTACGATAATAATGGAAGAATTGATCTGAACGGTATAGGTTGGGGTGATGATGAATTTAGTGGCGACAATTTAGCCGCTATTAAAGGGGCATACTCTGCACGACCTAACGCAGTAGAAGACTTCTTTAGAACTGGAACTACTTACAGTAATGGTATAACCATTAGTGCTGGTAGTGAAGGTAGATATGCAATGCTTACTTTAAACAATACAAACAGAGGTTTTATTGTTGATGGTGACGATTCTAAAAGGACGTCCGTAATGTTTAAGGGGGGGGCGAAAGTTAATAAATTCTCCTTTGACGTTGGGTTAATCTATAATAGAACCGACTATACCCAAACAACAACGCTGTTTGATGAAACGACTAATGATTCATTGTATTGGAGTTTGTTACAGTCTCCACCAGATATTCCAATTACTGAATATAAGAATTATCCGGATAATGCTTTTGCGTGGAACATCTACTACCAAAATCCATACTGGAGAATGAAGCATGTTAGACAAAACTATTCTAGAAACTTCTATAATGCTTCACTTGGTTTAGGGTACGATGTTAATGATCATATCAATGTACGCTATACAGGTAATATTCAAAGCTCTAACTCTTCATCACTGAAATTTAGGGATGCTTTTAGCACAGGTAAGTATGGTGGTGCTGCAGGAAAATCTGTTAAGGCAGTGAATTCTGCATTGTTCTTAGACGACAGAACAACTTTTGATTACTATGGTGACTTAATGATCAATTTCGATTATGACTTAACCAGTGATCTTAATCTTAAGGTGAATCTTGGGCACAACTATCAGGATCATAGAATGCATATTATGCAAAATGGTGGTACAAACTTAGCTATGCCAGGCGTTTATGTTATGACCAATGTAACACAGCCTTTAAATGCAGGCCATTCATCTTTGGCAAGCAATGGTGATTACAGAAAAGATTCTCACGCATTATTTGCAAATTTGGATTTGTCTTTCAGAGATTATTTATTCTTAAATTTAACTGCAAGAAATGAATGGCAATCCTTACTTCCGAAAAACAATAATTCATACTTCTACCCTTCAATAGGCTTGTCATTTATTCCTACCAAGGCGTTTAATATAGGAGGATCTGTATTGAACTATATGAAGATTTCAGGGAACTATACAAAAACTGGTGGCTTTGGACCACTGGATTGGTATGACATAAATAAGACAGCCGAATTGGTAAGTGGATTCCCGTTCTCAGGCGTAAATTCATATAGAAATGGAATGGTACAGGCTGATGAAAATATTACTCCTGAATTTATAACCACAAAAGAGATCAACTTGGATCTTGGTTTCTTTAATGACAGAGTAAGAATTGGAGGCTCTATTTACGAGCAAGACACCAAAGATATGATTACGAAGCAAACTGCATCTTCTGCTTCTGGTATTAACCAAAAGTTCATTAACATAGCGAAGCTTACTTCGAAAGGAGCTGAGGTTAATTTGGGACTAGTTCCTATTAAAACATCTGATTTTAAATGGGAATTAAATGCAGGTTATTCTTATAATGAGAGTATTATTGACGAAGTTATCCCAGGTGTAACTGATGAGGTTCCAATTTTCACAAGCACAACTTGGGGGATTTATGCACAGAAAGGATCAGTGTTTCCATTAATTAAGGTGTCAAAATACCAAAGAGATGATTTGGGGCGTATAATTATTGATCCTGCAACAGGTAATCCTTTAGTTACTGCTTCACTGGAAAATGCAGGAAGTGCAGTTCCTAAAAGTATTTATACATTTAGCACAAGTTTTTCTTATAAAGGATTTAAGTTAGGAGCTGTTGCTGATTACAGATATGGAGCGAAAATAATTACAGATGTTCAAAGCGGTTTAGCTTTCAACGGTACACTATGGGATTCTGGTGAAGTTGATAGAGAGCATGGAGGATTCATTATGCCAAATTCTGTAATTCCTAATGGAACTGGTGGCTATGTTGAAAATACATCCATCAAAACAGGAGGTAATACCTACAGTAGTGTAATTAGTTGGTTCTCTTCCAAATATGCAACATACGGAGAAAATCTTTTGGTAGACGGGCAGGTATTTAAGATCCGAGAAATTTATTTGAATTACACTTTACCAAAGCAATTGTATAAGCAATATGGCTTGGAAGAAATAACTTTCGGTGCATATGCTAGAAATCCATTCATGAAGCTTGCAGATAATAATCGAAATTATGCAGATCCGGAATCTAGTTATTATTCAGGAACTACCAATAACGCAATTGGTGTATCGTCTCGTACACAGTATCCAAGCACTAAAGTATTCGGGGCATCTCTTAACATCAAGTTTTAATTAATTTTAATCATAACAAAATGAAAAAATACATCATATTATCTTTACTCGGTTTAGTGACGATTTCGTGTCGCCTAGACGATAATTTAACCCCTAACAAGGTTTTAGCGGATCAACTTTCTCCAAGTTTTAGACTTGGTGGAGCATCAACAGACGCCTATCGAGTTTTAGCTGGAAATGGATTAACCGTTGGTTCAACAGGAAATGGTGCAGGTCTGAATGCACTTGGAAATGCATGGACTAATACATGGTCTGGTAATTTTGCACAGTATGGTAATCCTTATACCACCGAATCTGATTTAGATATAACAACGTCTTACAGACAGATTATTTTTACAGATTTTTATAAAGCAATTACAAGGTTGCAACGCGTTATAGACTATGGCGCAGCTCAAGCCAATTACGCTGCGATTGCAAAAATTCAGAAAGCATTTTATATGCAGTATGTGGTAGATCTTTACGGGAATGTGCCTTATACTGAAGCTTTTCAGGAGTCAGCTAATCCAACCCCTAAATATGACAAAGACGTAGATATTTACAAAGCATTGGTTCAAGAACTTTTGGATGCTAAGTCTTTAATTAGTACATATGGTACTAATGGAAATTTTAAAGTTGAAGCTTTGTCAGATCCTATCTTTAAAGGGAATATGGCTAAATGGAATGAATTTGCAAATACTGTACTTTTAAAGTTTGCCATTCGGATGTCAAATACCTCTGATGCCCAAGGTATAGCGTTAAGAAATCAAATCATTTCTTCCTTAGCTGGTGCTACTTTTATTTCTGCTGATGTCGCTATCAATCCTGGGTATTCAAGTGGTACTGCTGCAGCTCAAAACCCTTTGTATAATGCTTTTGGTAAATTTACATCTGCAGGATCATCCAACACCAATGGATATTTGCTAATGACGGCTTCTGACCACGCTATTAAATCTTTGCAAGGTGACCCGTCTAAAGCAACAAGCGGAGTTTCTGATCCTAGAATCAGTGCCAAATTCACCACAGGTAAAATGTATAATAATACAAGTGCAGGTGGTGCTACTGGTTATTATGGTTTTCCTCAAGGAATGACCAATGATGATTACAAAGTCTTCATGGGATATACTGTTAATGGTAGAAAACCAGTTATCGAAAATTTCTCATTTCTAGCGGGAATGTTTAGTGCCAGTACAGGGACTGGTTCTGCTTCAAATGGGTATTTAATGATGCTTGCTGAAAGCGAGTTTTTACAATCTGAGGCAGCATTACGTGGTTACGCAGGGTTCTCTGGAGACCAAATTCATTTTGAAAAAGGTGTACAGGCGTCATTTAATTTTGATGGTAAAACAACGGATGCTGCTGGTTACATCACAAGCATAGCTTCTAATCCGAAAGTGGGTTGGACTGGTACGAATGATGACAAAATTGCCGCTATTCAATACCAAAGATGGGTAGCACTAATGGGGTACAATGGTGCTGAATCCTATATTAATTACCTGAGAACAGGTTATCCAGAAACGCCGTTAGCTACAACCGCTACCAAGCCCAATAAGCCATGGAGATTGCTTTACCCAGCTGACGAGTATTCTGCCAATGGGGCTAATGTTCCTGTAGTTTCTCAAAGTCAATGTTTTACAAAAAATGAATTTACACCATTTATCTTTAAGTAAATACCAACTTTCAGAATTAAATTTTGAAAAACCACTCGTAAGAGTGGTTTTTTAATTTCCGTATATTTGTATCTCAATTTTTCACCATGAATATTAAAGATCTTATCCAACATAAACTTTCCGAAATTATTGATGCCAATTACCAACTTGGCGACCAGAATAATCCCCACACCATTACATTGGAAGTGCAGCAAAACAAAACAGAGTACGAAGGAGATTTTACCATTGTTACCTTTCCTTTGGTAAAGTTGCTCAAGAAAAGCCCCGATTTTATTGCGACCGAATTGGGCGATGCGCTTGCAGTGCAGGCAGATTTTGTGCAAAGTTTTAATGTGGTAAAAGGATTCCTCAACATTAAAGTAAAGAACAGTTTTTTCCTTGAGAATTTTAAATCCATCGACGCCAATTTTGAGCAGGTTATAGACAAAAATGAAACGGTAATGGTGGAATATTCCTCTCCCAATACCAATAAGCCATTGCATTTAGGGCACATCCGGAACAATCTTTTGGGATACTCCGTCGCACAAATTCTCAAAGCAGACGGTTACAAGGTTATAAAAACCCAGATTATCAACGACCGGGGGATTCATATATGCAAATCGATGCTGGCTTGGGAAAAATTCGGCAATGGGGCAACTCCACAATCTACTGCGCTAAAAGGAGACAAGTTGGTGGGCAATTTCTATGTAGAGTTCGATAAGAATTATAAAGCGCAGATTAAAGAACTTATTAGCCAGGGACAAACCGAGGATGAAGCTAAAAAGAATGCGCCCCTGATCTTGGAAGCACAACAAATGCTTCTTGACTGGGAAAAGGGTGACGAGCATGTTCGGAATCTTTGGAAGGAAATGAACGGCTGGGTGTATGATGGATTCAGTGAAACGTATCAGCGCTTAGGAGTTGATTTCGACCAGATACAGTACGAAAGCAATACCTATATTTTGGGTAAAGATCTTATTCAGCAGGGGCTCAACAAAGGCGTTTTCTACAGAAAAGAGGATGGTTCCGTGTGGTGCGATTTGACGGATGAGGGACTCGATCAAAAGTTACTGCTTCGTTCAGACGGAACTTCGGTGTACATGACGCAGGATTTAGGAACTGCCGTGGAACGATTTAAAGACAATGATATTCAGAAGTTGATTTATACGGTTGGTAATGAACAGGATTACCATTTTGATATATTGTTCAAAATCCTCAAAAAGTTAGGGTATAGTTGGGCCGATAACCTTTATCACCTTTCTTATGGGATGGTAGAATTGCCCGAAGGGAAGATGAAGTCTCGAGAAGGAACCGTGGTGGACGCCGACGATTTAATGCAGGAAATGTACGAAACCGCCAAAGAAAAGGCAGAAGAACTGGGCAAATTAGAAGGGCTTTCTCCCGAACAAAAGGAAAAATCCTACGAAACTGTTGGGATAGGCGCATTAAAGTACTTTATGCTAAAGGTTGATCCCAAGAAAAAAATGCTGTTCAACCCGAAAGAAAGTATCGATTTCAACGGTAATACCGGGCCTTTTATTCAATATACCTACGCGCGGATACAATCTCTGCTGAGTAAAGCCGGCTATCAAAAGCAACCCATTTCCGACTATGAAATGAACGAATCCGAAAAAGAACTGGTCGGAAATCTTTCCAATTTCAAAGATGTTATTTCAAGATCTGCAGAAACCCTTTCGCCTGCATTGGTGGCCAATTATGTGTATGATCTTGTAAAATCGTATAACTCCTTTTATCAGAATAATCCGATCCTTAATCAGGAAAGTGAGGAGACCAAGCAATTCCGGTTACAGCTTTCCGAGCTCACTGGTAAAACCATCAAAAAAGGGCTCTCACTGCTCGGGATGGGGACGGTGGACAGAATG
>MKTK01000038.1:143169-155044 GCA_001898255.1 Chryseobacterium sp. 39-10 | reverse complement strand
AAGGTCGGTCTGCGGCTACAATCTTTTTATTTTACGGCGGCGGCGAAGCCGCCGCCGTAAAATAAAAAGGATTTCCACCTCCGCCCTCACGCGAAGTCCGTACTTTTATGAAATAACTGCCAACCATGGAAATTGATTGCTCTTTACCCCATTTCTCACGATCTCTACATCCAAGTTCGGAATTTGAAGAAAAAACCGTTGCCTTTGTGCGGGAGTTTTTATCTGATAAGCAAACCATTTCGGTACAAACATCTGGTTCCACAGGAACTCCAAAAATTTTTGATGTCGAAAAAAACAGAATGAATAATTCTGCAAGGATGACCTGCGATTTCTTGGGATTGAAAGAAAAGGATACTGCATTGCTTTGTCTTCCGGTGGAATACATTTCGGGAAAAATGATGGTTGTGCGATCTATTGAAAGAAAACTCATGCTTAGCATTGAAGATCCTTCATTATCACCACTAAAAAATATAAACAAAGAAATTGATTTCTGCGCGATGACCCCGCTTCAGGTAGAAAACTCATTAGATAAACTGCATTGGATGAGGCGTTTGATCATTGGGGGTGCTGCGGTTTCAGAATCATTAAAGAGAAAAATAGGTGAGATTCCCAACCTCAAATCTCAAATTTTTGAAACCTATGGAATGTCGGAAACGCTTTCTCATATTGCCTTAAAAGAGATTTTTCCACAGCGGCAAGAGTATTTCCATGTGTTGAATGGAGTGGGAATTGGTCAGGACGAAAGAGGTTGTCTTACGATTTCGGCGCCGCAGTTGCACGAAGGTACTTTATTCACTAACGATTTAGTTGAGTTGGGAAATGAAAAGAGTTTTAAGTTTTTAGGCAGAGTTGATCATGTTATTAATTCAGGGGGTGCAAAAATTTTTCCGGAACAATTAGAAGAATTGGTTAAAAAAGAAATTCCCAATGAAGTTGTTTTCTTGGGGCTTCCTGACGAAAAATATGGTCAACAATTGGTTCTTGCCATTGAAGGTGATTATTCTGTGCCGTGCAATGACCGAATTTCTTCGGTGAAGTATGTCCGATCTTTCGAAAGGCCAAAAGAAGTCATTTTTGTTGAAAAGTTTCCCAGAACTCCCAACGGGAAAGTGGACCGACGCGCCTTGTTGACGTTACTTTTGAGCACTTAAATGTTTTAAAATGGCTAGATTCTAAAAACACCCCGTCAATTTCGCTTCGCGAAATCGCCACCCCTCTTTAAAAAGAGGGGAATAAGTTGGTTTTCTTTCGCTCAACTTTGTTGTTACGTAATTTCGTCTGATATTTCTTATATCTTTGTTCGTGTTTTTACCAACCATGCATTTCAAAATGATTGATTTTTCTTCAGAGTTAACGTACAAAACTTCTCGTTCTTCTGGTGCGGGCGGTCAGAATGTGAACAAGGTCGAAACTTCGGTAACGGTGATGTGGAATGTGATGGAGAGCATTTATTTTTCGGAGGGGCACAAGGGTTTGATTGTATCGAAGCTTGCTAACCGTATTAATAGTGAGGGTATTTTGCAGCTAACGGTTTCGGAGTTTCGCACGCAGCTTAGGAATAAGAAGTTGGCGACGGAGAAAATGGTGGATTTGGTGAATAGTGCTTTAGTGGTGCAGAAACCGAGGAAAGCAACCAGGCCTTCTAAATCAAAAATTCAGAAAAGGTTAGACAATAAGAAGAAGCTATCGGAGAAGAAAGAAAATCGGAGATTCAGAATGTAGAATTCCTTGATTGGTATTTCAATATCTGCTGTAGTTTGCATTACGATCGTCAATTTGTAGGTTAATGCCTATCTTTGCAAAAACAAAATTCAAAATGAGTAAACCGATTTCAGAATTTATTGAAAAGTATTATTTGCACTTCAATGCTGCCGCTTTGGTAGATGCTTCTAAAGGATATGTGGCTCACCTTAAAGAGGGTGGTAAAATGTTGATTTCTTTAGCTGGGGCGATGTCAACTGCGGAATTGGGTAAAATTTTGGCAGAAATGATTCGTCAGGATAAAGTTCAGATTATCTCTTGTACAGGAGCCAATTTAGAGGAAGATTTAATGAATCTCGTTGCGCATTCCCATTATAAGCGCGTGCCAAACTACCGTGATCTCACCCCACAGGAAGAGTGGGATTTATTGGAGAAAGGGCTTAATCGGGTGACGGATACCTGTATTCCGGAAGAGGAAGCTTTCCGAAGATTGCAGAAGCATATTTATGAAATATGGAAAGATGCTGAAGAAAAGGGTGAGCGTTATTTTCCGCACGAATATATGTACAAAATGCTTTTGTCTGGGGTACTTGAGCAATATTACGAAATACCCAAAGAAAATTCTTGGATGCTGGCTGCGGCAGAGAAAAATTTGCCAATTGTAGTTCCGGGTTGGGAAGATTCTACCATGGGTAATATTTTTGCGAGTTATTGTATTAAAGGAGATTTGAAACCTTCAACCATGAAATCCGGTATCGAGTACATGACCTATTTAGCAGATTGGTATCCTAAAAATTCAGGAGGTAAAGGCGTTGGATTCTTCCAGGTTGGAGGCGGTATTGCCGGCGATTTCCCCATTTGTGTTGTGCCGATGCTGTATCAGGATTTGGAGATGCATGATATTCCTTTCTGGTCGTATTTCTGTCAGATTTCCGACTCTACAACTTCTTACGGATCTTATTCCGGAGCAGTTCCTAATGAGAAAATTACTTGGGGTAAATTAGATATTCATACACCAAAATACATTGTGGAAAGTGATGCGACGATCTGTGCTCCATTGATGTTCCAATATATTCTTGAGAACGCATAACGAAAGTTTTTCATCAAGATAATCAGCGCCTTTACGGCGCTTTTTTATTACGTTTCATAATAGAATGTAGGTGGAAATGTCATTCTGTCAGTTTTCTGGCATTGGTATTTATTTTGAGAAAACCTGCACAACATATCATAAAATAAATTACAATGACAAAAGGAAATATCAATGTGTCAGTGGAGAATATTTTTCCACTAATTAAGAAATTCTTGTACAGTGATCATGAGATCTTTTTGCGGGAATTAATTTCTAATGCTACGGATGCAACATTAAAATTGAAACATCTTACTTCAATTGGGGAAACCAGTACATCTTACGGCAATCCGATGATTGAGGTGAAGATTGATAAAGAAAACAAGACGTTGACCATTACCGATCAGGGAATTGGTATGACGGGGGAAGAAGTAGAGAAATACATCAACCAGGTTGCATTTTCCGGCGCAGAAGAGTTTTTGGAAAAATATAAAGATTCCGCAAAAGATTCAGGGATCATTGGGCATTTTGGTTTAGGTTTTTATTCTGCGTTTATGGTGGCAGATAAGGTTGAAATTATTTCAAAATCTTATCAGGAAGGGTCGAAAGCGGTACACTGGATTTGCGACGGAAGTCCCGAATATACGTTAGAAGAAACCGATGTAAAAACAGACAGGGGAACACAGATCATTTTACACATCGCGGAGGATTCTACAGAATTTTTGGAAGAGCACAGGATTCGCGAGTTACTGTTGAAATACAATAAGTTCATGCCGGTTCCGATTAAGTTTGGAACAAAAACGCACACTTTGCCTCTTCCAGAAGGCGCTCCGGAAGGTACCCAGCCGGAAACCGAAGAGGTGGATAACATCATTAATAATCCGACACCCGCTTGGACGATTGCGCCAAGTGAATTAACCAGTGACGATTACACTAAATTTTACCACGAATTGTATCCGATGCAATTCGAGGAGCCACTTTTCAATATTCATTTGAATGTGGATTATCCGTTCAACTTAACAGGGATTTTGTACTTTCCGAAACTTAGCAATAGCTTAAATATTGAGAAGGATAAAATTCAGTTGTACCAAAATCAGGTTTTTGTAACTGATGAAGTAAAAGGCATCGTTCCCGATTTCTTAATGTTGCTGAGAGGGGTGATCGATTCTCCGGATATTCCGCTCAACGTGTCCAGATCGTATCTTCAGGCCGACGGAGCCGTGAAGAAGATTTCATCATACATCACAAAAAAAGTGGCCGATAAGATGGTTTCGCTAATCAACGAGAATCGTGATGATTATAATAAAAAGTGGAATGATATTAAAGTCGTGATCGAGTACGGAATGATTTCTGAGGAAAAGTTTTACGAGAAATCAGATAAGTTTGCACTTTACCCAACCACTGATGGACAGTTTTACTTATGGAGTGAGCTCGAGAATAAAACGAAAGCAATGCAAACCGACAAGGATGGCAATTGGGTAGTTCTATATGCTTCGAATGTGGATGAGCAGTATGCTTACATAGAAGCCGCAAAATCCAAAGGTTACGAAGTGTTATTGTTGGACTCGCCGATAGTTCCGCATTTGATTCAGAAATTAGAAGGATCAAAAGAAAAAATACAGTTTGCAAGAGTAGATGCTGATCATCTTAATAATTTGATTAAAAAAGATGAACCGGTCATTGCCAAACTCAACGATACCGAGAAAGAAACTTTGAAGAAAGATATTGAAACTGCGGTGAGCGATGCTAAATTTACCGTTCAGCTCGAAGACTTGGCGAGCGAAGATGCACCTTTGGTGATTACGCAGCCAGAATTTATGCGCAGGATGAAAGACATGCAGGCCACCGGTGGAGGAGGGATGTTCGGTATGGGCAATTTCCCGGAAATGTATAATTTGGTGGTGAATGCCAACTCCGAATTTGCATCAGAACTTTTGAAGTCGGATGACAATAATGCGAAGAAAGAAAAAATTCAGTATGCGTTGGACTTAGCGAAACTGTCTCAAAATTTGCTGAAAGGAAAAGAGTTAACTGATTTTATTCAGAAAAGTTATCGTCATTTGAATCAGTAAAAGGTACTAATTGTCAAAACAAATTTAAGTTGTTTTGATGACGATTTTAGTAACTGTATAAAACTTTTAACTTTAGTCGTTAAAGACGTAGGCGGTTACTTATTGTTTGTATTGAACTTCGGCGGAGCCATTGGCTCCGCCGAAGTTTTTTGGTTGCGGCGGCGAAGCCGCCGCAACCAAAAAACTATAACTCCAACAAAGGATCCCAGAATAATACTTTAAAATCTTTAACGCGCATATTGACAACGGTAATTCCTTCCTGCTCAAGCTTTGGCAGAAACTCGGGAACCGACAAGTGTCCGCAGCTCGCAATAACGCGGTGGGCCGGAACATCTTTGGGGCAACCGCCCATGGCTTTCCCTACATGTCGCGAATGATTGGGGAAACCAACGGCTTTAGCGAGGGAGCCGTAAGTCGTTACCCTTCCTTTGGGAATAAGCCGCGTAATTTCCCAGACTTGATTTTTGAAAAGCTCGTTCATCATGTAAAGCTCATTTTTTTGGTGATCTTGATGAAGCGGTGATCACTAAAAAAACAGAACCGAAAACTTCGATTCTGTTTTTTTAAAGCTCAGTCGTTAGGTTAAACCTTAAGATTTAGCGTTGTGGATTTCCTCTTTAATCTTACTTTCCAGTTCGTCCGCAAGATCGGGATTATCTTTCAGCATGTCTTTCACAGCGTCGCGTCCTTGCCCCAGTTTGGTGTCTTCATAGCTGAACCATGATCCACTTTTCTTCACGATACCCATGTCAACTGAGGTGTCTAAAATTTCTCCCACTTTAGAAACGCCTTCTCCATACATAATATCGAATTCGGCTTGTTTAAAAGGAGGTGCAACCTTGTTTTTCACAATCTTTACTTTCACCCTGCTTCCTACGGCTTCGTCTCCGGATTTAATAGGGGCGCTGGCTTTTCGAATGTCGATTCTTACAGAGGCGTAAAATTTTAATGCATTTCCACCGGTTGTTGTTTCCGGGTTTCCAAACATCACGCCAATTTTCTCTCTCAGCTGGTTGATGAAAATAACGGTACATTTTGTTCTGGAAATGGTGGCGGTTAATTTTCTTAATGCCTGAGACATCAGTCTGGCGTGCAATCCCATTTTAGAGTCACCCATTTCACCTTCAATCTCAGCTTTGGGTGTTAATGCGGCCACCGAGTCAATGACCACAATATCAACGGCGCCAGAGCGAATTAAATTGTCAGCAATTTCCAATGCCTGCTCACCATTGTCGGGTTGAGATATAATTAATTCTTCAAGGTTGATTCCTAGTTTGGCTGCATAATGGCGATCGAATGCATGTTCGGCATCAATAAAGGCCGCGATGCCGCCCATTTTTTGTGCTTCTGCTATGGCGTGAAGAGTCAATGTTGTTTTACCGGAAGATTCAGGACCATAAATTTCGATCACTCTTCCTTTAGGATAACCGCCCACACCCAAAGCCAAATCCAGCCCCAAAGAGCCGGAGGGAATCACTTCAATCGAGTGGTCAACGGAGTCGTCTCCCAGCGTCATTACCGTCCCTTTGCCATAGGTTTTATCTAGTTTTTCCAGCACCAATGCGAGTGCTTTTTTCTTGTCTTCAATACTGCTCATTGCTAAAATTATTTCTTCAAAAGTACGTAATTATTCCTTCTTTTACCACAGTTTTTTCACCCTTATTTGGGTATTTGATGGTTGAATAGAGACAATAACTGCACTGTGGGTGCTTTTTTGTACAAATAAATTTGCTTGGCAAAAAAATATTGTTAAATTTGCACCACCAAAAACAAAACAGACCCATGGTGTAGCGGTAACACTACTGATTTTGGTTCAGTCATCTGGGGTTCGAATCCCTGTGGGTCTACATACAATCCCTCAATTTTCTTTATAGCAAAGGATTTGAGGGTTTTTCTTTTTTGGATTTTACAACCTACTTACAATCATTTCAAAATTAGTTATAATACCATCCAAAAGGAAGGAACTTTATGTTATTCCTAAAGTAGAGGGTATTTCAATCGGAGGTGTTTTTTTTGTTCTAGCGTTGTTAATACTTTATATCTATTGCGAATTATTATCGGCGCGCTTCGCCAATTGGTTTATATCATAGTCAAAAAATTTCAAGTCAGAAGGGAACCTTTCCTGTTGCATCAGTCGGTTTTTCTTTTATGTCTTTGAAACACATTTCAGAATAATCATGATTCCCATATTTCCTTTTGTTGTTTACAGTGGATGTACTAAATTAGTATCCAGTTAAAGTTAAGTATAAAACCTTAATTTTAATTTATGAAACGAGAGAGAAAAATCTACGACCCTGCTTTTAAAACCAAAGCTGTCCAATTGAGTAATGAAGGAGCTAATATCTCAGAATTGGCCAGAGAATTGGGCATCAAAGTAACACTTCTTTACAAATGGCGAAAGGAATATGTAGAGTTTGGAACCGGAAGTTTTCCGGGAAATGGGAATTTAAAACTCACCCCCGAACAGGAAAAGATCCAGGAATTGGAGAAAAAACTCAAGGATGCAGAGCTGGAACGCGACATCTTAAAAAAAGCAATCAGCATTTTTTGTTCATTATTTTTAGTTTATTTTTAAAGGAATTCACGAATCTTCGATTTCCAGGAGCGGTCGATGAAGTATTGGTTTATTAGAACTTACGAGTACTTATTGCCGATTGAAAAAATGTGCAAGGTTTTGAAAGTGTCTTCCAGCGGTTATTTCAAATGGAAAATCAGACCAAAATCTAAACGTTTGCTTTTGAAAGAAAAAATAAAAATGGAGATTAGCTCGATTTATTTTGCATCAAAACAACGTTATGGCAGTCCAAGGATTACTTTTGAACTCAATGCTTTGGGTTAGAAAATATCTCGGATCACGGTTGCAAAATATATGAAGGAGCTGGGTTTGAAGAGCAAGTTGAGCAGAAAATTTAAAGTCACTACCCACTCAAAACACAATTACTTGATTGTAGAGAATGTATTAGAAAGGAATTTTTTGGTGACAGAACCATCAAAGGTTTGGGTCTCAGACATCACCTACATTCAAACCAAAGAAGGATTTTTGTATCTTACAACAATCATCGATTTGTACGACCGAAAGATCATTGGTTGGAGTTTGAGTAATGGAATGAGTACTGAGAAAACAAGTTTTGCAGCGTGGAAAATGGCAGTCAGAAACAGAAAATTTGGTAAAGAATTAATTTTTCACAGCGACAGAGGCGTACAATATGCGAATAAGAAATTTGCTGAAACAGTTGAATCTTATGGCGTTATCCGAAGTATGAGTCGTAGAGGAAACTGCTGGGATAATGCGGTAGCGGAGAGTTTTTTCAAATCTTTAAAAACGGAATTGATCTACGGAAACAAACTCATCACCAAAGAAAAAATGGAACTTGAGATCTTTGAATACATCGAAATCTGGTACAACAAAAAAAGACGACACAGCACCCTGAATTACAAAACAATCCAGGAATTTAACAATCAAAACAAAATCTATCAAAATGTAGCTTAACTTATACTGCACTTTTTATTTGCATATCCATAGTCCCAATGTCAACAAAGTAAAAAGTAGTGTTTTTCTCATATTAATTATAGTTCTCAACAGTTTGATGAAGTTCATTTCTGTGGCTATAGATTCCATCCAGCGAATCAAGAATAATTTTCTCTCCGGAGTCCTTTCCTTTATGAAATAATTCGATTAGCTTTCTATTGGTTCCAAAATGAAATCTGCAGATTGGTTTTCTGTTATTGTCATCCAGCAGAATCCCAAAGTAAGATTGCGTATCCCTGTAAGCAATTCTATCCGACGAAATTCTTTCACGTAAAATGGCCTTCACAATTTGAAATGCTTCCAGTTCTTCTTCCGTGGTAATAACTTTCGAAACATCCGTATTCTGATCAATATTCACTGTAGAAACAACAGCTTTTTCAGTTTCAATATTATCATTAATAACCAGTGCGGATTTGAGGCGGGAACTTATGGATTCCGAAATTGAAATACTCAATGCTCTTTTCGCGTATTCTTTGAAAGTGATCATTCTGTTCGCGGTAAGTGGTTTTTCAAAAAATCGGTTAACTAATAATCTAACTAATTCATCAGATGGATTTTCAATTTCTTTTTCAAATTCTTTTCTGATGGCTTTGATGTATTTTAAAGCTTCCGCAGAGTCTAAGATACTTTCCAGATTGTAACCTGATTTTGTGAAGTTTTCCAGAACTTTGATGGAGTTATCTTTCAGATCATCAAGGTTGATGGTGAAAAAGGGCTTTTCGTCCATAATGTTTGGTTTCTCCAAATCAGTATAGAAATTGTAAATAATGCCATTGGTAAGTACACCAAACCTGGCTTTGGAAACGTGATAATAGCGGTGCAATTGCGAGTTATGAGCATCTGCATTTTCTTTCCAGTTTTTACATTCGATAATCAGAATAGGTTCATCCTCTTTCTTGATAACAAAATCCACTTTTTCTCCTTTCTTGGTTCCGATGTCGGCAATGAATTCAGGAACAACCTCCGTCGGATTGAAAATGTCATAACCCAAAATCTGAATAAAAGGCATGACGAAAGCAGTCTTTGTGGCTTCTTCAGTTTGTATTTGATCCTTGAGTCCGTTCACGCGCTGATGAAGCTGTTCTAATTTTAATTTGAGTTCCATGGATAGTAGTTTTTTACATGTCCAAAATTACATCTGGCTCAAATTATTATGTTACGGAAATCCGTAAAAACAAAAAAACTTTCAAATTTTTTGAAAGTTTTATAACGTACAACCCGTAGGATTGAACATTTTATATAATCCCGAAGTCTTTACAAAAAGCTATCAGATGTTCATTGCTATTAACTTCTAATGATGTTTTAATGTCTTTTAACCTTTTTTCAACGGCACTCATGCTGGCAGGTTTTATATTTTTTTGTTTTAGGTAATCCGGGATGTCCTTGAGAAAAGTACCGGCTGCCAATAGCGAAACCAATAAAGTGTCATAGTCTGAAAATACAAAAGAATTCCTTTCAGCACTTTTCCCCTTCAATTCATAAGTAATATATTTCTCATTGTTGAAAACCGCCCGGATAGATTTTTTCAGATCTTTAACATCTTCTCTTCCTTTTTTTACATAGCCGTTTATTTTCTGTTCATCAAAAAGCTTTTCGATGATGACTTCCTTCTTTTGCGCGGAGAAAACGATGATTTTAAGATCAGGTTGCATTTCTCTTACCGCGGCAATAAGGTCCTGACCGGAGTTTATTTTTTGTTGATGATGATCTTCTTCAAAGGAAAGGTCAGTAATCAACAAATCAAATGGTTTGTTTTCCTGTAAACCTATTTTTATTCTGCTAAGGGCCTCATCGCAATAACTAACATCCGTGTAAGGAATCTGGAGATCTTCCAACGCCTTGCGAACAGATAGATTAGAACTTTCATGATCTTCAGCAGCTAGAGCTTTTTTAAACATAATTATTATTTTAGACTGGAAATGTGATATTAATTTTTAATAAACTGTTATTTTCTGTGTCAAAAGTAACCGTTCCGTTAATTGATTTAATACGGTTTTCCACATTTTGCAACCCTTTTTTGGGAGAAAGATGCGCAATGCCGATTCCATTGTCTGTGTAGGAAATACTGATGTGATGATCTGCCCTTAAAAAAATGATAGAAACCACACTGGCTTGGCTGTGCTTTCTCATATTCGTCATAAGTTCCTGAACAATAAGATAAACTTCTGTTTTGTGGCGAAAACTAACACCCTCCCATAGTCTTTCATTATTGCCGTTCAGGATTGTTTTTATCGATTCTGAAGAATAAGAGGCCAGCATAAGATGAAGCTGCTCGGAAAAGCTCTGATTTTCGTTGATATCTTTATTATCATAAGATATATCTCTGGAGATTTCATAGACATTTTCTAAACCAAACAACAGTGCATCCCTGTCAAAATATGCTTTGTTTTCTAAAAAGGACATCAATTGATAGATTCTGTTAGCTACTCGGTCATGCACTTTTTTGGAGTATTTAAGTTCTGTGTTTTTTACTTCCAAAAGTTTTTCCTGTTGAAGTTTTTTTTGTCTTTTTGTAAATGATATAATCAAGATCAACAAGATCAAAGCGATAATGCCTATGAGAATGTACTGTTTAATGATGTGATTTTGCCTCTGTGCACTTTCCGCCTGCGCTTTTAGAAAATCAGCTTTATTCTTTTCGGTCTCGTAACGGATGAGTGCAAACTGATTTTTAGCTTTATTTCTTGCTGTTTGAAGACTGTCATTGAGCTTCTGATAAATTTGAAAATATTCTTTTGAGTTTTGAGAATTTTCAAGTACGATTAATTTTTGAAGGGCTTCGATCTGGTCGTCCGGACTTTTAATTTCTTTTGCGACGTGAAACATTTTTTTTGCATACACCAATGCCGAGTCCTGATTGTTTGGAGTGTAATAATCCGCAATGTGAGCGTAACTGGAATTAAGTCCCCACTGGTCTTTTTCTTTCATCCTGATTTTTAAAGCGTTTTGGAACTCAGGAAGCGGATTATAATTGGGGTTTTGAAGCCATTGGGTGAATGCGAGGTTTGTTAAAGTTCTTGCGTAGTTTCCTATGTTTAAATTGCTCCTAAGAATTACCTTGTATATCTTTATAGCATCACTGTAATTTTGTTTTCTCCTATACTCGTTTGCTAGATTATTCTCGTAAATTAAAGAATTTTCTTCGTCATCGGTGTATTTAATTGCATCATTAAAAAAATTGATGGAATTTTCAAACATTTTAAGTTTTCCACTTACAATACCCAAATTATTATAAGTAGCTGCTAAATAATAATTGTTTTTCCGTTTTTTATTTAGATATTTTAGCGCTTCCACACTCGTTTCCTGAGAGCCGTAATCATCACCTTCACTCTCTTGGATTACTGCCATATTTATTAGGCATTTCGCTATGCCGATTGTATCTTGATCTGTAGAAAAGGAATCCTTACTTAAGTTAAAATAATAGAAAGCACTATCTTTATTTTTATGATCCAGAAACTCAAATGCTTTATCATAAAAAGCATTTGATAAACTAATATCATTCTTAGT
>MKTK01000038.1:131832-143052 GCA_001898255.1 Chryseobacterium sp. 39-10 | reverse complement strand
CGGTGTTTGCCCATAATCCCCACCAGTATCTCCCGGAATTGATTGGGTAGAAGCCGTGGTTGTGCTTTGATCATTTCCTGAGTTGGACGCATTGCTTGTGTTGGGGTTTGAAATGAGTCCCAATAGAATCAGAATTAAATTTAACATTGTTTTAAAAATTTAAAAATTTGCGTGAGTGTTCTTCCTCGTAAAACAGATGACGAGCAGTTAACACATGATTGAAGAAAGAAGCGCTTCTTAAATTTTTGGGAAGTATGCCTTCAAAAACGGAAGAGAAATGTCTGCTTCCCAAACCAGAGATTTTCCTCCGTTTTATCTGGCTTTTTTTTGGAAACCAGTTTTGTAACTTTGTCTTTATAAGTTTTTGTTTATCACTGATTTCTGTGGCAAAGATGCAAGGAATGTGAAAGCAAGGGTGAGAGAGTTTTTGGAAAGTTTTTGGAAATTTTTTTTAACTCAGATACGGAAAACCGTAATTGCTATTTTTTGAAAAATTTTATATTTCCCACCAATAATCATTGATATGTCAAAATTTCTGCTTCAGAAAAGAAAATTAATTGAAGATGTATTTGAAAAAGCGTCTAGTGAAACGACAGAGAGTTCATTTTCCGGCATCTTAAAATCTTTGGAAAGAACATTGTTGGATGATTTTAAAATTACATTAAGCTATAAAACTTTTGAATCTTATTATAATTCGCTGATTCAAAGAGATGAAGATTACAATATAAAGCCACTGATCCTCGATGAGTTAAGTATCTACTTGGGTTATAATAATTTCAAAGAATATTGTGCAGAATGGAAAACGATCGAGTATTCTATAAAAGAATCTATTTCTAATGTGGTAATTAATGTTATCAATAAACCTATTCTAAAAATGCCCGAATTTCTTACCAAGCAAAGTAATCTTGGTTTTTTGGGTGTCTTGTTATGTGTTAGTTTATTGGTAGGAAAGCATTTTTTTCAACCTAAGAATGAATTCTCCTCTGAAGGATTAGGAATATTGGATCATTCAAAACAGTGCATGTACTGGAACGGTAAAGAATACCTCCCGGAATATTGTAATAAAACCAAAACTGGATTAATTGCTATTGACCTGAAACTTGTAGATAATTTTAAAAAAGTGGAACGGTTAGATACAATTACGAGAGATAATTATGAAAGTTTGTGGTATTCTAAATATCGTAACAAAGTAGAATTTTTTACTGCAGATGGTATAAACCCTGAAAATGGAAAAGCATTGAATAAAGTCTCGAAGAGAATTTTTGAGAAGTACATAGAGGGTCAACCTATTCCACATCTTAAATGATGCCTATTTCTGCTCTTATGATCACATCATTCGGGATAAATAGGGAAGGAAAGGATAAGCGTTATTCGGGCTCTGTAAAGGTAAAGTAAAAAAAATTCCGTTTCGCATGGTATGGAAACGGAATTTTAGGGAATGGTTATTAGTTTTTACCCATCATTGTTTGTGTTTAAAGAATCTTCAATTTTTCTTTAGTAATTCTTCGTGTTTTTTCCTTTATTAAAAGGTTTGTTTTTTTAAGAGCTGCAAAAATGGGGGTTTTCGGTTAGAAATCCCTAATTTTGCTAGGTTAGTTAAAGAGTAGTAATAATGACTACCCGGAGGTAGTGGAGGTCAAATATTAATTAATTACTGTCACAACTTGTTTAAAATGAGAATATTAGTCCGGGTGTTGGTAGGGTGGTGTCTGTTTCAGATGTGTAGTGCGCAAACCATCGATCCTCAGCGCTTTGAAAACGAAATCCACGAACTCAATAATAAAAGGCAGTACGAAAAAAGTGTGATTCGGATTTATGAAGTACTTTACAATCCGAAATCAACTGATTATGATCGTTACAATGCGTATTTGCAAAAAGCATTTACCTACAAAAGAATATTCAATTATACCGAAACATTCAATAATCTAAGTCTCGCCCTGAAAGAGGGTTTGAATAGTAGCCACAGGAAAGAAGTGGAGACACGGGTGGCCATAGAAAGGTTCTTTATCATTTTTGATTTACAGAAAGTAGACGAGATGCGGAAGATGATTGAAGAAAATAAAAATCTGGACTTGTCAGTGGTTGATGAAGAAACGCGTGCGCTGTATCTGTCAGCACTTGCCATTGTTGAAATTACAGATGGGAAGTATGATGAGGGAAACCGAAAAATCGATCAGGCGATAGCTATTTTTAGCCGTGTTAGCCCGAAGGATTTGCCTAATATTTATGGAAAGAAAATGTTTCTTTATCGCAAACTCAATCAACCTGAGAAAGTGGAAAAAGCATTTGATAAAGCAATGTTCTTCGCTAAAAAATACAAATCGGATATCTACATAAAAAATCTTGCGGTCGATATGTGGGAGTTTTATACTTATCAGAATAATTTGGAGAAAGCCAAATATTATCGAAAAATTGCAGACGATTTAAAATATGATGATAATTTTATATTGAATGCAAACAGTTTAAAACTTACAGATCTTGAAAAGAAAATTCAATACGAAAAGGCGTTAGCCGATAAAGCATCAAAACAGCAAGAGCAAATCATTATCGCCATCATCAGCGTATTGTCTATTTGTTTGTTCCTGTGGCTTCTTGGTAGTCATGCCAGAAATAAAAAAAGACGGGTGCTTGCCGAACTGGAAAACGCTAAAATGAGGGATGACCTGGAGAAAGTACTACAGGGAAATGACGACAGTGCCCAACAAAAAACGGAGTTGAAAACAGATCTTCTTACCGATCGACAAAAGGAAATTGTCGATCTCGTGAAGGAGGGCAAAACGAATAAAGAGATTGGCAGCGCACTTTACATCTCGGAAAATACGGTAAAGTATCATCTCAAAATTATTTACAATGCGTTGGGGATCGAGAACCGAAACGCTTTAAAATAGTCTGCGGGTTTCAAATTGGGTTCCCCAAATAGTCTTTGTAAATTGCATTGTAGCCATAAAAAATCCGCTTCACCAAAGTAAAGCGGATGTTTTTATAAAATCTTGGAATTAATTCCAGAAAGTCCATTTTGTCCCATCGAAAACAGCCACTTGCTGCTTCACAGTGTCGAACACGATGGTACCCGGTTCAGGGCTTACAATACTCGAATGAGGCGAATCGGTTTTGGGTAAAATCATCGCTTTATTCGCATCTTCCAAAACTAGAATGCCAGGAACGGCTGGAACGGCTGGTACACCTATCGATACTTTCGCATCTGTTTTTTCGGTGAGTCCGTTTTGCAAAGTAGTGTCAACCTGTCCTGCAGAACCATCGGTAAAATTAACCCAGTTGCCATTTTCTTTTACTTTAAGATCTTTGGTTTCTACATCAAAAATGATGGTTCCGTCCACTGCATTGGTCACGCTAGCCTCTTTTTCCACCCAAGGCATGATGATGCCTCTGGCTTCGGTCTCAAATTCTAAAGATACTGAACTATTGGTAACTGCCTGTTTTCCGATGGCGACTTGTGCCTTTGCGCTAAGTCCGAGGAATAATGACAATACCACTATTGATTGAGAATATTTTTTCATAGTAATTTAAATTTTAAGGAGTCATAAAACTGTTATCCGGACACGCTTTGTATTGCAGGCATTTCCATTTTCCACCTTCAGCTGGGTTGGCGGTATTGGAAAGAACATAGATTTTAAGACATTTGGCTTCCTGATCGTAAACCATCATTCCTTGCTGTGGATTGGCAATGCCTTCTACTTCAGCAGTGGTGGGGATTCTGTTCACTACAAATCCTTTCGATTGCGCTTCCAAAGCCATCCATGCTCCTTTTCGAGCCATCGGCCAACCTGTGGTATCATTGGATTTTGCTCTTCCTAAACTGGTGATTCCAAAATTAACGGGCAAAGCATTGCCAGTGGTTTGTGGATCTTTTAGACAAGCACATCCTGCAGTTACATATTTGTCTTTGGATGCACCGATGCCTTGAGCCACTTGGCCATCAACGTCTGCTGCATGTCCCGGATTGACAATAACAGGAACTCCATTACTGTCAATACCTCCCTGGTTGGCAATATCAATTCTTCCGTTCGGCAATATCATTTGTGGTGTAACATTATCACCACCTTCCAAAGAGTCTGGGCAACCGTCGTTGTCACTGTCTAAGTCCAGATGGTCTGGGATTCCGTCTCCGTCGGTATCCAGCTCATCAGGGAAATCCCGGCAAAGATCAACAAATTTGATGCGCTGATCATTCGTGAGGCCTCCTGTGGAAGCTGTATAGCCAAAACGTACTTTGGATGCTCCATTAAAATAATCCCTTACAATATCGGTAAACGTGGCCTCACCTGCGGTAATATAGGTGTTGTTGCCAAGTTCTACTTCATACTTGAGTGTTTTGGTGGTGGCATTCCAGGTAATGATTACATTGTGCCATTTATTATCTTCGATATTACCCAAAGATACTGCCGGAGTAATAATTCCGGTTTGGGTATAGTCATCTGAATCACGAATCATTCCGTGATCTTCTTCAATATCATCCAAAATTACATCTCCTAATGGAGGAGTATTCCAATTTTTACCATTGTAATAAGTATCAAGCTCCAAAATGATTCCGTATTTAATGCCGATTGCTCCGATACCATATCCATCCACTCCGGTCGCATTTATACCATCCGGATCGTTATGAAAAACAGCAGCAATACCGTCTGCGCCACTACCATCATTTTTCCCCAAATAGGCCTGAAAAGTCAGGGTAAAACTATTGGCAAAATCAATGGTGGAGCGGCTCCATATTTGTCCTCTTTTATTATTTTCATTCGGGGTCAGCTGAACTTGGTACTGATAAGTGGCAGGTGTGCCCGTTGGGTCATCGTAAACTTGAACGGCATCGCTGTTAACGGAAAATTTATCGGTCATATTTCCGGTAACGCCCCGTTCTACACAATCTGGAATGCCGTCATTATCTGAGTCCACATCTGTAACATCCGGAATTCCATCACCATCAGTATCGGTGGTTTGTGCGTGCATCAATGGGAAAGCCCACATGCAAATTGCGAAGAGAAGTATTTTCTTCATATAATAATTATTTTTAAGGTTGCATAAATAAAATACAGATGCGCTGATCTGCATCAGCGACAAGACCTTCGTTTCCACAATAATGCGGCGCTAAATTTTGGTAAAAGGGAATTTTGAGATTAGATAGTCAACGCAGGAGGCGGACGCACCTGCAGGTGGAAGCCCACAAAACAAAATATTTCAGATGGATTCTTGAAAGAATAATCATCAGATCTCGGCAGTTGAAAGATTCTGATAAAATCTGATTTTTGTGCAAGCTCACCCTTGCTGTATGTATTAACGGGAACGTTGGCCGCATTTTTTCCAGGTGTGCTGTTGCTAAAATGAGCCGTATTTTTGTCCAGCGGAAGAAATCCATCATGAAGAAGTCCTTCATTCTTTTTCTGGATGCTCTTCGCAATTTTTTCAGGAAGTACTCTCTTTTTAAAGGCAAAAGCGGGTTTCGGTTTTTTCTCCTTTTTTGTCTTAGATGCCCCACTTTTTGCAAGCTTGGGTGATTTATCTGCAGAAAATACTTCGGTTTTCCCATCCTCATGTGACACCACCATGATAGCATCTCCGATGATGGTGATATCTTTATCTGACAGTATAGTTTGTGCCTGAAACTTACAAGAGAAAAGGAAAACAAAGAGAAAAGTAAAAAGCCGCAAATAGAAACCCGAGTGGCGTGAAGCGGAGTTTTTATTAAGATAGGTGACGATATGTTTAAGATGCTCCTTCATCGCCTATTTACTGGCGCAAAGATAGGGATTTGTACAGCAAGGGGATTAACTTTATGTTAACAATGCATCATCACCATACAAATTGTAATGAAAAAACCTGCAATAATGCAGGTGGAATAAAAACATTATAATGTAAATTACTGACTCTTTTTTGCTTTGATCATCGCTTCCAGCATATCCCACATTTCCTGCGGAATTTCTTCGAGCATATTGAATTCGCCTGCACCTTGCAGCCATTCGCCACCGTCAATCGTAACGACTTCGCCATTAACATACGCTGAAAAATCGGAAACCAGATAAGCGGCGAGATTTGCCAGTTCCTGATGTTCCCCTACTCTGCGCAGCGGAACTTTCTTCCGCATATCGAATTTTTCCTGCAAATTGCCCGGAAGCAAACGATCCCAAGCGCCTTTTGTAGGAAACGGACCGGGCGCAATGGCATTGAAACGGATGCCGTATTTTGCCCATTCCACGGCCAGACTTCTGGTCATGGCCAAAACGCCGGCTTTTGCACAGGCCGAAGGCACGACATACGCCGAACCCGTCCAGGAATAGGTGGTCACAATATTCAAAACCGTTCCCGGAATTTTGTTTTCAATCCAGTATTTGCCGATGGACAATGTACAGTTTTTGGTTCCTTTCAGCACAATATCCAGAATCGAATCGAAGGCGGAATGGGTTAGTCTTTCGGTAGGAGAAATGAAATTTCCTGCGGCATTGTTGAGTAGAATATCAATTTTCCCAAATGCTTTGATGGTGGCCTCTTTCATGGCTTCTACTTCGTCCCAGTTGCGGACATCGCAGGCAACACAAAGTACTTTTCCACCGGTGGCTTCTTCTAATTCTTTTGCGGTATTCTGCAGTTTTTCCAGATTTCTGGAAGTAATGACGACTTTCGCACCGAGTTCCAGAAAATATTGGGTCATGGCTTTTCCAAGTCCGCTTCCGCCACCGGTAACGATGGCGACTTTATCTTTTAGCGCTCCTTCGCGAAGCATGGGCTGTGTATAGTTCATGGTTGATGGTTGATCGTTAATGGTTGACTGTAAATATAGGATTAATTTCTCTTGCCGTTGAGTTGAAAACTATGCCGGAAATAGAAATCCAAACCCCGCACCCCGACTTGAGCGGAGCTCTTTCTGTGAGGCGCTTTTGCAATTAAGCGCTGGACGCGACGAACAGAAAAGCGGGAGCGGAAGGCGGATAAAGGTGCCCTAATGTATTTGAGATTTTCGATGTACGATTTTCAATTTGGGAATTCAATTTGGGAATTTCGATGTACGATATGCAATGTTCAACATTGAATGTTAGATGATGGATTTGAATGATAAAAAAAGCTGCCCGGAAGATTCCGAACAGCTTTGTGTTTTATAAACTGCGTCTATTAGTAACCGAAAAGTTCTTCTAAAGAAATTTTCTTCACTTCGCCGAGTTTTTTCATTTCGTCCTGAGAAACCTTTTTCTCGGAAGCCACCAATGCATAAGTGTATGGTTTTCCGGAAAGGTTGGTCTGGTGGAAATTTTTCAGATCGCTCATTTTAATGCCGTCAACGGAGCTGTAGATTTGCTTTCTGATGTCGTCTTTCAAACCTAATTCTTTTGCCGCAAGATAACGGAAAATAATCCCATCCTGAGTGATTCTTTCGGTTTGAATATCTTTCTTCACCTGGTTTTTAGCCAGCTCAAGATTGGCAGGAAGTTCCGGCATTTTGGTGAGAAGCTCGTTCATGGCTGTTGTTGCTTCTTTGAATTTATCCGCCTGGCTTCCTACGTAACTCATCACGTAATAATCATCTGATTTTTTCTGTGGAGAAACGTAATATCCGTATGTACTGTAGGCCAACGCTTTACTTTCACGAATGGTCTGGAATATGATCGATCCCATTCCGCCTCCAAAATAATTGTTGAACACATTCACCAAAGTGGTATTTTTCGGATCGTATTTATCCGTGTTGCGCACCCATCTTGTTTCTGCCTGAACCATTTCATAATCCGTGAAAAGCACCTGATTTTTAGTGGCAGGAACTTGGGTAAAGGTTTTCGCCGTGGCCGGTGTTTTAAAGGTTGCCGGAACCGCATGTCCTGCCTTCAATTTGGAAGTCAGTTCACTTAATGATGCCGGGCCATAGTAAACGATGGTTTGCTCGTAATTATTTAAATCTTTGATTTTAGAAACCAGTTCTGAAGAAGAAATTCCTTCTAATTCAGCGGCGGTCAGTGCGTTGTTGAATTTATTTTTTGGTCCGTACAATGCATAGCTGGTTAACCCTTGAAGGATGGCCCCTTTATTCAGTTTGGCATCATTTCTTGCTTTGCTTAGTCTTGCTTTAAGGGCGGTAAGTGCTTGGTCATCGGCTTTTACATGCAGAACCAAATCTTCGTATAATTTTACTGCCTGATCGAAGTTTTCCTGAAGCCCTTCAATCGTTACCGTTGTATATTCTTCTCCTGTAGCCACATTGAAGCTGGAAGCAATCTTGTAAAAATCTTTCGAAATTTGCTCCGCAGATTTTTTATCGGTTCCTAAGAATTGAAGATATTGTGCGGCAATGGGCATTTTAAGATCGTTCAAAGTACCGATTTTGTAACGGTAACGCAACCTGTACAAGGCATTGTCTTTGTTTGGAACGTACAGCACTTCTGCATTGCCCACTTTAGATTTCTGAATGTCTTTATCAAAATCTAAGAAAACGGGTTTTGAGGCAGTGCTGGGCATATCTTCAATCATTTTAACAAAAGCAGACTGCTTGTCGGCATTGGTTTCCACCGGCGTAATCGTAGGTTTGTCGATTTTTTGAAGGTCTTTTCGCTCACCTTTTCTTTTCAGAACAGCCACATAATTGTTATCACCCAAATATTTATTGGCGAATGCCACTACATCTGCTTTGGAAATCTTAGACAGATCATTCACTAAGGCAACCTGATCTTTCCAATCCAATTCGGAAGTAAAAGCATTAACCAAACTGTTTGCTCTTTCTCCATAATTTTCAGATTCTTGAATCTTAGTTTTTTTCATGTTATTGACAATGGAAGGAAGTAAATCGTCATCAAAATTTCCTTTTTTAAGATTGTCAATTTCATTCAACATTAATGATTTCACTTCGTCCAGCGACTGCCCTGTTGTAGGAGAACCTGACAAATAAAGAATACCATGGTCGATCAATGTATATGTAAATGCACTGGCTTTCAATAATTTTTGTTTTTTCACCAAGTTCAAGTCAATCAAACCTGCCTTACCATTTGTTAAAATCTCTCCAACTAAATTGGCAAGAAGTACATCTTTATCTTTGTTTCCTGGCAAACGAAACCCTATGGTTGTGCTTTCTGCATCCGGACCTACAATTTCTTTTACCACCGGTGCCTGAATGGCATCTTCCGGTTTAAAAGTGTATTTCGGCACCGGTTTGTTCTGCATGTAAGAGAAATCTTTATCAATCTTTGCAATCACTTCATCGGGATTAAAATCTCCGGACATCACCACTCCCATGTTGTTCGGTACATAATACGTACTGAAATATTTGCGGATCTGAACCAATGAAGGATTTTTCAAATGTTCTACGGTTCCGATTGTTGTCTGAAGTCCGTAGTTATGATTTTTGAACAAGTTGGAAAATAAAGTCTCGAAAACCTGTCTTCCATCGTTGTCCAACGTTCTGTTTTTTTCTTCATACACGGCTTCCAGCTCGGTATGGAAAATTCTTAGAATTGGATTTCTGAAACGTTCTGCCTGCACGGCAAGGTACTTATCAATGGAGCTGGACGGAACATCGTCTGTATAAACCGTTTCCTCAAAACTGGTCCAGGCATTGGTTCCTTGCGCACCCATTCCGGAAAGCATTTTGTCGTACTCATTCGCGATGGAATATTTGCTGGCTACCCCAGAAATGGAGTCGATTTTTTTATAGATTGCTTTTCTCTGCGCCTGGTCTTTGGTTTTGTTGTATTGCTCGTAAAGGGCATCAATTTTATCCAGTTCTGGCTTTTCTTTGCTCCAATCGAGCGAGCCGTACTTGTCGGTTCCCTTAAAAAGCATATGCTCCAGATAGTGCGCCAATCCAGTATTGGTAGCAGGATCGGTTTTACTTCCGGCTTTCACAGCAACATATGCCTGAATTCTCGGATCTTTCGGGGTTGGACTTAAAATCACGGTAAGCCCGTTTTTCAGGGTGTAAAACCGGGAATTGGTAGGGTCGTTGGTCACATACTTATAAGTGTAACCTCCGCTTTTCGCTTCTTTCCATTCATTATTTTGCCCGAAAGCGTTGAATGAAAGAGCAGCGACCAATAAAACTGTAGAAATTCTTCTGATCATTGTTTCATAATATTTATAAATAAGACAAATAAAAAATCGATTTGTTACAAATATAAGACAAAACAATACGTATGCTGCAAAAACGGCTATAATACAAGTGAGAAATAAGAAAGCAAACATGTTTCTTATGCATTAATTTTTATTAAGATTCACATTATTAGGTTTAAAACAAAGCTTTTCATGACAAAATAATGTAATTTTGCAGCTGATACCGTCCTCAATGCTACAGCACTACCGTTTGTCTTTTTTTACGTTGTTCTCGTTTTTGCTGTTTGCTTTGGTGCCTGCACAGATTTTTGTTGGAAAAGATGCGGTTTTCACAGTTTCGGAAGCAACGCTGATTTCGCAGCAACCTACAGACAGCACTCGTTCTGTTCCACTCGCCGGGGAAGTTTTTATTGTCGACAATACAGTAGTTCTTAATGTTGAAAACCTCCTCAATGCCGATGTGATCTATGTTCATACAGCTGTAGCAACAAAGAAAAAAAACAAAAAGAGCAGTGCACCCGTTTTCGCCGCAGAAGAGAAAAAGGAAAGGATATATCCAAAAATAGCGTCGCCCAAAGCAGTGCACAATTTCCTGCCGGCAAATGAAGTGCATTTTGTTTCAGGAAAGATCTCTGCAACAACTGCAGTTCCGGAACCTATTCATTTTTACAAGGGCGCAGTTTCACGACTTGAGCAAATTTCCTTTGGCTCAAAAGGTAACCAGGAAGATCAAAATTTCTATGCACTGGGAAATCGGTGTTTTCTTTTATTCAATTTTTTACAAATCCGTCCTCCACCTGCGATGTCTTTTTCAGTGTAAAAGTCTATACTAAGTCTGATCAATAATCAAAAGCTTTGCCTTTTTGGCTGAGTGATTTTGCCTGGTTTAATCATTGTTTTTTTGATTGAATCGGTCAAACCGCAATGACAAGTAATAGAATCCGCCCTGCGAGGGCCAATCCATTTAAAATTAAACGACAACAATTATATTATAATGAAAAAAATAAATTTACTTTTTATTCTATTTTTTCTTCTTACCGCTACATGCGTGCATGCACAGCAGGTTTTTTATGAAGATTTTGGAACGAGTCCGTTTCCGACTTCATCGAATGATTACGGAAGAAAGCAATCTCCCTACATGCCTACCGGCGGTTTTGGTTATGGCACTTCATATGTGAATTCCAA
>MKTK01000038.1:120915-131813 GCA_001898255.1 Chryseobacterium sp. 39-10 | reverse complement strand
ATGATAATTACTATGCGGTGGTTGCTCCGGGTTACATACGTGCAGGAATCAATCCCAGCAATTCCAGCAGCTGGTGGACCCCCGCCTATAACCAAACTGGAACGGTGAAAGACCGTTCAGGAGATACAGACGGCGCAGCCATGGTTCTTAACGCAGGTGAAACGCTTGCTCCTTTTTATGAGCGAACGGTTACCATTGATGAAAACAGCTATTACAAAACCTCTATGTGGATTTATATTGTAAATACACCAGTAAGAATTGCCATTGATATTAAAGACCTTTCTGGAAACATACTGACCACACTTACAACTCCCGAAATGACCGATGCAAGTTTCAGAGGGCATTGGTTTGAAATACCTCTGTATTTCAAGTCAAACATCAACTGTAAGAGCGACAAAGTTCGGGTGGTATATCGAAATGATAAAAAGGAAAAATCAGGTAACGATTACTATATTGATGATCTGAGTCTGAATAAAATAACGGAGGCAGAATACGTAGCAGTAGGCGGTCCTAGTACGCCTGTTCCATGTCCTGTCACTCCCTGCAATGCAGGCAATATTGCTCCGCAAATCAATACCAATCTGCTAAAGTTTTTTGATCCGGCTACGGGTGTCAACCTCAACAGCGCATTTAACACGGTTCCCACTCCGCCAACTGGATCCTTGCTGGTATGGTACAACAATGCAGCTCATTTGGGAACTGCCTTAACCAATGCACAAATTGCCAATGCGCCGGAAGGAACATATTACGCTTTCTTTTATGATGCTACACATGAGTGCTTCAGTCCAGCTTCTGCGCCGGTAAAAGTGCAGAAAGAATGTGTAAGTCCGAATGAAAACAAAGGATTTAATGCCACCAATGGCAATTCAACTACCTTTACTCTTTTGCCAACAGATATTGGTTTTCAGTTAGATGTTTACAGAATTGACAACTCGCTGAATGTCAAAGTCAATAATACGCTACTCACCAACTTGGAATTAGACTTTCAGTCGAATCATAATACAACGGGAGGAAATCTAAGAACCGTACGATTCAAAAACGCATCAGGATATTATGGAGCTGGTGGTATTCCTGAGATTTGGAATATTGCCGGAGACGTTACCAACCCTGTGCTTAGAATTATCATCAGACATGACGGAACAGTATCGTTGTACGGCTCCAAATCCAATTATGGACCGCTGTATGAACTTGAACTTTTTAACGGTGCTGCGCTTAACAGTTATACCTGGAATACTGCGGCAACCAATACAATTATTATCGGCCAGAAAGTAGATGGAGTAACCTATATTACAGGACGTGGCATCGCGCTGCAAAGCATGCCTTGTAAATGTACTGCCGCAGGAAGTACATCAGCCGGAGGTACACCAACAAAAATGGGGATCACCAACCAGTCCAAGCAGGCAGGATGGCCGGAAAACATCCCGAACGGATTTATTACACTGGAGTCTCAGCAGGCAGGTTTCGTGATCACTCGTGTAAACAAAGTTGCAGATATCACTGATCCCAAAGATGGCATGATGGCTTATGACATTACCGACCATTGCGTTAAGCTCTTCCGCCTTGTTGACACTGTGAATAACATGGGAGAATGGAAATGTATCAAACAGGGCTGCAACCAATCCAAATAATAATTAAAAGTATTCAAAATATGAAAACATTATATATGACTACCGTTTTGCTGTTTACCATTCATGCCGCTTCTGCGCAAGTGGCGATTGGGAAAACTTCCATCAACGGCAACAACACGATATTAGATTTTAACGACAGCAGCAGCAACACTAATGGAATTATTCTACCCGCTATTGCCGATAAAAGCACTGCACTTGCCTCAACAGCAGCCAATAATCACGGCACTTTTATCTTCGACAAATCGGATAACAGAATAAAGATGTATGAAAATGGCAATTGGGTTTCCCTTTCGGACGATACAGGAGATGGTACCGAGATTACCAATCATCCCAACTCTTCGCCTGAGAAAGGAAAAGGAGTTATCATCGGCGCGCAAAGCAGTAGTGCCAAAGGCGTTTTGGTATTAGAAAGCAACAATAAGGCGCTTATTCTGCCGAGAATAAGTAAACCCGAGATCAATGTAAAAAGTCCTTATCCCGGCATGATGTGTTATGACACAGATAGTATGTCACTTGCAGTGTACGACGGTGCACGCTGGAATTACTGGAAATAAAAAAACCACTTCTAACAAAAAATGCAGGGTAAATTACCTTGCATTTTTTTTATTACTCAATTTTTATATTTAAAATTTAAACATTAAAAAGTGGTATATAAAAGTCGTTCCCCAAATTTTTCCTGAGCAAAATTCCCATTTTCAAATACCAGATGCCCGTTGACAAACGTGTGAGTGATGCAGTTGTTAAACAGAGTTCCTTCCAACGGACTCCACCCACATTGATAAAGAAGATTGTCTTTTTCTACAGTCCAATCTTGGTTTAAATCTACCAAAACCAGATCAGCTTTATAGCCCTCACGGATAAATCCGCGCTTTTCAATCCGGAATAGAATAGCCGGATTGTGACACATTTTTTCCACCACTTTCTCTAAGGAAATTTTTCCGTTCTGATAATTTTGAAGCATTACATTCAACGAATGCTGAACCAATGGTGCACCGGAAGGACATTGGGTGTACACATGCTGTTTTTCTTCCCAAGTGTGCGGTGCATGATCGGTGGCAATTACATCAATACGATCGTCCAAAAGTGCTTCCCATAATCCGTCTTTGTCTTTTTGAGTTTTTACCGCCGGATTCCATTTGATTAAAGTTCCTTTTGTTTCGTAATCTTCGTTGGTAAAAGTCAAGTGGTGGACACAAACTTCCGCGGTAATCTTTTTATCTTGTAAAGGAATGTCATTGCTGAAAAGTGCTGTTTCTTTTGCCGTTGACAAATGAAAAACATGAAGTCTTGCTCCGGTTTTTTTTGCCAGTTCAATGGCTTTGGAAGAAGATTGATAACACGCTGCTTCGCTTCTGATTAGGTAGTGATATTTTACCGGAATATCATCCCCGTATTGAGCTTTATATTCTTCTGTATTTTTACGGATCGTATCTTCATCTTCACAGTGAACAGCAATAAGCATTTTGGTTTTACTGAAAATATTTTCTAAAGTTTCAGGATTGTCCACCAGCATATTTCCCGTGGAGGAGCCCAGAAAAAGTTTTATTCCCGGAACATTTTTGGGATTGGTTTTTAAAATTTCCTCCAGGTTATCATTGGTTCCTCCCATCATAAAACCATAATTGGAATATGATTTTTCGGCAGCAATAGTATACTTTTCCTGAAGCAGCTCTTGGGTCACCGCGTTTGGAACGGTATTCGGCTGATCAATAAAACTGGTTACACCTCCGGCAATCGCAGCTTTGGATTCGGACTCAATGGTGCCCTTCCACGTTAAGCCGGGTTCGCGAAAATGAACTTGATCGTCGATAATACCGGGAAGAAGATATTTTCCCGCAGCATCAATCGTTTGATCTGCTGCATCTTCAATGTGGGGTAAAATCTTGGTAATGATATCGTTTTCAATCAGAACATCGGCAGAAAAAATCAGCCCTTCATTAACAATTTTTGCATTTTTGATCAGTGTTTTCATTTGATTATATTTCAGCGTAAAAATACGCTTTTATGATGTAGCATCGAAATGAAAAATAGAATGGATGCAATTCCAGAACCTCAATTCCTTCCCGATTTTTGTTCATGAGTTGTACTCGTTAATTCTTGTCGAGATTAACTCATTATTTATTTTACCTTTGCAAAAATTAGAAATTTTGTATAAAAAATTATTGGGGCAAACGGCACTTTACGGGCTTACCACGGTAGTGATTCGTTTGTTCCCATTTGTCATTAATCCTTACATTACGAAAGTTTTCGGCCCGGAGGCCTACTCGCCATTTGCGGATTTTTACTCAGTGGCAGGCGTTATTGCAGTGCTGTTGACGCACGGTATGGAAACGACCTTTTTTCGTTTTGCACTTGAGGAAAAGGATGACCACAAACTCATTTCCACATCGTTTTTCAGCGTGTTTGCTGCCACTATTCTGTTTTTGGTGTTCGCATTGGGATTCAGAAATGAACTTGCGGTGGCCTTTAAGACCCCAACGCAGGTTAACCTGTTAACAATATTGGTTGTTATTCTTTCTTTGGATGCTTTTTCGGCGATGCCGTTTGTGTTGCTGCGGAAGAATGAGAGACCCGTAAAATATGCTTCGGTGAAGATCACTAACGGGGTCATTAATTTCTTTTTGGTGATCTTCTTCCTGCAGATATTACCACGGTTTCCGAACGGCATTTTAGGAATAAAGTACAGCCCTGCTTTTGGTATTGGTTATGTTTTTGTCGCTAACCTTGTGGCTAGTGCAGTTACATTTATGCTTTTGTTTAAAGAGATTTTTGCAGCGAAACTCAAAGATTTTTCCATCGTATTGTGGAAGAAAATGCTCAAGTATTCGTGGCCCATTATGATTGCCGGCTTAGCAGGGATCATCAATGAAACGTTCGATCGCCAGTTTCTGAAGTTTCTGCTTCCCGATGAATTGGGGCGTCACGAGTTGGGTGTTTATGGCGCTGTTGCTAAAATTGTAACCTTTGTAGTGCTCTTTCGTCAGGCGTATGTTTTGGGAATTGAACCCTTCTTTTTTAGTCACTCTAAAAGTGAAAACGCCGGACAAACTTATGCCAAACTCATGGATGTTTTTATAGCGGTGAACTGTATTATTGTTCTTTTTCTATGTGTAAATTTAGAATGGATTTCAAGATTTTACCTGAAAAATCCTGCCTATTATGAAGGAATCCCAATATTGCCGGTCTTGTTTTTTGGAAGTCTTTTCTTAGGGATTTACCTTAATCTTTCTGTCTGGTACAAGTTGTCGGACAGAACAATTGTTGGTGCATATATTTCGTTTATCGGTGCTGCTGTTACGGTTTTGGTTAATTTTTACTTCATCCCAAAATATGGATATTGGGCATCGACGTGGGCTACCATTGCTTCCTATTTTATGATGATGGTTATTTCTTATATTTGGGGTCAAATTAAGTATCCCATTCCGTACAATCTTTATAAAAACGTTACCATCATCCTGATAACAATCATTGTTTCGCTGGCATTTTGTCAAAATTTTAGTCACCATATTTTGTTGGGAAATCTTATCTTTATCGTTCTAACGGTGTTATTAATCAGAACTCAAAAACTTATTCCGCAAAGCATTATTAATAAAATTAAGAGGTAATTCCCTATGAAAATTAAGATCATCAACCGATCCAAACACCCTTTACCCCAATACCAAACAGCACAATCAGCCGGTATGGATTTATACGCCAATATCGAACATCCTTGTACCTTGCAGCCACTCGAAAGAGCATTAATCCCAACCGGACTTTTTATAGAACTTCCTGCTGGTTATGAAGCGCAAATTCGTCCCAGAAGCGGGTTGGCCATTAAAAACGGAATTACTGTGCTTAATGCGCCCGGGACTATTGATGCAGATTATCGTGGGGAAATTGGAGTGGTTATCATCAATCTTTCAAAGGACGAATTTACCATTAATGATGGTGACAGAATTGCTCAAATGGTTATTGCTCAACACGAAATTGCAGTGTGGCAAGAGGTGACCGAAATGACTGAAACTGACCGTGGACATGGCGGTTTCGGTAGTACTTCAAAATAAATTTTAAACTATAAAAACCTTACATCAAATATGAAAATTATTGTTCCTATGGCGGGCAGAGGTTCCCGATTGAGGCCTCATACGTTAACTGTGCCAAAACCGCTTATTCCCATCGCAGGAAAACCAATTGTACAGCGACTGGTTGAAGATATTGCCAAAGTTGCCGGAGAAAAAATTGATGAAATTGCTTTTATCATCGGCGATTTCGGACCGGAAGTGGAGGCCTCACTTATTCAGATTGCCGAAAAACTGGGTGCAAAAGGAAGCGTTTATACTCAGGACGAACCGCTGGGTACCGCGCATGCCATTAAATGTGCCGAAAAATCCATGCAGGGCGATGTGGTAGTGGCTTTTGCAGATACATTATTCAAAGCCGATTTTCAACTCGATAAAAACTCCGATGGTGTTATATGGGTGAAAAAGGTGGACGATCCATCTGCTTTTGGCGTTGTAAAACTGGATGATTATGGGTTCATTACAGACTTTGTTGAGAAGCCGAAGACCTATGTTTCAGACCTCGCGATCATCGGTATTTACTACTTCCATTCTGCTGAAAAACTGATGGATGAAATCAACTTCATCATGAGCAACAACATTAAGGAGGGTGGCGAATATCAGTTAACAACAGCTTTGGAAAACCTGCGCCAGAAAGGTGCAAAATTCTCCCTGGGTAAAGTGGACGACTGGATGGATTGCGGAAATAAAAATGCAACTGTGGAAACCAACGGCAAAGTTCTGAATTACGAAAAGGAAGAATTTTCACAATTTCCTGCTTCAGCAAAAATTGAAAGTTCGCTCATTATTCCACCTTGTTTCATCGGTGAAAACGTACAGGTTCTGAACTCTAAGATTGGCCCTTTTGTGTCGCTGGGAAACAATACCAAAGTCATCAATTCGAACATTGATAACTCATTGGTGCAGGAAAATACAGTGATTGATCACGGTAATTTGAGCAATTCCATGATCGGAAGCTCAGCACAATACTTTGGTGTGGCACGTGAAATTTCACTGGGCGATTATTCAGTGCTGGATTTTTTATCTAAAGACCAAATTTAGGCCCTGCCGAAATATCATCTTCCGAGCCACACAAAACATTTTGTGTGGTTTGGCGTTAATATTGCAAACTTTTACCCATAACTTAAGCCATTATTGACTATGAAAAAATACATCCTGCTTCTTTTAATCCTTTCTTTCACAATGTCTTGCAAGACTAAGACTGTAGCTAATCAGCCGGTTAACACCAATGCGGCTGTGGTGTCCAACGCTGTTTTCTTTAACAAGATTAAGGCAAAACCAGATTTCCAGCAACTGAAAATTAATTCAAGAGTCAGCGTGGAAAGCGGAAGTTTTATTCCTACGTTGGATGCCACCATCTACATAGAAAATGATAAAAAAGTTTGGATGAATATGACGGCTATCTTCCTCAATGTTGGTCGCGGTTTGGCAACACCCGAAGGAATTAAAGGATATGAAAAATGGAACAAAACATACATAGAATCCGATTTTTCTTACCTTAATCAATTGATGAATGTTAATTTTATCGACTTTAGCGTGTTGCAGAATCTTCTCATGGGCCGGAATTTTTTACCGATTCAGGCCAAGGATTTTGTCCTCACGCAGAATGCGCAGGGTTATCATTTAAGTTCGGCGAAGAACCTTACCTTTGAAAAGGACGGAAAGGTTTTGCAGTACATTGCTTCTATGGATTACTCTAATGATTTTGATTTATTAAAGGTAAATCTGAAAGATGTGAAGTCGGATGATGACCTCGAAATATCCTACGGAAACTGGCTGGTTTTTGAAAATATAAAGGTGCCGCAAAATGTTAAAATAATTATAAAAGGGTCAAAAACAGGGCAAATTTTACTTGAAAATACGAACTTTGAAAGTTCGAAAATGGACACTCCTTACACGGTTCCCAACAACTATACGAAAACTGAGATTAGATGATTAAGAAAATTGGCTTTTTAATAGGAACTCTTCTGTTTGCTTTGCTTCCTGCGCAGAAGAAGGAACAGCTTCAAAAACAAAATGCCGAACTCAAAAAACAAATCGCAGCCATTAATGCCAATTTGGCAAAAACCCAGCAACAGTCAAAGCTTTCTATTGCTTACTTAAGCGATGTAGATAAGAAAATTCAGCTCCGGGAGAAAGTATATGGAAACACCCAGAAAGAAAAAAGACTCATTGAAGATGATATTTACCTGCGCCAGTTAGAAATAAACCGTCAAAACCGTGAACTTTCGGTGCTGCGAAAGAACTATGCCGAAGTACTTGTTAAAGCATATAAGAATAAAGGCGTTCAGAATAAGGTCACTTTTATCCTTTCTTCCAAGAATTTGGGTGAGGCCCTGCGAAGGGTACAGTATTTAAAAGATTATTCTGATTATCAGAACAAAAAAGCTGCCGAGATCAGTGATGCCGCTAGGAAATTATTGCAAAGCGTGGAATTAAGACAACGGTCAGTAAAAGATAAGGAAGTTTTATTGGTGAATCAGCAGAAAGATTTGGTAACCATCGAGGCCGAAAGAAAGCAGAAGGAATTACTGGTTCAGGATTTTAAGAAAAACGAAGTTCAACTTACTGCGGAACTTAGGCAGAAACAAACCGAATCCAAAAAATTGGAGGGTCAAATTCGTTCGATTATTGCGGAAGAGATCCGAATTGCCAAAGTGAAAGAGGAGGAAAGAAAAAGAGAAGAAGCCGAAAAAATTCGATTAGCAAAAATTGCCGCAGAGAAAGAGAAAGCAAGAATTGAGGCCGAAAACAGAGCGCGAATGGAAGCGCTTGCACTGGAAAAAAGAAGAGCTGATGAGGAAGCGAAACGGCTGAAAGACATTGCCGATAAGAAGGCAGCAGAAGAAGCAGAGCGTTCTAAAATAGCCGCTGCAGCAGATGCTAAAAAATCGGAAGATGCAAGAAAGGCGGCAGATGCAGAAAGAGCGGAAACCCGAAGGTTAGCAGCCGCAAGAGATGCGGCAGAAGCAGCTACAAAAGCAAAAGCAGCCGCCGATAAGGCCGCTGAAGCAAGAGCTGCTGAAGCATCATTGGCAAAGAAGAATGAGGATGAGAAAAAAGCAGCAGAATCAAGAGCGATGACGAATTATGGGGTGACGACAGCTGTGGGGAACAATTTCGCTGCCAATCGAGGTAGAATGGGAATGCCAGCTTACGGGACCATTACACACCGTTTCGGAAGGCAGCCCCACCCGGTTTTCAAAAATATTGTTGAAGAAAACAACGGAATTAAAATTGCGGTTACAAAGGGAACTGTTGCCAAATGTATTGCCCCTGGAACGGTTTCGCGGGTAGTGGCATCAGGAGACGGATCGAAAATGGTTTTTGTAAAACACGGCGATTATTTTACGATCTACGCTAATTTGGCTTCTACATCGGTATCAGCCAATCAGCAAGTTTCGGCAGGAACCCCGATTGGGGTAGTAGGCGAGGATTTCGACGGTACCTATACCCTTGATTTTCAAATCTGGAATGGCAGTAATCCGGTAGATCCACTGGGTTGGGTAAATTAAAAAATATACTTTAACTTTACAGAAATTTTTAGAAATGGCAACGTTAACAATATTGGCTCTTTCGTGGCAGCATTTGCTCATTGTAGCAATCCTATTGCTCATTCTTTTTGGAGGTAAAAAAATTCCGGAAATGATGCGTGGCTTAGGTTCCGGCATTAAGGAGTTTAAAGATGCAGTGAAAGAAGAAGATAAAAAACCATCAGAAGAGTCCAAAACCAATTCTGATAGCGTAAAATAGAAATTGTTATGACGAGTTTTACTGATAAGGCATGGGGAATCTTCGAGAATGCCATTGCCGATTATCACGTGCTGGACGATGTGGATACGCCGGTTAATCATTCATTTGAAAACGATAGTTTGGAACGGATTTTGTATGAGAAAAATTGGATTGATACCGTTCAATGGCATTTGGAGGATATTATACGAGACGAAAACATTGATCCAACTGAAGCTTTAAAAATAAAAAGACGCATCGACTCTTCTAATCAGAAACGTACTGACATGGTGGAGTTTATCGACAGTTGGTTTTTACAAAAGTATAAAGATATATCTCCTAAGAACGATGCGAAAATCAACACGGAAACCCCCGCATGGGCGGTAGACCGTCTGTCGATTTTGGCATTGAAGGTTTATCATATGGCGCTTGAAGCTCACCGTGAATCTGCTACTGAAGTGCACAGAGAAAAATGCGCACAGAAGCTCGCCGTTTTGCTGGAGCAGAAAAAAGACCTGTCGGAAGCGATAAATCAGTTGATTTTTGATATTGAGAACGGTAATGTTAAGATGAAAGTGTACAAACAAATGAAAATGTACAACGATGAAACGCTTAACCCGGTCCTTTATCAAAATCATAAAGATGAGTAGGTTACGCTTTTTTTATACATCTTCACTCTTAGTTTTTATTTTGGTCTCCTGTTCTGTTGAGAAGCTTAATCTATCGCCGGTAAATGACGCTGTTGTCGATGAAAAACTGAATGCAATTCCTTACACCCAAAGAAAAGGGCTTATTCTTTATTCTTCTGAAATTACGGGGCTCATCAGTAGCTTTCCGAAACTTAGGAATGATGCGGTTAACAGCGAAGTAGGCAACCTAAAGTATCATCTTAAAGATTATATTGGCGCTATGGAGGCCTACAACATCAATGGGATGAATTCTGCACAGCGCAAGTTTGAAAAATCCTATAAGAAAATCCAGAAACTCAGGACTTATCTTAACAGCGAAGATGATCAGGTGCTAAACCGTTATCTGGTGCGAATCAAAACCAACATGACATTGCTGGAAAGTAATTTTCCAAAAGATTCACTCAACATTCCAATCAAATAGTGCAAAATCCTTCATGCTAAAAATTCAAGCATCATCGAACGTTCCTACCGAATTTGGAACTTTCAGAATTATTGCTTTTTCAGAAAGTGAAAACGACTGGATGCCGCACATGGCGATTGTGGCAGCGCATACAGATTTTTCGCAGCCCGTGAATGTACGCTTTCATTCAGAATGCATTACCGGCGAAGTTTTTCATTCTAAAAAATGCGAATGCGGGCAACAACTCGACGCAGCCATGAAATATATTCATGAGAATGGAGGCGTCATTGTTTATCTTCGTCAGGAAGGCAGAAATATAGGCATCATCAATAAACTGCGCGCTTATGCGCTTCAGGAAAAAGGACTCGATACGGTGGAGGCAAATGTTGAACTT
>MKTK01000038.1:101896-120874 GCA_001898255.1 Chryseobacterium sp. 39-10 | reverse complement strand
GGAAGTAAATCTGCTGACGAATAATCCCCAGAAAATAGCAGTGGTGGAAAACAGCAATATTGTACTCAGAAAAAGAATACCACTGCAGATTCATTCCACAACGGACAGCAAGGGATACCTTGAGGTGAAGAAAAAGTACTTCGGTCACCTGCTGGACGACGAGAACAACTGATTACATTTTCAGCGCAGTTTCCAGTGCTAAGCCAATCATGGTATTTAATGCCTGCTGTCGCTCATCTGCAGATATTTGTTCGCGGGTCGGAATAATGTCCGAAACAGTAAGAATTGATGCTGCGTTTTTTGAAAGATATTGGGCATTGGCGAAAAGTGCAAAGGCCTCCATTTCAACAGCCGAACAGTTGTATTTCTGGGCAATAACAGGAATGTCCGCATCTTTACGGTAGAAAATATCACTGGTATGAATGGTCGTCGGTTGAACAGCTAATTTAACTTCCTGAGCCGTTTCGTTGATCTTATCAAATATATCCCCCTGATTTCCTATTATTTCCTCCTCAATTCCCCAAGCGAATCGGGCATAAGTGGATTCGCTGGCTGCTTTTTCAACATTTAAAACATCAAATAGTTTCAAAGCATTAGTGTACGCCCCGCAGGTGCCAATTCGGATAATGGTATCCACTTCATATTCGGTGTAAAGTTCGTAAGAGTAAATTCCGATGCTGGGTATCCCCATTCCACTTGCTCCAACCGTTATTTCTTTGCCGTTGTACAAACCGGTGAAATAAAAAATGTTTCGGGTTTGACTCACCAATTTTACATCAGACATGAAACGGTCTGCAATATATTTGGCGCGCAACGGATCACCCGGAAGCAGCACTGTTTTTGCAATTTCTCCTTTTTTGGCAGCAATATGTACACTCATAATATGTTGTATTTAGAAAAGTTTAAAGTTACGAATTTCGGAAAAAGTATTGGCGAAGTGCGGGCTAAATGGAACGAAAAGTTCAATTTAGACTGACCGTAGCCGATGCTTTTTTCGGATTGTTAAATTACAAAAAATAATAATACGAAAAAGCAGCGGCGGCTAAATATTTCTGCTTTTCAATTCATCCCTTCTCCCCGCATTTTGCCAATACAATGTTATCTGCAGTTATTTATCTGTGTATTTTTTTATTTCAAGAAAGTCTTTGTTAGTTTTTTTATTCTCAGGAACTTTTTTAAGAATTAAATTGATTTCATTTGTTTTATAATATTTTTTCAAAAAATTTAATCTTTTTAATCCCTTTTCGGTTTCAATAAATTTTTCTGCTAATTTTTTATTTTTCTCGACCATATACAACCTGTCAATACTATCTAACGAAATATTCATCTCAGAATCATTTAATGTCAATGCTTTTTCTGATATAAATTTTTTTGTTACTGATTTATATTCATTTATTAAATTTTGACTTTCAACTTCAAAGGTTTCATTATCAATTTTATTACAAGAAAAAATAAGTGTCATAAATGGCAGTAGATATAAAAAATTCCATTTCATAAAATATCTTTTGGCAGAATGTTGGTATAATTGCAGATAACGGCTCTATTCGCGAATTAAATCATTTTCAAATAACGAAAAAACCTGCCGTAAATAGCAGGTTTTAAATAATGATCGAATTGAACTATAAGGTTTTTACATTCGAGTCGTCTAAATTATAGTATCGAATAACACTGTTGTAATCGCTGTAATCCAATTTTTCTCCTTTACCCTGAGATGCGGGCACAAGAACAATTCTAAATTGCTGATTGTTCAGATAGGTTATCTGCTGCGTAGCGCTGAGTGTGGATGGGTCAACATTAGCATCAGCATATATTTCTACCGCAGTATTGTTAAATAAGAAACTATATTTAATTTGCTTATTGCTGTCAAAATAAACCGTATCCGGAAGAAGTTGCCAAACAGCAGAGCCACCAGTAGAAGAATTATTATTACGGTAAACCAAAACAACGTCTGTAGATGCAATATTCAAATCCTGACTGATGGTGTACTCATTAGCAGCATTAAAGTTACCGCGGATATCTCTCATCTTTGGATAAGTGTCATGATCAGTGTTTTGTGAATTGTCGTTTCTGTCGGTGCTACAGCTAAATGCCACAAAGCTCAAAAGCGCAAGCAGCATCATCGGAAAATATTTTTTCATAGTATCTAAATTTATTGTTTATATTGTTTCAATATGTGTGCCAAGAAAGCAGATTATTTTAAGTTTTAAAAAGTGTATTTTTGTTTAATGTACATTACTTTTAGAATGAGAACTTTTCTGCATCAAATAAGCATTGCGATTACCCTTGTTTTCTCGGTTATTTTGAAAGCGCAATATCAACCGCAAAACATCACTGGAGCCGATTTGCAAAAAGCAAACGAATGGGTGCAGAAGACCTACAATTCATTGTCACAGGACGAAAAACTAGGACAACTTTTTATCATTGCTCTGTACACCAACAAAGGTGAAGATTACATTGAGAACGTACGAAGTATTGTAACTAGCGAAAAGATTGGAGGGTTGATTCTGATGCAAGACGACGCCGCACGGGAGATTACTTTGGTAAACGAATTTCAGCAACAGGCGAAAGTCCCTTTAATGATCGGGATGGATGCAGAGTGGGGAGTTTATCAACGGATCTCGGCTGCACATAAATTCCCATGGGCAATGACCTTGGGTGCCATCCAGGACAAAAATCTTATCAGAGAAATGTCGGCCAAGATTGCGGAAGATGCCCATAGAATGGGTATTAATTGGGATTTTGCACCGGTCGTTGATGTCAACACTAATCCTGATAACCCTATTATTGGGAACAGAAGTTTCGGTTCTCAGGTTCCCAATGTGGTGAATTCCGCACTTGCCTACGCAGAAGGATTGCAGAATAATGGAATTTTGGCGGCTATTAAACATTTTCCCGGTCATGGAGATACCAATACTGATTCACATCTGGATTTGCCAGTGGTTTCACATGATATAAAGCGGCTGAATGAAGTGGAGCTTGCCCCATTCAAAGCTTTGATGGATAAAGGAATTGGTGGCGTAATGGTGGCACATCTTTATGTGCCTGCGTTGGAAGCAGGGAAAAATATTCCGGCCTCAATTTCAAAAAATATAGTGACAGGGCTGCTCAAAGAAAAATACGGGTACAAAGGACTGATTATCACCGATGCCCTCAATATGGGTGCGGTTGCTAAACGATACCAACCGGGCGAATTGGATGCGCTTGCATTTAAGGCAGGAAACGACATTATGCTTTTCTCGGAGGGAGTGAAAGAAGGGAAACGCCTGATTCAGCTGGCGATTGATAAAGGAGAAATCTCGCAGAACAGAGTTGAAGAAAGTGTGAAAAAAATATTGCTCACCAAGTATTTTCTTGGGTTGCACGATTATGAGCCGCGAAGTCCCGAGCACATCAACGAAGACCTCAACAACGAAACCCATGTTGCCGTGGTTCGAAAAATGTATGCCAATGCACTGACTTTGCTCAAGGACGAGGATCAACTTTTGCCACTTAACTGTCAATCAACTTATTATTATGTGCCATTGGAGGAAGCAGCTTTTCAACAGGTGGTCGATCAGCTCAATTTGAAGACAACGGTGATCGTTAAGAAACCCGAAGAAATTTCTACTATTCCACCAAATTCTGTCGTACTGGTTGGTTTTCACAAAGATAATTCCACGGCTTATAAAACGTACAAGATTTCGGAGCAATCGAAGCAGATTTTAGCACAGCTGACGAAAAACCAAAAAGTAATCTTAAATGTCTTCGGCTCGGCTTATGCCCTGAAAGATGTCGATATTTCGAAGGTATCCACTGTTCTTCTTGCTTATGAAAATAATGATGACTCGCTCACCGCAGCAGCAGGAGCACTTGCGGGACAAACTCCTATTCATGGTCGACTTCCCGTTTTGGTCAATGATCAGCTGAAGCCCGGAATGGGAATGGATGTTTTACCAAAAGTTCAAACAAACCTTCCTAAAAGAATGATTAAATCATCACACAATAAACAAAAATAAAGAAGCAATGGCTTCAAACCCAAAACATGAAAATAGGAATCCTCTGTTATCCCACCTATGGCGGAAGCGGAATCGTCGCTACGGAACTTGGTATGTCTCTTGCCAACAAAGGGTATGAAGTGCATTTCATCAGTTCTGCACTTCCGGCACGGCTCGATATCACCAATCCCAATATCTTTTTTCACAAAGTGAATGTGCAGACCTATCCGTTGTTTCAGTACCAACCGTACGATATTGCACTCTCGTCCATGATTTACAGAGTTGTGAACCTGTATAAGCTGGATCTGCTTCACGCGCATTACGCTATTCCTTATGCCTACGCTGCTTTCACCGGCAAGCAAATGCTGAAAGAGGAAGGAAAAGATGTACCATTGGTCACCACGCTTCATGGTACCGATATCACCCTGGTTGGGCAGCATCCGAGTTATAAGCATGCTGTGGAATTTTCCATTAATCATAGCGATACCGTAACTTCTGTTTCAGAAAGTTTAAAGCGAGATACCCTTAAATTTTTTAATATCCGAAAAGAAATACAGGTGATTACCAATTTTATTGATAATACCGAATTTCGGGAAGACCATTGTTGCGAGCGAAAGCAGTTTGCCAATGAAGATGAAAAAATTCTGATTCATGTTTCCAATCTTCGCCCGGTAAAAAGGGTAGAAGATGTACTGCAAATTTTCAAAAATGTTCATGCCAAAGTGAAGTCCAAACTCATCATCATTGGTGAAGGACCCGATATGGAGAAAATTACTGAGTTTATGGAAGAAAATCCTGATCTTATCAGTAAGATTCGTTTGTTGGGTAAAGTCAATGACCTGTATCGCATTCTGCAACTTTCAGATGTGTTTCTTTTACCTTCAGAGCAGGAAAGTTTTGGCTTGGCTGCCTTGGAAGCAATGGCCGCTTATACACCTGTCATTTCATCAAATGCAGGAGGAATTCCGGAGGTAAACTTGCAGGGGGAAACCGGTTATCTTGCAGAAATAGGGAATGTGGAAGCGATGAGCAATTACACCATTAAATTACTCAGTGACGAGAATTTGCTTGCCCAAATGAAAGCGAATGCAAAAGAACAAGCAAAACATTTTGATATAAAAAATGTGCTGCCCCAGTACGAAGAAATGTACGAAAATACAATTCGCAATTTTAAGGAAAGCCAATAGAAGACAAACAACATGGTTGAATGCACACCTATAAATTGGAATAATGACCGAAAAATTACTTCAATATCTATGGAATTTCAAGATTTTTAAAAGTTTTGATTTTACAGATGTGGAAGGAAACCCCTTAGAGGTGATTGATTTCGGTCGTTGGAATTTCGATTCGGGACCCGATTTTCTTTATGGCAAAATAAGATGTAATGGATTAGTGATTGCCGGGAATATTGAGCTTCACGTGAAATCATCCGACTGGGTTTTTCATCACCATTCCGGGAATCCTGAATTTGATAATGTGATTTTGCATGTAGTTTTTCTTCATGATGTTGACATTGCAGAATTAACAGAAAAGAATATTCCCACGCTGGAGTTAAAGGCATATATTGACGAGAATCTTCTTCAGAAATACGAGTCATTATTGAATGAAAGCCAATTCATACCGTGCGAAAAAATCTTTGATTCCCAAAAAATTCCCTTTCATTTTTTCGAAAATGCTCTCCTAAGAAAGCTGGATGAAAAATCTCTTGAAATCGATGAAGCCCTCAAGAAAGAGACCAATGACTACGAAGCAGTTCTTTTTCAAAAATTAGCGTATGCTTTTGGTTTAAAGGTGAATGCACCTATTTTCAGGCAAATTGCTGAAGGTTTGGATTACACGGTAGTGAATAAAGTCAGACAGAACCGCACTCAACTCGAAGCACTGTTTTATGGTATTTCCGGCTGGCTCGATCAGCCATTTGATGAGCAGATGCACGTCTGGAAAAGAGAATTCGAATTTCTGAAAACCAAGTTTCATTTAACACCGGTTCGCATTATGCCAAAATTTTCGAAACTGAGGCCACCCAATTTTCCTACCATTAGGTTTTCGCAACTGGCATCACTGTATTCTGGAAATCAAAACCTTTTTTCCAAGCTGATGACGGCCAAAAACGCAACAGAACTCTATTGTATTTTCGAAAATATTGCTGCCTCTAGTTACTGGAACAATCACTTCAATTTTGGAAAATTATCATCAGTGACCAATGAAAAAAAGCTGACTAAGGATTTCGTTGACATTGTTTTGCTTAATGCTGTATTGCCTTTAAGATATACGTATTATAAAAATAGTGAAGAAGCGATCAGTGATGAAATTCTTGATGTGTACCGCCAAATATCAGCAGAGAAAAATACAGTGATTGCAGGTTGGAAAAAACTAAAACTACCGGTGGAAAACGCATTGCACAGCCAGGGATTGTTGTTTCATTACCAAAATTTTTGTGAGAAAAAAGCATGCTTGCAGTGCGGAATCGGTTTGCAATTGATGAAAAAATAGCCACAAAGCTGGAAATCTGACAAACTTCATTCATGATAAACCAATAATCATCATTATTAAGTTTAATTTTGTATAAAACTTTTCAGTTATGTTAGAATGGCTAGAGACTTTATTGTTACCGGTTGAAAATCCTACCGTTACACAGTCCATTGTTGCAATAATGCTCGCAATTGGTGCTGGTATTTTTTTCGGACGTTTAAAAATGGGTAAAATTACCTTCGGGGTTTCTGCGGTGATGTTCACCGGTCTTATTTTGGGACATTTTGGATACCGCATTCAGCCCGGAATCTTAGATTTCATTCGGGATTTTGGTTTAATTTTATTTGTGTACGGCATTGGGCTGCAAGTGGGTCCATCTTTTTTCTCGTCTTTCCGGAACGAAGGGCTGAAATTTAACATTCTTGCCGTTTCCACTGTGTTGCTGGGGGGTGTTATTGCGATTGCGCTGTATTATGTTACCGGTCTGAAGATGGAAAATTTGGTCGGGATCATGAGTGGTTCTGTAACAAATACACCGGGTTTAGGGGCCGCAAAAAATACACTTGAAGAAATTAAAAACTCATTTCCCGACAGGGTGTTTGATGATCCTGCCATCGGTTATGCCATTACTTATCCTTTGGGCGTTTTCGGGATTATAGGAACCATTATTCTTTCTAAAATTTTGCTGAAAATAGATCCGGATGACGAAATGAAGCAATTCCGCAAATCGAAAATCAATCGCGAACTGCCATTGATCCATAAAAAAATGAGAGTCACCAATCCTGAGTTTTTTGGAAAAACCATTTTTCAGGTGATTAAAGATTTCGGTAAAGATATTGTTATTTCACGCTTAAAACATAGTGGTTCCGAAGCTGTTAAATCGCCAACACTCGACATAAAACTCCAAAATCGTGATGTATTGATGTTGGTGGGTATGGATGAGGATGTGGACGAGTTTATTGCTTTGCTAGGTCGCCCGTCAACCGATTTATTTATTGAATCGGATTCGGATCTTCGGAACAAAAACATTTTTGTCACCAAGGAGTCTGTTATTCATAAAAATCTTGCAGAGCTGGATTTATTCAATACCTATGATCTGAAAGTTACCCGAGTATTTCGTGCCGGTCGAGAGATTTTACCAAGACCATCGCTCGAACTTTTTTATGGAGATAAACTTCGGGTGATCGGTTCCGACGAGGCCATCGCACAAGTTGAAAGTATCATTGGCAACTCAGAGAAGAAACTTTTGGAACCCGATTTTCTGTCACTTTTCGGTGGGCTGCTGCTGGGCGTGATTTTAGGATCTATTCCGATTGTAATTCCAAGTCTTCCGGTTCCTATCAAATTAGGGTTTGCAGCCGGACCACTTATTGTTGCCCTTTTGATTTCTCGTTATGGAGGTATTTCATTTATTCATTCCTACATCAATAATGGCGCAATTTATTTCATGAAAGATTTAGGAATTTGCCTGTTCTTTGCCGCTGTGGGCATTCATGCTGGTGAAGGATTTTATGAGAACTTCATTAAGTATAACGGTTGGAATTGGCTGCTGTATGGTTCTGCCATTACTTTTATTCCATTAATAATCATGCTGGTGGTTGGTCGGTTTTTTATGAAGATCAACTTCCTTCAATTGGCGGGAATCATGAGTGGGAGCTATACCGATCCTGCTGCATTGTCCTTTAGTACCAATTACCTGGATTCTGATATTCCGATTCAGAGTTATGCGCAGGTGTATCCGCTGGTCACTATTTTCCGGATTTTTGTAGCAAGTTTATTAATTCTCATTTTCACATAAGAAGCGAAAAATTGCATTAGAACATAAAAAAAGCAACCTCACTGGGGTTGCTTTTTTGGTATAAAGAATTGTTCATTATTTTTTGTCTTCAGCAGTGTTATCTGGGAATCGCTGTTGTGTAAATTCGCGAGATATGGCCGCTTTTTCGAATTTGAGTTTTCCGGAAAGTGTTTCAATCACCACACCGTCATCTTGAATTTGCGCAATCCTTCCGTGCATTCCCGAAGTGGTAACCACTCTGCTACCCACTTTCAAGGTTTCCTGAAAGTTTTTTTCTTGTTTCTGTTTTCTCATTTGAGGGCGAATCATCAGGAAATAGAACCCTACAAACATAGCACCCATCATCAAAAGAGTTGGCATCATCGAACTTTCGGGAGCGGCCTGTAAAAATATTGTTAGCATTGTTTAATTTGTTTAAGGTTGAATGTCTGCTGAAAAAGTAAGTACTATAGGCGCTTTCTCTACATTAGCATATACTTCTGCCTGCTTGTTCACCAAGCCGTCGAAATTAGTAGAGTCGAATTTAAGCGTGATTTTACCTGTCTGGCCAGGCAGAATAGGATCTTTCGTATAATCTGGTACTGTACATCCACATCCCGGTTTTACCTGCGAAATGATGAGCGGGTTTTTACCGGTATTGGTTACTTCATAAACATGCTCAACGTGTTTACCTTTTTTAATTTTTCCAAATTCGAAATTAGATTCCGATAAAGCCAAAGTCGTCAATGGTTTCGATTGTGCTTCTTTGGTCATTTCTTCAGGTGTTGCAGCTACTGGCGCGGCTTCGGTTGTTGGTTCTGCGGCAACAAGTTGATCTGCTTTTTGTTCTTTTTTGCAGCTTACCATCGTTAGCGCAGCAACGATTGGTAGCATTTTAATTAATTTTTTCATGTTAATTTCGGTTTATTTCTTTGGTGTATTTATCTAAAATTCCGTTGATAAAAATATTGGAGCGGTCGGTAGAGAAAACTTTTGAAATCTCGATATATTCGTTAATAATAACGCGACCTGGCGTCAGTGGGAAAAAATCAAGTTCAGTGATGGCGGCAATCAGGATGATTTTATCCATCAGCGAAATCCTGTCCATATCCCAATTTTCCAGCCGTTCTTCTACTTTTTTACTGCTGTCTTCCCAATGGTTGAGCGATTGCTTGAGCAGTTTCGATGCAAACTCCTGATCTTCTCTGTCTTTAATCATCCTGATTAAAGTATGGCTGGGTTCGTTTTCTTTAAAAAAGCCAATGGTTTTCTGAATCATCGAATTGGAAATATGAAAATCATCTGCCCAACTCATTTCTTTTTCTTCAACATGATCATGAAAATCTTCATTTTCAGCCATGTATCTCAAAAAAAGCTTGCCGATAAATTTTTGATCATCAATAAACGAATAGCCCTCTTCCTTCATAAAATCCTGGTAGCGTTTGCCGGCAATCATCCTTTGAAAAGTCTTCACCAATAATTCATCGTGCAATTCCCACTTCAAATCCTGGTGTTTGGAGGTGAACGAAAGTCGCTCATCGTTTTCTTCTATTTTTTGAAGAACTTGGTTATTGATGAATTTTTGGTTCGGATTAGTGTCGTTCTCGGTTTTGAGGTATTTATTTTTCCCAATTTCAATTTGGTTTTCGGCCAAATGTTTAAGGGCAACCAAAAAATTGAGCTGGTAAATGTACAGGTGGTAGATTTTTTCAATTTCGGTAAACATGTTCTTCTCAAGAATATCATGTTTAATCGGGTTTTGATGGTAAGAATATAGTGATTCGATCACTTTTTCGCGGATTTGTCTTCTTCCTAACATTTCAAAGAACTTTTGTGGCGACAAAGATAATGAAAAAGATGGAAGTAAGACGTGACGATTGGGTCAAAAACAAGGAATCTCTTTGGCGCAAGCAACAGTTGTAACTCTGATTTGTCTCTAAACAGGATCAAAAGAAATGTTGGGTTGACAAGAATTTTGTCGGCATAGGTTTTTTTATTTAGTATTTTTAACCAATATAAATTCTATCATGAAAAAACTGTTGATCTGCTTTTGGTTTTACTTTTTTGCGGTTGTACATTCTCAAACTACCATATTTTCCGAAAGTCCGGTGGATTTTGTGAATCCGCTCATGGGAACAGATTCCAAATATGAGCTTTCGAACGGGAACACCTATGCAGCGATCGGACTTCCGTGGGGTATGAATTACTGGACACCTCAAACCAATGAAATGGGCAACGGTTGGGCATATCAATATGCAGCAGATAAAATGAACGGATTTAAGCAAACCCACCAACCTTCACCCTGGATGAATGATTACGGCTATTTTTCGCTGATGCCCATTACCCGAAAAATGGTTTTTAAGGAGAAAGAAAGGCAAAGTTGGTTTTCACATAAAGCGGAAGTTTCAATGCCGTTTTATTATAAAGTTTATCTGGCTGATCACCATGTAACCACCGAAATTGCGCCCACAGAAAGAGCTGCGTTTTTCAGGTTCACTTTTCCGGAGAAAGACAGCGCATTTGTAGTGATTGATGCCATAGATAAGGGTTCCTATGTTAAAATTATTCCTGCCGAGAATAAAATCATTGGCTATTCTACACGAAACAGAGGAAGTGTAAGTGAGAATTTTAGGAATTACTTTGTTATTCAGTTCAATATGCCCTTCAGGGTTTCAAAAGGTTGGGATCAGGATCATTGGGTCAATAAGGACGAAATTAAAAGTAGCCATGCTGGTGCGGCAATCGGATTTGGAAATTTTTCCAGCTCTACGATGATTGAGGCAAAGGTTGCATCTTCCTTTATTAGTTTTGAACAAGCCGAACTTAACCTGAAACGTGAAATTGGAAACAAGAATTTCGACCAGATTAAAACCGAAGGAAAAACAAGATGGAACGAGGTTTTGGGAAAGATAAAAGTGAGTGGTGGCACGGAAGACCAGCTGAGGACTTTCTACTCCTGTTTATATAGAACAGTGATGTTTCCTATGAAAATGTATGAACTAGACGCCCAAAATAAAGCCATACATTACAGTCCTTACAATGGAAAAACAATGGAAGGGAAACGTTTTGCAGGAACCGGTTTTTGGGATACTTTTCGTGCACTTTATCCTTTGCTGAATTTGGTTTATCCCTCGATATCAAGGGAAATGCAGGAAGGTTTAATTAACGACTACAAAGAAGGTGGCTGGCTCCCGGAGTGGTCTTCTCCCGGTTACCGAGGCATTATGATTGGTAATAATTCTGCGTCGGTTGTTTCTGAGGCCTACGTCAAAGGGCTGCGAGGTTATGATATTGAAACACTTTGGCAAGCGCTTGTGCATGGTGCTCATCATGAAGGTCCCGCGGCAACCGGCCGAAAAGGTGTTGAGTTTTATAATCAATTGGGATACATTCCGAACGATGTGAAGATTGACGAAAATGTCGCCCGCACTCTGGAATATGCCTATGACGATTATGCCATTTATACCTTGGGAAAGGCGTTGGGAAAGGCAGATTCCGAGATTAATGAATATAAAGAAAGGGCTTTGAATTACAAAAATCTTTATTATCCGAGGTTTTCTCTCATGGCTCCTAAGAGCAAAGACGGAAAATTTACAGCTGATTTCAATCCATTTTCATGGGGAGGGCCCTTTACGGAAGGCAATTCATACCACTATAGCTGGAGCGTTTTCCAAGACATCAACGGATTAAAAAACCTGATGGGTGGTGACCGGAAATTCATCAGTATGCTCGATTCAATCTTTATGCTTCCGCCGAATTTTGGCGACTATTCCTATTACGGTGAGGTGATCCACGAAATGCGCGAAATGCAGATTGCTAACTTTGGACAGTATGCCCACGGCAATCAACCCATCCAGCACATGATTTATTTATACAATTATACATCGCAACCCTACAAATCTCAATACTGGGTTCGCGAAGTAATGAACCGCCTTTACACACCAAATCCAGACGGCTATTGCGGTGATGAAGATAACGGACAAACCTCGGCTTGGTACGTTTTTTCTGCATTGGGTTTTTATCCTGTAACTCCCGCACATCCGGAGTATGTAACCGCCGCACCGCTGTTTAAGCACGCCGAAATTTCCTTTGAAAATGGCAAAAAACTCACCATCAATGCTCCAGAAAATTCTGCCGAAAAAAGATATGTAAAGCACTCATCTTTTAATGGAAAAGAGTTGAAAACCAATATGCTGGATCATTTTGAACTTATGAAAGGAGGCGAAATTGAAATTAAAATGTCGGAAAAACCAAATCTTAAACGTAATACCAAGAAGGAGGCGTATCCTTTTTCAATGAGCGGAAGCAATTAAATTCCGCCCGTAGTTTACATTGTTTCGGTTTCGAAAAGCCAGATTCATTTTGCTTTTTCTTACTTTTGTACCGGTTTTCCATTAAAAAGAAAGTGTATAAATTTTTTCAATGAATGCATTAAAAACATTAAATCCCTACTTCTGGAAGCACAGGATTCTCCTGTTCTGGGGTTTCCTGTTTATTGTTGCCAGTAATTTTTTCAATATTTACAAGGTACAGTTTGTTGGTAAATCAGTAGATGCCATCTCGCATACGGACAAACTTGGTTTCAACAAAGAGGTTTTGATTTACGTGGGCATTATCGTGGGATCTTCTTTGCTGACGGGATTTTTTACGTTCATGATGAGGCAAACCATTATTGTAGCTTCTCGCAGGATTGAATACGAACTGAAGAACAAAATTTACAGTCATTATCAGGAATTGTCGCTCACCGATTTTAAAAAAACTACGATTGGCGATTTGATGAATCGATTGAGTGAAGATGTAGTGGCAGTGCGCATGTATCTTGGTCCTGGTGTTATGTATGTGGTGAATTTGCTTGTTTTACTGATGATTACAAGCATCTATATGCTCAACACCAATGTATCGATGACGCTTTGGTCATTGCTCCCGCTACCTTTGCTTTCGTTTGTTATTTACAAGGTGAGTTCCATCATCAACAAGAAGTCGAAAATAATGCAGAAAAGCCAGTCGGCCATTTCGACTTTTGTACAAGATAGTTTCTCAGGAATACGCGTGATAAAATTCTTTGCCAAAGAACAATACATCGAGAAAAATTACGGCATTAAGGTTCGGGATTACCAAGATAAAGCGTTAGATCTGGCGAAAACCGAAGCGTATTTTTTTACCATCATCCTTTTTGTAATCGGTCTTTTGAATGTCGTTATTTTACTGATTGGTGGCCAAAAATACCTCAGCAATGAACTTTCTGTGGGTAAAATTGCAGACTTTTTTCTATACATCAATATTCTTATATGGCCTTTCTCGATGGTGGGTTGGGTAACGTCGGTAAACCAAAGAGCGGAAGCATCCATGGCAAGAATTAACGAATTTCTCGACATGAAGTCCGAAATCATCAATAGCCATCATGATGTGTATCCTATAAAGGGAGATATTGAGTTCAGAAATGTTTCTTACACCTATCCCAACACCGGTATCAAAGCGCTGGATGGGCTTAGTTTTAAAATTGAAGCCGGGAAATCACTTGCGATCATGGGCAAAACGGGAAGTGGTAAATCCACCATTGCTCTTTTACTGGCTCGTTTAATTGATCCAACTGAGGGCGAAATCTTGGTAGACGGCAGAAATCTGAAGGATCATAATCTGGAAAATTACCGCAACTATATTGGCTATATTCCTCAGGAAAGCTTCCTTTTTTCAGATTCCATCGAAAATAACATTGGTTTTGCCATTGATCATCCAAATATTGACTTGGTGAAAGAATACGCCAAGATTGCCGATGTTGACAAGAATATTAAAGAATTTAAAGACCAATACAAAACAATGGTGGGCGAACGTGGCGTTATGCTGTCGGGTGGACAAAAGCAAAGAATCGCCATTGCACGCGCACTCATCAAAAAGCCCAAGATTCTAATTTTCGACGACTCACTATCAGCATTGGATACCGAAACCGAAGAAAACATCCTACAAAACATCGAAACAGAAATTACCAGCTGCACCTCGATTATTATTACCCACCGCGAATCCAGTGCAAAAAGAGCAGATCAAATCCTGAATCTTACAGCAGTGCACGACCCCGCTTCTGCCTGAAAATCGACGTTACAGCTTGTTATATCCCATTATTAACGAAAAGTTAAAAAATTATTTTGCATTTAAAAGAAATCTTTTATATTTGTTTTAATAAGATTTCAAAAAAATAGTAACAAATGAGTGATTACAAGGAGCGCCACGAAAATGAAATTTTCACAAAGGTGTTGAAAGCAGGAAGAAGAACGTATTTCTTTGATGTGCGCGAGACCAAGGCAGGAGATTATTATCTTACCATTACCGAAAGCAAAAAGAACTTTGGAGAGAATGGAGAAGCATCTTTCGAAAAGCATAAAATTTATCTTTACAAGGAAGATTTCCGTAGTTTTGAAGAAATGTTCAAAGAATCCACAGATTTCATCATCAGTCAGAAAGGCGAAGATGTGATCTCCGAAAAACATGACAAAGACTTTAAATCCCGTTCCTACACCATCGAATCGGACGACGAGATTGAATAAAACAAAAGCATCTGAAAAGGTGCTTTTTTAGTTTAATGACTGCAGTTGTGTGTAGCAATCCAGTTTCCTAATCAAAAGCAAAAAAAAACCTGCCGAAGCTTATCGACAGGATTTTGTTTTTTTGGGTGGATGATGGGTCTCGAACCCACGACCTTCGGAACCACAATCCGACGCTCTAACCAACTGAGCTACAACCACCGTTTTGTGGGTGCAAATATAGTACTTTTGGGGTGATTACAAAATTATTCCTTCAAAATTTTTCAATGCCAGTAATTTTTCCGTCGTAAAACCTTCCGCAAAATCCACACCTGAAAGCCGGCCCAAATCCTGGGCTCTGTAAGTTAAACTTTCTAAGAAGTCTTTTGTGGAAATGGGGGTTGTAGGTTCTTGCGACTGAGGATCATAAAACTGGGTTTTGTATGCAAGGCACGCTTCGATTTTCTTGTCCATGAACGCTGAAATATCCACTACAAAATCAGGGGCCAAATTTTTCCACTGTATGTAATGGAAAACCTGTTTCGGGCGCCAAGGTCTCTGATTTTCACCATCACAAAACGTTTCAATTTTGATGAGCCCAGATAAGAAACAACTATCAGAAACCAGCTTTGAAGCTTTTCCATGATCAGGATGCCGATCATCAATTGCATTGGCTAATACAATGGTTGGTTGATATTTTCGAATCATTTTTACAATATGCATTTGGTGTTCTTCATCGTTAAGCAAGAAACCATCTTTCATCTTCAGGTTTTCTCTTGCAGAAATGCCCAATATTTGTGAAGCATTAGCCGCTTCTTCTGCGCGGGTGAAATTCGTGCCGCGTGTGCCCAGTTCGCCCTGTGTAAGATCGACGATGGCCACGGTTTTACCTTCTGAAATGAGCTTGGCAAGCGTGCCGCCGCAACCGAGTTCGATGTCGTCCGGATGTGCGCCAAATGCTAAAATGTCTACTTTCATCATGAGAAAATTATGTATTTTGAAAGGTTAATCCATGGGTTGATAAATGGTGCTTAAAAACTGTCCGTAAGACTGCTCAAGCCGAATTATATCACCCGATTTAATATTGATTCCTGCAGTTCCATAAGGATTCTCGTTCACTGAAAAAGCCGAGAGCTGAAAAAACTGAACCGGCTGATTGTCCTGGGCGGTAACTTTGATGGACGCACCCAAGAGCTTTCGGGTAGAAATGCTGGTTACGATTCCCTTTTGCAGTGTTAATTTTTTATAGGTTCGAGGTTCAAAAACAATGTTTTTATTGTCAATGGCGATGGTCTGTTTTTTTGCAGCTGAAGAAATCAGGTACACCACATTATCTTCGGTGGGGAAGTTGTGAGGGGCTACATAGTAGAGATTCAGCAAGTAATGGTATGGATCCAATTTGGCACCTTCGCCCGCAATGGTCTCAAAAGGTTTAAACGAAAACGCATTTGCGCCTATTTCTTTCGCTTTACGGTAAACCATGCCGAACATTTTGGGATCATCATCCGTAAAACCCTGCACTTCGAGTTCACCGAGGTATTCGGCAGTCACTTTTTGAGGGTTGATTTTATAAAATATTTTATCACTGTTTTCGCTTATTTTTTCCACTTTGTTCAGGATGACATCCTGCGCAAAAATAGACTGAGCGATGGTGACCAGCAATAAGAAGACTATTTTTTTCATTGTTGATCTTTTTGCAGAATGATGATGCATTCTTCTAGTGAATTTTCCCAATGTTTTGGCTGTATACCATATTTTTCTTCAATCTTGTCTAGCGCCATCGTGCTTCTTTTTGGTCGTTTGGCGGGTGTGGGGAACTGTTCTGTAGTAATGGCGTTTAGCTTAATGTCTGATCCGGACAACTCAGCAATTTTAGATGCAAAATCAAACCAATTGGTTTCCGGCTGATTGGAGAAATGAAAAATACCATACGTTTTAGGTTCTTTTTCAATAATGGTCATCACCGCATCTGCCAGATCATTCGCGTTGGTAGGTTGGCCAAACTGGTCGGCAACGATGCCCAATTCATCTTTAATGGTAAACAGGTTCAGCATGGTTTTAACAAAATTTTTATTGAATTCTGAATACAACCATGAGGTGCGGATGACAATGGTTTTTGGATTGATAGCCAAGGCCAGCTCTTCACCTTCTCGTTTTGATGCACCATATACTCCTTGTGGATTGGTGAAATTGTCTTCCGTATACGAAATATTGGTGTCACCGTCGAACACATAATCGGTCGAGATATGAATCAGCGTACAGTTGTTGTCGCGGCATGCTTCTGCAAGGTGGGCTACGCCTGCAGCGTTCACGGCAAAAGCTTTTTCTTTTTCGGTTTCTGCCAAATCTACGGCGGTGTAGGCAGAAGCATTGATACAGAAATCAGGTTTAAGTTCTGTGAAAAAATCTGAAATCTGGTCTGGATCTGTAATATCCAGTGTTGCAGAATCGGTGAAGGTGAATTGATAGCGGTCTTTATAATCACCTGAAAGTTTGAGGAAGCAGTTTCCTAATTGTCCGTTTCCGCCGGTAACGAGTATTTTTTTCATAATCTGGAAGCAATATTCAGTTTTCTTAAAGCAGCCACTCGGCTTGCAAAATCTTTCTCATTTAAATGAACCAAAAACTTTCCAAAGAGCATTTTCATGTCTTCGGGCTGGGTAATTGATTTTCTGGTCTTCATGTCGAAATAGATGACCGTTAACCATAAAACGCTATGGATGGTTTTTCCATCTTCGCTTTTCATAATGATTTCTACTTTCGAGATGCGGTCTCCAATTTCAATGGTCTTGCTGGTGATCCACACTTTTGCGTTATAGCGCACTTCACGAAGGTATGCAATTTCGTTTTGTACGGTAATCCAGGTGCAGGCGGTTTTGCGCGTATATTCTTCATACGTGAAACCGTAAGCACTTTCTACGTGGTCTTCCCTGGCATTCAGCATATATTCTAAATAGCGAACATTATTCAGGTGGCCTATTGGGTCGCAATCGCTAAAGCGTATTTTCACCAACGATGAGATTTCTTTTTCCATGGTGCAAAATTAAAAAAACCATCCCGGATTCAGGATGGTTTCAGGACTAAGAATAAATTCTTATAGTCCTAATTCTTTTTTTACCAAAGGAGTGGCATCAGCGCCTCCTTTATAGATTAACGCAGTAGAGTCGATGATAAAGTCGTACCCGTTGGCTTTTGCTACTTTAGTTACTGCATTGTTCAGTTTCTCGATAATTGGTTTTACCGCAGTATCTCTTTTTTGTGCCAAATCACTTTGCGCAGTTTGTTGCAATTGCTGCAAATTTTGTTGTTTTTTCTGAAGTTCAGATTCTTTTGCAGATCTTTGGGCTTCAGTAAGTTTGGCTCCTTCAGCTTGGTACTGTTGAACTTCTTTTTGGAAAGCTTCTGCTTGTTTGTTCAGTTCGTCGCCTTTGGTTTTACTGAAAGTATCTAAATCTGAAGTCATTTTCTTCGTTTCCGGCATTGCGGCTAATACAGCTTCATAATCCATTGATGCGAACTTTTGCGCTTTCGTCATTCCTACAGCCAAAAACATCATTACTGCTGCAAATAATACACTTAATTTTTTCATAATTGAGGTTAAATAAATTTACTTGATTGTTTTGTTATTGTTTTATTGTTTGTACCTGCTGAATACCGTCGTCTCTTGTTGGTTTTCGCCTAGTATCATTTTGAGATGCATCTGATGATTTTACAGGACTTCCCGAGCGAACCGGTGCACCTTTAGCGGGTGTTGTTTTTTCGGTTTTTGCACCAGTATTCTTCAACAGCAAATCTAACACTTTATCTGTATAATCATATCTTTTCTCAAGAAATATTACACTGATGTTGTTGCTTTTATCAAGAACTATGCCTAAAGAGTTCTTTTCGGACACAGTCTTGATGGCGCCCCATATCTGATCCTGGAAAGGTTTAGTCAAAGTGGAGCGTGCGTTGTTGAGTTCACCCATCATTCCGAACCGGTTATTGATCATGTTTTTTACTTTCTTTTCCAGATCATCCACTTCTTTCTGGCGCTGTTTCAGCTGGTCGCCTACCAAAAGTACTTTTTCATTCTCCAGTGAAAGTTTCTTTTTGTCGTATTCGCTTTGCGCTACCTGAATCTCATTCTGCCAAGCCGAAATCTGAGTGTTGAGTCGCGATTCTGCCTCTTTGTATTGGGGAAGTTTGCTGAGGATATAATCAGTATCCACAACGCCTATTTTCTGCGCCTGCAACGAAC
>MKTK01000038.1:82071-101874 GCA_001898255.1 Chryseobacterium sp. 39-10 | reverse complement strand
GGAAAGCAATTTGAATGATTTCATAATTGATCTTAATTAGAGTGATTGATTCATCAGGAAGTGTGTTTTCCATCCGGAAGGTTGTGTGGACATTATCGTTTTGTCGAATCCGTAGGCAAAGTCAAATCCAATTAATCCGAAAGCGCCCATGTAAACCCGAATACCAACCCCTGCAGAGCGCTTCAACTGGAATGGGTTGTAAGTGCCGTACGAGTTCCATGCATTACCGCCTTCCAGGAAGGTGAGGGCATAAATTTTCGCTGTCTGGTTCATCGATATAGGATATCTTAGTTCCAATGCAAGTCGGTTGTAAATCGTTGCGCCACCATAAGGGGTAACATCGTCTGCAGCTCCACCCGTGGACGAAGCGTTTTCGTAGCCTCGTAACGGAATAAGTTCACGACCATCATATCTTCCACCAAACAGACCTGTTCCTCCAAGATAAAACCTTTCAAACGGCGGAGCACCAAGTTCTTTGTTGTATCCGTTGAGGAATCCCATTTCGGCAGAACTTCTCAATACCAATTTGCCCACTACCGTGTTGTAAATATCGGCTTTTAATTTGACTTTATAAAATTCCAACCACTTATACTTGTCGACTGCCGACATGGTGCTGTAATCCTTGTTGCTAAACAGGGAATAAGGCGGTGTAAATTTAATGGAGGCCTCAATGTTGGAGCCCTGTGTTGGGAAAATAGGATCTAAACCGGCTGAGTTTCTGGATAATCCCACGTTAAAACTGAAATTTTTCGCAGAACCATTGTATTCGGTTGTATTACCAAATTGGAATGGGTAGTTTGAGAAATCGTAGCTTTGATACTGAATTCCGGTATAAAGTGAGAAATAATCATCCGGCCATCTCAGTAATCGGTTGAGGCCCACACTTGCCGAGAAAATGTTCAGTTTTTGCGTAGCACCGTACATATCGGTGTACCGAATCAATGATTGATTGAGCCCTACCGAAAGTGCAGTGGGACGCGTTCCGAACAACCATGGCTCGGTGAACGAGATCCCGTAGTTTTGGAAATATTGCCCTGCCTGTGCCTGAATCGAAAGCGTTTGTCCGTCTCCCTGTGGAACTGGCTTAAAGTCTTTAAGTTTAAGGAAATTTCTCAGCGAGAAATTGTTGAATGTAAGTCCCAGTGTTCCAATAAAAGATCCGCCACCGTAACCTGCCTGTAGCTGCACCTGAGAAGATCCTTTCTCCACCAGCGTCCAATGTATATCTACGGTATTATCTTGTTGGTTAGGTGTAATTTGCTGACCTACTTGCTGAGGATCGAAAAACTGCATGCCTGCCAAATCAAAATAAGTTCTCTTGATGTCGCTTTTTGCAAAAAGACTTCCGGGCTTTGTACGCAAAGATCGAAGGATAACATGGTCATGGGTGGTAACGTTACCACTCCAGGTTACCCGGTTCCAAGTTGCTTTTTCGCCCTCATTAATTCTAATTTCTAAATTGATGGAATCTCCTTCCACAGATTTTTCAATCGGGGTTACTGTCGAGAAAAGGTAGCCACTATTCATATAATTCGACTTGATGTCGGAATCGTCTTCTTTTCCGCCATCTTCTCCTACTTTTTTATTGAACCCCACGGCATCATAAATATCGCCGGTTTTATAACCCAGGACTTTCTGAAGATAATCAGTTGAAAATGCTGTATTTCCTAAGAAATTGATGTTACCAATGTAATATTTTTTACCCTCGGAAAGTTTTACATTTATTTCGTAATCATTTTTAGCATTTCTCCAAACAGAATCCGAAACAATTCTCGCATCCCGGAAACCTAGGGAGCGGTAGTAGCTGATGAGATTGGCCTTATCGGCATCATATTTCTCACGGATAAATTTCGACGGCTTCATGATGGCACCAATGCCGAAAAAGCGTCGTTGTTTAGTGTCTTTGAACCCATTTTTACGCAACTGTCGGTCCGAAATATGATCATTTCCCTCAAATTCGATATGGCTAATTTTAACTCTTTTGCCCTTATCAACATTGATGGTCCAGTCAACCAAATTGGGATCTTGTGCGTTTACTTTGTCCTGAATGGTGATCTTAGCATCAGCAAATCCCTTTTTAACATACTCTTGCGGAATATTTGTTTTAAGGGTAGAGATGAGGTTTTGGGTGATTTTGGTGCCAGGTTTCAGCTTATTGTCTTTGACAAGTTTTTCGCTTTTAGATTTTCCTATGCCTTTTCCGGTGAACTTTATTTCGCCCAGTTCTTTCAGATCTTGCAAGTTGAAACGAAGAATAATCTGGTCGCCTTCAACGCTTTGCACATAAACCTCAACCTCGGAGAACGATTGTGTTTCCCATAGTTTTTTGATGGCATTGCTGATCTTTTGACCGGGTATTTCTACACTTTCATTTTTGTTAAGCCCGGTAAATCGAAGGATTTGCGCAGGGGTATACTTTTTCACGCCATCCACCACGATATCTTTCAGGAAGTACGTTCCTGTTTGGGTTTCGCTGTGCACAGGATTGTTGTCCTGGCTGTGTTGCTCGGGCGTAATTTGACCATAAAAGTGCGCCGAAGCCACAAAAATGATGATGGGGATGAACTTAAACTTCATTATATATCTTACTATCTTTTATAATTTATTGTCCAGCTGTTCACTGGTTTTTCCGAATCTTCTTTCTTTATTCTGATAATTGTAAATGCACTGAAAAAAATCTTCTTTTCCAAAATCTGGCCACAAAATATCCAGAAACTGTAGTTCTGCATAAGCAATTTGCCACAACAAAAAATTACTGATTCTCACTTCACCACTGGTCCTAATAAGCAAATCAACCGGTGGAATATCTTTGGTGTACAGATGATCTTCGATTACTTTTTCATCAATATCTTCCACTTGCAGGTCGCCGTTTTTCACTTCGGTGCTAATTTGTTTCACTGCGTTTAGGATTTCATTTTGTGAGCCATAACTCAGTGCTAAAATCAGGTTTCCTCTTTTATTGTTTTTGGTGACCTCAATGAGGTTTTGCATTTGCTCACGCACCAATGTAGGCAGTTTTTGCAGATCGCCAATAACGTGCATCCTGAGTCCTTTGGTGAAAATTTCCTCGGCTTCCAGCAAAAGGGTTTCCGAAATCAAAGTCATGAGGGTACTCACTTCATCATCCGGCCTTTTCCAGTTTTCTGATGAGAAGGTGTAGAGCGTTAGATAAGGAATGTGAATTTCGTTACAGGCATTCACGGCATTTCGCACGGCAGCAATCGCATGTCGGTGACCAAAAGTTCGCTCTTTTCCTCTTGATTTTGCCCACCGTCCATTGCCATCCATAATAATGGCGACATGTTTCGGCAAATTTTCCGTATCTATTTTATCTTTTATCGACTGCATTTTTCTAATCACAATAACACGGTGGTCTTCCGAACGAATAACTTAGCCCCACTGAAACAGTGTTCACCCAATCCTTAGAGTTGATGTTGCCAATTTGCCGGGCTTTAACGATTTCTGCAGCCCTTGCCTCTGCAATTTCTTTATAGGGACTTTCCAGCAGTAATGATTTGGTGCTTCCTGGGGAAACAATATCTTTATTGTAAGTTTCTTTGATGTTTTTAGAATCGATCATGCTGTAATCAAGCGAGTCCGAAAACGTGGGTCGAAACATGAGCTCGCCAAAGAATGCCCAGTTGTAATTGAATTTATACTTCAAACCAATCCCGAAAGGAATCGATAAGGTAAATGCTTTCCCACTGGAGTTGTAAGATGGCGTTGTGGTAAAATCTGTCGAGTTCACTGGTGCAATTGCATTTCCACCGGCATCTCTTTTAAAATCATTTTCGATGACCATTTGTGGAGTATTCACCATCATCCCGCCAAGTCCGCCAAAAATATAAGGACTAAGCAAGCTTTTCTGCTCATCGTTAACGGGGAAGAAATTATATTCAAAGAGTACATTGGCTTCATACACCGAGTTGGTGCCCCACAGGTTTCTGTTCCGGCGGTAGTATTCTTTCGCCAGTGCATCGATAAACTGCACATTGCTGTATCCTAAGCTGAGGCGCACGGTTTGATAAGGATTAAAATTCATCCGGTAAAGCAAAGCCGCGTAAATAGGGATGCCATAATCTTTAATATTGCTTAAAACTGGCTTCTGGATATACTCGGTACGGCCAATATCGCCCACCAAAGTACTCATGCCTAGCTGCACGCCAATTTCGTGTCGTTGACCTTTATACTGAGCCGACATTAAAAACAAGGTGATAATAGCAAAAGCAAGCTTTTTTATCATTAACGGGAGCGCATCAATTTTCATAAATAATTTTGCAAATATAAAACATTTTTAGCGTAAGGAAATTCTTAATTTTTAGTTAAATAAATTCAAATTCCCTTAAAGTTTTTGATTTAAAACGGCAATTTTTGGTGTTTATGATTTAATATTGATAAAGACCCCGGTGAATAAAAGTACTGCCACTAGTCTTTTCCTAAAATTTTTCGGATTTTATTGCGGAACCGGATCAAGGCAGGTTCTTGATAATTTTTATCTTCGTCAAAATAGCCATATCCGTAACCGTAGCCATATCCGTAGCCATAACCGTATCCTTGATTATGCTGATAATCGTTGTAAACCAAACCTAGATTTTGCACTTCGTGGTTGTGGTATTTTTCGGTAATCATTTTCAGCATGTATTTTTCCGTGTACTCGTGACGAACAACATAGATGCTAGCATCTGCGTATTTCATGAGTTCAAATGGATCTGCAACAAGACCTACCGGCGGAGAATCGATCACAATATAATCGTAGTGATTCTTCAATTCCTCGATGAACTTAATATTGCGTTCGCTCATCAAAAGTTCCGACGGATTCGGAGGTATAGGTCCCGATGTTGCGACATCCAGGTTTTCGATTTTCGTTTTGTTGACGATTTTTTCCATGTCTACCTCGCCGGTCAGGTAATTCGAGATTCCATATTTGTTGTCAATCTTGAAGTCACCAAAAATTTTAGGTTTACGTAAATCCATTCCCAATAGAATAGTTTTTTTTCCGCTTAAACCCAGTACAGATGCAATGTTAATAGAAATATAAGTTTTTCCTTCGCCACCCACAGACGAGGTAAGGAGGATGACTTTTGACTTTTTATCTTCTTTATGAAGAAATCGCAGATTGGCCCTGATGCCCCTAAATGCTTCAGAAATGGATGACTTGGGTTGTTCCAAAACGGTAAGATTGTTGTCGTGGGTGTTTCTGCCAATAACCCCTAATAGCGGAATTTTGGTGGCTTGCAACAACTCTTTGATGTTTCTGATGCGGTTATCCAGCGCCTCAGTAATTCCCAAGAAAATTAATGGTAGTAACAGTAGCCCGCCTATAATGGTATATTTTGTTTGTTCTACGTTGGGAGCAATAGGGCCTTGCCCTAAGTTTTTGGCAGGGTCAATAACGGTAATGTCCGATTTATTGGTGGCCACCCTGATTTGGGTTTCATTCTGTTTGGAAAGCAAGCTGTTGTATGTGGCTTCAATCATGTTGTAACCTCTTTCTACATCCAGGTATTTCCTTTCTTTTTGCGGATAAGTCATCAGATCACTGTTGGCTCGTGTAATTTCGCCATCTATTTTTGCAATCTCATTTAGATAATTATTGTAGTAGCCACTCACCGTTCCAGAGGAATTGTTTCTTGCTTCGTTGATAAGTCGGTTGATTTCGCGCATGGGCTCAGAGTTGGGCGTATAAATTAGCGCCATTTCTCTTTTTTTTGCGTAAAGCGCTTTCAGTTCGGAAACTGTGGCGGAGAACATGCCATCTTCAAACCCTGCGGCATTGGTACTGATCATTCGATCTAAATTTTGAGAGGCCAACGCGTTTTTTATCGCATTAATGGAATTGATACGGGTGATAAGTTCTGCTTTTTTAGTGTCCAGTTCTTTAATGCGTGCAATTGATTTTTCGTCTCGATCCTTGATGTCGTATAAACCTTCAGTAATCTTCATCTGGTTCAGGATAGAGGCGCTGGAATCTAATTTTTTTCGAATTTTTTCCAGATTATCAAGCAGGTATTTTTCAGTGTTTTTGTCGACGGTATTTTTATCTACCAGTCTTTTTTTCTGCAGCTCATCAACCGATGTATTCAGGAAATTGACGGTGCCATTCAGGTTGTATCCTCGCTTAGTGATGATCATAATGGAACTGATTTCCTTATCGAAATCTACATTGATGGAGTTCACCAAGGAATTTACCATATCGTTCACCGTGGAGAGTTTCACGATGATATTGTCAAAAATAATATTGCTGGGTTGAGGATTTTTGACGAGTTTAAACCTCAGATTAGGAGCGGTGTACCACTGGTTTAGTGCAATTGTTTTATCCACAGGCCTGCCATATCGCGGAATGGTAGTAAAACCTTCAGATTCGTAAGAGTAGAGGGAGGTAGATTCGCCTTCTTTGGGTAAAACAATTTCATAACGATCGCTTCCTTTGGGAACAAGGGTAATGGGATAATTAACTTGTTGAGGATATGTTTTGTCGATTTCAATAAATACCGGTGCGTCATACTTGTCGAGGTAGGTTTCCTTGATGAGCCCTTTTGTGGAGTAATTGACATACAGATCCAACGTCTTTACCAGATACTCATTATGGGACCTTGAAAGCAGCATTTTTTTGAGATAAACTCCATCCTGATTTCCACTTTGGCCCCAAATGAAATTGATCGATTGGTTGGGGGTGAAGTAACTCGCGGTATTATTGGAAATGCTTAGTGAAAGGGTTGACGCATAAATACGCTGTGCATAGTATTTACTGTATATATATGAGATTCCGTAACCCAACGCCGCCATTATCAGGAACCAATACCAGTTTTTCACGATTCTCCTTAAGAAGTGTTCAACATCAAAGAATGCAAACGACCCAATTTTGTCGGTTTGCTGAGGTGTGTTTTTGGTTGTTTCTTTTCCAGGAATCATCTCTTAAAGTCTGGTTAAAATTAAGTAAATCGACATGGCGGTTGTAAGTACAGAAACAGCCGTGGTAAGGGTTTGTATAGGATCTTTGCCAAAACCATTGAGGTTTTTACCATGGGTATTCAGAAAAATCTCGTCTCCGTTTTGCACCCAATAATAAGGGGAGTTCATTACATCTTCCCTTGTGAGGTCAATTTTTGCAATTTTAATACCTTCTGGCAGCTTGCGGTGAATCACGATGTTTCGCCGGTCGATGGTACGGTTCAATCCACCGTTGATGGCAAGCGCTTCGGTGAGGGTGAGGGTGTTTTTATGGGCTACTTTTTCTCCGGTAATGGTCACTGTTTCCACATCACCTAAGATGTAATAAGTAATTCCGTCCGTATTCAGTCGCACTTCCGACTTTCCCTGCACAAAATTTTCATTCACCCGGTTTTGGATTTCCTGGGTCATGTCTTCAATGGTTCTGCCCTCAGCTTTTACGTAGCCAATACCAAAAATATTGACGTCTCCTTTCGAATCCACCTTTAATCCATTAAAATAAATGGTCATGTTGCCTCCAGTACCGGCAGCGCCAGTGCCAGCGGTTGTGCTGATACTACTATTCGTTGATGTATTGAGCGCAGAATAAAACTGTGCTGCGTCGCCTTTGGGTGTGGTTACGATATTTAAGGTAAGTATGTCGTTTTTGGTGACACGATAGACGGGAATATTGTAAGGTACTAATCCTTCTTCGTTAATGACAAGATTTTCATTAGGTTGCATGTACCGTACATCTTTGGTGGTAATGCACGAAGTGGCGATAAACAAAGGAATAAGCAAGAGTAGAACGGGCTTCAAAAATTTCATCATTTCAAATGTAGATATGCAAAAATACTAAATAATTAATTACGCTTTCGCCAGGCCAAAATTGCCTTTGGAATATAAGCACCCATAAATCCAATGACCGTAATAATCAGAAGAAGAATGTTAACGTTAATATGACGAAAGTAGTAAGCTACCGCCACAATAAATAAGTAATACAGGATAATATAGACCGTTGACCGGCGGTGGGTAAGTCCCAAAGCAAGCAGCGAGTGGTGAATATGGTTTTTGTCGGCTACCATTGGTGATTGTTTTTTTACAAGCCGGATGATAATTACATTCAGCGTGTCGATCAATGGCAAAATTAAAATAGCCATTGCAATTGCCGGCGCCGTTTGTAAATAATATCGCGGAACAGTGGGTAACTTCTTGTCTATAAAAATATCGATGAAGCAAATTGCAGTAAAAGCCAGCAGAAAGCCCAAAATCATCGAACCAGTATCGCCCATGAAAACCTTATTGGTACGATAATGTGACAAATTATAGTAAAGAAAACCCACTACCGACCCAATAATGACGCCAGAAAGTACCACTAACGGATAATTGTATTCACCAAGGCGGAAGTAACTGATGCCAAACAGCGCACTGCAGATGATGGAGTAGCCACCTGCTAAGCCGTCAATTCCATCAATAAGGTTGAAGGCATTGATCAGAATAATAAACGTAAAAATGCTAAAAAGAACGCTGAAGAAATAATTCAGTTCATAAATGCCAAACAGGCCGAAGAAGTTTCGGATCCTTACGTCAGATCCTATTACCATTAATGCGGTAACAGCGATTTGGGCGAAGAGTTTTTTGTAGGCGCGCATCACCACAATGTCGTCCATTACCCCAATATAAAGCAAAATAACGAGCGATGCGAAAAGAAATTTGTAAATTTCGAAAAGTTCGAAAGCGAAAATGGATGCGCAAACAGCCAGCGAATAGAAAATGGCAATGCCGCCAAGATTCGGGATTTTTCGCAGATGTGAACTTCGGATTCCGGGTTCATCCATCAGGTTTTTTCGTCGCGATATTTTAACAATGGTCGGTATCGAAAAGAAGGTCAGTAAGAAAGAAATCAGGGTGCCCAATCCCAGTTTCACCCAAAAAAGTGAAATTCCCAATTCATCAAACAGATTTTTAAACTCTACCATTTTATTTTACCAAAGTGCGTTTTGGTACCGATCTGATGTAAATCCGCCTCTATTGCCGTTACCTTTTCCAAAATAAAAAAACATGGCTACAAAATAACTTATAAAGCCCATGTATAAAATTTGCCGGGTCCTGTCGCGTACCGCATACACCAAATTTGGCATGCAGAACATGGTAACAAAAAACATGTATGCGCCAGGAAGCCGCACTGCAAAAATCTCGTTGGAACGGAAAAAGTAGAAAAGAGCCATCCCGAAAACCGCAAGATTCCTCATATATTCATACCACCAAACCTCATCACACCCTTCCTTATCGTAGCGGATAAGAATGATGATAAAGATAATTTTCACAATATCATTTAACCCGGTTTCTACCTCTGTACCATAATAACGGTCATCAAGGTAGCCGGTATAAGCACCCGAGATATCCTGAGGTGTCAAGGAACCGAACAGTCCGCCCGCAAAACGATAAAGCTCCAGTGGAGAAACCAGTAGCGAAACCACCAATACCCAGAAGATGCGCCGCTGATTCATCGGTATTTTTACCAACCAATAGGCAGGAAGGAAAGCAACCGACGTTTTATGAAATCCTAACGCAAGATAAATGCACAGCAAGAACATGAACAGATTTCGTTCCTTGATGAATTTAAATGAAGCAACACAAACCGCAATGCCTAATCCTTGCCGCATTTGCCCCGAATCTTCAAAAAACATAATAGGCATAAAATAAAAAAATGCTGCAAGTGCGGGAAAAGCGACATTGTTGTAAATCGCTGTAAACTTTAAACTCACCGCGATTGTGGCCATCACCAGAGTGACCATATAGAAAGGCATGCCGAAATCGAATACCAATTTGTTCAGCAGGACAAAAATCCATTCTATTTCTTCAGTATTGGGACGAAAGAGTGCTTTATCCCAAACATCTCCATAAGTGGTGTAAAGAGAAAAGCCTGTAAAAAGCATTTTGTACACAGGGTAATCTGCACCCACATTGATCCGGAGGCCTACTGCAATAACAATCAGAATTCCGGCAATCCACATAAAGATGCTTTGTTTCTTCTGCAGCCGAAATATCTCATAATAACTTGCGAATGCAAGAAACAGAAATATGATGATGAAAATCGGGTGTAGAATTGGCATCAAAAAAGGGGTGTGTTTTTACAGCAGTTTTCGGAGCAGCTTACCCATTCCGAAAAAGTGCAATACGTAATAAATTTTTTTTCTTAAGGGCAAAGATAACAGATAATTTTTTCCAAACCGCTTATACGCCAATATTTCTGTAAGTTTTATCTCATTTTTTACTATGAATTCCTTTAGCCTATCCGACATTTTTTGGTGCATGGCTTCATCCTTTACAAAAGCCAAATACGCCAGAAATGTATATACGCCTTCTAGAATTTTAAAATCTTTCAACTCCTTTTGCTGATTTTTGTATGGAGATGTGTTCAGTGCAACTGTCACATCTTCAACTGCATGCAGGATGTCTAAGCCGTTTTCGGTATGCGTTTTGGTGATGGAATCCGTTCTTTCCAAATAGGAGTAATGGTGTTTCTGAGTTTGGGCAACAATCGTGCATTTCAGTAAAAGCTGGGGAATCAACTGGATGTCTTCAAAATGGACACCGATTTTGAATCTTTTATCCTGAAAAAGTTGCCGGCTGAAAATCTTGTTGCACGCAAAGTAACTCATGTCGGCAAAAATAGAAAAGTGGTCTTTCAGCACAATGCTCTGAGGCATATTGGGAATTTGAGGTAGTAACCTTATGGTTTTCCCATGCTCGTCTACTTTTCTGAGATTGCAGATCACCATCTGGGCACGGTTCATTTGAGCCAAATCATACATCTCACTGAACATGGTTTCCGATACATAATCGTCACTATCAACAAATCCGATAAATTCTCCCATGGATCGGTCAATTCCGAAATTTCGTGCGTCACTTAACCCTCCATTGGGTTTAGTGTACCCTTTAATCTTTGTTGGAAACTTTGCCACATATTGGTCGATAATTTCTTGCGAACCGTCCGAACTTCCATCATTAATCACCAAAATTTCAATTTCTTTCAAACTTTGATTCAGGAGAGAATCCAAACATTTTCGCAGATATTTTTCGGTATTGTACACCGGCACAATAATAGAAACTTTCGTTAGCGTGCTCATGGTTTCAGGTTCTTTTTCACATACAGATAATAATCCTGACCAATGGGGCGTACGCCATACACCCATTTCACCGTGGTAGGCGCGCTTCGATGGATATCCGAAATTGGATACGCTTTTAAAAACTCATAATGCTCATCAAAGTAAGCTTTATCAACTTCTTTCATGCGATAATATCCTTTGCCGCTGTTGGGTTTTGCGCCGATGCTCAGGATATAGTCTGGCTGAAGATCTCGTACGGTATTGATCCACCAATATTCACCATCTTTCAACATTTCATCAAGCACTTTACGGTTTACCAAACCTACTTCATCATAGGTATAGAGATTGGTATAGAACGGGATTTTACCGGCGGGCTCAAGAAAAATCGATTGATGCATGTCGGTTCCGCGCGCCTTAATATCATTAGCAATCTGCACGCGCTGTTTGTTTTCCATATAGCCAATCGCTTCCGATTGCAGCAACTGAAACAGATAAAGCCCCATGAAATAAATAAAAAGGAGCGGAATGATTACCCGTTTTCTGACCCTCACGAAATTGAGAAAAAAGTAAATAACCACTGAGAAGAGGAAAACCCGAGGAAGCCAGTAATACCAATCAAAATAGGCGTGCATTACGGCAAATAGCGTGATTTTTGCCATTGCAAAAATGGTAGTTGCAACAAGAATGACCTTTGTTTTGTAACCGATACGGTCTTTATTTCGCAGGATTTTTGCCAATATCCATCCCAGAAAAATGAGGAATGCCACAAAAAGAATCAATGTAAAGTAACTGTACTTTTTGATCAGTCCACCATAATAAGCCCACTGAATAAACATGTAATCTACACGATTGGGCGTAAGGCCTTTATAGGCGATTTTTTTTGCTTCAATGGTATGATTCACCAGTTCACCAAAATACAGTGTGTTGAAGCCAACAACGCTCACAACACCGATGAAGCCGCTTACAACATAAACCCAATTGATTTTTTTCCGCACGACGAAATCTGCCAAAAACATAACGCCCAGAAAAATGACCGTGTCAACTCTGGTCCATAGCATAAGGATGGGGAAGATGAAAAATGCCCAATTTTTGACTTTGAAGAGTGCGTAATAGAGGAAACCACCATACAGGAAGAACAGAATTCCATATTCCATTCCTAAACAGGAAGCGGTAAGTGATGGCGGAACTATATTAAGTAAAATCACAAAGAAACCGCGTCTCAAAATGTCATGAGGGAATAAAGTTTTGCTCAGCCAAATGGAACCCATAGCAAACAAAACAGAACTGAAAATGAGGAGAGGCGCAATAAAATTTTCGCCAAAGATCAGTTGAAAAAGAGCTGAAATCAACATGTATAAGTGCGTGGTAGACGCCGAAATTCGCTCTGTTCCATTGAAGCCAATTACATCGTAATGAAGGAGATTTCGGGCAACGCGCCAGGTGATGAATGAATCTTCCTGAAGATGTTTGGTGAGGAAAACCGGGATTTTCGGCACCAGCGTAATGGCAATCAATAGCAGATTACTCGAAAATATTTTTGCCAGCCATTTACTCATATCCGCTGTTTAAAGGTTGGCGATAATTCGTTCACGAAATTTATTTTTTTTCTCATTGTGTGACGTATAATTTGTATTTCTTTCGTTTAGTGCGGTAATGGGCTCATGGTTGTATTTTTGTAAACCGCCGATCCATGTGTCCTTGTTTGGCTGCTTCATACTCGAACCGAGAACAGGGAATCAGGTTCTCTGTTTTCTCATCTTCACCAAAGTACCACAATCCGCTGAAGGTATCACGCTTAAAGCAATACTGTCCATCATCGATCAGTACCCAGAAGGTCTCGTATTCGCGTTCTTTCGGGTGAGAATGCTGAATATTGATGCCCTCAATACAATGCCAAATCATTTGTGCCAAAAGTTGGTGGTTCAAAGCATCATGCGATGCGACATTAAAGTTAAAAATCCCTGCAGCTTTCAAATTTTCGCTCAGTCCGATTTCTTTGGTGTAAGCACAAATTTCGCGTCTGTTCAATCCGTTCACTTGTGGATTTACGGAGAAGCCATCACCCATGCTTTCCACTGCATCGCAATTCAATGTTACCAAATCTGCCCGTCGAAAAAAGGGCTCTGTTTTTTCAGTGCTGCCCATCATTTCGGCTAAACGGATGATTTCAAATTCAACTTCTTTCATCAGTTTTACGGCATCACTTTCGTTAAGGTGTTTCTGATAGCCCAGATGATGATAGTTTTTAATGGAAAAAGTGTTGGATGATAAAATTTTCGACAGGAAGTTGTCTTCAGTAATCTCATCACCATCATTATCCAACGAAACAACATTCGAAATCTGGGTGTAATTAATTTTTTTCTGATGAAAATAAAGCGCTGAAAAAAGAGAATAGGAAAGATCGTTGCTCCCGCCAATAACGATGGGTATTGCATTGTTGTACAGGCACATCGAAATTACTTCCTGCAGAATGTAATGCGTATCCTGATGCGATTTTCCGGAAACAAGATCGCCCAAGTCACAAATCGGAACTTCAAAATCGAGTTTCGACAGCCGGTACAATTCACGCCTCACATGGATGAAATCGACAATTTCTGCTTGTCCACCTTCAATTCCACGATAATCGGAACAGAAAATCAAAACAATGCCTCCTTCATTTATTTCGTTATTGATAAGCTGACCGAGTTGCCATTTTTTGTGTGCAATTTCCCGAGGCGGCACAAAGATATCTTCAAGGTTCATGGTTGGCGTTATAGTTTAGATGCATCTGCACATATTAGCTGTTGCGGATAGCAATCATTGTTTTGGACAAATTTAAAGAAAAACTTCTACCTCCAAAAACGAAAAATGCTTTCGAAACCGAAATCTCGAAAGCATAGTTTTATCATCTTGATGAATTATTTCTTTTTTGGGGCTGCTTTTTTAGCGACCGGCTTTTTTGCGGTGGCTTTTTTGGCAGCAGGTTTTTTCTTTTCGGCAAATGCATTTTTATCCTGTGCCGTAATCCATTTTTTCACTTCTTCTAGCGAAACATCTTTCAGCTCTTCAGCCGTGAATTTTTCGCCGTCTTTGTTTTTTGGAATTTTCAACATGGTTTTTCCAAATTTAATAAACGGTCCCCATCTCCCATTTTCTAATGAGATCTTTTCCTTTTCCCATTGCTGAATATAGCGATTGGCCTCTTTCTCAAGTTTGGCTTCAATCAGTTCATTGATGTCGCTTTGCGATAGGTTTTCAAAATCGTATTTCTTGGGCACGTTTACATAAATCGACTGGTATTTAATGAACGGTCCGAATCTTCCGGTTCCTTTGGTAACGGGTTCACCTTTAAAAGTTGCGATGGGCGCATCAGCAATTTTCTTTTCATTAATAATTTCTTCCGCTCTTTCCTGATTCACCGAAAAAGGATCTTCACCTTTCGGAATGGAGATAAAGGTTTCGCCCCATTTTACGTAAGGTCCAAACCTGCCAATACCGATGGTGACGGTTTTGTCTTCGAAATCTTTTAAGTCAAACGGAATTTTGAAAAGCTCAAGCGCTTCTTCTAGCGTTATAGTGGCGATATTCTGCGTGCTGAGTAAACTCGCAAATACGGGTTTTTCCTCGTCATCACTTTCGCCAATCTGCACCATGGGTCCGAATCTTCCTATTCTTGCGATAACATTTTTCCCTGTTTTAGGGTCTTTGCCAAGATGTCTTTCTCCTGTTGCCCGTTCTGCGTTTTCTTGAACGGTTTCTAACTTAGGATGAAAATCTTTGTAGAAGTCGGCCAGCATTTCTTTCCACTTTTCGGCGCCGTTGGCAATATCATCGAAATCCTGTTCCACTTTTGCAGTAAAGCCATAGTCCAGGATTTCTGCAAAATTATCGGTTAGGAATTCATTCACCACTTCGCCAATGTCGGTTGGTACAAATTTGTTTTTATCGCCGCCAAATTTCTCGGTAAGTATTTCTTTTTTAATGTCTTTGGTTAAAGTCATTTTCAAAATTTCGCGTTCGTGCGGAAGAATTTCCCTTTTGTCAACGTATTCTCGGTTCTGAATGGTTTGTATAGTGGGCGCATACGTGGAAGGCCGGCCGATTCCCAGTTCTTCCAATTTTTTTACCAATCCTGCTTCTGTAAATCTTGCTGCGGGTTTAGTGAATTTTTCGGTTGCCACTATTTTTTTGAATTGTAAAACTTCGCCTACCGAAACTTTCGGAAGAAGTTTCTCCGCTTTATCGTCATCGTCTTCATCGGGTTGGGTAATGCCGTAAACCTTAAGGAAACCGTCAAAAATTATTACCTCACCAGTGGCCTCGAAATGAGTGGGAAGTGAAGAATCGCCAATTTCGATGGTTGTTTTCTCAATCTTCGCATTGGTCATTTGGGACGCTAATGCCCGTTTGTAAATGAGTTGATACAATTTGTTAAGCTGCACGTCGCCTACGGTCTTCACGGCAAAGTCAGTGGGGCGAATGGCCTCGTGCGCTTCCTGTGCCGATGCCGATTTCGTGGTATAATTTCGAGGATTAGAATAGCTTTCGCCAAATTCAGAAAGGATTTGTGCTTTGGCTCCATTAATGGCTTCCTGAGAAAGATTGACAGAGTCGGTTCTCATATAGGTAATGTAACCTTCTTCATAGAGACGTTGTGCAACACGCATCGTAGTTGTAACGCCATAACCGAGCCGGTTGCTCGCTTCCTGCTGCAACGTCGAGGTGGTGAAGGGAGCAGATGCGGATCGTGTTCCAGGTTTTTTTTCGACATTCAACACTTTGAAGGTGGTGTTTTTTGCTAAACTCAGAAAATGTTCGGCATCGGCTTCCTGTGCGAAGTCTTTTTTTAGTTTGGCAAGGATGTCTTGTTGAGCATCATTCACAAAAGTACCATCCACTTTGAACGTAGACTTTGGAATGAAATCCCGGATTTCCTTTTCTCGATCTACAATTAAACGAACAGCAACAGACTGAACTCTGCCAGCAGAAAGTCCGGTTTTTACTTTTCGCCAAAGCACTGGTGACATTTCGAAACCAACGATACGATCCAGAATTCGTCTTGCTTGTTGTGCGTTGACGAGATTTTGGTCAATTTTTCTCGGGTTTTCGATGGCTTTCAGAATGGCATTTTTGGTGATTTCATGAAAAACAATTCGCTTGGTATGGTCGTCTTTCAATTTTAGTTCCTGTGCTAAATGCCATGCAATGGCTTCTCCTTCACGGTCTTCATCGGAAGCCAGCCATACTGTTTCTGCATTTTTAACGGCCGATTTCAGCTCGGCGACAATTTTCTTTTTATCAGGGGAAACTTCGTAATCAGGTGTAAAAGTAGCGAGGTCGATACCCATATCTTTTTTCGGCAAATCACGAATGTGGCCGAAACTCGATTTTACTTCAAAATCCTTTCCTAAATACTTTTGAATGGTTTTTGCTTTTGCGGGTGACTCTACTATTACTAAATTTTTTGACATTCTGAAATTTTTGCAAAAGTAGAAGTTTTTTTTTAAGTGGGAATCTTTTACGTGTTCAAACCACTGTTTTACGTTCTTTTTATTGTTTTTGCAGTGGATTGGTTGAAGACGAGCCACTCTTACGTCAAAAAAAATTACCAAAGTGATGAACCTTGGTAATTCTGTTTTTTTTCTGTTGCAGATTTTTTATACTGTGGTAAGTCGCAGCGTATTGGTTTTGCCACTCTCGTTAGCAGGCATTGCATTCAGGTTGATGATGAAATCGCCATCTTCCACAAAGCCATTTTCATAGGTGAGCTGGTTTACTTCAACAATCGTTTCGTCGGTAGATTTTTTGGTGTTGTAGTAAAATGCACGCACTCCCCACAAGAGATTAAGCATGGTAATTACACGTTGGTTAGAACTGTAAATAATAATGTGCGAATTGGGACGGTGTGCAGAAATCTGAAATGCAGTATATCCAGAATAGGTGAGTGTCACAATGGCTTCTACATTGGTAGTTTTTGCTATTCTTACGGCTGCTAAACAAATTCTGTTGGTGATGAAACGGTCATCTATACAATTGAATTCGTGTTCGATTGGTGCATTTTTACTTTGATAAAAATGGGTTCTTTCGATTTTTTTTACGATTTTAGACATGTTTTTAACCACATCTACCGGATATCTCCCCACTGAAGTTTCTCCAGAAAGCATCACTGCATCGGCGCCGTCCAAAACAGAATTGGCAACGTCATTGACCTCGGCTCTTGTCGGTGTCAAACTGGTGATCATGGTTTCCATCATCTGTGTAGCGATGATTACGGGTTTTGAGAATTTTCTCGCTTTTTCCACGAGATTTTTTTGGATGGCAGGGACTTCTTCCATCGGCACCTCCACACCCAAATCACCACGGGCAACCATCAAACCATCACATTCCTGCAGAATTTCCTCGATGTTGCGTACACCTTCCGGCTTTTCAATTTTCGCAATAATCGGTGTTTTGAAATTATTGGTAGGGTGATTCGTAATGAGTTTTTTGAGATCGATAATGTCTTGTGCATGGCGAACGAAGGAAAGCGCGATCCAATCAAGTTGAAGATCCAACGCAAAATTGGCATCTTCTATATCTTTTTCTGTTAATGCAGGCAGTGAAACATTCGTGTTGGGAAGGTTTACTCCTTTTTTAGAACTTAGAGGCCCACCCTGAATGGTAATGGCTTTTACGGTATCAGTTTCGTTGGTTTCGATCACCTGTAAAACGAGTTTACCATCATCGATCAGGATTCTTTCACCTACTTTTACATCTTGTGGAAACTTCTGGTACGTCATGTACACTTTTTCGGAGTCTCCTTCTATTTTTTCATTGGTAAAGGTAAGTACATCGCCGGGGTTAAGGTAGGATCCTTCTTTTACGACACCTACTCGGAGTTTGGGGCCCTGTAAATCTCCAAGGATACTTACGGAATATCCGAATTCTTCGTTGATGTTGCGAATTGTTTCCACATTTTTACGAACTAAATCGTAATCGGCATGTGAGAAATTTATTCTAAAAACGTCAACACCTGCTTTGATCAGTTCGATCATGGTTTCTCTGTCAGAAGAAGCTGGACCCAGGGTTGCGATAATTTTTGTTTTCTTTAAATATTTATTCATAATACTGAAATAGTTGGTAAAGGTCCTCTTCAGGACTTAGCTGAAAATTTTGTACCGGGAAGGTTAAATTTTCAGGGAGCAAAATTAATGAAAAATCATCAAATGGCTCGGAAGTTTTAATAAGATAATTAACTTCTTGAAAATGATTAAGTAAGAAGTGTGTTTCTTCTTCCGTGAAGAATAGTTCTGATGAAACTTTCTTCTGAATACTTTCTATCGATCGGTTGGCGATGAAGTGGATGCAAACTCTGGAGTCGCTGTAATACGCTTCAAACCTTGGGAAGTAATAGTCGTAGTACATGCCGTGATACACAAAATCCTGAATGCGTGCAAACTTGAACGAGTTACAATGATTGAGATGGTAAAAAAACTCATAGTCGGGCAATTCTTTTGCCAGACGCAGCAAACCTACATGAATTTCCTCCTCGTCGTCGTCAATATCAAGTAAAAGTTTTTTGGTTTTCAATGATATTCTGTTTTTTGTTCAGGATGTAGAAGGCGCGCTGTGCTGCCTTTTCTTCCGCTTTCTTCTTGGAAGTTTCGGTTGCATTCGCTATTTTTTTATCGTCAAGCCACACATAGCTGCGAAAAACCTGGCTTTTGTTAGGTTGTATTTCTTCGCATGTTTCGTAGCGAATGCAGACTTTCTTTTTTTGGCTCCACTCCAAAAGCAGACCTTTATAGCTCACAATTTTATTTTCAAGATCGTTGATGGCGGATGGCGTTAAAAGACGTTCAAGAACGATAGTTCTGCAAATGCTGTAGTCCAGATCAAGGTAGATGGCGCCTATAAGTGCTTCGAAAAGATTACCTTCAATATTTTCGCCAAGTGCCGCTGATGCATCACTCTGTAAAAATTTGGTGAGCGAGAGTTCTTTTCCTAGTTTATTCAGGTTTTTCCGGTTGACAATTTTGGATTTCATTTGGGTAAGAAATCCTTCATTCGCCTCGGGATACACAGTGTAAAGGTGACAGGAGATGATTGCTCCCAATACCGAATCGCCCAAAAACTCAAGCCGCTCGTAGTTTTGAAGGCCTTTTTTTTTGGAAGAAGTCTTAAGGGAAAATGCTTCGCGGTAAAGGTTAATATTCTGTATGCTAAAACCAGTAATTTTACTGATTTCTGTACTCAGGTAGTAATCTTTATCCGAGAGGTTTTTTTTTCGTTGAGTGAGGAATTTAGAAAGGTATTTCTTTAACTCCATACACGTTGGGTGTTAAATTTTCTTGAAGAGTACGCAGGCATTGTGCCCACCAAAGCCAAAGGTATTGCTCATGGCAATATTTACTTCTTTCTCCACTGCGTGGTTAAAGGTAAAATTGAGTCGGCTATCAATTCTTTCATCATCATGAAAATGATTGATGGTTGGTGGTACGATGTTGTGAACAATGGTTTTTAGTGCAGCAATAGCTTCAATGACTCCCGCTGCTCCCAGCAAGTGACCAGTCATTGATTTGGTGGAATTGATCTGAATGTCGAACGCATGTTCACCCAACAACTTAGAAATAGCGTTGGATTCTGCAATGTCACCCAGCGGAGTAGAAGTACCATGCATGTTGATATGATCTACTTCGTCGGCTGTTACCGCTGCGTCTTCGAGACAGTTTTTCATCACCAAGTATGCGCCTAAACCTTCAGGATGCGGTGCTGTCATGTGATGCGCATCCGCACTCATTCC
>MKTK01000038.1:79984-82054 GCA_001898255.1 Chryseobacterium sp. 39-10 | reverse complement strand
CGTTTTACAGCGTGTTCATATTCCTCCAAAAGAATACATCCGGCACCTTCGCCCAATACAAAGCCATCACGATCTCTATCAAACGGTCTTGAGGCCGTTTTGGGATCGTCATTTCTGGTAGAAAGGGCCATCATCGCATTGAAACCGCCCACGCCACTCGCCGTAATTGCTGCTTCCGAACCGCCACAAACGATGACATCTGCTTTTCCTAATTGGATCAGCATTTTGGAATCAATTATTGCGTTGGCAGAAGATGCACAGGCAGAAACCGTGGTGTAGTTTGGTCCATGAAAACCGTACTCGATGGAGATATGTCCAGGTGTAATGTCGGCAATCATTTTGGGAATGAAAAAAGGATTGAAACGTGGAATATCTGTGTTGGACCATGCCAAAACTTCTGTTTCAAACGTCTCCAAGCCACCAATTCCGGAGCCCCATATCACTCCAACTCTGTTTTTGTCAACTTCATCTTGCAAAATACGCGAATGCTCTACCGCTTCTCTTGCAGCCACAAGGCCGAACTGCGTGTTTCGATCCATTTTCTTGGCTTCCTTCTTGTCGAAGTGATTGAGCGGATCAAAACTTTTTACTTCGCAGGCAAATTTTGTTTTGAAATTTGAGGCATCAAAAAGAGTAATCGGAGCAGCACCGCTCTCGCCTTTGACAAGACTTTCCCAGTATTCTTTGGCATTATTTCCAATGGGTGTAATGGCGCCGAAACCGGTAACAACTACTCTTTTTAATTCCATAAATTTTGTTTCTGTTGAGAGAATATTATTTGTTCACTACTTCTTCAATGTAAGCAATAGCATGCCCTACTGTTGTGATTTTTTCTGCTTGGTCGTCTGGAATCTGAATGTTGAATTCTTTTTCGAATTCCATGATTAATTCCACGGTATCCAATGAATCTGCTCCTAAATCGTTGGTGAAGCTTGCTTCTGGTGTTACTTCTGTTTCTTCAACGTCGAGTTTATCAGCAATGATTGCTTTTACTCTTGATGCAATGTCTGACATAGTAAATTATTTTAGTTAATTGTTAATTGGTGCAAATATATAAAATTCTTTATGATTTGAAGTTTTTTTAATCATAAATAAGATTTCTTGCAGCAGCTTCCCTGTCACTTTTTTGACGTATCTAAGAAGGACAAAAACCTGCTCTGTTTTTTGGCATCAGTCAACCTTTTTTTACGATGGTTATTTTTATCATTTTTTTATTTGTTTTTGAAATGCTTCTGCATTTCTTCTAGGTTTTTATTGATAATCGATGTAAGTTGTTCTCAGCTCTTTTCTAATGTTGGGGCATAAGATTCTTAAAAGAGCATGCCTTCTGTTCAGTGATTGTTGTTGGTATATTTTCCGTTTACTGCAACAAAAAACCCGGCTTTTACACCGGGTTCTGATCAATTTAAGTACAAAAGCTTATTGCTTCACTACTTTGAATGACTGCTGAGTTCCATTAGCAAGAGTAATGTTTACAACGTAAACGCCTGCTGCAAGTTTACTCATGTCGATTCTGTTATCTACGATCTTGGAAGCAACTTTTTGTCCACTGATATTGTGGATTGATACAGCATCCAGTTTAGAGTTTGTGCTTACATTCAGGAAGTCTTTTACTGGGTTAGGGTATAAGCTGAACTTAGCGTTTGCTGAATCATTCACTGCCAATGGCGCACAAATCAGGTTGAATACATAATCTGTTGTTCCTGCCGTCCAAGCTCCGCTTGTGTTATCGTTGAAGAATACATCTGGTAACCCTAATCTGTTTACGGTAGTAGATTCCCACGCTACGGCATCAGAAACTACTTCTACCCAATACACAGTGTTTGCATCAAGGTTAATAGGTGAATCGAATGTAACAGTGTATTTTCTAAATTCATAATTGAAAGCTGTGCCGGTGGCAACACTACCCACAATAGTTCCTGTACGAGTAGCAATCTGGGTTCCTGGTTTACCAGCATTATTGCTGTAGAATTTGAAAGAGAATGAAGTGGCGGTGCCAGCAACGATCGGCTCCATTCCATAAACTGTAAATGCTGAGTTTCCTAGTGATAAGTCAACAGCTAATCTCTG
>MKTK01000038.1:54175-79921 GCA_001898255.1 Chryseobacterium sp. 39-10 | reverse complement strand
ACCACATTTAACTTTTCTTGTGTGAAAAACTTTTCCGCCATCACAGTTACTGGTAAGGTGGGAATAGAAACGAACTATTCCATCTGCGGTTGGTGTGTAGGTAGCTGTTCCTGTTCCGGAGGCCAATACTGTTGTTCCGTCTTCATTACCAATTGTAATGAAATAAGTAGCGTCGGATGTGGCGAAAGTGTAAGTAACTCCGGCTGTTACTTTAACTTTGGAATATTCATTTAAGTAGCCAGCGGCTGTAACGTTGCCATATGCGCCATTACATGTTGGTGTAAAAGTAGTAGAAGGGTACTGGCCTTCGGTTGCGGTGAGACATCCTGTAGCTGCAATGACTAAGGAATAATCCTCTGTCTCACCATAGAGTGAATCCGCGCAAGGATCTGCTGGAGCAGGATTATCTGATCCCGTAGCAACTACCATTACTCTCATTCTGAAAGTCCCTGATGTAGCTGTAGCCGGTACGGTTATTGTGCCACTGAGGTCACCCCCTGTCGATGTTCCTCCACCTAAACCATTTACGGTATCAGTCATTAACTCACCTGCTTCAAAAGTTTGATTATTATTCCAGTCGACCCAGATGGAAACTTTCTCAAACCAACCGTTTCCTACTGTTACGGTTACAGGAAGAACCTGCGAAGGTGTTACGGTGGTTGACATAGAGGTGAAGTCGTTGTACCCGTTTGCCCCGCATGTGCTAGGATTGTTGATGGTTCCAGCAACAACTTTGGTGATGACATCCCCATCGTCGCATTTAAAATTGGTTTGAACACAGTAAGCTGCCGGTGCTTTTTTAACCGGTGCAAGTGAACTGACCTCAGCAGGACTTTTTTTTGCAAAAGGATGAGCGGTCTCCTTTGAAACCGATTGGCCGAAAATAGCTAAAGGCAGCATTGCAGCCACAAGCAATGATAGATTTCTTTTCATAGATAAAGTTTTAGATTAATAAATGGTTTTTAAACGTTAGCAAGTTAGCAAAGTTTTGTTAATAATAGCCAAAAAAATATAAATATTTCTTAAAAAAAATATTTGGTTAAGCTGTAATTGATGGAATTCATGGGGATTCCGCAACTTCATTTTTGAAAACAACTGGCGTCCAAAGAATCCGTAATCCCTTTATGGATATGGGTTGACAAGGTTTTTACCTTATTTTATTATGGTGGAGAGGCATGATATTCGCCAATGCAAAGGAATGTATAGCAACAGCATGTTGCAGAATAGGAGGATATTAAATGAGGTCGCTTTTGTAGAATGTGTTAAGTGATCGAAAGCTGAAGTCAAGTCCATCAGGGAGAATGGATTATTTTTTTCTTCTACATCATTAACCATTCATTCAGCAGACTTGCGGCTAAACGAGCGGTTTTTTCACCTTCATCATATTCAGGGTTCACTTCGGCAATGTCCATCGCCACCAGTTCATCACATTTTAATATATGTCTGAAAAAATGCATGAATGTGGGGTCTGCAAATATGCCGTTGTAGGCCGTTGCCGAAACGCCGGGTGCAATGGCGGCATTAAAAACATCCATGCAGATGGTTAGGTACAACATATCGGTTTGCTCTACCAGTTGGTCTATTGTATGATAAATATGAGGAAGGTTCTCAAAAAAAATTTCATCAGCTAGGATGTATTTCATTCCCGATTGATGTGCGGTATCAAACAGCTTCAGGGTATTAGAGTTTTTTTGAATGCCAATATGCAGTGAAAAAATTTGTCCTTGCCGGGCAATCTGCCAAAAACCCGTGCCCGATGTAGCTAGTGCACCAGCCGGCTCACGGTTATCAAAATGTGCGTCGATATTGATGATGCCAATTTTCTTGTCTGGAAATGCTTTTCGAATGCCGGAATAGTGGGCAAACGTCACCTCGTGGCCACCTCCCAACACTAAAGATTTGGCTTTTTTCAACAGTGCACTTGCTACTTTTTTTGCCAGTTGATTTTGAGATTTCTCAAGGTTCGCATCTTCACAATAGATGTTTCGATAATCTTTTAAAACAAAGTCGGGACGAATTACAGGAAAGTTAGACATGTTTTTGCGGATAATGTCTGGCGCTGCTTTGGCACCAACTCTGCCCTTATTTCTGCGTACACCTTCATCCACCGCGAACCCTTGCAGAACAAAATCGTTTTCCGCGATATTCGCTAAATTACTTTCTAAAACAACCTTCTGAAAAATTCTTTGCGACAGAAAATCGTCGCCATCATCCCGACCTTGCCAAATCATGCTATTGTGAAATATCTATGGTAAATTATAATTGCTAATTCTTCTGAAGTTTTATTGACTAAAAAAGGTAATTGCTTTATTTGATTGTTTTTTATTTACGAATTTTTTCTGCGTATGCAATAGCTGCTTCTTTCACCCACGCGTTTTCTTGTTGTGCCTTACGTTTCGTCTCGAGGCGCTTTTTATTACAGGGTCCATTCCCTTTCAGAACTTCCATAAATTCTTCCCAGGGCAGTTCTCCGAAATCGTAATGTTGGGTTTCTTCGTTCCATGTTAAATTTTCATCAGGGATTTTCAATCCTAAAAATTCTGCCTGAGGAACTGTTACATCCACAAAGCGCTGTCGTAAACTATCGTTGCTTTCACGCTTAATACGGTAGCTCATGGATTTTTGCGAATTGGGAGATGCATCATCATTAGGGCCAAACATCATCAAAGCAGGCCACCAAAAACGGTTCAGTGCATCTTGGGCGAGCTGTTTTTGTTCTTTGGTTCCGCGGCAAAGGGTCATCAGGATTTCGTATCCCTGTCTTTGGTGAAAAGATTCTTCCTTACAAATCCGAACCATTGCTCTGGAGTAGGGTCCATAAGAATTTCCCATCAGCATCACTTGGTTCATAATGGCCGCACCATCAACTAGCCAGCCAATGGCACCAATATCGGCCCAACTCAGGGCTGGGTAATTGAAAATACTAGAGTATTTGGCTTTTCCGGCTAACATATCATTATAGGTGGAGTCGCGATCTGCAATAACTTCTCCGTTTCCTAACGTCTCTGTGGCCGCGTATAGGTAGAGGCCATGTCCCGCTTCGTCCTGAATTTTAGCTAACAAGGCCATTTTTCTTCGCAAAGAAGGTGCCCTGGTAATCCAGTTGGCTTCCGGAAGCATGCCTACGATTTCTGAATGGGCGTGCTGAGAAATCTGCCGAACAAGAAGTTTGCGGTAGTCATCGGGCATTAAATCCTTGGGTTCTACCTTGTTTTCCTGTTGTACATATGTTAAAAATGTGTCGTTGTTCATTGCATTACAATTTACCGTCGCTTAAATCATCTTTTAAATAGATGCCAATTTTTCCATTAGAGAATTCGCCTGCAACAAAAAGAATTGATTTTGCTGCAGTTCTTATCTCATACTCTTTAAAATGATAACGCTGCCCTTCAAAAGGGCCTACAACCTCAATGTTCCTATCGGTGCATTGCCAGTAGAAGTTCCAGATATTACAACCATCAATCAGGTATTCTTTGTCAACTTCAACTAAGGAAGCGAAATGGTAAGCGGGCTGCTTGGTTTTGGCTAATTTACTGTTTTCCATTGTAGTCATCTTTAGAGATTAAACATCATAGTTGAGCATCACGATATTGGTGGTGGGGTGGCATTGGCAAGTTAAAACCAAACCTCGCTCCACTTCTGCGTCTGTAAGTGCGAAATTCTTTTCCATAAAAACTTCTCCTTCCATAACTTGTGCTTTGCATGTGCAGCAAACGCCACCTTTGCATGCGAAAGGAACGGGAAGGTGCTCTTTCAGGGCCTTGTCCAAAATACTTTCTTTTTTGGAGTTGAGGTGAATATTGTACTCGTCATCATCAATAATTAAAGTTACAAAACTTTCCAGATTAGGAATTTTCTTAAATTCTTCGCTACGTTCTGCATTTTCTTCATCATCGGGCGGGCTGTAATACTCGTACATTACTTGTAATGAAGGTACTTTCTTTTCTTTTTTAAGAAAATCTGAAACCTTTTTGATCATTTCCGATGGGCCGCAAATAAAATAAGTGGCCTCCTGAACCGGTACTTCCGGAAACCGGTCGAATAGCTGCTGAAGTTTTTCGGGGGAAATACGTCCTTCGAAAAGTTCGTCTTCAAAATGTTTTTCGCGGGAAATCAGATAAACTACTTTTAATCTCCCATTAAATTTTTCAGCAAGAAGGTCAATTTTTTCTCTAAAAATAATGTCTTGAAAACTTCTGCTGCTGTAAAACAGATAGCAAGTGCTTTTGGGTTCCTGATAAAGTGCCTCAATGATGTTTGATAAAACTGGGGAAATTCCACTTCCTGCTGCCAAACCCACATAAATTTTTTCATTGGTAGGATGATAGTTGGTGTAAAAATGTCCTTGTGGTGGCCCCACTTCAACCCAATCTCCCAAGTTCAACTTTCTATTAATATGCGTGGAAACAATACCATCCTCAAGATGCTTCACCAATATTTCGGGCATCGGATTTTTATCGGAGGGGGCATTCACAATTGAATAGGAACGACGGTAATCTTCCTCCCCAAAAACAAATCGAAGGGTAAGATATTGTCCTTGTCTGAACAAAAATTCATGTTGAAGTTCCTCTGGAATTTCAAATGAAATATGAGCCGAATCATTGGCTTCTTTTCTGTATTCTGATATTTTCAACAGATGAAAGTGCTGCATAGATTTTATCGAAAGGGGTTTTCAACAAATATAAACATTTCGTCGAAGAAAAAAAGCCGAGAATTTTACGCACCTGCATCCGCACAAAAAAGAAGTTTTTATCTTCTGCAGCTCAAGTTGATGGTTTTTATTTTTTGCATGTATTCTTGGTTTTTGCTGACCAGCTTACTTGCGCTGGATAATCTACTTCTGTCGATGGATTGTAAGCTGGTAATCAAATCATTAATCCTGGTGACGGAGTTGCTGATGCAGGTAAGCTGGGTGTTGTTTCTTGCCTTTACCTCTTCCGACGTGGTGGTGGAATTGCTGTACCTCAATTCACATGCTTTTGCTTCAAGTTCAAGTTTGTGTTTTTTTGCCTCGTTCAACACATCATTTCCTTTTGCCAGCGTTTCTAAATCACGAACTGAAAGCCGACCTCCAGCACGATTGGCCAGTTCTGTTGCCTGCTTCTCTTTTTCCAGCATATCGCGTTTCAATTCGACGAGTTTTCTTTTCGCCGCGCAATCACCGGAAACCGCCGACTCTTGTGCTAATAGTTCGCGATTTCTTTCCTCGTGTATTTGATTTTCAATCACGTTGCTGCGTTCATGTTGTGATTCAAAACTACTTCCGTTGAAGCATTCGGCGACATCAGTAATTTTCTGAATTTTAATAACATTTTGCGGGTCCGAATGTAAAGCGAGACTCAGCATCGTGTGACCGTGTTGGTTTTCATAATAACCTGTTCCGAAGGATCCCAGGTAATCACGCACGAAAAACTGCGATTCGAAGACTGGTGCAAACAGAGAGTATACTGCGCCGGCACTGGATTGTTCTATAGTATACTCCAGCGTGGGGTAGTTTTGGTCGGTAAGTTTGGTGTGATTTCCACTTTCCAAATCCGGTTTGCTTTTTACTGCAAATGTGGTGGACATTCTTACTGTGTTTTCTGGAGCTGAAATAGTATAAAAGTATTTATATCCTTTGTCGTTAATGTAGTAGGAGAAGGATTCTCCCGTCATTGCATAAAATTCCAGATGGTCACCCACCTTTATTTCCATCAAGTTTTCGCAACTTCTTTGCGGATTATCGAATTTTGCAACCCAACCGTTCTTGGTATTTACATAGTAGCAACCTTGCACATTTTTACGGTTAATGGTTGCTTTGTAGTAAAATTTTTTGTTGAAACATAGTGTTGATTTGGGTTGTATGGTTTCTTTATCCAGCGTTTTGAAAACAGAGTTTCTCCCAATCATTTCTCCATAATCCAAACATTTCGACGGATTTTTGCGGCATAAAGAGTCAAGCCGCAAACTGTCTTTTTTTTGCTGAATGCTTTGTTGTGACTGTGCAGTGATGCATTGTGTCGTCCCCGAAAGAATCAGCGCAATCCAAAGTAGTTTCATCATTATTCTGGGCTTATTGTTTAATGAATTCTACTCTTCTGTTTTGTGCTTTTCCGGTGGTTGTCGAGTTGTCTGCTACGGGTTCGCTTTCACCTTTTCCGTCTGCTGTTAAGCGAGAAGCGTTGATACCCATTGAAGCAAGTTTCATTTTTACTGCATTGGCTCTCTTCTTACTTAATGCCAGGTTGGAAGCATCATCTCCATCGGAATCGGTATGCCCTATGATGGTGATTTTCATGTCGGTTGACTGCTTCAATGCGTCCGCAATCTGGGTCATCACCTCATTACTTTGCGGGAGAATTTTATCGCTTCCCGATGCAAAAAGAATAGCATTGGTGGAGAAACTTCCTTTTTCCATCAAATCCTTCAGGACACTGCTTCTTTCGTCTTTTCCTGTTTCGGCAATCACTAAATTCCCGATGTAGAAGTAGGCATCTTTGGTTTCTTGCCAACCGTTGGTAATGCCTGAAATGAAGAAGGACTTTCTATATTCGGGTTTAAATTGAGTAGGCAGATCTACCTTTTTATCACCATTGACAAACATGCGGATTCTTTTTCCATTCACTTCAAAGGCGATTTTTATTACCTTATCCAATGGAGCACTGTATTCAATTTTTTCTTTTTGGTAACCCAAAGATTTTTCACCATAAAATATATTCCTGTACTTAATGGTGCTGATGTCTGCTGACAGAATATCAAAGGTGGCTGCATCGTTAGTACTCAGCATATAATCAATTTTCTGTGGTTTAGCACCAAAGCCAAAGCCGGCATTTCGATAGGGATGGGCAGAAGGATATACGAGATCAAATTCCACCGTAAAATTATCAGGAAGATTTTTGGTGAGTTCAGGATAAACTACGCCTCCGGAAGGAACTTTTAAGAATTTGCCCATTCCCTTTAGCGTTTTTATTTCACCTCCTTTGGTTGTATTCCAGCGGGCAGGAAAATCACCGATGGCATCTTTTTCAAAGGTGTCTTGAAAGATTATGCGATTTCCTCTTTTAAATCCCACCTGATTGCTGCCTTCTTCATTTAATCCGGAATCTTCTTCTAAAGAATTACCCTTGTTTTTTTTCTTTTTTGAAGTGGAGGAACCCTCCTCTGATGAGTTCGCGGATTTTTTATTTCCTAATACTCCGTCCATCGCGTCTTCGGTGGTTTTAGTAGATTTTTGCTCGATCTTTCTTTCTACGGTATTTTTAACACCTCTTTCTGCTGCATTTTTTAAACGCTCAAGAAATTGTGCTGAAAGATTGCTGCTTAGCAGTAGCAGCAAAAGTGTTGTGCATGTTGTTTTGATGGTCATGATGTTATGTTTTTAAGTTTGTTGGCTATTGCTCAAAGGTAGTAACGTCCAGATAAACGACGTACGTGAAAATCACCCTTTTTTAGACATGGAGGATATTTGGGTTTCGGAAAAAATGACATGTTTAAAAACAAACGGTATTCGAAAATTCGGAAAATTTGTCTTTAAAATTAATTAAATCAATAATTGAACACAAATTGTAGGTAATAATTCGTAATTTTAAAACAATAAATCACACATTGTTATATGAACTTAAATCAATTTACCGTAAAATCACAGGAAGCCATCCAAGCTGCACAACAAGTGGCAATGGAATTTGGCAATCAGCAGATTGAACCTCAACATTTACTGGAAGGTCTCTTTCAGGTGGATGAAAACATATCGCCTTTTTTATTGAAAAAATCCGAAGCAGATGCGGATTTAGTGCGCGAAAGAAACCGAGAAAATATCGAAAAACTTCCGAAAGTGGAAGGCGGAAATATTTATTTATCGCAATCCGCAAATAAGGTTTTGCTGGACGCTCCCAATATTGCTAAGAAAATGGGTGATGAGTTCGTCACTATCGAGCATCTTTGGTTAGCATTAATAGAAGTTTCTTCACCGGTTTCGCAAATGCTGAAAGACATGGGTGTTACGAAATCGCTTTTGGAAGGCGGCATTAAAGAACTTCGTAAAGGTTCGAAAGCGACTTCTGCAAGCTCTGAAGAAACGTATCAAAGTTTAAATAAATACGCCAAAAACTTCAACGAACTGGCTGCTGAAGGAAAACTCGACCCAGTAATTGGTCGTGATGAAGAAATCCGTAGAGTGTTGCAAATTCTTTCCAGAAGAACCAAAAACAACCCAATCTTGATTGGTGAACCTGGCGTTGGTAAAACAGCAATTGCGGAAGGTATCGCTCATCGAATTATTTCTGGCGACGTTCCTGAAAACTTGATGGACAAAACGCTTTATTCTTTGGATATGGGCGCTTTGATTGCTGGTGCAAAATATAAAGGTGAATTCGAAGAACGTTTGAAATCGGTGGTGAATGAAGTCACCAAATCTGACGGACAAATTATCCTTTTCATCGACGAAATCCACACTTTGGTGGGAGCCGGCGGTGGAGAAGGTGCAATGGATGCTGCAAATATCTTGAAACCTGCTTTGGCAAGAGGTGAACTTCGTGCGGTTGGTGCAACCACTTTGAATGAATATCAAAAATATTTTGAAAAAGATAAAGCGCTGGAAAGACGTTTCCAAAAGGTGATGGTGGAAGAACCGGATACCGAATCGGCAATCTCCATTCTTCGTGGAATTAAAGACAAATACGAAGCCCACCACAAAGTTCGAATCAAAGATGAAGCAATTATTGCGGCGGTAGAAATGTCTCAGCGTTATATTTCGGATCGATTTTTACCGGATAAAGCGATTGATTTGATTGATGAAGCTTCTGCTAAATTGAGAATGGAAATCAATTCTAAACCGGAAGAACTGGATGTTTTGGATAGAAAAATCATGCAGATGGAAATCGAATTGGCTGCCATTTCCAGAGAAGGCAACCAAACCAAAATCGATCACGTAAAAGAAGATCTTTCCAAAATTACCGAGCAGCGCAACGAGATTAATGCAAAATGGTTGAAGGAAAAACAAAAATCCGAAGATTTAACCAACATTAAAAAAGAAATTGAAGCCCTAAAATTAGAAGCAGAACGTGCTTCCAGAGCTGGCGATTATGCTAAAGTGGCTGAAATACAATACGGAAAACTTCGTGAAAAAGAAGATCAACTTCAAAAGGTGGAATTAGAAATGCAAAACCATCAAAATGAACTGATTAAAGAAGAAGTAACTTCTGAAAACATCGCAGAAGTGATTGGAAAATGGACAGGAATTCCGGTAACCAAATTGATTCAATCCGAAAGAGAAAAATTGTTGCATTTGGAAGACGAATTGCACAAACGTGTCGTAGGTCAGGAAGAAGCGATAGAAGCCGTTGCAGACGCTATCCGAAGAAACAGAGCCGGTTTGAGCGATGATAAAAAACCAATTGGATCATTCTTGTTTTTAGGAACAACAGGTGTTGGTAAAACCGAATTGGCAAAAGCTTTGGCGGAACTGCTTTTTGATGACGAAAACAACATGACGAGAATTGATATGAGCGAATATCAGGAGCGTCACAGCGTTTCTCGATTGGTTGGAGCGCCTCCAGGATACGTTGGTTATGATGAAGGCGGACAATTGACCGAAGCGGTACGAAGAAGACCGTATTCTGTGGTGCTTTTAGACGAAATTGAAAAAGCGCATCCGGATGTTTTCAACACGTTGTTGCAGGTTTTGGATGATGGCCGATTGACCGACAATAAAGGTAGAGTGGTGAATTTCAAAAATTCGATCATCATTATGACTTCCAATTTGGGATCTCATTTGATTCAGGAGAATTTTGAAAAACTGAATGATGATAACCAAGCTGAAATTGTTGAAAAAACCAGAGAAGAAGTTTTTGATTTGTTAAAACAAAGCCTTCGACCAGAATTCTTGAACAGAATTGATGAAATCGTTTTGTTCCAACCGTTAACCAAAAAAAATATTGGCAAAATCGTACAATATCAATTGCGTGGCTTGAACCAACTATTGGCTCAGAGAAATATCATTATGACGGCTACCCAAGATGCGTTGGATTACTTGATGAACAAAGGTTACGATCCAGTTTTCGGAGCAAGACCGTTGAAAAGGGTGATTCAGCAGGATGTTTTAAATAAACTATCTAAAGAAATACTTGCCGGAAATATCAACGAAGGCGACAGAATTACGATGGATTATTTTGAGGAAACAGGGTTGGTTTTCAGACCTGTTGAATCTTAACAAAATTTAACGTTTTGGGTTGTAATTTAATTAATTTTATTGCGTTAAATTTGAAATAATAAATTTTTTTCATCATTTGTGTTTTTAGCCGTGACTTTGTAAGTAACAAGGTCACGGTTTTTTTATGGAGGTAATTTGAAAATTAAACTACATCCGATCCTGCTCGTCTGTCTTCTTGATATTCTTCGTACTTTTTAGTTTCTGGTTTCCGAAGTTGTATTTAAGGGTGATTGTAAAACTTTGTGTATCGCGATAATCCAGAAAGTAATTGTCCTGATTCGCATACCGGGTACTTATCTTTTCACCAGAAGTACGGAAAATATCGTTAAAGTAAAGCGATGCTTCCCATTTTTTATCGCTGAATTTTTTATTCATGATCAGGAAAGTGTTGGAAGAGCCACCAATTTTCAAATTGCCCTGTACCGCACCGGTGTGAAAAAAATGTCCTATCTGTATATTCCAGTCCGATTTTTTATCGAGGGTGAAAGTAGTGGAGATGTTAGAATTCAGCTGCACAACTTTATTTTGATACAATTGGCCATCCATTCCAAAGAAATAATTTTCGTTGCGTTCTAATTGTTCAGAAACGCTTAAAGTCCACCAAGGTTTTAGGGTAAAATTTTTGTAGAGATCCAAACCGAACGCTTCCCCTTTTTGAATATTGGTGAAATGGTAAATCAACTGATTGGTGGCGGCATCTTGAAACGAAATTTCCATGGAAGGATCCACTTCTTTCCGATAGTAGAAATCCAAATTCCATTCCTTATAAGTATAAGTGAGGTTCAGGTTGTGCACAATTGTAGGTTTCAGTTTTGGGTCTCCTTGGAAGTATGAAAATAAGTTGTAGTAAGACTTTGCAGGGTTCAGCCAAGAATAATCCGGTCGGCTGATGCGCTTGCCGTAAGAGAAACCGAACTGTTGCTTGTTCTCGGTAGTGTATTGTACATAAACGGTGGGGAAGAGCTTCCAGTAATCATTTTTATTCACTTCGTGAGGTTCGGAAACAATGCCTTCCATTGTGGTGTTCTCTGCCCGCAATCCTGCTTTAAAACTCCATTTTTTCAGGTCGAGCGCTACCGACGAATAAGCCGCAAAATTCTGTTCCTTATAGTCGAAGATGTTACTTTTGTCGGGTCTGTATTCTAAATTTCCTGATTCATTATCCGAAAAGTCCAACGTGCTCGTTGTGTTTACCAAGCTGTACTTTACACCAGATTCCCATTGCCAAGCATCTTTTTTCCATTCCAGGTCCAGTTGTGATGAGACCAACCGAATATCTTGCGCATCCTGAATCGCAAAATGGCGCAACGACGGATTTTGATGGATGAAGTTGAGGTGGGTCTGGATGTCTTGTGATTTCCTAAAATTGTTAGTGGCATAATAATTAATCCACGTTAAGGTCGTGTTTGCATTGAATTTACGATCTGCCTGAAAGCTTAGTGCATTGTTAATGGTGCGCCAATTGTGGTCGTTCACAGTTCGGTACGTCGATTCTACCACGTTGCTGGAATTGGTGATCTCGGTTGGGACATCATAAACACCCGATGTTTTCGGACTAAAATAGCCACGGTAATTCAAGCTCAGCGTGGTGAGCGAATCGAGATCATAATCGATGTTGAGGTTGATCGAGTTTTGGTTCATGTTGCGGTCTTTTCTGGTCATCACGCTCGTCCAAGTCGTTCCGCTCTCCGGATAATGCACCACATCGGTTCCTTCGCGCAGATAATTGCCGCCACCGCGCGTGTAACTCAATAATGCAGAAAATTGATTCTTTTTAAACTGATGCGAAGTCGATACGTTTCCCTTTGCATACTTGGATTGAACGTATTTCGTACTCGCCATTCCTTTGTATCCTTCGAGTTTATTTTTCTTCATCACAATGTTTAAAACCGCACTCCCCGACGCTTCGTATTTTGCTGGGGGATTGGTGATTACTTCCACCAACTGGATGTCGTCGCCCTGCGTATTTTCCAGAAGATTTTGTAATTCATCCGAAGAAAGAAGTACCTTTTTATCATTGATGGTAACAAGTATTCCTGAAGCGCCTTTAATCTTAATCGTATTGTTGGTGACGGTAATGCCAGGTGTTTTTTTCAAGATTTCCCAAGCGTTGAGGGAGGAGATATTCGAGTTTTCTACATTAAATTCAAGGCGGTCAATTTTTCTTTTGACGATAGGTTTAGGTTTGGTGAGAAACACTTCTTGGATTTCTTTCGCCTGTTTTTTTAAGGTAAAATGAAGGGTGTCCGAAATTTCGCTGAGCTTGATCTTTTTAGAAAATTCGTCATATTCCAGATCCTTAATTTTAAATTCAATATAGTTTTCTGAGTTGAATTCAAAAACGGATTTTCCATTTTCGTCGGTGGATTGAGATTTGATGAGCTTTTGGTTTTCCGAAAAAACCTCAATGTTTGCATTGCCTACGGATTTATTTTGATCATCGGTAAGGTGGATTTCCACTTTTTTCTGCCCAAAAAACAGAATTGGAAAAATTACAAGGATTAAAAACAGATATTTCATAACGTATTATTTAAAGCACAAAAATCTGCCTAATTCCGAACAAAATCGGTTAATGAAAGGTTAATGAAGGGTTAATGCCATGGGCATTTGTGTCAAAATTTTATCTTTGTTTCATGGTTTCACAGAACAGAATCATCATTGTTGTTTTTACCGTACTGTTCCTGATTTTAATTGGGATACAGGGTTTTTTCATGTATAAAACCTATCTGGTGAAAGAGAAAGAAATTTATCGATATGTTCTCGATAGAAGCACTGGTTTTATTGATCATCTGGAAGAAAGGGATCGGCATCAGGACGATCAAATGATGAAGGAAGTGGTCGACTATGCTCACAAGGACATACGTGAAAAACAGTTTCTTAACTATTTTGAATTTAAAAAACGGAACTATCAAAAGGAACTGAGCAATTATATTGACCAACAATTTAAAGACGAGGGCTATCGGGTAGCAGTTGAGCTGAAATATAATTCGATCATTCAGCTTCCCGACAGTACCCAGCTTTTAAAAAAACCTATCGTTCTCTACGAAACTCTCGATAAAGTAAAGAAGCCCGGCACGCAAACGACCGGAAGCTGGAATTCTTCATCAACATCCGTGGACGATGAAACCAAGAAATTGAAGAGGAACGATCATTTCAAAATATTTTCTGAGACCAATTATCAGGTTTTGAACATAAAAAAGATTGTTTTCAGAGAGCTTGCTTCGCTCATAATATTATGCATTCTGATTCTTGGTGCGGTGGTTTGGCTGTTCGTTTTAACGGTTAAAAATCTCATTAAGCAACAAAAACAGGTGGAAATTTTGCATACCGCGGTTGATAATATTTCGCACGAATTTCGTACCCCGATCGCTACTTTAAAGGTGGCGTCAAAATCTTTAAAAAAGAACTGGAACAAAGAAAACTTACCGTTGATTGATCGGCAAATATCGAGGTTGGAGCATTTGATGCTGCGGTTGGAAAACCCTTCGGATAAAGAGTTGATTCCTATCGAAAAAGAAGAATGGGATGACTGTATTCAAGATTTGCAGTTTTTGCATCCAAACGTTGAAATTATTATTGAAAATGAAATATCAGGGCCGCTCTTTCTTCACAAAACCGATATGGAAACCATCCTGAAAAACCTTTGTGAAAACAGCGTAAAATACGGAGCAACAAAGATTATTGTAGAAGTCAAAAATGCTGGTAATCGCCTTTTCATCAGGGTTTGCGACAATGGATTGGGTATTGATAAAAAAGAGCACAAGGCGGTTTTTGAGAAATTTTACCGCGTTCAGTCCAATAATATCCACAACACGAAAGGATTAGGGTTGGGCTTGTTTTTGGTGAAAAATTTGGTGCAAAAATACAATGGAGAAATCCTGTTGGAAAGTGAGTTGAACAAAGGAACTGTCTTTAAAATTGAACTTCCGTATGAAACCTAAAATTCTTTTGGCAGAAGACGATTCCGATTTTGGGACGATTCTTAAACAGTACTTGGAACTCAGCGATTTTGAAGTGTTTTGGTTTCAGAATCCGGCAGAAATTATTCCGCTCATTGAAGGGGAATTCCACTTTCACCTTGGGATTTTGGATGTGATGATGCCTCATCTTGACGGTTTCAGTTTGTCTAAATTAATAATGAAAAAACACCCTGATTTTCCTTTGCTTTTTCTGACGGCAAAAAATCAGAAAATCGATAAACTTACCGGCCTGAAAATTGGTGCCGACGATTACCTTACAAAACCCTGTGATCCCGAAGAGTTGGTGCTTCGCATCCAAAACATCCTCCGCCGAGTGCATCCGAAAGACCCTGTTGAAAGTGTAGTGAAAATCGGTGATTATGTTTTGAATTGTGAAAACCTTACGCTTCAACATCCTAAAGAAAAAATTCGCTTAACGGCAAAGGAATTGGACCTTATTATCTACTTTTTAAAGCACAATCACCAAACCGTAAAACGCGATGATATCCTGAATGCGCTGTGGAAGGATACCGATTATTTTTCAGGAAGAAGTCTGGATGTTTTCATCAGTCGGCTGCGGAAATATTTTATTCATGACGAGAGGGTTTCAATATCATCCATTCGCGGTATTGGTTTTGAACTTGAATTTCCAATATCCTAAAACGCCCATTTTCTTTAGTTTTTTTTAGCGCTATGTTTCTCCTTTTTTGTTGGTTTTCAGATGGATGATTGAGGAGATTAAAAAAAAATGAAAAATTCTATCAAATAATTTTGAAAATTCAAAAATAAAGTGAATCTTTGTCATGTTCAATGGCTTTCGATAGCCAAGAATAAATTTTTTTTCATCATTTGTGTTTTTAGAATCTACCGAAGTCATTCGGTAGATTTTTTTTAAAGGCAGTTTTCGGTTTTGTTTTGCTATTTTTGCAGCGCAAAAAAAATCAACATTCAACGTAACTTTTTATGATTTCAGTTCAGGGCTTAGGCCTTCACCATTCTGGTAACTACCTTTTTCAGAATGTAAATTTCACTATAAAAAAAGCCGATAAAGTGGGGCTAGTCGGAAAAAATGGAGCAGGAAAATCTACTTTGCTCAAGTTGCTTTCTGGTGAAATCGGTTTTTTCGAAGGTAATATAGTTCCGGAAGGAAATATCACTATAGGTTTCCTGAAGCAAGATCTTGATTTTGTGAAAGGGCGAACGGTTTGGGACGAAACCATGCAGGCCTTTGAACAAATCAATGCCATGAAAACCGAACTGGAAGATGTTAATCATCAGTTGGCCACAAGAACAGATTACGAAAGCGATGCCTACGAAAATCTGATCCATCGTATGACAGAACTCAATGATCTTTTGATGCATCATGATGCTTATAATTTGGAAGGCGATGTGGAGAAAGTGCTTCTAGGTTTAGGGTTTAAAGCCGATGATTTTCATAAAATTACCGACGAGTTTTCCGGTGGTTGGCGAATGAGGATCGAATTGGCCAAACTGCTGCTTCAGAAAAATGATTTGATGTTGCTGGATGAGCCCACCAATCACCTCGACATGGAATCCATCATCTGGCTTGAAAGTTTTTTGAAAGATTATCCGGGATCTATTGTGCTGGTGAGCCACGACAAGCAATTCATGACGTCGGTTTGTAACCGCACTTTCGATATTAGCAATAAAAAGGTGGACGATTATAAAGCCAACTACTCCAAATATTTGGAAATGAGCAAGGAAAGGAAAGAGAAACTTGCGCAGGCCAAGAAAAATCAAGATGCGGAGATTAAACAGATGGAAGATAATATCAATCGTTTTCGCGCTTCTGCCACCAAAGCTTCATTTGCCCAGTCGCTGATTAAAAAACTCGACAAAATCGAGCGAATCGAAATTGATAATGACGATGTTTCCAAATTCAACATCCGTTTTGTACAATCGATTGTTCCCGGTAAAGTCATATTCGAAGCAAAACATTTGGGAAAGGCGTATGGTAAAAAGCAGGTTTTCGACAATGTAGATTTCTTTATCGAGCGGGGCGCCAGAATCGCTTTATTGGGTCAAAACGGACAAGGCAAAACCACATTAGCAAAAATTTTGGCCGGCGAAATTAAAGATTATACCGGTGAATGGAATTTAGGTCATAATGTAAATATTGGTTATTTTGCGCAGAATCAGGAGGAAGTTCTTTCTCCTAATAAAACTGTTTTGGAGGAAGCTGAAGATGCCGCAACGGAAGAAACGCGACCCAGAGTGCGCGACCTTTTGGGAAGTTTCCTTTTTCAGGGCGATGATGTGCAGAAAAAAACCAAAGTGCTATCTGGAGGGGAGCGTAACCGTTTGGCATTGTGTAAGTTGCTTCTTCGCCCGTTCAATACGCTTATCATGGACGAACCGACGAACCACCTCGACATCCAGTCCAAAGAAATCATTAAACTCGCTTTACAAAAGTTTGAAGGAACGCTGATTGTTATTTCTCACGACCGTGAATTTTTACAAGGATTATGCGATAAAATATTTGAATTCCGGGACGGAAGAATGAAGGAATTCCTTGGTAATATTGATGAGTATCTGGAGTTTAGGCAAAAAGAAAGCATCCGCGAAGTATCGGCCGAAAAATCAAAATTGGCGGAAATGCGTAATGAGCCGTTGCCAGAAAAAACGACAGAACCCATTGCCGAAGTAAAACCTTCTTTTGTCTCCAAAGACCAGAAAAATGTTCAAAACAAAATTAAAAAGGTGGAGGAAAAGATTTCTGTTTTAGAAACCGAGATCGAAACGTTTGAAAAGAGTTTTGCCAACGAAAATCCTTCCGCTGAAACGTTGGAGAAATACAATGCTAAGAAGGAAACATTAGAATTGGCGTTGGAGGAATGGGAATATTTAGGAACATTGCTGGATAGCTAAACTTTCTAAGTGAAAAAGATAAAGCCGAAATCTTAACCAAAAGATTTCGGTTTTTTTTGTGGCTGCTTCCATCTTCATCCTAAATTCCTTACCTTTACTTTCTAAAATTTTTAAGATGAATCACCGTCCTGTCGATGGTTTTTCGAAACTGTCGAAACAGCGAAAAATTGATTGGCTCATTAGCGAATACCTGTACGAGGACCGCAGCTATGAACAGATTCTGCAGCAATATTGGAACAATGATCCTGATTTGCAAAAGCTGCATGAAGAGTTTTCCGAGAACACTATTTCTAATTTTTATATGCCGTACGGAATTGCTCCCAATTTCCTGATTGACGGTAGGTTACTTGCATTGCCCATGGCCGTGGAAGAAAGTTCTGTGGTGGCAGCTGCCTCCAAATCTGCAAAATTTTGGTTGCATAAAGGCGGTTTTAAGACCACAATTATCAATACCAAAAAACTGGGGCACACCCATTTCATCATGGAAGTGGAGCCGCATAAATTGCAACACTTTTTTAATTTCAAACTGAAACAGAAGCTTTTTGATGCCACACAGGAAATTACAGCCAATATGCGCAAACGTGGTGGTGGAATCCTGAACATTCGGCTCATTGATAAAACCGCCGAAATGCCCCATTATTTTCAGTTGAAAGCCAGTTTTGATACCGTGGATTCGATGGGCGCCAACTTCATCAACTCTGTTTTGGAACAATTTGGCAAAACGCTGAAGGAGGAGGTGAACAATGATGAAGATTTTACGACGCAGGAGAAAGATTCGCTACAGATTGTGATGAATATCCTTTCCAATTATACGCCGGATTGTATCGTGCGTGCAGAAGTTTCGTGTAAAATTGAAGAGTTGAATGACGATAGCGGAATTTCTAACGAAGAGTTTGCCACCAAATTTAAACGTGCAGTATCGATTGCGGAGATTGAGCCATTTCGCGCAACCACCCATAATAAAGGAATCATGAATGGTGTGGACGCAGTAGTGATTGCTACTGGAAATGATTTTCGGGCCACTGAAGCGTGCGCACATGCTTACGCGGCGAAAGATGGACAGTACAAAAGTTTAACGCATTGCACCATCGATAATGGCTTGTTCAGATTCTGGATCGACTTGCCTATCTCGGTAGGTGTTGTTGGGGGATTGACCAATCTTCATCCGCTGGTGAAGTTTTCGTTGGCATTGTTGGGAAAACCTTCCGCTAAAGAGCTGATGAGTATTCTGGCAGTTTCTGGTTTGGCGCAAAATTTTGCTGCATTGCGTTCGTTGGTTACCACGGGGATCCAAAAAGGGCACATGAAAATGCACCTTTTCAACATCCTGAATCAAATGGGTGCAACGGAAGAGGAAAAACAGCATTTCGTAACCTATTTTAAAGATAAAACAGTAACTCACCATGAGGTGATTGCAGAGTTGAACCGATTAAGAAACTGATGATGTTACATTCTCTTCTTTATATATTGCCAGTCGTTTTTATTGCACTAGGATTTGTAATAAAATGGAGCAAAGACCCGCGTTGGAATTCTTCCAGAAAAATGGCAAATCTGCTGATCATTTTGGGCATTCTAACCCTTATCGGTAGAATTTTTATTGATTATAATAAGTAAATTATGAAAACATTCACCTTAGTTGTTGGTGCTTTTTACGGATTGCTATCCGTTGTATTGGGGGCATTTGGCGCACATGCTTTCAAGAAGATTTTATCAGTTGAACGCTTAACAAGTTTTGAAACCGGCGTACGCTACCAAATGTATGCTGCGTTTTTTCTCTTGATTGTCGGCTACATTTTAAAGTTTGAAACCAAATCCGAAAATTGGATTTCTTGGCTTATGATTGTTGGGACGGTATTTTTCTCATTCAGTATTTATTTCTTGAGTTTTCAGGATGTTTGGGGTGTAAACCTTAAATTCTTGGGCCCCATTACGCCACTTGGTGGTTTGCTGATGATCTTGAGCTGGGCAATGCTGATTTTTTACTTCCTGAAAACCAAAATGTAAATGTTTTTCTTCATTTTCGGACTTAATAAAAAGCCGGTTGGGAAGGTAACCCGCAAAATCAAAAGGAATGGAATTGAGGTAAATGCTATTGTTACTGTTTATAAGCGATATTTCGAGCTGTTTTTTATTCCATTGATTCCGCTTGGGAAATCGTATTCGGTGTACATCCCGCACTCTGATGAGTTTTTTGAGCAGGGAAGTTTCAGTACAATGCCAGCAGATTTGCTGGAGATGTGCAAGGAGGTGGGTCGCGTTTTTTGATGATTTGTTTTGCTCCTCATTCAATCCCTCGGTTGAAGTGAACTTCCATAATCACCCTTACTTTACGGGTGAGCGATGATAGCGGAAAGCCCCGAGCCATTGGGTTGCAGGTGCTGCAGTGAGGGCTTGTAGCGGACGTAGCGACCCGACGTGGCGGCCATTGTGTTGGCGAGGGGCACCCCCAAAAAACTTAGGTAATTATAAATTTAGTTGTGCTTTTTTCGTAAATTTGTCAATCTTTAAAAAAAAATCTAACAAAAATATTATGAATCTTCACGAGTATCAGTCCAAAGAGATCTTAGCCAAGTACGGTGTTAACATTCAGCGCGGTTTCGTTGCCAACAATGTGGACGAAGCGGTGAGTGCCGCTAATCAACTAAAGGAATTGACCGGAAATGAAGGTTGGGTGGTAAAAGCCCAGGTTCATGCAGGTGGTCGCGGTAAAGGTGGTGGTGTTAAGTTTTCGCCCAATTTGGATAAGCTGAAAGAGAATGCCCAAAACATTATCGGGATGCAACTGGTGACGCCGCAAACATCGGCAGAAGGGAAAAAAGTGAATTCGGTACTGGTGGCTGAAGATGTTTATTATCCGGGGGAAACCGATACCAAAGAATTCTATGTTTCCATTCTTTTGGACAGAGCGAAAGGTAAAAATATGATCGTTTATTCCACCGAAGGAGGTATGGATATTGAGCATGTTGCGGAGGTAACACCTCATTTAATTCATAATGAAGTGATTGATCCTGCGGTAGGTTTGCAAGGTTTTCAGGCAAGAAAAATTGCCTTTAATCTAGGATTGAGCGGAGATGCTTTCAAAGATTTCACCAAGTTTATTACCAATCTTTATAATGCTTATGTAGGTATTGACGCATCGCTTTTCGAAATCAATCCGGTACTGAAAACATCTGATAACAAGATTGTTGCTGTAGATGCTAAAGTAACATTGGACGATAATGCTCTTTTCCGTCATAAAGATCTTGCCGCGTTAAGAGATACAAGGGAAGAAGACCCAACTGATGTGGAAGCAGGCGAAGCTGGTCTTAATTTCGTGAAACTAGATGGTGATGTTGCCTGTATGGTTAATGGCGCCGGTTTAGCAATGGCCACGATGGATATTATTAAGCTTTCAGGTGGTAATCCTGCAAACTTCCTTGATGTAGGTGGAACTGCTGATGCCGAAAGAGTGCAAAAAGCTTTTGGAATTATTCTAAAAGATCCTAACGTAAAAGCCATCCTGATTAATATTTTCGGTGGAATTGTACGTTGCGATAGAGTTGCACAAGGTGTAGTAGATGCATACAAAGCAATGGGATCATTGCCTGTGCCACTTATCGTGCGTTTACAGGGAACCAATGCAGTGGAAGCAAAACAGTTGATCGATAATTCTGGCTTGCCGGTACATTCTGCCATTACTTTGCAGGAAGCTGCGAATAAGGTAAAGGAAGTTTTAGGTCATTAATCTAAAACGAACTCAAATACAAGAATCGCTCAGCAAACTTCGCTGAGCGATTTTTTATTGATTTTTCAAATTATTTGTAAATTACATAAGGTTTTATACACTATTGACAATTTATTCGTGTCTGTTGCGGGTATTATGTAAAAAGTTTATATTTACCGTTCGAATTAGCTTGCTGTGAAATTTATTTATCTTCTTTCTGCCCTTTTGTTGATGTGCTGTGGTATTGCAGCAAACACAGCTGCTGATGTTAAGTCCAATCCTGTAAAAGTTGACTTTAAAGAACTTAGCCATGTTTCGTATGCGCTTACTTCCATGGATTTTTTGTTGATTGATAATCAGGAAAAAATGGATAAGGTTTTCGAAATAATTCATGGGAAAAGTACAGGCAATAGGTTGCCACCTATTCCCACATTGATGGAAGGCGACCTTTATTTGGTGGTAAAGCCCAAGGTGAAAAATTCTAATGATGTAAGTATAGAAAGCATGTATCTTAAAGGTAAAACACTTTATATTGAAGTGAAACCCAAAGATAATCCTGAATTTGAAATGAGCAGCAGAACTGCTCCCAATATTTTCGTAAAACTACTGAGCAAAGTAAATTTTACCAGTGTAAAAACAATTGATATTAATTAAACATAATTAATTTATGAAAACAAAAATGATCTCCTTGTCAGTTTTGTTGCTGGGTTTTATGGGTTATGGCCAAAACTATTGGACCAAGATGACCTCCAAGCCAACACAAAATCTGAGTGCGCGCGAAGCTATTCCCACAAATTCCTCACTGTACCAAGTGAATTTGGAACAGCTTAAAAATGATCTGCTGAAGGTACCGCAAAGATTTTCTCCAGACCAAAGTCATGTGATGAAATTTCCGGCAACCGATGGTAAATTTCGCGATTATGTAGTGCAAGAGGCATCGGTAATGGAAGATGAACTGCAGGCAAAATTCCCGGAGATTCGCTCATATGTGGGTTGGCAAAAAGGAAATCCTGAGCATACCATCCGTTTCAGTGTGACACCTCAAACAGGAATTAGTGTGATGTATTTTGATGGTTGGGACGTGAGTTACCTGGATCAGTACACCGACGATCACCAGTCATTTATACTCTACAGATGGAGTGATCTCCCGTTACAGCACCGCGAATTTGATTGCCTCGTTGAGGGGCCAAAGGTCGAAACCTCTGCATTGGCAGCGCCACTTGTATCAGATGGTAAATTCAGAAAATATCGGCTTGCGTTGGCGGCCACTGGTGAATACACGGCTTACCATGGCGGTACTGTAGCGAGCGCCATGTCAGCAATGGCCACCACCATGACGAGAGTGAACGGGGTTTACGAAAAAACAATTTCCGTAACGATGGTGATGATTAAGAACAACAATTTACTTATTTATTTGAATGGTTCTACAGATCCCTACACCAATAATAATGGTAGAACCATGTTGAGTGAAAATATTTCCAACATCAACAGTGTAATTGGTGCTGCCAATTATGATATAGGTCACGTGTTTTCAACGGGTGGCGGTGGTGTTGCCTACCTTGGTTCAATATGTACAAGCATTAAAGCGGGAGGTGTAACCGGCTCTTCAGCACCAAAGAATGATCCGTTCGACATCGACTATGTGGCTCACGAAATGGGTCATCAGTTTGGAGGTAACCATACCTTTAATGCAACCACTGGTTCCTGTGGTGGAGTAAACAGAAATATTGACACAGCATACGAGCCCGGAAGTGGAACCACGATTATGGGGTATGCCGGTATATGCGAGGAGAATAATGTTCAAAGTCATAGCGACCCTTATTTCCATTCTGCAAGTGTTAACGAAATGTACGCCGTAATAACGCGCTCAACAGACTGCTCTGTAAAAACATCCAACGGGAACCAAGTTCCTCTTGCGGATGCCGGACCCAACTATACCATCCCGAAAGGAACTGCATTTGTTTTAACTGGCGTAGGCTCGGATCCTGATAACGACCCCATCACTTACCTTTGGGAGCAAATGAACAACGAAAGCAGTACACAACCACCAGTTTCAACTTCCAAAGTTGGGCCTATTTACCGTTCTGTGATGCCGACGACTTCACCGTCAAGATATTTCCCTGCGATGAGTAATATTATTGCTAACAATCTTGTCACCACCTGGGAAGTGACGCCAAGCGTAGGCCGACCGTTGAATTTTTCTTTGCTTGTTAACGATAATAAAGCAACGGGTAATCAGGCAGCACGAGGTTTAATGGCTGTTACGGTCGCTAATACCGGTCCATTTGTTTTAACCTCTCATGCTACTAATATCCAGTATGATGCAGCGGTACCAACCACTGTGACATGGAATGTAGCCGGAACCGATTCAACGCCAGTAAACGCAGCTAACGTTTCTATCCTTATCTCTAAAGATGCCGGAGTGTCATGGAGCGTTTTGGCAGCAAGTGTACCAAACAATGGTACAGCATTGGTTAATTTACCTAATGAAAATATTCCTGCTGCACGACTGATGGTGAAAGCCGTGGATAATATCTTCTTTGCGGTAAACTCATCTTATTTCTCAGTGAAGAAAGCATTGATGGCAACTGTAGATGCCAAAGCGAAAGCATTGGTAATTTACCCGAATCCAGCCACCCATGAACTGAATGTTCAAGTAAAAAACAATGGTGAGGCGACAGGTTACAGCATCGTTGATACAACGGGAAGAGTAGTGCTGAAAGGAGCAGTAATCAATGAAAAAATCAATGTTTCAAAACTGACCAACGGAAACTACATCATCACTCTTCAACTGAAAGACGGATCGAAAGTAACAGATAAACTGATGATCAGCAAATAAATTTTTACACTATTATTTATAAAGGATGCTTTTTACAAGGCATCCTTTTTTTGGTTAAGAAGTCCGAGTATCCAGTGGATTGACCATCGAAATATTTTCCTTGTCCAGTCGCTGTTTGATGCGTAGCAATGCCTCGCTACGTGTAACCTGAATGTTGAGCCCCGAATGCATCCAAAACTGACCCTCTATGGTGAATATCCCCAGGTTCTGCTTCAGCAGAATAACTTGTGGTGTTTTGGATTGATCAGCAAGCTCAAAATTTTTCAATTCGTCCAGCATCACGGTCTTTGCTTTTTCCAGATCCTGCGTGTTAGGAATTTCGATGTCGATGAATAGTTTACGGTCACCCGAAGCCGAGAAGTTGATGAAAGGTGAATTAAAAATAAGCTGATTGGGAAGGTATACTTTCTTTCCGTCGTCAGCAATGATTTTAGTCGTCAAAAAACCAATTTCATCCACCGTTCCAGAGACGTTACTGATCTGCACCACATCGCCCACTTTAAAAGACTTGTCGATACCTACCAGTATCCCCGAAAACATGGAAGATACCAAATCCTTCAATGCCACACCGGCGATAATACCTGCTACACCCAAACTTCCGAGCAATTTGAGGAAAAAGCTGCTCAGTCCCATTACTTCCAGGGTGACAAAGGTTCCAAAGAGAAGAATCAGAAATTTGAAAACACCCACCAAAGAAGCTACGGTATCCAGTTTTCTGCTTTTTGGGAAAAGCCGATTAAAAATTTTAACCGACACTTTGCTCAAAAAAGTGCTGGCCATCAAAAAGAAACTAAAAATAAGAATCCCTATAATTAGTTTGGGGGTAAACTGAGCAAATTTCAGGTACCATCTCTGCAAAACTGCTGTTACAACGCTAATATAATCCATGGCACAAATTTAGAAAATTCTGTGCCAATATAGATCGCTGGATCTCAGGCCAATCGCATTAAAATAGGGTCAAATAACTATGTGAATTCATCGAAATAATATAGACTACGCCGAACCTAAAGGTTTCATCGACTCAAAGGAGATTATCTTCGATTTTGGTAATTAAGAAATAAAGTATTTGATTTTAGTGGATTATGCTTTTATTTCAAATGCACAACATTCTGTGTTAATAGTACTAACCCAACGAGCATTAAGCGGAATTTTTAATTGACGTAACTATATGTAACTAGTTGATATTGAGTTTTTTTTAGTAATGTGTAAAATTTCTGTACAAACTCCTCCGGTTCATAATTAAGAGTATTTAATTAGATGACATCATATCTTTATTATTAAGATTATGCAAAAAACCTTAATCACAGGATATTTGTTTTAAGAAAAAAGATATTATTACTTGTTAAATTTAGTATAACAGATAAAATTATCTAAAACATTTGGTTTATAAAGTAAAATAATTATACTTTTGCACCTTAATTTAGATAATATCAATGAAATTAGAAGTTTCTACAGAGAATCATTTGATATATGTAGAAGAAATTAGAAACGAAATGGAAGATTCCGCGAAAAAACGCGGAACGGGTATTGCAAAGCGTTCTTCCGCTTATTTGAGTAAAAAAATCTCAGAAGGCAATTCAATTATAGCAATTGACGAAAACGGCACCTGGGCGGGCTTTTGTTATATAGAAACCTGGACCAATGGCGAATATGTGGCCAATTCGGGCTTAATTGTTTCACCACAATTTAGGAATGCTGGTTTGGCGACTCATATTAAAGAAAGAATTTTTCAACTATCCAGGGATAAATATCCCAATGCCAAAATATTCGGATTAACAACCGGGATGGCTGTGATGAAAATCAACAGCAATCTTGGGTACAAACCAGTAATTTATTCGGAGCTGACCCAGGACGAACAATTCTGGAATGGCTGCAAAAACTGCATCAACTATGATATTCTGATGCTGAAAGAACGCAAAAACTGTCTTTGTACGGCGATGCTTTTTATCCCAGAAAATCTTAAAGAATCAAATAATAACAATTTTGAATCAATCAAAAATAACAATGCATAAAAAAGTTGTTTTGGCCTTTAGTGGTGGTTTGGATACGTCTTATTGTGCTAAATACCTGAGTGAAACTTTGGGCTACGAAGTTCACGCCGTTACGGTGAACACTGGTGGTTTTGACCAATCTGATGAGGTTTCTCTTCAGGAAAAAGCACAAAAATTAG
>MKTK01000038.1:453-54037 GCA_001898255.1 Chryseobacterium sp. 39-10 | reverse complement strand
GGAGCTGATGCCATTGCGCACGGAAGTACCGGCGCAGGCAATGATCAGGTTCGTTTTGATTTGATTTTCCAGGTAATGTGTCCGAAAATCGAAATTATAACACCTATTCGTGACCTTAGTCTATCCAGGCAGCAGGAAATCGATTTTCTGAAAGATCATAACTACGATATGGATTTTGAAAAAGCCAAATATTCCATTAACAAAGGGCTTTGGGGAACTTCCGTTGGTGGAAAAGAAACTTTGACATCAGCGAATAATCTTCCCGAAGAGGCTTTTCCGTCTCAGGTAGAAAAAACAGAGCCGTCACAACTGGAAATCGGGTTCAAAAAAGGTGAATTATTCTCCGTCAATGGTGAAATGTTTTCGCATCCTGTTTTGGCAATCCAGAAAATCGAAGCCTTGGCTTCGCCTTATGGGATCGGGCGCGACATCCACGTTGGAGACACCATTGTAGGCATCAAAGGCCGTGTTGGTTTCGAGGCTGCTGCTGCGTCCATTATCATCAAGGCGCATCATTTGCTGGAGAAACATACCTTGTCAAAATACCAGCAAACCATCAAGTCACAACTGGCAGATTGGTACGGAAACTGGCTTCACGAAGCCCTTTTCCTAGATCCGGTGATGCGTAATATCGAATCTTTTTTGCAGGATTCCCAAAAAACCGTCAATGGCAAAGTCTTCATCACGCTCCATCCTTACCGTTTTGTTTTAAACGGAATTGAATCCAAAAATGACTTAATGGCTTCAAATTTTGGTAGCTATGGCGAAGAAAACTTGGCTTGGAGTGGCGATGATGTCAAAGGTTTTACCAAAATCCTTAGCAACTCGCTCAATATATACCATCAGGTTAATAGACAGGATTAGAATCATTTGGGCAGCTTAATCCGTCTTCCGCTCCCGCTTTTTTCTTTTTTTTCAAAAAAAAGAAAAAGAGCTCCGCTCAAGCCGGGCTGCATGCAATTCAATGATAAACCTGTTAAATCAGAAAAATCTTCGACTTAAAAGCAGTTTGAAAATAAAAAAATCTTTGCGCTCTTTGCGTTCAAAATATCAAAAATTAAAATGAAAAAATCAGTTGGAATCATCGGAGCCAATGGTTACACAGGAAGCGAACTTATTCGGTTGCTGGCTTTTCATCCGAATACAGAATTAAAGTTTTTGTTCAGCCGTTCCAATGGCGGAATTAAAATTTCGGATTTGTATCCAGACTTGGAAGCGGTTTGCGAGCTGACTCTAACCGATGCTGTTCAGCAGGTGGACATTCTGTTCCTTTGCCTTCCTCATAAAGAAAGTCAAAACTGGCTGAATGAAAATTCAATTTCCGACGACACTTTAATCATCGATTTAGGAAATGATTTCCGATTGGAAGGAAACTTCAAAAACAGAAATTTCATTTACGGTTTACCAGAGATTTATTTTAATGAAATTGTGGGCGCTAAAAGCATTGCCAATCCGGGATGTTTCGCAACATCCATCCAGCTGGCGCTGTTGCCTTTGGCAAAAGCTAATTTGCTGAAGGATGTTTATACTACGGGGATTACAGGTTCTACAGGAGCTGGGCAATCTTTGCAAAAAACCACACATTTTACGTGGCGTAACGATAATATTTCGGCTTACAAAACGCTGAATCACCAGCACGTAGATGAGATTTTACAGCAGGTTAATTCTTTAAATCAAGATGAAGTAGAACTCAATTTTGTGCCTTGGCGCGGCGATTTTGCCCGTGGGATTTTCACAAGTTCTATTATAAATTGTGACTGGGAATTAGAAAAAATTTACACATTGTATCAAGATTTTTATAAAGAGTCCCCTTTTGTAAAAATTTCAGAAAAACCGATTGATATGAAGCAGGTGGTCAATACCAATTTCTGTGCGATCCAAATCGAAAAAAAAGCTAATAAAATTGCCATTCATTCCACGATTGACAACCTGCTGAAAGGTGCATCGGGCCAAGCGGTTCAGAATATGAACATCGCCAACGGCTGGGAACAAAATTTAGGTTTGAATTTAAAACCTTTAGCATTCTAACCTTTGCGACTTAAAAGCAGTTTGAAAATTAAAAAAATCTTTGCGCTCTTTGCGTTAAAAATAAAAATGTAAAGTGAATTTATTCAACGTATATCCACTCTTCAATATCAATCCGGTAAAAGCCCAGGGTTCTTTTCTTTGGGACGAAAAAGGACAGCAATATCTTGATTTTTATGGCGGTCACGCTGTGATTTCCATTGGTCACAATCATCCGCTTTATGTAGAAAAATTGAAAAATCAATTGGAGAAAATTAGTTTTTATTCCAATTCTGTAGAGAACAAAATTCAGGAAGAACTGGCGGATAAACTAGGGAAATTAGCAGGTTATGAAGATTACTCTTTGTTCCTGTGCAATTCTGGGGCGGAAGCCAATGAAAATGCTTTGAAACTGGCATCGTTTCATAACGGGAAAAAGAAAGTGGTGTATTTCTCCGAGTCTTTTCACGGCAGGACTTCTGCGGCAGTTGCGGTAACTGATAATCCAAAAATCGTAGCGCCGGTCAATAAATCCGATAATTTCATCAAGTGTGAATTCAATAATTCAGAAGAACTGAAAAAGATTTTTGCAGAAAACCAGAACGAAATTTCTGCAGTGATTGTAGAAGGAATCCAGGGCGTTGGTGGCATCAATTTGTTGACTGAAGATTTCATTTTGACGGTTGAAAAGTTATGTCAGGAAAATGATTCGGTTCTGATTCTGGACGAAGTTCAGTCGGGTTACGGGCGTTCCGGGAAGTTCTTTGCGCATCAGGAATTCGGCATCAAACCGGACTTGATTACGGTGGCAAAAGGAATGGGAAATGGTTTCCCGATGGGCGGTGTTTTGATCAGTCCAAAATTCAAGGCCAATTACGGATTGCTGGGAACCACATTTGGCGGTAATCATTTGGCCTGCGTTGCCGGATTGGCAGTTTTGGAGGTGATTGAGAACGAAAAATTAATCGAAAATGCTGAAAAAATCGGCAAATACATCGAAGAAAAAATTAAAAATTTCCCTCATATCAAAAACATCAAAAGGCGCGGCCTGATGATGGGGATTGAGCTGGATCAGCCTTGTGCGGATGTCCGGAAAGAATTGCTGTTTGAGCATTTTATTTTTACCGGAAATGCCAATGACAAAAGTGTTCTGAGGATTTTACCTGCGCTCAACATCACCGAAAAAGAATCCGATTTGTTCATCAACGCGTTGGAAAAAACTTTGAAAGCGATTGATGCAGAAATAATAGAATTAAAATAGCGCAAAGGCACAAAAAGTCAATAATTATAATGTTGTAAAGTCGCAAAAACGGTATGTTAAAAATTGACGACTTATAAAAGTTGAATTACACAAAATAATTAGCGCCTTTGCAATAAAATTAAATAATAATGAAAAATTTCACTTCGGTTTACGATATAGATAATTTGCAGGACACCATTGCAAAAGCTTTAGAAATAAAAGAAAAACCACTGGAAAATCCAACCAAAGGCAAAGGAAAAACGATTGGTCTGGTTTTCCTGAATTCCAGTCTTAGGACAAGGTTAAGTTCCCAAATTGCAGCTCAGAATCTCGGACTGAATGTCTTGATTCTCAATGCGGCGCAAGAAGCATGGAATCTGGAATTTGCTGATGGAACTGTGATGGATGGCAATACGGTGGAACATGTCAAAGATGCGATAGAAGTATTGAATCAATACTGTGACATCATTGCCGTGCGATGTTTTGCAGGGATGAAAAGTAAGGAAGATGATGTGAAAGAAAGTATCCTCAGCCAGTTCCTTAAATATGCAAAGGTTCCGGTTGTTTCGTTAGAATCAGCGACAAGACATCCTTTGCAAAGTTTGGCGGACTGCATTACGATTACAGAAAACTGGAAAGAAAAACGTAAACCAAAAGTTGTTTTGACCTGGGCGCCGCATATCAAACCGATTGCCCACGCCGTAGCCAATTCTTTTACCGAGTGGATGCAGCAGATGGATGTTGATTTTGTGATTACCAATCCGGAAGGCTATGACCTGGACAAAAAATTTACAAAAGATACGCCTGTCATCCATAATCAGGACGAAGCTTTGAAAGATGCAGATTTTGTCTATGTCAAAAACTGGTCGTCTTTCGATGATTATGCGGCAATGCCAAAAGTGGAGGGTGAGTGGATGCTGACCAATGAAAAGTTGGAAAATACCCATCAGGCCAAGGTGATGCACTGTTTGCCCGTTCGTAGAAATCTGGAATTGAGTGACGAGGTGATGGATGGCGATCATTCCATAATTTATCAGCAGGCCAAAAACAGGATTTTTTCTGCCCAAACAGTTTTCTCTGACATATTAGATAATTTGAATAAAGATTAAACACAAAGTCACAAAAAATCAAAGATTTTAAAACTTAGTGCCTTAACACAAGATATTGTACGATAAGGAATGCTTGTGCCATTGTGTAAATTATTTAAGAATTGGAAACTAAAATGCAAAAATTATATATCATAAAAATTGGTGGGAATCTAATTGATGACGAAAAGTCATTGAACGATTTTCTTATTCAGTTTGCCGGGATCGATGCACCAAAAATACTCGTGCATGGTGGTGGGAAATTAGCCAATACGCTTGCCGAAAAACTGGATGTACCTCAGCAGATGATTGATGGCCGCAGGATTACAGATAAAGCGACGCTGGATATTGTGACAATGGTCTATGCCGGGAATATCAATAAAAATATCGTGGCCAGACTGCAGCATCTCGGTTGTAATGCCATTGGGTTTTCCGGTGCGGATGGCAATGTTATCCAGGCAAGCAAACGCCAGCATCCAAGCATTGATTTTGGTTTTGTTGGCGATATCGATAAAAATAGTATCAATCAGGAATTGATTGTTAATATGATAAATCTGGGTTTGGTTCCGGTGTTTTCTGCGATCACTCACGATAAAATGGGAAATCTGTTCAACACCAATGCAGATACAATTGCCGGAACTATCGCTCAGTCTTTATCAGAAAAATGGGATACAGAACTGCTGTTTTGTTTTGATAAAAACGGCGTTTTGGAAAATGTGGAGGACGACCATTCCACATTGCAGACCATTAATAAAGAAGAATTCCTTCAGCTTAAATCCGAGGGAAAACTTCACAAGGGGATTTTACCCAAATTACACAATGCTTTTCTGGCCAAAGAAAATGGCGTAAAGAAAGTATTTTTGATTAACGAAAATAAACTGTCAGCTCAAATATTACAAGGAAATGAAGGAACTGAAATCTGTCTTTAGCCGGGAAGAATTAACGGAAAATGCCGTCAAGCTACTTAAAAAATTGATTGCAACACCCTCTATGAGCCGTGACGAATATAACGTGTCACTTATTATAGAAGGTTTTTTTAACGAACATCATATTGTTGTCAACCGATTCAAAAATAACATTTGGGCTACCAACAAACATTTTGATCCGGCCAAGCCGTCCATCCTGCTCAATACGCACCACGACACGGTAAAACCCAACAAAGCTTATACGCTGGATCCTTTTATTCCGGTGGAGAAAGATGGAAAGTTATTTGGTTTGGGAAGCAATGACGCCGGTGCATCTCTGGTGGCAATGGCGCAGACATTCCTTTATTTTTATGAAGCCGAAGATTTAGCTCACAACCTCATTATTGCGTTGACGGCAGAGGAGGAGATTTCAGGTTTAGACGGCATCGAAGCTTTGTTCCCACAACTTCCTAATGTAGAATTGGCGATTGTTGGAGAGCCTACCAAAATGAACCTTGCGATTGCAGAGAAAGGTCTTTTGGTCATTGATGGAGAAATGACGGGAACGCCTTCCCACGCGGCGCATCCGAACGATGATAACGCTATTGTGAAGTGTATGAAGGATTTGCAGACCATCCTGGACTTCAAATTCCCTAAAGTTTCAGATTATTTGGGCGAAGTGAAAGTGACTTTATCGGTTATCAATGCCGGGACGCAGCATAATGTGGTTCCCGAGAAATGCAACTTCACGCTGGACGTGCGTGTGACGGATGAGTATAATAACAGGGAAGTTTTCGAAATTATCCAGTCGCAGATGAAATCCAAACTGACGCCAAGATCTTTCCGCCTCAACTCGTCCAGGATTGATATCAGTCATCCGTTTGTTCAGGCTGGGATTGCGTTGGGCAGGACTACTTACGGTTCGCCAACATCCTCGGATCAGGCCATTATTCCGTGTACATCGGTAAAATTAGGCGTAGGCGATAGCCTGAGGTCTCACACGGCAGATGAGTTTGTTTACATAGACGAGATCCGGGAAGGGATTGATATTTATATCAAAATTTTAGAAAAAGTTCTTTAACAGACTTTAGAATTGAGCTTTTAGAAATTAGAAAACCAAATTGAATCTAGCTTCTAATCTCTAAAATCTAATGTCTTAAAATAGATTAAAATGAAAAAAATCTGGCAAAAAGACAATATCAAAACCAATGATTTGGTGACCAAATTTACAGTTGGTAAAGATATTGATTTTGACGACAGGCTGGCAAAATACGATGTTGTAGGCTCCATTGCCCACGCCAAGATGTTGGCAGAAGTTGGACTGATACGACTGGATGAGGAGCAGGCAATCGTTTTTGTTTTGGAAGAAGTTCTTTCCGAAATCGAAAAAGGCAGTTTCGAGATCGATAAAACTGCAGAAGATATCCACTCTCAGATTGAATCCATCCTGATTGAAAAACTCGGCGAAACAGGAAAAAAAATTCATACCGCAAGATCAAGGAATGATCAGGTTTTGACGGACGTCAAACTTTATTTGCTTGATGAAATCCGTGCAATTACCGAGCTTACAGATTCATTCTTTCAAATACTGAAAGACAAAGCCAATCAACATAAAAATGTGTTGTTGCCAGGTTATACGCATTTTCAGGTCGCAATGCCATCATCTTTCGGCTTATGGTTTGGCGCTTATGCAGAAGCTCTGGTCGATGATTTGGAACTGCTGTTTGCAACCAAGAATATCATTAACAAAAACCCCTTGGGTTCGGCAGCCGGCTATGGTTCATCATTTCCTGTGGACAGGGAAAGCACCACTTATAAATTAGGTTTCACAACTTTGAATTATAATGTGGTTTATGCGCAGATGACGCGAGGAAAATCGGAAAAATTACTGGCCAATGCATTATCCGTTTTAGCAGGGACTTTGTCTAAGTTTTCTTATGATGTGTGCCTTTACCTGAGCCAGAATTTTGATTTTATCAGCTTTCCGAAAGAATTTACAACCGGAAGCAGCATTATGCCACACAAAAAAAATCCGGATATTTTTGAGCTGGTAAGGGCAAGATGCAACCGGATCCAGGCTTTGCCCAATGAATTGATTTTGGTGACCAATAATCTGCCATCCGGCTATCACAGGGATTTGCAGATGACTAAAGAAATCCTTTTCCCGGCCATCGATTCTCTAAAGGAATGTTTGGAAATCTTGGCTTACACACTTCCGAATATCGAGGTGAGAGACCATATTCTGGATGAGGATAAGTACAAATATATCTTCAGCGTAGAGAAAATCAACGAGGAAGTGAAAAACGGGAAATCATTCCGGGATGCCTACATCCAAATCGGGCAGGAGATAGAGAACAACGCATTTGAATACGATTACAAAGAGCTGAACCATTCTCACCAAGGCAGTTTGGGTAACTTGTGCCTCGATGAAATCGAATATCACTTCAATAAATTGAGAAATAAATTACTGGGATAAAACAACGAAATTTCTCCAGGTAAAAATTTCGATTAATCCAGTTTAAACTTAGTTGTTTTTTTGGTTTCGTGTAGGACGATAGAACTGTGATACTGCCCTATATGAGGACTGTTGGAAATTATATTTACCGTAAATTCATTATAAGAATTGATGTCATTGGCAAGGATTTTCAGCATATAGTCGTACTCACCGGAAAGACTTGTAATTTCCTGAATCTCATCATATTTAGAAATATAATCTTCAAACTCCTGCAAGGTTTTATGAGATTGCTCCTTGAGGCGTACATTGCAATAGACGACGATGTTGATTCCGAGTTTTTCCCGGTTCAGGATTGCCACATATTTTTCAACGACACCTTGTTTTTCAAGATTTTTAATACGTTCGTAGGTAGGTGTAAAAGTCAATCCGATTTTTTCGGAGATTTCTTTTACTGATAATGTGGAATCTTCCTGCAGGAGCTGAAGAATTAATATGTCTTTTTTATCCATACCCATAATGGCAAATCATTCTTTCAAAAGTAAAGAAAATTTTTTATTGTAAAAATTTTCGGCATAGAAGTTCGTGGATTTTATTGTAAAATATAGTGTAGAATTTTTCTTTAAATTCAGTTAAGAAAAGTTTAGTGTTTTCTCTGAAATTTCAATGTCTTTGATAAATTTTTGTGCCGAAGCCAATGTCCAGATTCCGAAGATCAGCAACAGGTCAAACGCATTAAAATATTGGCAAATAACTTTTAAATTACATTCATTTATTGAAATAACATTACCAGAGATACGCAGATTACAATTTTTTTGATGTTTCATCATCTGTGTATCTGTGGTGCTTTTTTAAGCGAATGTAATATCAGGAAAATGAGTTGGTATGACTTTAATAAGATATCGCCTTTGTTTAAAACTCTACGATAATTTTAATGCCTTTGATCTGGCTGGATCTGCCGTTAGCTGTTTCTTATTTTAAGTAACGGTCTAGAATTTTATTTCTTTTGATTTTGGAGAGACTTAGAGATTGATTTTTTGCTTCATGTTTGCAGATTTAGCGTGTCATATCAAAAATAGGAAGTAGAAAATACGCTCCAAAGAACCCAAAAGCATAGAAAAGACTATGGTTTTAAACTTTTAACTGTTGTTGGTAAAAATTTAGACAGTTACTAAATTTCAGTACCTTTGTTGCCCACAAGAAAAACGGCTTGTTGATTCCCTTTTTGGGGGTAGGAAAGTCCGGACACCATAGGGCAGCAAAGCGGATAACTTCCGTCGGTCGCAAGATCAGGACCAGTGCAACAGAAAGGATGTATATTAATTTATAGTGAAATCAGGTAAACTCTTTGCGGTGCAATGTTAAGTATATCGGCAACTAAGAGCGGCTCGTTCAATGCCGAGGGGTAAACAGCTCAAGTTCTGCAGCAATGCTGAACGTAGATAAATAACAGGCGCTCCGCTTTTGTGGAGTACAGAATCCGGCTTATAGTTTTTCTTGTGGTTTTCTTGTTTCTGCTTACTTTTCGTCTTCCAGCTGTTTCTTGGCTGCTTCTAAAGCATCACGATCTTTATCATTAAGTTCCGGATATTTTAAATCCATTTTATCCAGCGCATCAATAATGATCTGTATCGCTGCAGTGCGCGTAAACCATTTATCATCCGCTGGCAATACATGCCATGGTGCATATTCTTTTGAGGTTTCATTAATGGCCTCTTCATAGGCATCCATGTACTTGCTCCACAATTCACGCTCCGAAAGGTCAGAAAGTGAAAATTTCCAGTTTTTTTCTTGCTCGTTGATACGGTCCAAAAATCTTTTTTTCTGCTCTTTTTTTGAAACGTGCAGGAAGAGCTTAACAATGGTGGTTCCGTTTTGTGCCAGATGTTTCTCGAAATTTCGGATGCTTTCGTAACGGTTTTCCCAGAACTTATCATCGAAATCGGTGGTGGATTTCCAAACTTTTTCGTTCATGTTATAGTCTGGGTGCACTTTACAAACTAAAACGCTTTCGTAATGGCTTCGGTTGAAAATCCCGATTTGTCCCTTTTGTGGAAGTGCAATATAGTGCCGCCAAAGAAAATCATGGCTATACTCTTTTGTACTGGGTGTTTTGAAGCTGGTTACTTCGCAACCTTGTGGGTTTACCCCTCCGAAAACATGCTCAATAAGCGAGTCTTTGCCGGCAGCGTCCATGGCCTGAATAACAATAAGTAATGATTTGCTTCCGTCAGCATACAGTTTTTCCTGCAAGTCCCGCAGTTTTTCCTTTTCATCCTGCAGCATTTGTATGCCCTTGTCTTTGGTAAGGCCGCCTTTGTATTCTGTGGAGGCGTCTTTAATGGAAAATTTTCCTTTTATTAGGAAATTATCGGTGAAGTCTAAATCCATAGTGTAATTTTTTATCTAAAGTAAAAAAATCACTCCAATTATGAAGTGATTTTCAATTTTTAATTTTGAACAGTGCCGTATTAAAGATCTGCTTTTTTGCCTAGTTTTTTGGCTTGTTTTTTAGCAGCAGCTTCGGTTTTCAAAACTTCCGCTTTTGCAGGGGCTGCTTGTAAAGTTGCAGTGTTAGAAAGCATTACTTCTCCTTTTGAGGCAGCAGGTTGAGCATTTGCTTGTTCTACAGTACCTTTAATGTTGATGGTAGCAGTCACATTAGCAGGGTCATTTGAGTACACTTGGATCAACTTCTGGAAAGGCCCTCCAATTTTAGTGTCGTAATGAACCTTGATCTGTCCTGTTTTTCCAGGCATAATAGGTTCTTGGCTCCATTCAGGAATGGTGCATCCGCAAGATGCTTGTACTCTTGAAATAATAAGGGGTTTGTCGCCTGTGTTTTTTACAACGAAAACACGGTTACCATCTGCGCCGTTTTTCACGGTACCATAATCTACTGTTGTTTTGTCGAATGAAATTGTTTGCGCGCTAGCGAACGCAAATGATGCAGTGATAAACATTGCTGCGAAGATTTTTTTCATATCTTGTTTGGTTTAATTTTGTTATGAACAATTTTTAGATTGAATTTCAGCAAACAAAGTTAAAAATTATTTTAATAAGCATTATAAAAATTTTTATTTACCCTATTTTTGCATAAAGATTTTAATATTTACTTAACATTTTATGCAGATTTCAGACAAATATAATCCTCAGGAAACCGAGAAGAAATGGTATCAATACTGGCTGGATCATCACTACTTTCACTCTGAACCCAACGAAAAACCTCCCTACACCGTGGTTATTCCGCCTCCCAATGTAACAGGAATTCTCCACATGGGCCACATGCTGAATAATACCATTCAGGACGTGTTGGTGCGTCGTGCAAGGATGCAGGGTTACAATGCCTGCTGGGTTCCGGGTACAGACCACGCATCCATTGCAACCGAAGCAAAAGTGGTGGCAAAACTGAAAGAACAGGGAATCAATAAATCTGATATTACCCGGGAAGAGTTTCTTAAACATGCTTGGGAATGGACCAATAATTACGGTGGAACTATCCTGGAGCAACTCAAAAAACTCGGTGCATCCTGCGATTGGGAGAGAACCCGCTTTACCATGGAGCCAAAGTTGTCCGAACAAGTTATTATTTCCTTTGTGGATTTGTATAATAAAGGACTTATCTATCGAGGATATCGAATGGTGAACTGGGATCCCGAAGCCAAAACCAACATATCCGATGAAGAAGTAAATTTCATCGAGCAAAATGGTCAACTCTATTTCCTTAAATATAAAATAGAGGGTTCTGAAGAATTTCTTTCGGTGGCAACAACCCGTCCTGAAACCATTTTCGGCGATACCGCTGTTTGCATCAATCCAAATGATGAAAGATACGCCCACTTGAAAGGGAAAAATGTTATTGTCCCCATTGCTAATAGGTTAATCCCGATTATTGAGGACGATTACGTGGATATAGATTTCGGAACCGGTGCACTGAAAATTACGCCTGCACACGACACCAACGATTATGAAATAGGGCAACGCCATCAGTTACCTATGATTGATACCTTGGATGATGATGCCAATCTTAATCAACATGCATTGCATTATGCAGGTATAAACCGTTTCGAAGTCCGAAAGCGAATTGCCAAAGAATTACAAGAACTCGGCCTTTTGCTGAAGCAGGAAGATTATGTCAATAAAGTAGGAACTTCGGAAAGAACAGGTGCCATCATCGAACCCAAAATTTCGCAGCAATGGTTTCTGAAAATGTCTGATATTGCAAAACCAGCACTCGATGTGGTGATGTGCGATCAGGTAAAATTTCATCCGGAAAAATTTAAAAATACTTATAAACACTGGATGGAAAACATCCGTGACTGGAATATTTCCAGGCAGTTGTGGTGGGGTCAGCAAATCCCTGCTTATTATTACGGTGAAGGAGAGAATGATTTCGTAGTGGCCGTCAATGCCGAGGCAGCTTTAATTTTAGCTAAAGAAAAATCCGGCAACGAAGCACTTTCTTTAAAGGATTTAACGCAGGATGAAGATGCACTCGACACTTGGTTTTCATCTTGGTTATGGCCCATTTCGGTGTTTGATGGATTAATTGATCCCGACAATAAAGACATTAATTATTATTACCCGACTTCAGATTTAGTGACCGGACCCGATATTATTTTCTTCTGGGTCGCAAGAATGATCATGGCCGGCTTGGAGTACAGAAAAGAAATCCCTTTCAAGAATGTTTACTTTACAGGCATTGTTCGGGACAAGCAGAGAAGAAAAATGAGCAAGTCTTTGGGTAACTCACCAGATCCAATTGAACTCATGAATAAGTATGGAGCAGACGGTGTTCGTGTTGGAATTTTATTGAGTTCAGCCGCCGGAAACGATTTGCTATTTGATGAAGATTTAATGCTGCAGGGACGAAATTTTGCCACTAAAATATGGAATGCGTACAAATTGATTCAGGGATGGAAGAAAGATGAAACCGTGAAACCCACTGCGGCAGATCAGCAAGCCATTGACTGGTTCGGTAACCAAATGGATAAAACCATTCTGGAGATTGAAGAGCAATTCGAAAAATTCAGAATTTCGGATGCTCTGCATTTGGTCTATAAACTGATTTGGGACGATTTCTGTTCCTGGTATCTGGAAGCCATTAAACCCCAATTTGGCGAACCAGTTTCTACAGAAGTGTACCAAAAAACCATCGTTTATTTCGAGGAACTAATGAAGTTGCTGCATCCATTTATGCCTTTTCTGTCGGAAGAGTTATGGCAAAATATGGCGAAGCGTAGCAAGGAAAACGCATTGGTTATTTCGCAGCAGAAGCAGGCAGAATCTTATGATGATCAGCTTATTAAAGATTTTGACTATTCAAAAGAACTTATTTCAGGGGTTAGAAATTACAGGCAGTCGAAAGGTATTTCACCTCGAGAAGAAGTGGAGGTTTTCACCAATGCCGATGCTTTTGCCAACGAAAATCTGATCATGAAATTGGCGAATATCAGCGCTATTCATTTTGGTTCCAAAACTGACAAGCCGAGTTTTTCCTTTCTTGTAGGTGCCACAGAAGTTTCCATTCCTTTGAGTGATAACTTAGATTTGGCAGAGGAAAAAATAAAAACCGAAGAAGAAATAAAGTACCTAAAAGGATTTCTTATCTCAGTGGAAAAGAAACTGTCAAATGAAAAATTCATGGCAGGTGCGCCACAACAAGTGGTTGACAATGAATTAAATAAGCAAAAAGATGCGCAGGATAAAATTGCGTTATTGGAAGAGAAATTGAAAACCCTGTAAGTACAGCATATTCTGAAACTAGCAATAATTGTTGCATGAAACACCGAAAACGATGAAACACCTCGAAAATATTGCAACACTTTTTAGTAAAAGTTTTGTTGAAAGTCCTCTGCTGGAGACATATGAAGCCGGGAAAATTAACCTTCCTACAGGAAAACTGGTGGCATGCGACCCATTAATTACCAGCGATATGAAGGAATTTGAAATTCTTTTCCCAACCGGTGATTTTAATGTTTTGGTGCATAAAGAAACTTCCTCCGATTGCATTGCGTATGTAGAAATTGTTTTTCGAAATGAGGCGGTTAAAGAATGGAAAATGGCAACAACAGAGGGTCAGAATGTGAACGATTTGCAAACCGGTGAAATCTATGGCTATCCTGTAGAAAGTGGCATGGGAAGCTTTATGGATGCAGATACCCAGGATGAACTTAACCTTTTGGAGAAAAGACTTTTCCATCGTAAAGGAGCCGATTTTTTGGGGATTTATGAAGAGTTTTTTCACCCTCATTTTTATGACGAAAGTGGTGCGGCAGACCAGTTTTGCTTTCTGCAACCCAACAGCGAGAAGCCCGGGAATATCTTCAGTTTCGAAACGGGCTATGGAGAAGGTTTTTATGGAAGCTACATCGGTTTCAGCCAAGAGAATCTGCCGGTAAAGTTGGTCACTGAGTTTATTGAGATTAGCGCTGTTAATTAATGTTAACGCATTTCTTGGAATCACTTTAATAGAATATTTTTGTTCAAACACTATTGTTAATTTCTATCCTTATGAACATTACGCCCGAACAACCGAAAATTATCGTCGTAGGAAGTTCCTCCATTGATCTGGTTCTCACTACGGATCGGTTGCCAAAACCCAACGAAACTGTATTGGCACAAAAATCTGAAAATTTTTTTGGTGGTAAAGGCGCCAATCAGGCAGTAGCAGCCGCACGGTTGGGTGCCAGCGTTTACTTCATCAGTTGTGTGGGCATGGATCCATTAGGTCAGCAAATCATGAGAAACCTCGTTGATGAAGGCGTTAATGTGGGATATGTTTTTGAGGCAGAAGATGCGCCCACCGGGACGGCTTTTGTGACCACTTCCGAAGGTATTAATTCCATTGTTGTGGTGCCGGCTTCCAATTTTTTGCTGAACATCTCGCACATCGCTGCTGCTGAAAAATTCTTTGATACCGCTGATGTTATTTTAATTCAGCTGGAAATTCCAATGGAAACCGTGGAGTTTACTGTAGAATTGGCAAAAAAATATGGTAAAAAAGTGGGTATTTACGCAGCGCCTGCTAAGAAACTTTCACAGGATGTTATTGAGGATGCCAGTTTTATTGTAGCCAAAAGCAGCGAACTTTCTATAATTTTCGGCCACGAACTGCGAGAGGAAATTTTACGAAAATATCCCAATAAGCTATTTGTGCGCGACGATTCTAATTCCACGACCTATTTTAATGGTTCCGAAATGAAATATTACCGCAATCAGCACGATTCGATGTTGCATAAAATGGGTATGGGTGATGCCTTTACCTCGGGTTTCGCAGTGGCCATGTGCCACGGCAATTCTATTGACGAGTGCGTGAAGTTTGGCAACGATGTATCCTTGAAAGTGACCCGCAACAGTGGCTCGCAAAGCAGTTTGCCTCATCTCAAAGACGTATGGTCGAAGTAATTCGCTATTATCAACATACCGATTTTTTCAGGATTTACTCCTTAAATTCTTATTTTTGAAAACTTAATTTCCACTGCTAAACGGTGGATTTTTGTTGGAAATGAAATCATTATGGCTCCATGCTTCCGACGGTGTTCGGCTTTCGGTGACGGTTTTCGAAGCGCACCAACCGAATGGCAAACTCTTGCTCATCAATTCGGCCACCGGCGTCAAACAGCAGGTTTATTTTTCGTTTGCGAAATTTATGGCAGAAGAAGGAGTTACGGTCATCACCTACGATTATAGAGGAATAGGGCTTTCGAAACCGGAAGAAATGAAGGGCTTTAAAGCATCCATGAGGATTTGGGGAACTGAAGATTTAAAAACAATCACCACATTTATCGATGAAAATTTTCGTTCTTATCAGAAGTTTTGTCTGGGTCATTCGGTTGGTGCATTAATTTTAGGAATGACAGTAAGTACCGCCATTTTTGGTAAGTTTATTTTCATTGCCACTCAGGATGCATATGTTGGGAATCTCAAAACGCGTGTAGCCATCACTGCACTCTTGGGTTTCGGGGTTGCAGTTCCGCTAACCAATTGTCTTTTAGGTTTTTTCCCCGCGCAGTGGTTTGGTTTGGGTGAGTCGCTGCCAAAAGGAGTGGCCAACGACTGGAGAACGCTAATTCTTCATCCAAAATCCACCAGCCGTCTCTATGAAAAAATCAAGTATAATTATGCCCGTGCGCTTTCTCAACCTACTGTGGTGATGTATGCCCAAGATGATCCGTGGGTTACTGAAAAAGGCATGGAAAGCTTGCTGTCATCCGTTTATCCTCATTTGCAGAAGACGTACCGTGAACTAAAAACCATCGAATCTGAAAAGGGAGAAATAGGGCATGTTAATTTTTTCAGGTCGTTCAACAGAAAAATGTGGCATATCGTTTTAGACGAACTTTAACCTTTCCATGTTCTTTATAAGGAATGTTGTTACCTGCCAACTATTCAAATTGGTTTTCTAGCTCTTTGAGGTCCTTTATCATCGCATCAATTTTCGAATTATGTTTCTTTATCTGTCTTTTACCAAGATAGAAATATGCAAACAACATCCAACCGTAAGTAACGGTAAATACTATTATTTTTAAGAGTACACTTGCATTTTTAATGATTTCAAAGAGGTAAAAACCAAGCGCCGTTCCCAGCAAAATGTAATAGAGTGGCATATTCCATACCGATTGTTTTTTTTGAAAAGTACGGTAATTCTGCCATTGCTGAAGTAGTTGTTTTGGGGGCAGAGTTTCATCAATATCGTCCAGTTTTCTGGCGTTTATAAATTGCAGCAGTGCCTGTAGCCAACAGGTAATCGCAATAAAAATCATCGCAGCCATTACGGTAATCGATTGGATATTTTTATCTAAACTGTTCATTATAGTCAGGACAAAAATGCCGGTGAGTAACAAAGCAAAGGCGGTAAACAGTGATTTGTTGCGCATTTTCTGCTTTTGGCTTCGCAATGTGCTGAAATTTGACTGGGGCACCGATTTTGCGCCGTCGTTCTGTTTCCAAACGGTTTGTAAATCTTCAAAGGTTTTCATATTTTTTATATATTTCTGAGAGTTCTCTTTTTATTCGGTGAATTTTCACGCGCAAATTATTTTCGGTAATACCGGTAATTTCTGCAATTTCTGTGTAGGGCTTTTCCTCCAGAACCAGTGTAATGATGATGCGGTCGGCTTCTCTTAGTTGGGCAATGCTCTGCTGAAGAATCGTCATTTGATGCTCGTCAAAGCTCTCGTCCGCCACAATTTTCGATAGTATTTTTTCGGAGTTCAGGTTTTTGTCTTTGTGTTTTTTCATGCCGGTAAGGCAAGTGTTAATCGCAATTCGGTAGATCCAGGTACTTAATTGGCTTTCGTGGCGAAACTTGGGTAAACTTTCCCAAACTGCAATCCACGTTTCCTGATGAAGATCGTCTGCCAAAGCCCGATCTGCACAGTAACTTAAACACAGTTTGTAAATCTTTGGTGAAAGATCCTTGTATATTTCTTTAAACTCGGTTTTCATTATGTGTCTGTTTCATTTGAATGTGGACGCAAAAGCGGTATTGAAAGATACTGGTTTTTTTACAGGAATGTCGGGGCTCAACATTCACTTTTCTTAAAGGTTGGAGGAGGTATTAAAGGATTTATTACAAAAAAACACATGATTTTTGACAACATACTGATAATCAGTATTAAAAAATCAGATCAACTCCGTTTATAAATTGTTACATTTACTCTTTAAAAAATCCATCTAGCAATGAAAATTTATACTAAAACCGGCGATAAAGGTCAAACCGCTTTGTACGGAGGCACAAGAGTTCCAAAATCGTCGGCACGAGTAGATTCGTACGGAAATATTGATGAACTCAATTCATTTATCGGATTCGCTAAAAGTGAAATTGGTGATCCAAAAGTATTGGAACAACTTCGAAAGATACAGTTTGACCTTTTTACGGTAGGTTCCGAATCGGCTACGCCAGCAGATAAATTAATGTTGGCCAACGGAAAACCTCGGTTAGCACTCATGATTGCGGAAAATGAAGTGGAAGAACTCGAAAGGTGGATCGATGAATGGGAACAGCATTTGGAACCGCTCCAGAATTTTATTCTTCCGGGTGGAGGTAAATCGGCCACGTCGCTTCATATCTGCAGAACGGTTTGCCGAAGGGCAGAGCGCGGTTTGGTGTTCCTCAGTGAGTCTGAAGAGGTTCGTCCACTCATCATTAAGTACCTCAACCGCCTATCTGACTATCTTTTTGTTTTGGCGCGTTATATTTCGAAATGCAACGGAGATGTCGAAGAATTCTGGATTCCCAGTGAAAGGTTATAAAACAATAATAAAAAACAAGTTTCAATGAATCAACGTTCAGCTCTTCTTTTCATTAACGGAGTTCCGCCAGAGAAGCTTCCTTCCCCAGAAGGTTATGCATTGATTGCGTGTACAGATGGTGCTTTTCATTATTTAAAGGAGAAAAAATTCCCACTTCTCCATCTCGATTTTATTTCAGGCGATTACGATTCTCATGATGGCTACGATGAAGATGTAGATCAGGAAAAATTTATTCATACACCCGATCAAAACAGAACGGATTTTGAAAAAGCTTTGGAAATTATCGTAGATGAGGGGGGTACCCACGTTGATGTTTACGGTGGAAGTGGTGCAGAGATGGATCATTTTTTGGGGAACCTCACGGCAGCATTTCGATATAAAGAAAGATTAAGTATCACCTTTTATGACGAATTTTCACGTTATTTTTTTTCACCTAAAAATTTAGTTTTGAATAATATGAAAGGTGAAATTATTTCATTATATCCCTTTCCCGAAGCGCATCATATCAGTACAAACGGTCTCAATTGGGAATTGAAAGACGAAAGTCTATCGCAAACCGGTCGCATCGGGACGCGCAATTTTGCAGTGGCTGATTCTGTAATTTTACATTTCACCAAAGGCGATCTTATTGTTTTTGTAGCCAATGAAAATGCAGCTGGTGGGGAGGGAGGTCAATCTTCACAATAATTGAATTTGATGTAACATTAAAACCAACTTTTTTCACCAAATTTGCAGTCGGTTTTAAGAGATGAACTTCACGTTATAACGTTAAATTTGTAAGAATGAAAATTAAATATTCAGAATTAATCGACCAAACCCTGTATTTTCCTACCGAAGAATTCAACGTATTGGAAAATCAATTGCTTTTCCATGATATTCCGCTCATGGAGGTTGTTGAAAAATTTGGTACGCCTCTGAAATTTAATTATTTACCCAAAATATCCATGAACATTCAGCGGGCAAAAGCTTGGTTCAAGGAGGCGTTCGAACTGAACCAATACACCAAGAATTACCGTTATTGCTACTGCACAAAATCGAGCCATTTTGCGTTTGTTCTGGAAGAAGCCCTCAAAAATGACATTTCCATTGAGACTTCTTCTGCCTATGATATGGACATTGTAAAATCCCTCTACAACAAAGGAAAAGTTGACAAAAATATCGAGGTCATCTGCAATGGTTTCAAAACTGACGACTATCTGATGAAAATCTCTGATATGATCAACAGTGGATTCGAAAACATCACGCCCATTCTTGATAATTACAGAGAACTAGACAAACTGACCGAGTCCATCGATGTAAATTTCAACATCGGAATTCGCATCGCCTCAGAAGAAGAGCCCAAGTTCGAATTTTACACCTCGCGGCTGGGCATTGGGTACAAGGATATCATTCCATACTACTCCCAAAAAATTGCAGAGAATCCCAATGCACGGCTGAAAATGCTGCATTTTTTCATCAACACAGGCATTAAGGATACGGCGTATTACTGGAACGAACTTTACAAATGTCTGCGCGTTTACGCACGGTTGAAGAAGATTGCTCCCGAAGTAGATTCGCTCAATATCGGCGGTGGTTTCCCCATCAAAACCTCGCTCAATTTCGATTACGATTATCAGTATATGGTCAACGAAATCGTATCTCAAATTAAAAAATTCTGTGAAGAAGAAGGCGTTGAAGAGCCCAATATTTATACCGAATTTGGAAGCTTCACCGTGGGCGAAAGTGGAGGGCATCTCTACAAAATCATTTCTCAGAAACGCCAGAACGATCGTGAAAAATGGAACATGATCGACTCTTCCTTCATGACGACTTTGCCTGATACATGGGCGATTTCCCGACATTTCATCATGCTGCCGCTTAACCGGTGGGAGGATACTTATGAACGCGTTTTCCTGGGTGGCTTAACCTGCGATTCGGACGATTATTACAACTCCGAACAGCATACCAATGCCATTTATCTACCGGTTTTCAGTGATACGAAACCGCTCTACATCGGCTTTTTCCACACGGGTGCTTATCAGGAAACCATTAGCGGCTATGGCGGCGTACACCACTGTCTGATGCCGCAACCCAAGCACATCCTCATCGACAAAGATGACGAAGGCAACTTTACTTACACCCTTTTTCGCGATGCACAGCAGCCAGAAGATGTTCTGAAACTGTTGGGCTACACCATTTAGGAGCTTTTTCCGGCTTTCCACTGTATCTTTTTTGTTTCCGCCTGGCTCTTTCCATTGCCAAAACAAAAAAGGATGCCGTTGCAATCCGGGCTAGGGAAGAGGTTGATTTTAGGAAAGAGGTCTCTGTCAATGTAAGTCATAATATCCTCAAAATTGTAAAATGGAATATTCCTGAACGGCGTTCAAAAAAATAGAGAGTGGTGCTGTTTGTCATTATTATTGTTGATTACGGCGAAGTGTTAACTCCAATAATATGCTTAAGTCATTGATAATGTGTTGGTATGAAAACCAGTGCACTGTATTTTATGAAAAATTTATCATTCTTTAAGAATTCGGCACACATTTTATTAGTAAATTTGAGCATATAATTTTAACACAATTAATCAATTCAACTATGAAAAAAACACTCGCTATGGCGGCTTTGGCACTTGCTGTGTCATTTGGTTCTATCAGCTGCAAGAAAAAAGTTTCTGATGCTGAGTTACAAACTCAGGCAACAACCGTAGTTACAGCTAATCCTAATGCTTCTGTGGAAGTAAAAGACGGGACGGCTCACTTAAGCGGTACTTTTGCAGATCAGGCATCCAAAGATGCAATGATTGCTTCCCTGAAAGCAATTCCAGGTGTAAAAGATGTAATGGATATGGCAACCGTTGCAGCGCCTGTGGAAACGGTTTCAGCAGTAGATCCTGCCGTTCAGCAAAAAGTGACGGATGCGGTGAAAGACTTCCCTTCCGTTAAAGTAGAAGTCATCAATGGTGAACTTACTCTTACAGGAAATGTTTCTCCAGAGCAGGCCAGAAAAATCAAAATGTCTGTAGACGCTTTGAAAGCTGGAAAAGTGAATTATAACTACACTGTAAAATAAGATAATATGAGTACATTACAAGATAAATATGCAGGTGTAATTGCAGCTGCCCAATCTGCTGGGGTTTCTAACTTGCAAGTTACAGAACAAGACGGGATTCTTTATGTGTCCGGAAGCGCAGCCAACACGGCAGCAAAAGACGCAGTTTGGAATGCCTTGGGCGCCATCGATTCTACCTACTCTGCATCCGACATTAATGTGGATGTTCAAGTGGCAGGATTGGCTGCAGGAGCAAGCTTAACTGTTGCAACAGAAGATACCAACTTAAACATTAGACAAGAGCCATCTACAGAAGCAGCCGTTGTTGGTAAAGCAGCAAAAGGAGAAACTGTAACATTGGTAGAACAAACTTCTGATGATTGGTGGAAAGTAAAAACCGCCGCGGGAGTTGAAGGATATGCGTATGCAAGATATTTGCAGGCATAAATTTCAATGAAATAGTTATTCAAAACCTCTGAACTTTCAGGGGTTTTTTTTGTGCCGATCCAGCAGATATTGAAGGTGTACTAAGGATAACGCAAGCCAGATCACTCGTGTAAAAAACGTGAAAATCCTGATTTTGCGAAATCCAAAAAAAATCTATATTTGTAAACTGCTGAAAAAAATCGGCGCCAAGAACGCTATGAAAGGTCAAAACAAACTCTTTATCGCCATCATCATCGGATTGATTTTGGGAGTCATCATTGGTGGGATAGTCCATACGCAATATCCCGAAAGCTCGGCAACATTTAGCCAAAATATCAAACTCCTGGGTACCGTTTTTATCCGTTTGGTACAGATGATCATTGCGCCACTTGTATTTACAACCCTTGTGGTGGGCATTGCCAAGATGAGCGACATTAAAATGATTGGTCGTGTGGGCACAAAAGCCATGTTGTGGTTTATTTCGGCATCGTTGGTTTCACTTTTTATTGGATTAATTTTTGTGAACTGGTTAGCGCCTGGTCATGTAACGAAGCTCCCCATTCAGGATGCGTCGTCCGCCGCCGATCTTATAAATTCGAGCAAAGGTTTTTCAATGGAAGATTTTGTAAAACATATTGTTCCAAAGAGTATTTTCGAGGCGTTTGCCACCAACGAAGTGCTGCAAATTGTGGTTTTCTCTATTATGTTTGGGGTCGCATTGGCGAATATGGGAGAAGAATATACAAAACCGATCATCAAAGCGTTCGATATTTGTGCGCATGCAATCCTGAAAATGGTAGGATACATTATGTGGGTAGCACCATTTGGTGTTTTAGGGGCAATTGCTGCTGTAGTAGCCACAAACGGATTCGACATTTTCATCGTCTATGCCATTTATCTGCGTGATTTCTTTTTAGCGTTGGCGGTTTTATGGTTGGTTTTATGCATTGTTGGCTATTTGATTATTGGGAAACGTTTGTTTGAACTTTTTCGAAGAATAAAAGAACCTCTGCTGATTGCTTTCTCGACCACCAGTTCTGAAGCCGTTTTTCCAAAATTGGTTGAGGAATTAGAACGATTTGGTTGCAACAACCGCGTTGTGTCTTTCATTTTACCGTTAGGATATTCATTTAACCTGGACGGAAGTATGATGTACATGACGTTTGCCTCCATCTTTATCGCCCAAATTTATGGTATCGAAATGTCTTTGGGGCAACAAATCACCATGCTATTGGTGCTTATGCTTACCTCGAAAGGAATAGCAGGTGTTCCCAGGGCCAGCTTGGTCATTATTGTAGCCACGTGTACCATGTTTGGTATTCCGCCCGAAGGTATTGCGCTCATCCTTCCAATCGATCACTTTTGCGATATGGGAAGAAGTATGACCAATGTGTTGGGCAATGCGTTGGCCACTTCCGCGGTGTCGAAATGGGAAGGTCAATTAAGTGATCACGGCGGCGATTTGTAAAAATGAGAATATTCAACCCGTGCTGTTCATCGTTAAGATCATGTATTTTAACGATGCGCATCATCGTTTTTATTGATTCTAAATAATAAAATTTTCCGTAAATTTGTAGATCAAATACAGTTGCAATTTATGTTGACGAAAGCAAGAGTTCAGGAGTTCCTGAAAGAAATAGAAGTAGATGATTTGGTGCACAACTTCCAAGTGATGGGAAATGACGTGTACATTGATATGACGGCGCATTCCCCGGCGATGCACGAAAAGAAAAAATTAGAGGTAGCTTTGAAGCAGGCATTTGCCACCGAATTTGGTGACGATATTGTGCTTAAACTTAAAATCGCTTCACCCGAACCGTCGGAGGTTCAGCAAAGCCAAATTAAGGGTAAGCAGATTCCGGGAATTAAAAATATTATTGCCGTTGCCTCAGGAAAAGGAGGGGTAGGGAAATCTACCGTTACCACCAATATTGCCGTCACGCTAGAAAAAATGGGCTTTAAAGTTGGCGTGCTGGATGCTGATATTTATGGACCTTCTATCCCTACAATGCTGGACACCTCCGGCGCTAAGCCACTTTCCGTGGAAGTGGATGGAAAAAACCTGATGGAACCCATTCAGAATTATGGTGTTAAAATGCTTTCTATCGGTTATTTTTCGGGTGCCAATCAGGCAGTAGTTTGGCGAGGGCCAATGGCTTCAAAAGCACTTAATCAAATGATTCGTGATGCCCACTGGGGTGAGCTCGATTTCCTTTTAATAGATTTGCCGCCAGGAACAGGAGATATTCATTTATCCATTGTGCAGGAAGTGCCGGTGACAGGGGCTGTCATTGTATCAACGCCGCAGCATATTGCTTTGGCTGATGTTCGCAAAGGAATAGCAATGTTTACCATGGAAAGCATCAATATTCCGGTATTAGGACTTATTGAGAACATGGCTTATTTTACCCCTGAAGAATTGCCTGATAATAAGTATTATATTTTCGGAAATCAGGGGGCACAGTATTTGGCAGAAGATTTGGGAATTCCTGTGCTTGGCGAAATTCCTTTAATACAAAGTATTCGTGAAGCAGGAGACATCGGACGACCAGCCGCCCTGCAGCAGAACTCGAAAATTGCAGAGATTTACACGAAAGTGACCCAAAATATGCTGGAGAGTTTAGTGGAAAGAAACAAAAATATACCTCCCACCGAAGCCGTTAAAATTACGACGATGGCGGGTTGCTCAACTAAAAAATAGACAACACAGCGACAAACATTGAATTAAAATTTATGAAAGAAATAAATCACGAAGAAACCGTTACCAAGGTTCTTGAAGCTTTAGATTCCATTCGTCCATTCCTCAACCGGGATGGTGGCGATATTGAATTGGTGGATGTGAAGGAAGATACCGTTTTTGTAAAATTAATTGGGAACTGTCACGGTTGCCCAATGAGTTTTTCAACAATGAAACTAGGGGTAGAAAATACGATTAAGCAACACGCTCCGGAGATTGTAGAGATCGTGAGTGTGCAATAAAATTGGAAGCAACAATAAATCAAGACAGGCTCGCTTTTGAGTCTGTTTTTTTATGCCTTTTGAGCGCATGATTTCAAACGTCTAAAAATACTGAAATCAACGAGTTGTTGTCAGTTCCATTTTCCCGTTTTCCATTTTCCCGTTTTAATATTTTCACACACTACGTCTGTTTTCAAAATTAAATTAATATTTTAGCTGAATAAACTTTAACGCTATGATTGCAATTGTCGACGGAGGATCCACAAAGTGCGACTGGGTCATTCTGGATGCAGCAGGCAGAATTCATCTAAAGACGGAAACGATAGGTTTTAATCCCAATATCATCCAACCCGAGATGATTGTTCCCGAGATTGAAAAGAACATTAATTTGAATAACATAAAAGATAAACTGCAAAAGGTTTTCTTCTATGGTTCTGGTTGCGGAGTTCCGGAAAATGTGGCCGTGGTCGAGAAACAGTTTCAGAGCGTTTTCAAAAATGCCGACGTAACGATTAAGGAAGATCTTACCGCGGCTGCCTATGCAGCATACAATGGCAAGCCGGCTATTGTATGTATTTTGGGTACAGGTTCCAATTCCTGCTATTTCGATGGTAAAACGGTGAAGCTTGAACTGCCATCGCTAGGATTTCTAATCGGTGATGAGGGCAGCGGAAGTGCCATCGGAAAACATTTGTTGCGACGGTTTTTTATGAAGAAACTCCCGGCGGATCTTCACCATGATTTCGTTGAAAAGTACAACCTTACCATCGAAGATGCCATCAAAAACATGTACCATAATCCCCGGGCAAATGCTTATTTGGCAGACTTCAATAAATTTGTGGTCGAGCATAAGAGCCATCCCTATTTTCAGAACATGGTGTTTGATGAAATGAAGAATTTCCTTGATTATCAGGTGTTGCCTTACGAAGAAGCAAAAGAGGCAGAAATCAATTTTATTGGATCCATCGCATTTTATTATGAAGACGTGCTGCGCGCCGCTGCGGCAGAGTTTAACCTCAACGTTGGCGTCATCGTACAGAAACCAATCGAAAGCTTAGTCGCCTATCACAAAATGTACATTCTTAATCTTGCTGAATAAGTGGGTGATTGGAGAAAAAGCTTAAAATTTTAGAAATTTAGCGCAAAGGAAATGGCGAATCAATGAATGAGATTCCCTACCTTTAACCTTTCAAATTTTCAATAAAAATGGCCATTAAAAACAATAGAGATCAGAAAAACTTCAACCGTGCAGCACTAGAATATCACATGTCGGAACCCAAAGGGAAAATAGAAGTTATTCCGTCCAAGCCACACTCCACAGCACGCGATCTTTCATTGGCCTATTCACCCGGCGTTGCCATTCCCTGCTTAGAAATTGAGAAAGAGCCGAAAAAAGCATACGACTATACCGGCAAAGGAAATCTGGTAGCGGTTATTTCGAACGGAACAGCAGTACTTGGATTGGGCGACATTGGTGCGGAAGCATCCAAACCTGTGATGGAAGGAAAAGGGTTGCTCTTTAAAATTTTTGCCGACATCAATGTTTTTGATATTGAAATAAATGAAAAGGATCCGGAAAAATTCATCGATATTGTAAAAGGAATTGCACCTACTTTTGGCGGAATTAATTTGGAAGATATAAAAGCACCGGAAGCATTCTACATCGAGCAACGTTTGAAAGATGAACTGGATATTCCGCTAATGCACGACGACCAGCACGGTACTGCTATTATTTCTGCCGCAGCTTTGATTAATGCGCTTGAATTGGCAGGGAAGAAAATTGACGAAGTGAAAGTGGTGGTGAATGGAGCTGGTGCAGCAGCCATTGCATGTACAAAACTTTATATTGAGCTCGGGCTCAACAGGAAAAATATTCTGATGTGCGATTCCAAAGGTGTTATCAATCATAAAAGAGAAAACCTTACCCCAGAGAAAATCGATTTTGTGGCGCACACCGATTTTGTTACGCTAGAAGAGGCACTGAAGGATGCTGATGTTTTTGTGGGGCTTTCGAAGGGAAATGTGATGACGCCTGCAATGCTTTTGTCCATGGCAGAAAATCCTATTGTGTTTGGTTTGGCCAATCCGGATCCGGAAATTGAGTATAATCTGGCCATGGAAACCCGTAAAGACACTATTATGGCAACGGGAAGAAGCGATTATCCCAATCAGGTGAACAATGTATTGGGATTTCCCTATATATTTCGTGGCGCGCTGGATGTGCAGGCATCAGCCATCAATGAAGCCATGAAGCTAGCTGCAGTACACGCAATTGCCGATTTGGCGAAAGAACCGGTTCCCGAAGCCGTTATTTTGGCCTACAATCTTACGAGTTTAACGTTTGGGCGGGCGTATTTTATTCCTAAGCCATTCGATAACCGTTTGTTAACAAGGGTTTCTATTGCTGTTGCCAAAGCTGCGATGCAAAGTGGAATTGCCGGCAAGCCCATCACAGATTTTGATGAATATGAGAATGTTTTGCTCGACAGGATGGGGCGAGATGAAAAACTGATCAGGATGATGCAGAACCGTGCACGTTCTAATCCCAAACGAATTACACTCGGTAACGCTGAAGAATATAATGTTTTAAAAGCCGCACAAATTCTTTACGAAGAGGGCATTGCTTTTCCTATTCTTTTAGGAGAGAAGAAATTTATTAAAGAACAAATGAAGAAATTCGGCATAGAGCTGAACGTCCCTATTGTTGATCCCATGGATGATGACCAAGAACAAAACCGCATTAAGTACCGCGAAACTTTGTGGAAAATGAGGCAACGCAAAGGGGTGAACGAATATAAAGCCAAAAGATTCGTGCGTCAAAGAGATTATTTTGGACCATTGATGCTGCACCATGGTGATACCGATGGCTTAATCGTCGGTTTCTCCAAAAACTATTCTTCTGTACTAAAACCGGTGCTGGAAATTATCGAGCGCGAGAAGGGTGTCGACAAAGTCTCATCGATGATGATGATTATGACTGATAAGAAGCCCATGTTTTTTGCTGATGCTTCCATCATTCAAAATCCAACAACGGATGATTTGGTAAATATTGCCCGAATGTGCGAAATCTCTGTGAAAACCTTTGCTATAGAGCCCAGAATTGCGATGCTGTCTTTTGAGAATTTTGCAGCCATTTCCGATACCTCCAAAAAGGTAGCGAATGCGGTAGCAATTCTGCATGAGAAATATCCGAAAATGATTGTGGATGGCGAAATACAACCCGATTTTGCCATGAACGGCGATCATCTTTCCGATTATCCTTTTTCGAAATTAGGAAATACACCGGCCAATGTTTTCGTTTTCCCAAATCTTGAAAGTGCTAATTTATCCTATAAAATTATTCGCGGAATGAAGGTAGCGCAAATTGTAGGACCTATTTTAATGGGACTAAAAAAACCAGTCCATGTTCTGCAGATGCGTGCAAGTGTTGACGAAATCGTGAATCTTGCCACCATCGCCGTTCTGGATGCGCAACGACGGGAGGCAGGAAAATCAAACTGAATAAATTAATAAAGGTTGCTTGCCGGAGTTTCAGTGCACAAGGGAAGTTTAAAATAGTGATCCGTTAGAAAAAAAATCTGACTTAAAAAAAATAATCGTCATTAAAAGTAAATGCGGAGCTATGAATAATTAGCCCCGCATTTATTTTTAAATGTATCATTAATAAGACACAGATTTAAACCAGCAATGCGGCTTTATTTTCAAAATCTTCTTTTTTCTGGAAATGCCGCAGATTGGTCAATGTAGTAATGGCAATTTCTTCCAGTGCCTCTCTCGTTAGGAATGCCTGGTGCGCCGTAACCAAAACATTAGGGAAACTCATCAGCAACTGGATGGTATCATCTTCAATAATGGCATGCGACAAATCACGGAAGAACAGTTTTTCTTCCTGCTCGTATACATCAATTCCCAAATGACCAATTTGCTTATGTTTCAACCCATGGATAACGGCTTTGGTATCAATCAGTCCGCCACGGCTGGTGTTGATGATCATCACTCCTTTTTTCATGTGCTTAATAGATTCTTTATTAATCATGTGGTGCGTCGATTCCATAAGTGGGCAATGCAATGAGATAATATCAGACTGGGCAAAAACCTCCTCCAGCGGAAGATATTCTACACCTGCCTCCACTAACCTGGGATTTTGGTACACATCGTATGCAATGATTTTACATCCAAAGCCGCTTATCACATCGTAAAATGCTTGTCCAATATTTCCGGTTCCCACAATTCCGATTGTTTTTCCGTGGATGTTGAAACCGGTAAGTCCGTTCAGTGAAAAATTTTGCTCGCGAACCCGGTTGTAGGCCTTGTTGGTTTTGCGGTTTAAGGTAAGAATCAGTGCCATAGCATGTTCGGCAACGGCTTGTGGAGAATAAGCAGGCACTCTGCAGATGCGTAGGCCAAGTCGCTTAGCGGCATCCAGATCAACATTGTTGAATCCTGCGCAACGCATCGCAATATATTTTACACCTTTAGAAGCCAATACTTCCAGTACATCCGCATTCAGTTTGTCGTTCACGAAAGCGCAAATAGCGTCGGATTTTTCGATAACATTCACAATATGAGGACCAAGATGGGTCTCATAATAATCAAATTTGAAATGGAAATCTTTGTTGATTCTGTCAAAGTGTTCCTTATCATAGGGTTTGGTAGAAAAAAATGTAACTTTCATGCTGCAAAGTTATCGAATCATTGTTTGGAGTGAAAACAAATTCGTATGATATTTGACTTGATTGCAGAATTTCAGAATCTTCTTATTTTCGAATTATACCGTAATTTATTTGCTTGGTATCCCTTCAAATCTGTTTTTTATATCAAATTTGAAATCCCTATATTTGAGGATTTTAGAATAGCTATGATATATTCACTCAAAGGAATTGTTCAGCAGCTTCATCCCACTTTTGTCATTGTTGAGGTTAATGGCGTTGGCTACGGAGTGGGTGTTAGTTTGCAGACTTCCGAGACGTTGGCTGTTGGGCGCAACGTTTTTCTTTACATTCAGCAGATTATTCGTGAAGATGCTCAGTTGCTGTTTGGCTTTAACACAATTTTAGAAAAAGAAATGTTTACACTCTTAATAAGTGTTAACGGAGTTGGGCCGGTTTCTGCCATCATTATGCTGTCCTCTTTGTCGATGGATGAAATCGCTTCGGCCATCCTTTCCAACAACAGTATGCTGCTGCAGAAAGTGAAAGGAATAGGCACTAAAACCGCAGAAAGAATCATTGTTGATCTTCGTGATAAAGTCCAAAAATTCACAGGTTCTGAGGAAAATATTTCTACATTTGCAGATAATAAAGTGAAAGAAGAATCGTTATCTGCATTAGAGGTTTTGGGAATTCCGAGGAAGACGAGTGAGAAATTGGCAGACCGTATTCTGAAGCAAAATCCGGAATTTTCAGTAGAAGATTTGGTGAAACAAATTTTAAAAAACATTTAACGTTTGGATAATAATTATAGACTTCAGCATAAATTTTTAACGCTGTTTTTCCTGTGTTTCTCTTTTGCGGCTGCTTTTGCGCAGGTGAAACCCACAGACAGTTCTTCAGTTCGGCAAGATTTTTCATTGCCCAATCCTATTCGCTACGAAGCATTTTATGATGTGCAGAGTGGGATGTATGTACTGTATCCCAAAGTGGGCAACATGGTGGTGGGCAATCCTGTTTCTATGACAGCCGACGAGTATCATCGGTATATGCTTAATAATCAGCTGGCTTCTTATTATCGTGAGAAATCAGCAACCAATGCGCTTACTTACAGGAAAGATCAGGAAGGCGCACTTAAAAAAGGGCTGCTCCCAAGTCTAAACATTCGCAACAAACTTTTTGAAACCATTTTTGGAGGTAGTAAGATTGAAATCATTCCGCAGGGATTTGCCTCTTTTGATCTCGGTATTCTCTATCAGAGCATCGATAATCCAATGATTCTGCCTCAAAACAGAACCAGCTTCGCTATCGACATTAAACAACGTATTCAGCTGGGGTTGCTTGGTAAGGTGGGTGAAAATCTCCAGTTGAAAGCCAACTATGATACTCAAAGTGGTTTCGCATTCGAAAACCGCCTCAATTTGGTTTGGCAGGCAAAAGGAACGTGGAAAGATTTGCAATCTAAAGGGCTTAATGATAAGACCACGGGTGGCGAAGATAAAATCATCAAACGGGTAGAATTTGGTAATGTCAACATGCCATTATCGACCAGTTTAATAAGAGGATCCGAATCGCTTTTTGGATTAAAGACCGAGTTCCAATTGGGAAAAACCTATGGAACAGTTGTGTTTTCGCAGCAACAAGGGGAATCCAGAAATATTGTTGCGCAAGGAGGCGGTGTGATGAATACTTTTAAACTAAACGCGATCGACTACGAGGATAACCAGCACTACTTTTTGGGGCATTATTTCTTGGGCAAATATGACGATGCGCTGGATTCTTACCCTCAGATCAAATCAAGAATTACCATCAACAGAATTGAAGTTTGGGTGCTGGATCAGGGTTCTGGAAGTCTCTCGGATCAGAAAGGTATTTTGGGGATTAGAGATATGGGTGAAGGAATTGCCGGCTATCCGGATAATTCGCAAAACAATCTTTATCAGGGAATTACTGGTTTAGGTGGAGCGATTCGTGATGTTAATACTGCGTATAACGCCATCAACGGAAAGTCGTTCCCCAATGCCAACGGGGTGCTGGAAACCTATACTGATGGTGAACAATTTATCTTCAACAGAAAAGCAAGAAAACTCACCTCGAACGAATTCACCTATCAGCCCCAATTAGGTTATATCTCATTGAATCAGCGGCTTAATGATAATCAGCTTTTAGCGGTATCTTATTCTTATACCCTGAACGGAGACAGTAAAGTTTATAAAGTAGGGGAATTTTCTGAAGAAAGCCCGGTGCTTATTACCAAAGTACTTAAACCCAACACCACCGTTAGAACCACTTCACCGATGTGGGATCTAATGATGAAAAATATCTATTCGCTCAACACCAATCAGATCAATTCCGATGGATTTCTTCTCAATGTGTATTACCGAGATTCTCAAAGTGGTAAAGTCAATTACTTACCCAATACACCATTGCAGGATCTTAACTTACTGAAACTTTTCAATTGGGATCGCCTCAATATGAATAATGACTTGCAGGAAAATGGGGGTATAACCGGTGACGGGATTTTCGATTTTGTTCCTAAAATTACCGTCGATCCTGAGAACGGGAAAGTAATCTTTACCAAAGCAAAACCTTTCGGCGCATATCTTCAGAGCCGTTTGGGCAGCAACGATCCTAAGTTTGTGTTCAATGATTTATACGACCAACAGAAACAAGTGGCATCGCAAAGTAATCTTGCGCTTCGCTATACCATGGAGGGGCGCTACAAAGGTTCGCAGGGAAGTGGTATTTCTTTGGGTGCTATCAACGTTCCGCAAGGCTCTGTAAAAGTAACGGCCAATGGCGTGCAGTTGCAGGAAGGTATCGACTATACGGTAGATTATATGTTGGGCACGGTGAACATCATCAACGAAGCGGTGAAGCAGTCGGGGCAAGCCATCAATATTGCGATGGAAAATCAGTTGACCTTCAATACCCAACGTAAACGGTTTTTAGGTTTAAACCTTGAAAGAAAATTCAATGAACACTTCACCCTTGGCGGTACAGTGGTTAACTATTCCGAAACACCATTAACCCAGAAAGTAAACTTTGGACAAGAAGCCGTGAATAATACGATGGTTGGATTCAATATGTTGTATAACAACGAGTTGCCATTCCTTACGCGGTTGACTGATAAGATCCCACTCATCAATACAGAAGCGCCTTCCAACGTGAATTTTATGGCAGAAGGTGCCTACCTCATTCCGGGAACCAATGCGGGAACCAATGATCAGTCTTATATTGATGATTTTGAACAAACCACTTCTAAAATCTCTTTGAAGGAGCCGGGAATGTGGAGTATTTCATCAAAACCGGAAAAAAATCCAGAACCAATCTTTGCCAATGCAACATTAAACGACAACATTGAACATGGAAACGGGCGGGGTTTATTAACTTGGTACAATATCGATCCTCGCTTCTACGGTATTGGAGGTAAAGCTCCTAATGGCATTAATGCACAAGCGGTTTCTAATCATGCTTCCAGAAGAGTGCAGACACAGGAATTATATAACAGCCGTGATTTTGTGGCCGGCGAGCAGCTGTACACCAATACGTTCGACATCACATATTTCCCTAATGAAAGAGGACCTTATAATGTGAATCCGCAAAATGAAGCACCTTCACAGAGGTGGGCTGGTTTGATGCGTCCTATTTCTGTATCCAATTTTGTTAATTCCAATATTGAATACGTCGAATTTTGGATGATGGACCCTTATGCTGATGGCAGCACTTTCGGATCGTCTCCCAAGTTACTATTGCAGTTGGGAAATGTTTCCGAAGATATTTTGAAAGACGGAAAATTACAGTATGAAAACGGTTTACCGACGCCGTCTCAGGCAGCCAATACCACTACCACCAATTGGGGTGTACAGCCGAACCAATTCCCAATTTTGTATGCATTTTCAACCGATGGTGATAACCGAACTGCACAGGATTTGGGATACGATGGTCTGGATGCGGCCGGTGAAGCCGCTAAATTCGGAACCAATTTTGTCAACCCGGTGACGAACCAACAAGATCCAGCTTCTGATGATTTTGTATTCCCATTGTCGGACAGGTTCCAAGGGCCGCAAGCATCTTCGGTTACCGAACGGTACAAATATTTCCGTGGACCCGAAGGAAACTCGCAAAGTAACACGCTGGAAGTAGCAACGCAAACTCCTGATGCTGAGGATGTAAACCGTGATTATAACCTTGACCAAAGCGAAAATTATAACCAATATACCGTCAACCTTGACCCCTCCAATATGGTTTTAGGTCAGAATTTCATTGTAGATGTGAAAACGGTGGAAGCAAAATTCCAGAACGGACAAACCGGTAGCAACAAGTGGTATCTTTTTAGAGTTCCTGTCAATCAATTTGATACAGGATCTGGTGCGGGTGGATTGCAAGATCCATCAATCTTGAATAATGTTCGGTTTGCAAGAATGCTCTTAACTGGTTTTGAACAAAATGCAACGCTTAGGTTCGGAACCTTGGATTTAGTGCGAAGCGACTGGCGAAAATACACCAAGAATATTGCTACCAACGGTACCGATCCGGAAGGAACCAGTATCATTACCGATCAATACATGGATGTGGGAAGTGTAAACTTGGAAGAAAACGGACTCAACGAGCCACCTTACGTACTTCCTCCTGGAATCGACCGCCAGGTGCTCAGTGGAAATGCTGGGGCACAAAGACAGAACGAAGCATCGCTTTACATGAAAGCCGCACCGCTTTTCGGGGCAACTTCAAGAGGTGTTTTCAAGAATGTTTCGCTCGATATGAGACGTTATGAGAATTTGGAGTTGTTTGTGCACGCCGAAAACCTGAAAGATGCCAGTTCGGCCATGTATGATCCTGATGCGAAATTCTTCATTCGTTTTGGTAGCGACGCCACCGACAATTATTATGAATATGAAGCGTCATTAAAATATACGTCAAAAACAGCAAGGACACCGCTGGAAATCTGGCCAATCGAAAACACCATGCGCCTCGCCATCCAAAATTTTGTGGATGCAAAACTGAGACGCGATCAGAGCAACCCGACAGGAATTGACCTTAGAACAGAAGATTTAGAGTACGGCTCCATAGATCCCAATAAAAAAATCTTTATAAAAGGACGCCCAAGCTTAGGAAATGTATCGACTATTATGCTGGGTGTGCGCAACAAAAATGCAGTGGCTACAAAAGAAGTGGTTTTGTGGGTGAACGAGATTCGGCTTTCGGGAATCGAAAACAAAGGTGGGTATGCCGCCAATGCAAGCTTAAATTTCAATCTGGGTGATTTTGCTTTGGTGAATGCCAATGCGTCAATGTCCACCGTTAGTTTCGGAGGAATTACACAAAAACCGTCCGAAAGGTCACAATCGGCCCATTCAGCGTTCAGCATCAACACGACGGTGAATGTAGATAAATTCTTGCCGGAGAAAATAGGAATGAAAATACCGGTGAACTATTCTTACAGCCAAACCATTGAAGATCCGAAATACAATCCGATTGATAATGACGTGAAATTTGAGGATGCACCCAACAGGGATCAACTTAAAAAAGTAGCACGAACCTATACCCAGCAAAGAAGTATTGGGGTCGTTAATATGAGGAAGGAGAGAGTAAATACCAATAAGAAACCGAAGTTCTACGATGTTGAAAATGTCTCGGTAACCGCAGTTTATAATGACGATTATTACAGGGATGTGTACACCAAGAAGAATTACCGTCAGTATTTAAAGGGCTATATCGATTACAATTATTCCTTTAAACCATGGGTGTTGAGACCTTTCAACAAAATGGTGAGCGATACGGCAAAATCTTATAAGTATTTACGCTGGTTGAAAGAAGTTAATTTTAACCTGATACCGACGCGACTGTCTTTCCGAACAGAAGTAGATCGTAATTATAATGAATTACAGTTCCGCAACATTGAGGCCATCCTGAACGGAAATACAGGAACCGAGTTCGACGTTATCCGCAACCGGAACTTCTTCTTTGGTTGGCAGTATGGACTTGAATTCAAATTCACCAAATCTCTGAAAATGACCGTCAATTCGGCCATGAGGACGCTAAACGATAATTTGAATGTGGCGGATATGAGCAATAATTCAATTTTTGGTGATGTCTTCCGGGCAGGGCGGCCTGTACTTTACAATCACCGTGTTCAGTTAAATTATAAATTTCCTTTCGAATATTTGCCTTATATGGATTTCGTTACTGCCGAACTGGGTTATGGATTCACCTATAACTGGAATGCTCGTAGTACCGTGATGACCAAGTTCATTAATCCAGACACCAATTTGCCCGAAAGTTTAGGCAGCATTGGGCAGAATACCAATAACATTATTGGAACTGCCGCGTTAGATGTACCCAAGTTTTTCGGGAAGTTTAAGTATTTCCAGAAGATCAACACCAAAATGCAAAAAAGAAAGCAGGAGATAGATTCCCTGAACAACGCATTCAACTTGGAGTGGCAAAAGAAGAACGGTAAGAAAGGATTCCGAAATTATAAATTCAAAAATAAACTGACGCCATTCCAAAGTATTGCTTATGCGCTGACCTCCATTAAGCAGGCCGATATTTCTTATAATGAAAATAACGGAACCGTGCTTCCAGGGCTGCTTTCTGCGCCTAATTGGTATGGATACGGACAAACTTTGGGCGGCCCAACTTTTGGCTTCCTACTTGGCTCTCAAGCCGATATTCGTCGAACACTCATCGAAAGAGGATGGATTTCTAACTCGACGTACATGACTGATTTCTACACCCAAATGAAGAACCAAAACTTCTTGGCCAATGTGCAAATTATGCCGGTTAATGATTTCCGAATTGATGTAAATTTCATGAAGAATTTCACAAGCAATTTTTCTCAGGGCGGCTATAATGTAGATGCAGATTCTAATCCGGCAAACGGATTCCAGTTCTCATTTGGCACTGAAATGATTACCCATTCCAAATCAGTTTGGACGATTGGTACTGCCTTTACCGATGGTGCAACCATCTATCAGAATATGATAGCCAATGCACGGCAGATTTCTCAACAAATGGGGGGTACACTTGATGCTAACGGATTCACCGACGGACATTCGCTGGCCAATGCATACGTGCTGGTTCCCGCATTCCAGGCGGCCGTAGAAGGAAGAACGGTTGACCCAATGGGCGATCCTAAGAAATCAGGATTCCCACTTCCGAACTGGCGTATTACCTATTCCGGTTTAAAGAACGTGCCACTCATCAATAGCCAGTTTACCAAATTCGACGTGTTGCACGGTTATACATCTACTTACACCGCATCTGGCATTCAGGGAAGTGTTGATTACTACAACTGGCAAAATAATGGAGCAACTCCGCGTGATGCGTTTAACGATATCTATAATCCTTACACCTTCTCGCAAGTGGGCTACGTGGAAACCTTCTCGCCTCTCATCGGTGCAGATGTTACCTTGAGGAACAATATGCAGTTCCGTGCATCTTACAATAGAGACAGGATGTATATGCTGGGTCTGGTGAATCACACGCTGACCGAAGATGTTGGGAAGGAATATGTTTTCGGCTTTGGTTACCTCATCAAAGATTTGAAGATGAAGATGAGTTTTAAAGGAAAACAAAGAACCATCAAAAGTGATTTGAATATTCGGGGAGATTTCTCGTTGAGAGACAGCCAAACCAGAATCACCAATATTCTGCAAAACGATTCGCAGATTACAGGTGGACAAAGGTTAATGAGCATTAAGTTCTCCGCAGATTATAACATGTCGCAAAACTTCAATGTGCGCTTGTTTTATGATCAGTTGCTCACCAAATATAAAATATCAACAGCATTTCCGCTTTCCACCATTAGGGCAGGAATAACTGCCACCTTTACTTTCCAGAACGCAGGCGGGCAGTAAAAAAACTTTATCAGCGAAAGAATAGAAAACAATCCCATCCCGAAAAGGTGGGATTGTTTTGTAAGATGCGCTTGCTGTATTTTTAAAAATTGCAGCCACTTTTTTAAGGTGCAGATTTAAATCGCTAATTTTGTGATTTCATTTTACTCGATATGAATCAACAATACGATAACGACGACGATCTCTTTACAGGAAAGGATCATACACCCCTACGGAAAGATGCTTTCGAGAAGTCACCGGAAGAGAAAATTCAGATCGTCCAGCAACATTTTCATGCCATCATGGAAACATTAGGTTTGGATATGACGGACGATTCCCTGAAGGATTCCCCAAAACGTGTCGCCAAAATGTATGTAAAGGAAATCTTTGGTGGTTTGCTGCCCGAAAATAAACCAGGAATTTCTACCTTTTCCAATAAATACAAATACCGCCAAATGCTGGTGGAGAAGGACATCACCGTGTATTCCTTTTGTGAACATCACTTTCTGCCCATCATTGGGAAAGCACATGTGGCCTATATCTCTGATGGTGAAGTGATTGGTCTCTCCAAAATCAATAGAATTGTCGATTATTATGCAAAACGTCCTCAGGTTCAGGAGCGGCTGACAATGCAGATTGTCGATGCACTTAAAGAAGCATTAGGAACCACCCATGTGGCTTGCATTATCGATGCAAAGCATCTTTGTGTTAATTGTCGTGGCATCAAGGATACAGGAAGTTCAACCATTACCGCAGAGCTGAGCGGGATCTTCCGAACCAACCCAATTACCCGGCAGGAGTTTCTGCATTATGTAGGGAGCCATGCTAAATTTGATTAAATCTATTATAGTTGATCACCATTGCATAAGACCGAAAAACAGTTTGATTAGGTTGAAGAATTCACGCCACTCCTTTAGTTGGATTTTGAAAATAGGCAAGGAAGTAAACCTTGAATTTTCACGGTAACCTTTAAACAACATATCATGAAGAGCTTATAGGCGATGCAAAAAAAATAAAGAAAACAATGAATCTTAAAATATATAATTCACTTTACGGCGAAAAGGAAATTTTCAAACCACTTCACGACAACAATGTTGGCATGTACGTTTGCGGACCTACCGTTTACAGCAATGTACACTTAGGCAACGTGCGTACATTTATGTCTTTTGATTTCATTTATCGAACCCTCACTTTTCTTGGTTACAAAGTTCGTTATGTGCGCAATATTACCGATGCTGGTCACCTAACAGACGATGGTGATGTGGATAACGACCGGTTTGTGAAGCAATCCCGACTCGAAAAACTAGAACCGATGGAGATTGTACAGAAGTACACTGTAGATTTTCATCAGGTGCTCGATACTTTCAACCTGCTTCCGCCCACCATTGAGCCCACAGCAACAGGTCACATCATGGAGCAGATCGAGCTTGCTCAGAAACTGATTGAGAAAGGATATGCCTACGAAAGCAATGGTTCCGTTTATTTCGATGTGATGGAATATAACCGCCGCGGGCTCAATTATGGGGAGCTTTCGCGCAGAAATATAGAAGAGCTTTTTGCTAATACCCGCGATCTTGATGGACAAAACGAAAAAAGAAATCCCCAGGATTTTGCTTTATGGAAAGCGGCTTCTCCTGCCCATATTATGCGTTGGAACTCACCTTGGGGAGAAGGTTTTCCTGGTTGGCATTTGGAATGTACAGCCATGTCAACGAAATATTTAGGTGAGAAATTCGATATTCACGGAGGTGGCATGGATCTCAAGTTTCCACACCACGAATGTGAAGTGGCACAGGGAAAAGCATGCAACAATACAGAACCTGTCAATTATTGGATGCACGCCAACATGCTTACCATGAATGGGCAGCGGATGAGCAAATCTACCGGGAATTATATCCTGCCTATGGAGTTGGTCTCTGGTAACAACAATTTCTTCGAGAAACCTTTCCATCCATCCGTTGTGAGGTTCAATTTTATGCAGGCGCATTACCGAAGTGTTCTCGATATTTCCAATGAAGCCATGGTGGCAAGTGAAAAAGGATACCAACGTTTGATGGAGGCCATAAAAGTTGCTGCCGATCTACCCATTTTGAAGGAAGAAAACGCCACCCACCAGTCGGCATCTTTTGACGTTCGCCAATGGAAACAAAAATGTCTGGAAGCACTTACAGACGATTTTAATTCACCTATTTTAATTTCGCACTTATTCGAGGCGGTGAATTTTATTTTTAAACTGAAAGACGGCAAAGAAACAGTTTCTAGAGGAGATCTGGAGGAACTGAAGCAACTGATGCACGATTTTGTATACGATGTTTTGGGACTTCAGAATATTGAAGAAAATAACAACGAGAAACTCGACCAAACGCTGCAGGTTTTAATTGAATTGAGAAATCAGGCGAGAAAGGCGAAAAACTTTGAACTGTCCGATCAGATTCGCGATCGGCTGCTTGCAGAAGGGATTGAACTGAAAGACGGTAGAGAAGGAACCACTTACATGATCTTGTAAAGATGAAAAGCTGCTCCGCAGAATTGGACTTCCAAGTCTAATATGCAGAGCAGGTTTTTTTTATTGATCTTAGCTTTCGGGTGATGCATTGAACCCCTTTCAAAAATAATCTCTTTATAACTTTCTTTACCCCATAAAACTACGGCAAAAGGTGGTAAGCATCTACTTTTTCGAAAAGCTGGTTTTGTTGTTCCTTTATTTTGTTCGAGATTAAAATTCCGAACAGATGGTCGATTTCATGCTGAAAAATCACCGCTGTAAAACCTTCTACAATTTCTGTGTGTTTTTTACGTTCCAAATCATAGTACGCCACCTGAATCACTTTACTCCTGTAAAACTGATCCCGAAAATCTGGAATAGATAAATCACCTTCAGGACCGAGGTTTTGCAGTTTTGATCTCCACAGAATAACAGGATTGATGTAATAACCAAAAGGTGTGTTGGGCTGGTCAAAACGTTTTACCCAAATAATATTTCTGTTGATGCCTACTTGTGGAGCGGCAATTCCAACACCCGATTTTGTAGCAAGAAGCGCAGCTTTCATTCTCATTACCAATCGCTTGGTATCTGCGTTTTCAGGAATAGCGTCTTGAGACGTTTGAAGCAAAACAGCGTGCTGAAGTGAATCTGTCGTTTGTGGAATCTCAAGCGCTGTATCCATGTCGCCATTTCTAATCAGTACTAATTCCGATGGAGTATACTTTTGCTGCGCCGGTAGCACAGAAGAAAACAACATGAACAGCAACCACCCGAATTTTATTGTCGAAGTCATTTCTCCTATTTATGTATAGTTTTTGTCCCTGTTTAAAATACTTTAAACCCTTTGTAAACCTGCGGTTGAGATTCCATCAAAGACGCCGAATTAATTCTGAAATCGGCAAGATGCGCGCTTTTATCATGATTAAAAAGATGCTCCTCGCTCTCCCATAACTCAGCGATGAAGAAGACTCCTTTATTGTTTTTATCTTCTATTAATTCGTATTGCAGGCAACCTTCTTCTTGTTTGGTTTCCTTCACTAGTTTACGGAACAGCTCAATGGCGTCCATAATGTAATTTTCTTTTACCCGGAAAAGGGCAACAATATGCAGTTTCATTGTATTTAAATTTCAGCAAATGTAGAAAAAACTCCGATGGTAGCAGAGATTAATCAATCATTTTTTTTATTTATAAACTGGTGTATTCTGGGTAAAAAAAATCCACATTGATCGTTAAGGCAGTGTGGATTTTTTATGCTCGTTATGAAATTTAATAGCGGTTCATAATCGTTTCACCTGGAATTAAGCTTGATGCTGAATTCTGAATGAAAGAATATCGACTTTCATTAAGCGATAACACGCCTCTCGCAACTTCGTTTCCTTTTTGGTCATAAAAAGCTAAGTTAGCGACATCTCCGTCCACATTCCCTTCCACCGAAAGCACGCCGCTGGATTCTCCGTCGCCTTTTTCATAGGTTGCGGTTCCACTCAGCTGTCCGTTTGTTTGTGATAACTGAAGCGTAAACACGCCCGACCTGTTTTCATCTCCCTGGTTCGAGTAATTGCCACCAAAACCTCTTTGCACTGTACCTGCATTCTGGTACGAGGCATTGGTCGGCATCTGTACTGCATCGCAAGATTGCACCATGAATGTCATCGTACAAGCTACAATAGTGATTAATATCTTTTGCATCTTATTTAATTTTTAGTTAATGATTTAACGGTACAACACTGCGTAGTGAGGAACCATATCAGATAAGGTGGTTTGTCGGAAAACAACATTGTTCCCTTCGTAATGTACTGCTCCATCTGCAACGGTTGCTCCCTTTTGATCACGGAAGCGAAGGTAACCAATTCCGTCTTTCACGTAACCGTTTACAGAAAGCATTCCGCTATCCAGTTGTCCGCTAAAATCTTTGTAATTGGCAGTTCCCTCAAGTTTAGCACCTGTTTGGGTCAGCGAGAAAGAGAGAATTCCTTTTGCCGTGGTGTCGCCTTCGTTCGAGTAATTTCCGCCATAAGATTTGGAGTTGTTTTGTACAGGAGCGGGCTTCACGGCAGGGCTGTTTTCACCATTGTTAGAAACGAACATAAATGATTCTTTGGGGACTATCGAGCTGTTCCCGGTTTGTTTAAAGTTAAGCGTAGAGCGATCCTGGAGTTGAACGGTTCCGTCTGCAACTGTGGCGCCACGCTGATCCCGAAGCCGTATAAATCCAGTATTTCCTTTAGCATAACCGTTAACAGAAAGCAACCCCGAACTTACCTGCATATTGTAATCTTGGTACGTAGCAGTACCTTCAATCTTTGCTTTTGTCTGGCTAATGTCCATGGTCATGATACCTTTGGCAGTGATATCACCTTCACTGGAGTAACGTCCTGAAAAATTGGTTTGTGCTTGTAGCAAACTTCCGGAAGCGGTAAGTGCAGCGATTCCAAACACAGAAGCCGCTTTTTTAATGAAGGGGTAGGAATAATGTTTCATGATTTTATTTTTAAGATTAGTGTTGCGAAGGGAGCAGTTTTGCTTTTAGGATGAGTGGTCCTGTAGAGTGCAATACTTTTTCAAAGGGAACGTCTAGCAGTTCTGCATCCATAATGTTGTCTTCAAATGCTTTTCGGCCACTAAAGAAATTGATGTTCAGATGAAGAGTTGTATTGGGCGCTGCATTTTCAAGTTTTTTTGGTAATGCCAATCCCTTGAAGTGGAAGGTGATTTCTGGCTGAGAAAGTTGGGATTCCTCAGTTTTTCCAGTTAATATTTCTAGCTGATTGCCGTCAAGATGCTGTTGTAGATCTGCGTTCACCTTTTGGTCATCATCGATTATCTTATAGAAATAGTATGCGGCAACAACCGATTCTTTGGATGACTTCAGTTTTTTATATAATGCAGGATCCAGCTGTAGCTTCACCGAAAAGTCCGGAACCAGCAAGTCATCTTCATTTTTAACCATAACAGGGTTTTCTTCTTTCGTGATCACTGGCGTATTCTCCATGCGCGAATCCTCTTTCATTTCCTTTTTACAGGAAAGAATAGTTGACAACAGAAGAATAATGATAAAATGACCTTTCATCGTATGAAGGAAAAAAAATTTTCAACTAGCGATTGGTTACACTCGAAATCCCTGATTTTGTTGATGGTATGAACTGTCCTTTACCAATGATCCATCACAAAAAAAATCATAACGCACTTCTTACAAATGTAATAAAACTAACAGGTATTCAATCATATTAGATACCTTCAAAAATAAATGGGCTTCCAATAAATAGAGTTGGAAGCCGCTTTAAGTTGTTGTTTATGAGTTAGTTGTTTGTTTTTCTTTGTCTTGTGCTTATGGAGAGTAATTGTGTAAATCCTCTCAATAGATTTAAAGGGTACCTGTTATTTACTGATCTTTTTTCAGGATCTTACAAGTTCTTAAAGAGGTTTTTTAAGGAAAAACAAAGTTAGAGTTCTGGCCCCTTGCGCCCCGTGAATCAACACAGCATTAATGTCTGCCGTTGCCGAAGGTCCCATCACAAAACAGCCATAGTGTGCTTGTGGAATATCGACTCTTTGGTAAGCAGTATGCATGTTCTCCGAAATGTCAGCCGGGTCAAGAAGTACCGCTAAATGTTGAGATAAATATCCGATGGAATTGGTCACTAAAGATTTTTCGGTGCACCATACCATTCCCATTTCGGCAACACCAAACTCTGCCCGAAAAACGCCTAAGTCAACATCTTGTAAATCTGATGGATGTGCAACATGAATGTCTTTGTTTCCAACCCACTCTTGGGTGGCCGAACAAATAACCTTCGCGTCGGGTAGTTTTTTACGCATAATATCCTGAGCTTCCTCAATGGTAGAAACGTCGTATATATCAACAGCCGCCAGCTTGGCATTGGTTTCAAAAACGGCTTTTAGGTCAATACCTGGTTTTTCGAAAGTTGGAATTTCGGGGTAAGTCACTTTTTCGCGTTTCGAAAGAAAGTGTCGCACAGAGGTTAATAATTCTTCTTTAGTCATTGTTGGGTCGGTTTTTCTTATACCAGTCTCGAAAGGTTTCTTTTTGCACTTCGGGCAGTTCACGATCTTCTACCCATGGGTCAATGGTGCTGTTTTTAAGCAGGAACTTGGGCAGTACATGCAGCATGTTATAGGTCATTTTCTCCATTTTCTCAAACCTTTCGGAACTGCCTAATAACTCATCAGCGGCAGCGAAACCAAGTCTTCTGCCGAAAGGAGTTTTCTTGTTTTCCATCATCACTTTTCGCCATTCTAAAATCTGGTCGGCAATGTTGATGTGCACTGGGCAAACCTCGGTGCATGATCCGCACAGGGAAGAATGATAAGGTAATTCAGAATACATATCCATATCAAAGGTAGGATCCAAAATAATTCCAATAGGTCCGGAGTAAGTTGCGCCGTACGATAAACCGCCACTTCTGCGGTATACAGGGCAGGTGTTCATGCAGGCGCCACAGCGAATACACTTCAGCGAATGCCAGAACTGGTCCATACCGAGACGTTTACTTCTTCCGTTATCAGTTAAAACAACATGCATCTCACTGCCTTCGCGCGGGCCGGAGAAATGAGAGGTATATTGTGTAGCAGGCGTTCCCAATGCACTTCTGGAGAGCAATCGGATAAAAACCCCTAAATCTTCGAGCTTGGGCAACAGCTTTTCTATCCCTATACTTGCTATATGGAGGGGCGGTAAACTCGCCGTCAAATCTGCGTTCCCTTCATTGGTGCATACCACAAAACTGCCGGTTTCGGCAATAGCAAAGTTGCCACCGGTCATTCCGGCATCTGCGACAAGAAACTTAGGTCTCGCGTTGTTCCTCATCGATTCGCATAGCGAGTGAGGGTCGTCATCATTGGGATTTGTACCAATTTTTTCAGCAAAAAGTTTCGCAACATCTTCTGTGGTTTTATGAATTGCCGGCATTACAATATGGCTTGGTCTTTCATCAGAAAGCTGTTGTATCCGTTCTCCTAAATCGGTTTCCAGCACATCAATACCTTTTTTTTCTAGGAAGGGAGTCATGCCGCACTCCTCCTGCAACATCGATTTCGATTTGATGATTCTCTTAACGTTGTGATGGCTCAGGATATCATATACAATCGCATTGTGCTCATCGGCATCTTTAGCAAAGTGAACCTGTATTCCGTTCTTAGTGGCATTCTCTACAAACATTTCAATGTATTGATCGAGATGCGTTAGTGTGTGCTCTTTTATTTGTGAAGCCAGGTTTCTCAGCGTTTCCCATTCTGGGATCTCGTTGGCAACTTTACTGCGTTTCATCAGCGCGGCATACAGATGCTCATCATGCTCTTTCTCATGAACATTGTCTTGCTTAATGAATTTTCTAGCGTTATCTTCTACTTGAACTTTTCCCATAATCTAGCTTTTTTAAAAAGGTCCGTTATTTAGAACTTGTGCGATATGCAAGAACTTAAGATCAGATTTTTCTCTTGCTGCAATTCCTTGCTGGTGCATCAGGCAAGACATATCAGGCGATACCACGTATTCTATACTGTGCTTGGTGTAGTCGGCTACTTTATCCTGACCCATTTTTGCACTTACCGCTTCATCGGTTACACAAAATGTACCGCCAAATCCGCAACATTCCTGTGGGCGGTCTATCACTTCAATATCAATTCCTCTTACATTTTTTAAGAGGTTCTCGGGCTTGTTAAAATAGGGTTCTCGCCATTCGAATCGTGAGGCAAGATGCAAACCACGTACTGCACTGCAGGAGTTATGAATGGCAATCCGGTGCGGAAACTCAACCTGAGAAAAATCCTGAATCTGAAGAACATCGTGAATAAACTCCACCAGTTCTATCGTTTTCGCCCGGATCTGCTTTACCTCCTCGGTTTGGTCAATAGCAGTCATGTGCAGCTTCACGTGTTTCACACAACTCCCCGCAGGTCCCACAATGTAATCAACATCCAAATCTTTAAAGTTCTCACAGAACTGAGTTTCGGTTTTTATAGAGTGCTGCTCATCCCCCTCATTCGCCATCGGTTGTCCGCAACAGGTTTGATGCAGTGGGAAAACCACCTCAACGCCCAGTTTCTCCAGCAATTCTAGAGACGCTATGCCCGCTTTTGGATAAATTAAATCAATATAACACGGGATAAATAATGCAACTTTCATTTTTGTCGGTTCTATTTAATTTCAATAATACAACGAATTGAAAAAAGATGATGTTCTTTTGCACGATTTTTTTTGTGCAATGGCCAATTTATAATCATTAGAAATAACACACCAGAATTAAAATCTTTTACTATTTTTACCCGTCGTTTCTCAGCAAAGAAATCGAAGGCAGCAGTATTTGTTTTGTAGCAACTGCACATGCTGATTTCGTACGATATAAAGAAAAGGCAACGAATAAAACTATTTAAAGGAAGATCATTATGACAAAAATATTCAAAAGAACAAATTCTTCAGATCTGGATTTTATTGAACTGATCAAAGAACTTGATTTTTATCTCGCTCTTAAAGATGGCGAAGAGCATTCTTACTATGCACAGTTCAACAAGATTTCGGAACTTCCGCATTGCATCGTGATGTACGAAGATGATGTTCCCGTAGGTTCCGGAGCAATAAAACAGTACGATCGTGAGACCGCTGAAGTAAAACGTATGTTCGTAAAGCCCGATTACCGGGGGAAAGGTAGTGGCACCGAGATTTTGCAACACTTAGAACAGTGGGCCAAAGAACTGGGATATACGCATACCATTCTCGAAACAGGAAAACGGCAGACAGAAGCGGTAAGACTCTACAGTAAAACGTATGAAGTAATCCCCAACTATGCACAGTATGAAGGGATGGAAGATAGCATCTGTTTCCAAAAAAACCTTTAATTCACAATGGGTTTGTTTGGTGATTAGTACGCGTGCAGTTTGTGCATTTGCTTGCCAAATTCTTTTCATCATCCATTCTCGCACACATCTTTAGTGGGTAACCACAAAACGAACCCACAGCAATATAAAACAAAAAATTCACAGCCAGTATGAAAATTGCGATCATAGGAGTGGGGTTAATAGGAGGATCAATCGCATTAAAACTTCGCCAAGAAAACATTGTTCACCACGTATTTGGTGTCGACCAAAACCAAAATCACCTTCAAACGGCAATTGATAGAGGTATTATAGATGAAGCCACCACGCTCGACAATGCCCTTGCCCAGGCAGAGCTTATTTTTCTTGCCATTCCGGTAGATGCTGCGCGTAAGCTGTTGCCGCAGGTTTTGGATCATGCTACAAAGCAACAGACTGTAATGGATGTCGGCTCTACCAAATGCGGTATTACTGCAGCCGTAAAGAATCATCCAAACCGGCAACGGTATGTCGCTTTTCATCCCATGTGGGGTACCGAGAATTCGGGACCCGGCGCAGCCACAGCAGAGAGCTTCTCGGGCAGAGCCGCTGTTATTTGCAACGCAGAAGAGTCTGCAAAAGATGCCTTGGAAACCGCCTCGCATATTGCTGAAAATTTAGGCATGCACCTCATCTATATGAGTGCCGAAGATCACGATCTGCATACGGCATACATTTCCCACATATCCCATATCACTTCCTACGCGTTGGCAAATACCGTTTTAGAAAAAGAAAGGGAAGAAGATACTATTTTTCAACTCGCAAGCACCGGATTTTCCAGCACCGTTCGTTTGGCCAAGTCGCATCCGGAAATGTGGGTGCCCATCTTTAGGCAGAACAAGGAAAATGTGTTAGATGTTCTTAATGAGCATATTACCCAGCTTCGTAAATTCAAATCTGCATTAGAAAAAGAGAACTACGATTATTTGGAAGAGCTTATTCGTAACGCCAATAAAATAAGAGGAATTTTAAAGTAAACCTTAACGCCGAGGGGGTAGGTTGCAAAGTGGTTTTACGAGTAAACTATAGAGGTCAGCTCAGTTATTATGGCAATCCTCTAATGCTCAAAAGAAAGAGTAGCCCCTTATGGGATTTCTTTTATTTTTAATGTAAAATTAAGTTCTTTTTAGTACGGTTAAGAACGATTTTTGATGCATCTCTCATTAATAAAATATCATAAAAATGGCAGAACTTATATTAATTCGTCACGGTCAATCCGAATGGAATTTACAAAACCGCTTTACAGGGTGGAAAGATGTCGATTTAACAGATCTCGGTATTCAGGAAGCTCATGGTGCGGCGGCAAAAATTGAAAAAGACCACATTGATGTCGCTTTCACTTCCGAACTTAAAAGAGCACAACATACCCTGGCTATTGTCTTGCAAGACGATCAGCTGGAAAGCATTCCTGTACACAAAAATTTGGCATTAAACGAAAGAAGTTACGGAAGTCTCGAAGGGCTCAACAAAGCTGAAACTGCTGAAAAGTATGGTGCCGAGCAAGTGCATATATGGAGAAGATCCTATGACGTTCAGCCGCCCAATGGCGAAAGTTTGAAAGACACCTACAACAGGGTAATGCCCTACTTCAAAAACGAAATTCTGCCCCAGTTGCTTGCTGGCAAGAATGTGCTGGTCGTTGCACACGGCAACAGCTTGCGGTCTTTGATGATGTATCTTGAAAAGCTCACACCCGAGCAAATTCTGAGCAAAGAATTAGCCACTGGCGTTCCTGTGGTGTATAATATTGACCAGAAAGTAGTGGAGGAAATGAACGCTGATGCCGATTTTCCCGCTCAGGTAGCAGAAGTCAGATGACCTGTTTTAATATAGAGATCTTTGGTTGAAGCTGATAATTCATCCACCTCGACGGTGCACAGTCACGCATTATTCTACATCATAACGCCATGCCAAGGTTGGCCAAGGTTGATATCGATGCTTCTGAAAAGAAAGTCAACCCGTATGGTATGTCATTTTGTTAGGCAGAGGCAAGCGAATAGAATCGCAGTATTCACTGATTCTAATTCTTCTGTTGCAACATTGGGCTTACTTATTTCTGACACAGATCCAGCAAATCCAGAAAAACCAAAGGTTTAATGTAAAACACCTGACTTCTAAGTTTGATGTAGTGAAGCAAATGCTGTGCGCGATAATTGCGCATGGTGTGCTCGCCTACGCCAAGAAGTTTTGCCAGTGTAGATTCGTGTACAATCATTGTTTCATCCAGTACAAAGTTTCCTTTTAGCAACTGGCGATGAAGTTCCCGTTGTTCATGACGCCATTGTTCCAGTGCGTTCATGCTAAGATTAAGTTTCTTATTCATGGTATTTGTGTTTGTTAATGGAGATTCAAAATTACTACACCCATCCGAAAGGATAACCTGTGTTTTAACGGTAAATCCGGGGGTGAATACACCCAAAAATGACTTGCTTGTTCATCTGGAATACAGCTCTGCATCAAAGTAACACTGCTCATCACCCCTTTTCAAATCATTCGTCGCCTACCCAAGCACCTGTGTGGTACCCTGGTAGTACCTGCGTGGCACTATAAAAGGACAAGAAAAGGACAAGAAAAGGACTAGAAGGGGACTAAAAAAGTACAGGTATAAAACTTAATAACCTTGTATATCAGTGTTTTATGAAAACGAGATGAAAAATAACGAGAAATAACGAGAAATCACGGCAAAGAATCTGGACCCAGCTGCAGAACGATCTACCTTTGGCTCAATAATAACCATAAAAACATGAAATCATGGGCAAATTAAGTAATTCCTTATTGTCTGGCTCATTCGGTCGCACTGGCCGTTTAGTAGTAGCCAATGTGAACGGAACAGAAATCCTCAAACACCGTCCACGTAAACCAACCGGTAACCGCAACCAAAAGCAACTGCTCATCCAGCAGCGCATGGTAGAATCGTACAACTTCCTGAGTGCGTACAAGCATTTTGCTACAAAGTTTTTCGGAAGAAAGAATGGCATGAGATCCGCCTACAATATGGCGATGTCAAACATCATGAGCCATTTTCAGCTCGATTTTACATTAATGCAGATCTCGATCCTATACCCGGGAATTGCTTTTGCAAAGGGCTCATTGCTTCAGCCGGTCATCACCGGTCTGGTATCTGCTGCAGCCAACTCTTTTATCATAGAGTGGCTCGATAATTCAGCAGGCAATGCAGTGCGACAGACGGATCTTGTTCAGATTCTTTATGCCTTAGAGGGCGAAACATCTTCCGTATTTATCGAGAATGTGGCAACAAGAGCCGATGGCGCCTATACAGCAGCATTACCTCCGTCATGGGCAGGTCAGCCAGTGCATGTATGGATGGGGTTTCTAGCTGCCGATTTGGAGGGGGTTTCCAACTCGGTGTATGCGGGTAGCGTGGTCATCAGCTAAAGATGAAAGGGCTGCCAATGGCAGTGCAACCGGCAAAGCAGCAACGGCCGCTTTGTCGGTTTTTTGTGCTTACACAAAAGGAAGATATTAAACTGGCATGTGTTTGTATAACTAAAAGCCCTCTTTAATTCCACTGAAACACAACGATTACAGGGGCGTAATGGTAATCAGTCAGCACTCCAATTTCTTGGCTTTTTTGTAGAAAGGTATTTTTATGGAATATGATTTTTAGCATACTTTGGAATTGCTTTCATAATAAATTGATAATCAGTATATAAACTATGTTTTTTATTGGTTAAATTTTCTTAGTGTGTGGAGATTTTTCGTAACTTGCGAGCTATAAAATTTCCCTAAAATTTATTTAAATGAAACTGTATCTTAACATTAACTTCCAGACCAAGATGGGTGAAAAGCTCCAGGTACTGGTCGTGGAAGATGGAAATGAAAACAAAACCCATTTCCTCACTTATACAGATAACGGAAACTGGAGGGTCGAGATCGATTACTTCTCCAAGTCCATTACCTACAAATATCAATTGCTAAACGAGGTAGATGAGGTAGTTGACGAAGAGTTTTCACTGCACCACCTTAATTTCCCGCACAACTACGACGAGTTTGTTATTGATGACAGTTGGAATTTGAAAAACTTTCCCGAGAATTACCTCAACAATAAAATCCTTAAAAATAAATTAAGCGGCTTCAGACCCGAAAAAATGACGGTATTAAAAAAACATACCCATCTTTTTCGATTAGAAGCACCGGTTTACCATCCCGATTGGCGAGTGGTGATACTGGGCAATTGTGATGCGCTTGGCCAATGGCAGTGGCTCAGCACACTTCCTATGGCACAAACCGATTTTGGTATTTGGGAGGCAGCAGTCGAGTTGCCAATCAACCAGATGGTGCAGTATAAATATGGTTTAATGAATAACGCTTCCGGCGAAGTTTTCGACATCGAGTACGGAAGCAATCGTTGGGTGTTGCCCAATGCCGAAAAGAACGTGCTGCTCGTTAAAGCAGATCATTTCTTCAGATTCAAATCTTTCGAGCTCTATCATGCAGCAGGCGTAGCAGTGCCTGTTTTCTCACTCCGTACCCAAAACGGCTTCGGAGTAGGCGAATTTGCCGACTTAAAACCACTGGCAGATTGGGCGAAAAAAACCAATCTTTCAGTCCTGCAGATTCTGCCTATTAACGATACCACAGCCAATTATACATGGACAGATTCTTATCCCTATGCTGCGATATCGGTATATGCACTCCATCCGCAATACCTGTCGATAGAGCAATTGCCTTACCCATTACCCACCGAACTTCAAGAGGAGTTTAAAGCAAAAAAAACAGAACTCAACACACTCGATTTAATCGATTATGAGCAGGTAATAGCCGGTAAATGGAAGTACATAAAAGCCATCTTCGATGCCAATAATCAGGACATCGTAAAAGATAGAAATTTCAAAAAGTTCATCAAAGACAACGAAGAATGGCTAATTCCCTACACCGCATTTTGTGTGCAGAGAGATAAATACAAAACACCCAACTTCAACCTTTGGAAAACCCATAAGAAATATATTGCCGGCAAAATTGCCCCCTTCTTTACAGCGAAAAGCAAAGATTATCTAGCAGTAATACTACATGCGTGGGTGCAGTATCAGCTTCATCTTCAACTTAAGGAAGCCATCGACTATACCCACCAGTTAGGAGTTTCAGTGAAGGGTGATTTGCCCATTGGTATTTACAGATACTCTGTGGAGGCATGGGCAGAACCAGACCTTTTCGGCATGGATTTTCAGGCCGGTGCACCACCAGATCAGTTTACCGACTTAGGCCAAAATTGGGAGTTCCCTACTTACAATTGGGAAGCCATGAAAGCAGACGGCTACCGTTGGTGGAAAAACCGCTTCAAAGCACTCGAACAATATTTCGATGCCATGCGAATCGATCACATTCTTGGCTGTTTTAGAATTTGGCGCATGCCAATGAGTGCCACACAAGGTATTCTTGGCTACTTTTACCCCGCCGTTCCGGTAAGGGTAGAAGAGTTTCAGCAACGTAATATCCCTTTCAATTACGAAAGATATTGCTTGCCTTTCATCAATGATCAGGTGCTGTGGAATTATTTTGGAGACGAAAAAGAGGCCATCCGCCATGAGTTCATGGAAGATCAGCATAACGGAACCTACCGTTTAAAGGATGAATTCAATACCCAGAGAAAACTCAAAGAACACTTCGAGCAATATCCGCATCCATGGGCAGCAGATCAGTTGATTTCTCTTTGCGCCAATGTACTTTTCCTTCAGGAAGAATTGGCAGGGGGAGAAATGGTTTATCACCCAAGATTCAATGTTGATAAAACAGATTCTTACAGACTCCTGTCAGATTGGGAAAAACAAAGCATTTACGATTTATACATCGATTATTTCTTCAAAAGACAAGATGGGTTATGGTACAAAAATGCTATGGAGAAGCTGCCAATGATCCTCAATGCTACAGATATGTTGATCTGTGGTGAAGACTTAGGCCTCGTTCCCGATTGCGTTCCACAAGTATTGGATCGGTTAGCAATCACTGCACTCAAGGTGCAGCGCATGCCATCAGAAAACATCCCTTGGTACAATCCAAAAAATGCAGGATATATGAATGTGGTTACGGCGAGTTCACACGACAGCTCCACGCTGCGGCAATGGTGGCATGAAGATCGCAACTATTCGCAAAGATACTTCAACCAGCAATTAGGGCAATTCGGCACCGCGCCTTGGAATCTCGAGTCTGATCTTGCAACCATCATTATGAAGCAACACCTTTACAACGAAGCCATGCTCGCCATATTCCCCATTCAGGAGTTTTTAGCAACAGATGATCAATTGGTAAATCCACAAATGGATAACGAGCGCATCAATAACCCCGCAGTTTTCCCACATTATTGGAGGTATCGCATGCATCTAACGTTGGAAGATTTAGTCGAGCAAGAACACTTCAATGCTAAAATTGCTTCGTGGATAGCAGATGCCAACAGAGCATAAAACGCAGTGAATAAACATCCTTGCTGATTAGCAGAAAATACAGGATGCACGCACTATTTGCAACATAAAATGGTTGTGTATTCCACCCAATTCAAAAGGAAGTTAAAACATCGCTTTTAACTTCCTTTTTATATTTGAATCCAACAAGATAAATAATCCCTAAACTTCTTGTAGGTAGGCGTTTGCTTTAATTTTTGAACAACATTTTGGCACGCTTTTCTAATAGAGTATAGTGCACCCTTAAAACAACGGTATAAAGACATGAAAAAAATACTTTTTGGATTTGCAGTGTTAGCCATCACGCTCACTTCCGCCCAGAATTACCCCGATTATTATCCCAATAATGGTAGCAACAATGGTTACTATGGCGATTATGATGATGAGTATTGGTTCCCTGATGATTATTATTACCAATACCCCGATAATTACTATACCAGCGATTATTACCAAAGTTATTATAACGATTATCGAAATAGCATCGCCGATATCAACTGGAATCGCTTCTTTAGAAGATATCAACTTGCACCTTGGCAAGTACAGCAAATCATCATGCTCAACGAAATGTACCCCAGCTTTTCTGCATGGAACAATTACTATCGCTATAACCCCGATAGGTGGTATTACGATCGTTTCTACGCATTAGAAAGAATATTGGGGCCAAGGGTTTTTGTCGTATTCCAGAATAGGTATTATGGTGGTTACAGTCCGGTGCAGTATTATCAGCAATACAGAAGGCAGCATTACGCATCCACAGTTTATATCATTCCCCAATACCGTAATATCAATATTGATCGCTACAGGGTAGATCGCGTGCAATACAACCAAGCAAACCCCCACCCGTATTTCGGATTTGGTAATGGCGGGCGAAACAGTAACAACGGCATCATCAATAGTAATAATGGCGGTTTCAGAAACGATGCCAATACCAATCAGGGTGGTTTTAGAAACGATAAAAATACCAACAC
>MKTK01000038.1:0-431 GCA_001898255.1 Chryseobacterium sp. 39-10 | reverse complement strand
AATCCACCAATGCAGATGGCTTCAGAAACGATAGCAATACCAACAGCGGTGGGTTCCGAAACAATAGCACACCCAATAACAATGGTACCTTGCGGAATGATAGCAACAGCAACAGCGGTGGCTTTCGCAGCACCCCAAAAGTGCAGTCTCCATCATCCGATGCGGGTTCCGGTTCTGGTGGTTTCCGAAACAACCAAAGCAGTACCGGCTTCAGAAGTCAGTTTTCTGCAAGCGAGGCAAACTTGAGAAATACACCTTCAGAACAAAATATACAAAGCAATAGCAGTGGCTTTAAGCCATCCGAGCCAGCAGCGCAGAGTTCCGGGAGACGGTTTTCTTCGCATTAATTTTAGTTTTTAATGTTAGTAAATGAGAGAGAGTGGTCGCAGGTATGCAGACCACTCTTTTTAATTTTAAATAATCATTAAATC
>MKTK01000037.1:36872-37125 GCA_001898255.1 Chryseobacterium sp. 39-10 | reverse complement strand
CTGTTTCCTTGTCTAATTCGTAGCTGTCAAAATCTTCGTCTTCCAGATAAATATCTATGAGTAGCTTGTCAGAAAACATTGTCCTGCCATATACCAAACAACCTAATTCCTCATAATCCAATTGGAAATCTATGTTGTAATGCTCGGCTATCTGCTTAACTGCTTCCGCATTTGGCGACCATTTTGTTTGATAATTGAATATTCCCGTATCGCTTTCGTAAACCTCAAAGAAATATCCGCCGTTACTGTCGTC
>MKTK01000037.1:1483-36718 GCA_001898255.1 Chryseobacterium sp. 39-10 | reverse complement strand
ATATTAGGTGTATAGCCTGTTTTAGATTGGGTATACAGTCCTCTGTCTGTGCGTATTCAATAAGGCAGTGCATCGCAAATATTGCGTTGTATCCGTCAAAAAAATGGTCTGCAAACCAGCGTGGTTTTTTGAGAAGTTTGTCCTCGTTCTTCTCGATTATCCTGTGTGCATCCTGCACAAGCCTGTACCAAAATTCTGCGGTAAAAAAGCCCTTTTGATACCAACCCTCACGAATGGTAATTTCATTTTTCAGAAAGTATTCGCACTGCTTTTTTACGGCGTTCTGAATGTTCGCCATTTCTTCGGGGAATAGCCTGCAAAGCAATTCGCCTTTATCTAAGTTGTCCATTTTATGTAATGCTTTCATATTGTTGTTTTATAGTAGGCTACCACCATTTAAGGCGGTAGCCTGTTGTTATCTAATTAAGGTTTAGGATTTCCGCACCGTCCAAAGCAAATGCGGTACACAATTCAAATGCTTTCTGTGATTTGAGTTGGGCAGTACCACCCAATACAATGCTCTGTAATTTGGCTTCATCATCTTTGTAATTGCGTACATTCTGAAAGTAGCCTGTAACAGCGTTGTATGCTCCGAACAAAGTCCCTTTGGTCGTGTTCATCTGTTGTGCATCATCTGTCATAGCATATAGAAGCGCATTATCAACCACGTTTTTGAACACGGTGGAAACTTCATCGTCAGCCCCTTTGTTGATAAGGTCAAGTGTTTCTTTGTTCGGGCAAAGTGCCAACTGGATTAGCTTTCTTACTTCTCGGTCTGATACTTTTACCTTTGTCCAATTATTGAAAATGCCCTCTAATTGGTTGCTCAATGTGTTGGCAAGCCCCATAATCTTGTGGGCATTCTCGATACGCTGTTTTGCTCCCGAAGTGTGTTTGATACGCACTACATTGGTCATACTGCGTAGTGAGGCATTCAACGTGTTTTGGCATACGATACGGATAGGCGTAAATGCTGCGGTAATACTTCCGCTACCATCGTGCGAAGTGGTTAGAAAAATATACTTTTCCGTTACATCATCGCCATTGCCTACACGGATATAATCGGGCAGTTTGGCAGTGATAAAGATGCGTTCCCCTTTGCCCAATGCCCCTGCGGTTTCGTACAGGATACCCTCGCCACCACCTACAATAGCATCAAAAAAATTAAAGACTTCCCGATTTTGTACAATGTGGTAATCCTTACCGACTACGCCCAATACTGCATTGTTATCGGTTCGTATGTTGGCGAAATAGTTAGGTACTTCTAATTCGGTGCTACCTATTTCGATACCGCCCGAAGTTTCGATAATGCCCGAACCTTTGGTAAACAGTGGGGATTTTACTACCTCGTAATCTAACCCAGCGTATTTGATTGCTTCCTCGCTTGTAGGGTATTGCTCCACGATTTGCCCCAAACCGTGCCACGCTTTTTGCTGTACTGAAAAGAAACTGTGCCTTCCTGTTTGCTCGTTGAAATGAATGTTGTGTGCCATAATGCTAAAATTTTGATGTTTGAAAAAATGTTTATTTACTCACTCGCTTTCCTCGTTTTCCGCTTCCCGTTGTGGTTTGCTCCGCTTCGCTTCGCATAATATTTTCCAAAAGAAAAACCGGAAAAAAGAAAGCAGATAATCCAAGCGGGCAACAGCGAAGACCAAGAAAAAAAATGACTTAATGGGGGTTCCTTTAGGGGGAAACCGTTCATTCGTTTTTTTTATTGGTGGGTGTGTGCGGTGGCTGCCCGCTATAACTTAGCTGCCTTTTTACCGGTTGATTGTGGAAATTTTCTGTTCTAAATTTTTATGGCATTAATGACCAGGCTTTGATAGCCTGTAATAGAGATTTTAAAAACGGAATGGCAGAAGGAATTAGATAAGGATTTCGTTTTTCAATTTTCTATTTTGGGAAGTAGGCAAAAGCTCTTTTACAGCGTTGGATTGTGTAGTGGAGGTAAATGTGCTTTGCCTAAAAAAGTAGAGGCATAAAAAAAGCAGAACCGTTTAAAGTTCTGCTCTGTGTGTAGTAATAAAACCTAATCAGATTGCTGTTAAAAATGCTTTTTCCATAGCCTGGAATTTAGGGGCAACCAAATCCATATCCTTACTGATTTTTTGGCTCGTGATTTTGGCATAAATCTGTGTAGTGGAAATGTTTTTATGCCCCATCATTTTGCTAAGGCTTTCAAGTGGTACACCCTCTGTCAAAAACATTGTTCCGAAAGTATGCCTTGCAGTATGAAAAGTCACTTTTTGCTCCGTGATAATCTCTGCCTTTTCAATCAATTTACCTACGTGAGTATTGCAGGTTGAATTGGTCGGAACAGGAAAGATAAATTCATTCCTTGTCGTACCCTGATATTTCTCAATGATACGTTTAGGGATTTCCATTAACCGAACGTTGGAAGCAATATCTGATTTCTTTCTCCTGCTGATAATCCATTGATGACCGTCAAAGAAAGATTGAATATTGTTCCTTGTCAATTTCTTAATATCTGCGTAAGCAAGTCCTGTAAAGCAACTGAAAATGAATAGGTCTTTTACCAGCTCATAACGTGGGTGTGGAGGTACGCACATCATCAGCTTTTCTACATCTTCTTTAAGGATATAACCACGGTCGGTTTCTTCCATATTGATTTCGTAATCCTGAAAAGGATTATCACGTATCAAGCCTTTTTTAATAGCCAGTTCCACAAGGGCTAATACAGGCATCGTGTACACCCAAACTGTATTGTGGGAAGACTGCAAATCGTACCGGAGGTAAAAATCAAACTCCCGGATAAAATCGGAAGTCAATTCCCGAAAAGCCATATCATCACGATGATAGCGTTCTTTGATAAACGTGGTAAGATGATTGTAAACTGTGATATACTTGTTGTAGGTACTTTGTGAACGTTCTTCCTTTTCGACCAATTTTTTAAAATCCTCGTTTTGGTCGTTGAATACTTTAAGGATAGCATCATCCATTACACCGACACCCAAGAATGATAGCTTTACTTTTTGGGCTGTTGCAAAGCCCTTGTGCTTCAGCATATCTTCATAAATCTTGTCGATGCGCCCACGTATGTTATCCAGTTTTTTATTGATGCTTAGTGCCTGCGCACTTTTTCCCTGTACTCGTCCGTGTTTTAAATCCCAATTATTTGGGTCAATTTCTAACTTTGTTCCGAAAGTTTTCGGGGTTCCGTCAATGGTAATACGTGCCATAACCGGGGCATTACCGTTCTTTTTCAGTTCGTTCTTTTTCAAATAGAAAAGCAGTTTGAACGTCGATTTTTTTGTCTGCTCCATAACTCAAATGTTTAACGTTTAAAATTAATTTACATTGAGTTACAAGGGAATATAGAAAAGGGTGCAAAAGACTGAAATATAATCAGTTAAGCTATGCAGTTACCTTTGTCAATCGGTAACGAATTAGTAACCTAACCTTGTCATTTTAAGCCCAAAACCTATCAGACACCGAGTTCCAAACCAAGACTACTATTTTACAAAGCGTTGTATAGCAACGGTTTTAACCGTTTTGCTTATTTTTGCTTTTTACTAATCTTTTTTCAAAAAAGTTTTATTTTTGAAAAAACAAATGACTTTTTTATAAGTTTTAGGTTTAAAAAGCACAACACCATGATGATGAAAACAATCAATTCCTCGTTGAGGATTATTGCTACATTGCGGCGACTGAAAAACAGTTTTCCAGAAGCATATTGTCAAGCGGTGCACCGCTAAAGAGATCCAAGAACTGATAAAAAACGTAAACTTTATTCATTGACATTTATGCACCACACTTTACTCTTGATTCTTGGTTTATTGTTGGCCGTAATGCTTTTGGTATTAGTGGCACAGCGCATCAAAATTGCCTACCCTATTTTCCTGGTTATTGCCGGCTTAGGAATTAGCTTTATTCCTGGGATTCCCCATTTGCAACTGGACCCGGATCTGATTTTTCTTATCTTTCTACCGCCGCTGTTGTACGAGGCCGCGTGGTACACGTCTTGGAATGATTTCTGGAAATGGAAAAGATCCATTGCGTTGCTTGCTTTTGGTTTGGTTTTTTTCACCTCCGTGGTGGTGGCCTATGCGTCTTCTTCACTTATTCCGAACTTCACTTTGGCACTCGGTTTTTTATTGGGCGGTATCGTGTCGCCCCCCGACGCAGTGGCAGCAGCAACCGTGCTGAAGGGAATGAAGGTACCGAAAAGATTGATGCCTATTCTAGAGGGTGAAAGTTTGGTTAATGATGCATCTTCATTGATCGTATTCAAATTTGCACTGCTGGCCATTATGACGGGCACCTTCTCGCTACAGCAAGCCACCGGGCAATTCTTTTTAGTGGCAGGAATGGGCGTTGTTATTGGGCTCATTGGCGCTCATATCATGTATGTGATTCACCGCTTTTTACCGACAACTCCAGCCATTGATGCGACGCTAACGGTGATGACCCCCTATATTTTATTTTTAGCGGCAGAGCAATTTCATTTTTCAGGAGTGATGGCGGTAGTAAGTGGTGGATTGTTCATTTCTTACCGCTCTCATGAAGTTTTTAAGACAGGCAATACCCGATTGAATATGTTGGGGGTTTGGACCACCATGATTTTTGTAATGAATGCGCTGGTTTTTGTACTGATTGGTTTGGAGTTGCCTGAAATTATTGAAGGGCTCGGTCAATATTCGATATGGGAGGCCGTTAAGTACGGTTCTCTCATCAGTATTATTGTTATTGCACTGCGCTTTTTGTGGGTTTATCCTGCGGCACATATTCCGCGGTGGATTAGTGCCAAAGCAAGAAAAGACCCCTCTCCCGGCTGGAAAGGCCCGCTGGTGATTTCTTGGGCGGGAATGCGGGGTGTTGTTTCGCTGGCAACATCGCTTTCAATTCCTTTAATGATGTCGGATGGAAGTACTTTCCCCCAACGAAACCTGATTATCTTTATCACCTTTGTGGTGATCTTTATTACGCTTGTTTTCCAGGGTCTTACTTTACCTTTCGTCATTAAACTTATTAAGTTAAAAGAGATTGATTCGATGCTACCAGAGGAAGAACAGCAAGCGGGAATACAGCTGCGGTTAAATAAAGTAGCATTAGACCTGTTGAAAGAAAAGTATGCAAATGAGATCAAAGAAAATCAGTCGATCGCTTATTATCAGTCTCACCTTGAAGACCAAACACAAAACATAGCGCAGCGCCTGAAATCTTTGGAATGCGACAAAAGCGAAGCGCAACAACTCAACCGATATCACGACATCTTGGCCAACATTTACGCAATTCAACGGCAGGAGCTGTTTAAACTGCGAAAAGAAAAATTCTTTAGCGATGAAGAGATAAGAAAAGCAGAGCTACAATTGGATATCAACGACTTAAACAACTCCTCTGCCCTCACCTAAATGATCTTGTGAAAACATCATGTATTCGGATAAAAAAACTTTATAACAGAAGAATTTACCGACTGTAATTACTAATTGATTAACTTTGTACACTAACGTAACGAAAATGAAAAAACAAACCATTCTTTTGCTAGGACTACTTGCCGTGATGAGTGCCTGCAACAATCAAGTGAAAAAACCAATTGGTGGGGATAAAGACAGCCACGGCTGTATAGCAGCAACCGGTGCAAGCTGGAGCGAACTGAAGCAAAACTGCATTCAGGTATTCAATGAAGGAACCCGACTGAACCCTGTGGAAACAAAAGCAGGCGAAACTGTTTTCAGTGCTTTTGTGGTATTGAATGATGACCAGTCCAAAGCCGAGCTCTTCTTGCCGGCAACCAAAAAAACCACCATCATCAACAAATCTGCAAACGATTTGTATGCCAATGACACATACCGATATGATGCAAAAGAAGGCGCATTATACATCAATGGCATCAAAAAATTCACTACCAAGAAGTAGTAATAAGATCACATTTTTAAAAGAACAGCCAGCGCTTCCTGCACTGGCTGTTTTCATTTTTTATGATTCTAACTACGGATTGGTCACCGGTTCACTGCTAAAGCCAACCGAGGACTTCAGCGTTACATCAGAGGTAGGCGATTGCTTCAATACATATACAATTCTCTGTTGAACTGACCCCGATTTAAAAATATGATCCAGTGATGATGAAGAATTCAAATCCAGCGCAAGCGTACTTCCCACATTATCCGGAATATTTTCCCGTGATGCAACAAGAACCTCATTGCTTCCATTATTTGAAAGATACACTTTTACTGATTTAAAAATTCCAATGCTTGTACTGGAATTTACCGACAACGTAGCATTAGAAGCTCGGATGTTTCGCACATTGGCTCCTGCGCCGGTAATCTGGTTGATGCTTTGCGCAACGGCCACAGTTGAAAGTGAAGTATTGGCGGGCGAACCTGCTGCTACCAACACGGAAGCATTGTAGGGAAAGGTATTCTGAAGAATAGACGACACGGTAGAGCAACTCGCCAAAGCAAAAGCGACTACTGCTGAAGAAAGCATAACATTTTTCATAGTAATAAATTTTGATTGCTTTCAACTATTCAGAAACTGTACCAAGCCCCGTATTTAACAGAAGTTTAACGCCCTGCAATACTGAATACTATTGCAGCTTCACCGAAAATTTTCCTTTTGGATCTGCGGAGGCCATATTGCTTTTACCAATGATTAGCCACAGCTCTCCTTTACCATTAATATCATAGGAAACATCTCTTCCAAAAGGTCCGTCATAATCACCGTTGGGGAGTTTAATCTGGTTAAATCGGATATTCATTTCAGGATTTTCAGGATTAATTTTTCCGGCGATACTTTTAGCAGAAAAATTTTTAATTTTAATAATTAACTGTTGATCATCATTGGTAAATTCATCCTGAATGTTAATCGGCAGCACATCTGCCCCGATGGTCCTTACGATCTTGTCTCCGCTGATTGCTCTTGATGAATCCGAAGAATGACGGGGGATTGTCGCATCAGGAACCGAAACTGTTTTGGTGGTATCAACATTTGCATCATGTATGCCAATTGTGTCTTTGGAAGCCGCAGCAGGAACAACAGATTCTTTTTGGTGGCAAGCTGTTAAGACCAATATGATAAGAAGTGTAAAGTTTTTCATATTTTTAATACTCATAACAACAAAGCAACAAAAAAATCCGACACATTGCTGCATCGGATTATCAGGTTCTCTAAGAAATTTTATTTCTTATCGAAATCTCCGGCGTATACCGTTGTTACTTTATCTAAGTTAATATACTTTCTTAATGCTGCATTTACTTCGTCAAGTTTCAACGCTTCTACCTTGTCGTTCAGCACATCATAATTGTCGAGCGAAACGCCATATTGCAGTTTTCGGTTCACCAAAGTGATGAGGGTGTTCTCCATTCCGAGCATGGTTTTTTGTCCGTTGGCATAACTTTTCTTATTGGTTGCCAACTCATCGGCCGTAAAACCATCTTTTAGTGCTTTCGCCACTTCCTCTTTCCAAGCCGCTTCTACGGCACTTCTTTTGGTAGGGTTCAGCAGTGCATACAAGCCCCAGGAAGCCACATCATTGGAAACCGGCACATTCAAAAACGAGCCCACGCCATAGCTGATGCCTTCTTTTTCGCGAAGACGCATTGGTAACCTTGCGGAAAGAAATCCGCCACTTCCTAAGATTTCGTTAGCCATCAATAACGCCGGATAATCTGCGCTTTTCTGGTCCATTCTGAAACTTTCAGTAGCCAAAGCCATTGCATTTTCTTTGTCGGGTGTCAGGAATAATTTGTCTGCTTTTTTGGTTTCAAAAAAGGTAGGTTTTATCTCGGCATACTTTGATTTGGAATTGAATTTCCCAAAGGTACTCTCCAAAGCCGATGATGCTGTTTTGGGATCCAAACTTCCGATAACAGTTCCTACGCCATTGTTGGCACCCAAAATATTCTGGTAATAATTGACGATTTGGTCTCTCGTTACTTTTTTATTCTCATCAATTTGTTCCTGCAAAGTGGCTGTGTAAAAAATGCTTTCTTTGGGATAAGGAGAAGCCAAGCGAGCCAATTCATTTTGTGCAATAGCTTGTGGATCCTTCAACTGAGATTCTAAATTGGTGTTGTTTTCGTTGATGGTTTTGGTGATTTCGTTTTGAGGGAAAGTTGAGTTGGTCAGCATATCCTTCAAAATATCCATTACTTCTGCATACGAGCTTTTGTAAGTATTCACCGAAATCACTAAAAATTGCCCGCTGCTTCTCGTGCTGATGCTGGATTTTAGTTGATCCAAACGATCCTGAATCTGCTCTTTTGTTTTTGTTTTGGTTCCTGCATTAAGCAAATCCGCAGTTAAATCGGCGATAGTGCTTTTGCCACTTAAATCCTTTTCGTTACCGTTAATCAGTCGGAAACTGGCAATTACTTTGTCTCCTTTAATATCTTTATTGATCAACCCGTACTTCATTCCGTTAGAAAGAACCCCTTCAGTAAGGTTTTTCTTAAGATTGGCAATGCTTGCTTCAAAGGGTGCAACTTCTTTTTCCTGTGCTTTTCCTTTATAGTTGTTGGTAAGTGCAAGAATCTGGTCAGGAAGGAATTCCAATGGTTTTACACGAATTTCGTTTGCTGACGGAATGAATAAACCAACCGTTCTGTTATTATTTCTAAAATACTTTTCTGCAACTCGCTTAATGTCTGCAACCGATAAATGCTCTACATTGTCACGGTAAAGAAACCCGAGTTTATAGCTTCCTGCACCAATAATTTCGGTAAGCGAGATAGCATAACGGATGGTGTTATTCTTTTCATCATCAATCTGTTTCAGCAATTTTGATTTCGCTCTGGCCAAATCTTGTTCGGTGTAATTGATGGTTGGTATTTTATCCAATTCGCTAAGCACAGCAGTTTTGGTCACCTGTAGATCTTTATCTTTGGGAACATCAAAATTGAAATAGGTTAAACCCGCATCTCGAACCGTAGGTGAATAGGCAGATAAACTGGATACTTTATGGCTTTCCACCAAAGCTTTATAAAGGTATCCCGAAGGATTTGATGCTAAAATTTCGTTTAGAGCATCCAATGCCGCATAATCTTTATCGGCAAATGCTGAAGTATGATAGGCAGCAGCAATGAGTTTGCTTTCTCCGCTTCGTCTCAATTCCACTGTTCTTTCACCGTCCTGAGCGGGCTCTACTGTGTATGTACCGCCCAATTCCCTTTGCGGTTTGGGAATCACTGAAAAATAATCTCCAATGTATTTAAGGGCATTATTTTCATCAAACTTCCCTGCAACAATCAGCGTCGCGTTATCGGGCTGATAATATTTTTCATAAAATTTTCGAAGCGTATTTGCTTTTACCCTCTCGATATCTTCTTTACTGCCAATGGTGCTATTTCCATAGTTGTGCCAAGTGTAAGCCGTAGAAAAAACTTTCTCCATGAGCACACCGCTGGGATCGTTTTCCCCAATTTCGAATTCGTTGCGTACCACAGAAAACTCTTTGTCCAAATCACTTTGCAGTATGGTTGCATTAACCATTCGGTCGGCTTCCATTTGAATGGCCCATTTGAGGTTTTCGTCGTTAGACGGAAAAACTTCATAGTAATTGGTTCTGTCGTACCATGTTGTTCCGTTGGCCATGCCACCTTTGTCGGATAATTGTTTCTTAATATCTCCTAAGTTCTTGGTGGATTTAAAAAGCATGTGTTCCAGCAAGTGAGCCATACCTTTTTCGCCATAACCTTCGTCCTTTGAACCTACGTTGTACACAATGTTCACCACCATGTTACTTTGGGAAGCGTCCGGAATAAGCAGAACCTTCATTCCATTATTAAGCGTATATTCTTTTATACCCTCAATATTGCCAATAAATTTTGGATTCTCCGCCTTTTGTGCCTGAATGCTGTTGGGCAAACCCAGTGACAAACAAAATAGCGCCGAGAATAGCAGTTTTCTCATAGTTTTCTTATTTAATGATTAATTTTTTAAATGAGAAATCAAAGATAGACAATTACTGCTCTTCAATTCGCGACTAACAACTATAAAAAATTGTTAAAATCAAATCAATTGCTTTAGGGTTTTCCGAAGACCTATTCCCGACCTGCGTTTGCCTATTACGAAAATCTACCGAGGAGATATGCTTACTTTAAATACCATTAAACCGACTAAATGTTTAATTTTACCAAATGGAAACTGAAAAAATAATTTTAGGCATCGATCCGGGAACAACTGTGATGGGTTTTGGACTCATTTCTGTAAAGGGCAATAACATTAAGTTGGTTTCTATTCACGAGCTTATTTTGAAAAAGTATCCTAATCATGAGACCAAGCTAAAGTATATTTTTGAGCGCACATTATCTCTTATTGATGAATTTCATCCCGACGAAGTAGCACTTGAAGCACCTTTTTTCGGAAAAAATGTACAGAGTATGTTGAAACTAGGAAGAGCGCAAGGCGTAGCGATGGCTGCTTCTTTATACAGAAACATCCCTATTACAGAATACTCTCCTAAAAAAATAAAAATGGCAATCACCGGGAACGGCAATGCCAGCAAGGAACAGGTAGCCGGTATGCTTCAAAACCTTTTGTCGCTTAAGGAATTTCCAACCAAGTACCTTGATGCCTCTGATGGTTTAGCGGTGGCAGTCTGCCATCATTTCAATTCGGGGCAGGTGGCTTCTCAAAAATCTTATTCTGGTTGGGATGCATTTCTTAAACAAAACCCGGAACGCCTGAAATAGAAAATCCCCTTCACTGTTCAATGAAGGGGATCTTTTTTTAATATGATAATGAAAACAACTGCTAATGAACGTCGCGCTGTTCGATGGTCAGCACATTCATGTAAGATTTTGCGGTATCAGCATTAAGATTATCACAACCTGTTGCTGCATTTCCGAACGTAAGATTACCAAATGAGCTCTCACCTGATTCTCCCATCTGCAATGGACGAACGCCCACTTTTACATTATAGGTTTGCCCTGCAAGTTTATTAAGAATTTGAGTAGGCGAATCTGTATCGTCATCAAGGATGGCCCGTATGTTATATTTGTGGAAAGAGCAACTTCCTGCTGTGCTGGTACGATAAAATTTTTGCGCATTCACCAGTTTATTTTCCACAAAAATACCGATTGCATACCCATATCGCACACTGTTGCTATTATCTACAGTGGATACACCTTCCACATCAACAACCATTTTTTGTTTGGCTTTGTTATAATCAAATTCAAATGCCGGTTTCACGCTCGTCGCGCTTGCATTCGAATCGATAAGAATGTTCCATCCTGTAGTACCCGATCCATAGGCAAAAGAAGGGCTGCTGGCCGGAAAAGAGGTGATGCTAACAGATACTTTATTGTCAAAAATAAAGTTTCTCACCTTATCCAAATCAAGCATAACATTTTCCCGAAGATGGCTAAACACCCACTTTTCGCCATCCCAAACGGTCATGGTCGGAATCAAATTGGGCAAAGCCGGATAATCTGCCCGCGTACTGGTGCACACCACCACCGTTCCTTCAACAGGATTAAGTACCGTAGTTTGGTCGGTGGGACTCGTAAGAGCTACTCGAGGAACTAAAAAACCTTGGTTATTACTTCTAAGCTCCAGCATTGCCGATGCATGAGGCGTTGCGCCGGCTGCTGCCACCGTTCTTTTGGTAATTAACATTTGTCCCATTACTGAACTGAACCCAGCAATTAACAAGATAATAATATAAGATTGTTTTTTCATCGTTTACAGTTTTTGATTGATATAAATGGTGGCTTTGGTGGTGTTTTCGAAGGCATTTGCATTTTTACAACCTTGTGTAGCGCCGGAAGAAACTCCTCCTATCTGCAGGGTGCTACCGCTTGGTAAAGTGCTGGCTCCACTGGTTCCTTTAATTCTTCTCAACATGATTCCAAAAGTTACAGATGTGGAAGTTAAAGGCACATTAGGAATATTGGCATTGACATAAAAACTGTTGATGTTGCAAGGGTTTAATGCCAGTAACGAGTCTGATTTTGTGTATTTCAACTTCCCGTTAACAAATATGCCGTACACCACTTCCATTCCTCGATCGACGTAGGTTCCGTTTCCTGTAGTGAAGGTCAGCCATGTCCCAGAAAGGTTAATATCTAAGAAATTTGATGGCTGATCCACCGTTATAGGAATTGATAAAGGCGTGCCTGCACTTTCATTAATCATCGTCCAGCCAGTGGTCCCCGAATCCAGCGTAAGCAGACTTACACCCGTGCTGGTGGTGCTTACTCCTGTTGAAAATTGAGTGTCCTTTGTGTAATACCTTGTAAGGTTTCGGAAGAGGTCAATGCTGTGTTGGCCCACCAGGAAATACCATTTTTGGTCATCACTACTCCAGTAGTAAAGTCCTTTGCCTGCGGGCAAAGCCGGATTACTATTGTAAATCAACAGCGATTCCGCAGGGTTTGCCCCTACAATTCCTGTCTTAGCCGTTTCGCTTGTCAGAAAAATAGTTGGTACAGTCCAGCTTTTATGAGTGCCTAAGGGCACAACCTCCAACAATGCCGAACTATGCGGTGTTGCCGTATTGATGCCGACAGACTGGGCATTAATCAGAGAATAAATGCCAAAAATTAACAGAATAAATACATATTTTTTCATCTTTTGTTAGTTTTAGAATTGTTGTGTTTGCACGGATAGATTTCCGGTGGTCATAAAAGCGTTATGATAAGATGTACAACCCGATGCTGGCGTGGTCCACGTGAGGTGGGTTGCATTTCCGTCGAGGATATTTCGGGTTATTACATAAATTTCAATCGTATGATTGGCCACAGAAAGATTAGCCAGATTGGTTTTAATTTCTGATGACTGCGCAATACAAGTTAAACTTGTCGGTCCCGAGATAATGAATGGTCGCACTGAAGCCAACTTATTATCCACAAATATTCCTACCGCAAAACTATGGGTATCGTAGCTGCTTCCGCTTCCACTATTGTTGAGCTGCAAAGGAACACTTGCAATAATGGTGATATTGTTACTGGTTTTATAGATTGAAATCGTCTTCTGCATCCCCGGCACTTTCACCCAAGACCTTACGGTGGGCGCCTCACCAATGGTATATGCCACCGGCTGCCCCGTCGCAGTTGCCTGACTTGCTCCTCCTGTTGAGGTACTGGTTTCGTTCCTGATTGGAACCATCAGTTCCATTACTCCCGGAGTATCCATTAGCCGCCTCCATCTTTTAGGCGTAATAAGACTGTCCCAATAAAAGAAACCGGGAAGTCCACTGGTGTTGTACAGTGCTAATGCGTGCGCCGGATTCAGAATGGTGGTGGCATCGGTTTCATTTGAGAGTGCGATTCGTGGAAACAAAATTCCGCGTCCAGGTGCATTTGCCGCTTCTCCAGGAAGTCTTGCGGCCACTTTGAGTACTTCAGAACTGGACACATTGGTTGTTCCAATCCCTATTTGCGCAGCCAAAATACTGCTTAGCATTAAGCTCGTCGAAATTAGAATGTTCTTGCTTTTCATCTTATGTTTTTTGGTTATTGTTTTTTGGTGTTGGATCAAGAATTTAATTCTAAAAGGAGCCGATCAACTTGCCGGCAATCGTCGCCACTTCGCAAAATTGGTGGCTGACCTTTTTGAAATTAAATCAATGCAATTTAAAGTTGCGGATGGGCAGCTAATCTATTATGAATATTAGCTGTTGGGGTTTTCATTTTAATGCCTCGAACCCGGGTATATCGACAATGCCTGTCAAATTTTATCCATGAATGGTGCACAACTTCATTTTTGTTTTCGAGCTACAGAATCCTATTGCTGTACTACGATAGGATTCTTGCTCGCTGCCACCAAAAATGTGAGCATTCTTTTTTCATCTGGGATGTTTTTAGAATCGGCAATTTTCTTCCATCAGAAGACAAATCGAAAAAATCATGGGTGTTGAGACCGCTCCATAAAGTACGTTAAACTTTACAGAGAGAATAAAATGCATAACAAAGCCATACCTGAAAAGGAATGAAATTTTTAGCTGTAAGTGGTTTTTGAGGTTATTTTCATGGTTAGTTTATATTAGTTGCATCAAAGGTATAAAAGTTTACGAACATCGCAAGTTTTTTTTGATAAAATTTTAATAAAAAATCCAGAATCTGCGATACCAAGGTACTCTAGCGATGACCACTACCAATCCATCCCGATCATTTTCAGGAAGATTACTGCTGAATCATTGGCATATGGAGCTCGCTAGGATACAATTAAAGCTTACCTTTGCAATACCCAATACTATTTGTAACAATGTTCCGTTTTAAATGACTTATAACAGCAACCTATACACAAGCACACCATGACACCAAAAGCAATAAACCCAACCCAAGAAAACGCCCGAATAAACTGGTTTCAATGGTTTTTACTGATTTGTTCTGGCGGAAACATTCATATTTTAAGAAAAGCCCCTTCGGAGTGGAACAAGTTTGCCGGTATTGGAGGCATCATCCTTTTCACGGCTGTATTTGCTACTCTTTCTGCAGGTTATGCTATGTTTACAGTTTTTGATAACCTTTGGGTATCTATCGGTTTTGCGCTACTTTGGGGATTGATGATTTTTAACCTTGACCGCTATATCGTTTCTTCCATAAAAAAAACGGGGACATGGTGGAACCAAACACTTATGGCGATCCCTAGATTGATATTAGCTGTGTTTTTGGGCATCATTATCTCAAAACCATTAGAGCTGAAAATTTTCGAGAAAGAAGTAAACAAGCAACTGAATACCATTATTCAGCGGAACAAAGCGCAACTTCAAAAGGAAATGAATAATAGAATCCTTCAACAGTCAGGACCCTTTGAAACCGAAAAAAAACAAATTCAAGCCCAAATTGCAGATTATCAAAAATCTTACGATTCCGCATCGGTTGAGCTGGAGAAGGAAATTCTGGGCAAGCAATCTGGATTAACCAGTGGAAAAGTGGGATTCGGTTCTAATGCCAAAAGAAAATCCGAACTGAAGGAACAGCGTCGGCTAGACCTTGAAAATTACCAAAAATCCATTGCACCAAGACTTTCATATCTTGATAAAGAAATTTCAAAAGTATATGGAAATATCGAAACCGAGCGCAATAAAACCGAGACGTTTGAAGACAAGTTCAATGGTTTTGCAGCACGCTTGCAGGCATTGGATGAATTGGGTAAAAATTCTGCCATCATCGGATTGGCCGCAAGTTTCATCATGGGACTTTTTATATGCCTTGAAATTTCGCCGGTGCTGGTGAAACTCATCTCTTCGGTCGGCCCCTACGATTATCTTTTAGAGAAAACAGAGAACGATTATCGCTTGTATGCCAAAGAAAAAATGGAGAAAGGAAATGCTGGAACCGATTTTAGAATCAACGACTATAAGGAAAAGCTGGGTCAATAATAACTAAGAACGTGTTTAAAATTTTACCAATTTTTTATATAGCATCAGCAAATCATCTTTGCTTACTTTTTGCAATAAAATTTAAACATCCTCTAAACAAACGTCATTAATGACTGGAAAGTTTAAGCATGAGTGGCTCTGAAATATTCTTCTGCGATTCGTACTTGGCATTGCAAACATTAGATTTCATCAGGTAATTTCCTTTGCGGATGACGAATTGGTTTTTGCTGCTTCTGGCAATGGGAAGGAGATAAGATACGTTGTTCTCTTTACTGATAAGCCGAACTATAATATCACAGTTGGAATTATTGGTGATGACGGCGGCTGTTTTAAGGTCTTTAGGATCGGTGTCATTCAAAAGATAGTTCAATACCTCAGCGGTTTCCTTGGTTTTGTTCTTTTGATCATTTTCCATCAGCTGGGCGAATTCCCTACTCTCGTTAATCGTTACATCCCCATATCCAGGATAAGAAGTTGGCAACGAATCGCAGCCGGTTACCAGCAATAGTGTGCAGATGGTTACAAGAAATTTCATTGTAGTCATTTAAATTTCACTTCAAAAAAAGCCGCTACAATCCCATTGCAACGGCTTACTTTTATTTTTTATAGCGAGTAATTGGGAGCTTCCTGTGTAATAATTACATCGTGCGGGTGCGATTCCTTCAAGCCACTTCCGGTAATCATCACCATTTTAGAATCATTTTGAAGCGCTTCAACATCTTTTGTTCCACAATAGCCCATTCCAGCACGTATTCCACCAGTTAACTGGAACACTACATCTTCTAGTTTTCCTTTGTGCGGCACTCTTCCTTCAATACCTTCCGGCACAAATTTCTTTGCCTCGCTTTGGAAATAACGTTCTTTTCCGCCACGTCGCATTGCCGACAAACTGCCCATTCCTTGATATGATTTGAATTTCCTGCCCTGAAAAATAATTTCTTCTCCTGGTGCCTCATCCGTACCGGCAAGTAAGGAACCAAGCATCACGGCATTAGCTCCGGAAGCGATGGCCTTTACAATATCACCCGAGAGTTTAATTCCCCCATCAGCGATAACGGCTACGTTTTTAGTTTTTGCATATTCGAATACATTGTAAATGGCAGAGAGTTGAGGAACACCCACTCCCGCAATTACTCGGGTGGTACATATCGAACCGGGACCAACACCTACTTTCAGCACATTGGCTCCTGCTTCTATGAGGTCTTTTGCCGCAGCGGCGGTCACGATGTTTCCACCCACAATATCCAACTCTGGAAAATTTCTTCTGATTTCTGAAATCTTATCCAGTACGCCTTTGGAATGTCCATGTGCAGAATCTACAGCGATGATGTCAACACCAGCTTTCACCAATGCTGTAACCCGTTCGATCGTATCTTCACCTACGCCCACGCCTGCGCCTACAATGAGTCGTCCGTTTTTATCTTTGTTGGCGTTTGGATATTCCAACTGATTATCGATGTCTTTAATAGTAATTAAACCGACCAGTTTAAAATTATCGTCCACGATGGGCAGTTTTTCCACCCTGTTTTCGAGAAGGATTTCTTTTGCCTGCTCCAATGTGGTGTTTTTATCGGAGGTGATCAAGTGATCCTTAGTCATCAACTCTTCTACTTTTGCATTGAGGTTTTCCTGATACTTAACATCGCGGTTGGTAATGATTCCTATAAGCGTGTTATCAGCATCTACCACTGGTAACCCCGAAATTTTGAAAGTGGACATGAGCTCTTTTGCCTGCCCTAAAGAGTGGTCTTTCGACAAGGTGACCGGATCAGAAATCATTCCGTTTTCCGAACGTTTTACGCGATAAACCTGAGCTGCCTGTTCTTCAATAGGCATATTTTTATGAATAAACCCAATGCCGCCTACTCTTGCCAAAGCAATAGCCATCGCCGATTCCGTGACCGTATCCATCGCTGCAGAAACGATAGGAACCTGTAGCGTAATTTTATCGGTAAGGCGTGATTTAAGGGAAACCTGATTGGGTAAAACTTCTGAATAAGAAGGGATAAGAAGAACGTCATCGAAAGTGATGGCTGTTTCCGTGATTTTGGTATGAATAGACATCTTTACTTTCTGCGCGAAATTACAGCTTTTTTTTGAAAGATGAAAATATGGTTTATTGTTCCGAATAAAAAATTGTCATAAAACAATTTAGGAATATGTAAATAATTCTTCCGTGAGCGTGTGCCCCTATTTAAAAAGCTAATTTATTTATGCATGAAAACTCAAATAAAACATTGAGATAGCCCATATTTTCGTAAATTTAAATCCTAAAAAAAAGCGTTATGAAAAGATGGGTATTTTTATTTTCTCTGTTACTATCGTTATGGATTTCTGCACAAGAGAAACCTCAGTTTTGGAACGAGATTCAGGAATTTAAACAAAAAGACAGTGCTCAAAAGCCGCCTCAAAACGCTATTTTGTTTGTCGGAAGTTCCTCTTTCACGAAATGGACGGATGTTTCAGACTATTTTCCCGGAAAAACTATTATTAACAGAGGTTTTGGCGGATCATCACTTAAAGATTTGAATGTTTACTATAAAGACCTTTTGGCACCCTATCATCCAAAACAAATTGTGATCTACTGTGGCGAGAACGATTTTGCGTCTAATCCTCAACTTAAAGCAGGTGAAGCATTAAAGAGATTTAAAAAGTTTTATGGCAAAATCCGAGCCATGTATCCCGATACGCCGGTTTCTTATATTTCTATAAAAATGTCGCCGAGCCGTGAAAAATTGTGGAATCAATTTGCTGCCACCAATGCCAAGATTAAAAATTTTCTGAAAGGGCAGAAAAACACAGAATACATCGACATCACCAAGGCAATGTTGGATGAGCATGGAAAAGTTCGTTCTGATCTGTACCTGGAAGATATGCTCCACATGAAGCCAGAAGGGTATAAAATCTGGGCAGATGTTATTACTCCTCATTTAAAATAATGCGCAGAAATATTTAGCTCATTTTGGAATTTGAAGTTTTAAATTCAAATGTAATCATCATAACAAACCTGTGTATCTGTAAGATGCCCATGTAAAAATTACATCGACGTATCGGTTCGCCATTTTTTAAGTATTTTTTACTTAGCTTTGCTTCATCATTACGATTAGCGATACGCTAAACCAACCTCTGCAAACACAGGAAGGTGGTAAAACGATGAGCAGTCACTGACTGAAAAATATGTTATTACCATTGTTTTTTCTATTGTTATCGTAATGATGTTTAACCTTTAAATATTTTATTATGAAACAAGTTTATGTAAAAAGAAATGGCGACGAGGAGATTATTCAAAAGTATATTTTAAACCTCGAAAGAAAATCTGACCAAGAATTAGTTGATGCCTATAACCGTGAAAAAAGGATTTATGGTGTCCATCGGCAAGTGCTATATCTAATAGCATTGGATAGCGTTTTTACGGAAAGATTTGGCAAGTCACCCATAATCAATGAAGACCATACTATTTTAGGTTTAAACAGAAAAATCGTGTATATCGCAACTCTAAAAACATTTGAATTTTTAAATGATAACTAGTACTCAATCCCTTTAAACAATAAGGTCATTGATTTTGCACTCATGAAACTTCGTTTAAAATAATAAAGTTTTGGCTTTACGGTATTATTAAACAAACACTCTACGCGGCCGCATAAAAGTTAAGATTCGGCAAAGACAATCCTTTCGTGAGTTCGGTATCTAAAACACTGCACCAGCACCCCGCTTTGCACCCCGAAGATCATCAACTCATCCATTGACCGGACAGTTAGTTGGGAAGATTGAAATGATTAAATCAATCAGGAAAAGCGAGGAATACCTTAGAATCTTATGGCAGCTTAACATTTTCTGTAATTATTGTATTATTTTTTAGTAACTTTGGATTAATTTATCTGACAGGTGTTGCGTTCTTTGCCCTTTGAGTGACCCGTCGTGGATTGTTTGGAACGCTTTCATTATCTCCTATTCAATTATTTTTAATATTTTGACTTATTTTTTGTGAATATCATTGAGAAAAACAGGGTGATTCTTCATGGACTATACTGGGGTAATATACGGGGTATCTATGGCTTTGCTATGGGTGAAGCATTGATATTGAATGACTGTTTTTTTTGTGATTAATGTATAATGCCGTAGGGTTAAAAGAGAGCACTAAGCACCCCGCTTTGCACCATCCCGGAAAATCCCCTAAAAATCTATAATTTTTCCAACTCCTGCAACATTGCAGGGCGGCGGATGTACTTGCGCTTCCATTGCTGCACAAGATTCCGGACGGGGATGTTTGCCTCTGGAAGATGTTTGAGGATTTTTTTTATGTCTTTTACCAGACTTTTATAATTCGGTCGGGAATTGGCGTATTCGGCCTGATTTTCTAGCGCCACAAGTAAGGTGCTTGTCATTTCCTGTGGATAAATTTTAGCAAGAACGTTCACGTAAGGCATAATGGTATCCAAGCTTCTCACATTTTGCACAAGAGGCAATAATCGATCGTAAAATTGCTCTTCAATATAAATGGGAGCCAAGCTGTAGAGTAATAATGAATATTTCCCGGACTCGTAAGATTTATTTTTGGCAGCGCCCGTTTCGATCTTCTGGCGGATGTCCGAAATCACTTTTCCCACTTCAATCGACCTTTCTTCGGGAGGGAAAGTGGCTTTCCATTTTCTGTAATATTCTTCACTGAAATTTCGATCTAGGGCAAATTTTTTGGTGTATTTACGGATGGTTTCCACATCATTTTCCAGTTCTGCAATGTCCAGTAATTTTGTTTCCCAACGATTCACCGTACCTGGATGACCTTTTTCTTTGGCGATTTTTATTCCACCTTCTATCAGTTTTTTTGCCGCTTCATAGTCTTCTTTATCAACAGCTTTCTCTATTTCTACTGCTCTTATTTCGGGGATACTGAGGTTTTCATCAATCAGCTGCTGAATGTTTTTATCATCGCCTGTTTCTTTCAGAAAAGATATTTTGCAGACGATTAATCTTTCCAGTTCATAATCGTATCTGGATTTTTTTTCTATTTCTATTTTTTCATCCAGTAATTGCAAAAATTGCTCTATTTCACCTGTTTCCAAACTTAATTTTTCATAGATATTCATTAAATCATATCCGAAATTTCCATAATCGAAATAGATTTTGTGTTTGAGTTCTTTTGCCAAGAACTCGATTACTTTTTCTTTTAACATGAAAGGGGCATCCTCAACTGCCCGCGCCAGAAATTCAATGGCGTAGCCGATTACATCCCCCACAGAACCGCTGCTGTCGTCGCAATATTCAATGGTTTTAATGGTTCGGGTAATCATCAGTTGTGCGAGTACCAATGCATCTCTGTAATTGCTTTTTCGGATAAATTCCTCAATGGTTGACAAAAATTGAGTGAGTTCAGTTGCCATTTGTCGGGACGAGCGATAGTCGATAAAGCCGCGGCTGGTATTTCTTTTAATGGTACTGTCGATCAGGTCGCGGAATTTTTTCGTAAGATCCCCAGAATCGTCTTTATCGGCAAAATACAGCAGAAAATCGTCTTTGAATTTTTTGTCTTTCTCCATAAAAATGAACAAGAAATCCCGGAGTTCGCGGTCTGAGATTTTCTCCATGAGCTCCTTAATCCCCAATGGTGCTTTCTTTTTGTTTGGACTTTTCTGTCCTGAAACTTCTGTTACATTTGTTTTCTCCTCTCTTATGGCCAATAAAACTGCAACCATGTGTTTGCAAATATCGCCGTCATCAAAAGGGCATTCGCAGTCCATATCAGTAACTCTCTGCCGGTTGTTCAGGTTTATATGGACAATGTAATCGTTATTTCCATGTACGGTTGCGCTCCATTTTCCTTTGGCGGTTTCTTCCAAATCAGCAACCGCTTGTTCATCAAAATATTTTTGGCCTCTTTTCAGAGTGGTAGAGTTCACTTCCTTTTCAAAATCTGATATATTCACGGCAGGGTTTTAGGTTGAACAAAATTAAAGTTTTCAACTTCAAATTGCATCGGTAGGTTGAATTGATTTTATTTTTATCATCAATGATTATTCAAGGATGTCCATTATCATCTTTTTATTGCTTCTTTCCTCATGAGTAAATCCGCAATTTAATGTGCACTTTGGAGTAATAATACTGTTTTGGAAAGCTTGTTGCTGTATCAAATGAATCAACGATAGTACATTACTGATAAGAAAACTATATAGAAAACATGAGATACCAACTTTACAGAGAGCAGCAACTGAATTGCGATAGAGAAACTGCTTGGATGTTCTTTTCTTCTCCCAACAATTTAGCCAAAATTACCCCAAAAGATATGGGTTTTACTGTATTGTCAGGTTTTAATGATGATGATGCGATTTATGAAGGAATGCTCATTGATTATACCGTTTCGCCGCTATTCGGGGTTCCTTTAAAATGGCAAACGAAAATTATTCAGGTAGATTACCTTGTAAGTTTTACTGATTTTCAAGAGAAAGGACCTTACAAGCTGTGGCATCATCGTCACGAGTTTTTATCTAACGAAAAAGGCGTGCTGATGAAAGATACAGTATATTATGAATTGCCTTTTGGCTTCTTGGGAACTATTGTGCATGTGCTTTTGGTAAAAAATAAAGTGAAATCTATTTTCGATTATCGCCATCAAGTTTTAGAAAAAATGTTTAACTCAAAACCTTAAATCATCAAAATACGATTTCAAAAAATTTCGCTGGCTTTTTGATCGTTAGAACCTGCGGTGCCATTATTACAACAAGATCGAATGGAAAAAGGAGATGTTTTCGCAAAATTTCGAAGAGATCAAAATTTTGCAAGATGAAAAGTAAATTTTTTCGATCCATTTTATTCCGACTACAATGTGATTGCGTTGGATAAGGATTACCTATATGTTTTGGAGGCAGGTAAAAATTGGATGATCTACGGATTTTATGTCGAAGCACAACTATTCCGAAAGGGTTGAAAACTTAATATTTAAATTTAGCGGAGAAAGTTGGTTATGGTCACTCAAAATTAATAGGTGCCCATCATGATCGCAAAGAGAATGCCCATTAAAATCGAAGTAAAAGCCAGCAAAGGTTAGCAAATTAGCAGCAATCTTAATTCACCTTCATTTTCGATGGGAGCACGATGAACACATGGTGAAACCTTCTGCCCAGGATGATCTACCGATAATCGCCACAAATTTCCATTCCCTAAATTGGTGGATTTTGCGTTTGGTATTGCTTGATAATGTAAATCGAAGTAGTTCTCTTTCAGGAAATGTTCAAATTCAGATTCTGGGCCATTAAAAAGTATTTTCAACTGCTCTCGGATTTCCGGAATAAGGATTTTTTGTTGCACCTGATCATTCGGAATGATATCACCAGAGGCACCAAAATAGGTACACAAAAAAGTATCGGACTCAATGGGTGATCGGTCTACATGATAAGAATAAACATCGGTTGAAATAAAATCAAACTCATCATCTCGCTCATAATTTTTCAATATATTTAGGGATGGTTGCGCTCCATAATCAGTGAGAAATTGAAGATCTTGTATAATGAATTTCCTTGCTAATTTTCCGTTTTCTGAAAGCTGAAGTTGGTTTAAGTCTTCAATGAAAATTTCTGTAATGTTTTCATTTATTTTCAGTTGAGAAGCAATTTCTTGAAAATCACCGATAGGATTTCTACGCCAGCATAATGCATTTATGTCACCAGAAAATTGCGTTTCAACTAACCTTTGAAATGTAGAAACCATTTTGTACTGGCTTTTTTGCTCGGTTGTTGACATGCTCTTCATCATCAATTTTACTGAGATCAAATGTAAGTATATAAGTTATTTTTCTTAGAGAAGTGCTTCTTTTCTATTGGATAATTCTCTTTATAAATTACTAAGTACATGACAAAACCCATACCCGAAGACTGTTTGTTGATGAGCAAAGAGTATTATTCATTTTTACACTTAAATTTTCCACGTAGAAATCAATCAAGTTTAAGGCGGATATACCAAAGGAATACTAGAAGTTTGGGAGCTAAAGGTAAATAAAGATTTTTTTATAAACCAAATTTAAGAATCCAAAATAGATACAGTTATTCTTTTACTTTTAACATTTTAATCAAATCTAAAAAATACTGTTTAGACCAAATTTCCAAAACTTTTGGATTTTGGATGAATCGTTCAACGTCTTTCTTAGCAATTTCAATATTTAAATTTTCAATTCGCGCTGTTAGCAATTTTTTGAACTCTGATTCGGAATTTGTTTCTTTTGACCAATCAGAACTATCTCTTGCTCTTGATAAGAAATGCTGAAGATTCAAATTAATTCCTTTTTTGATATACCATTCCAAATCGTACCAGTCGCGCCCCTTCACATTATTTCCCCACTTTCGGAAAAGTAAAGCGTGCATTTTACCAGCAAAAAGATCTTCCAGCACAAAACATTTTACATAAAATGAATATGGTTTTAGAAGTAACTTTTCTTCTGTCTCAAAACCCAACGGTGGTTTCGTATCCACTTCAATTTTTATTTTTAATCCTATATTTTGTTTGATTCCTAATCCTGAAACCGAAGTTTCTAAGATGAGTTCACCCCAAAAAGTTTCTGATTTCAAGAATGCTGATTCAACTGCGGAAACAACAGATTTATGTTTTGTTTTGATGGTAACAACCATACCTTGAGCCAAAAATTCATCCTCAATAAATTTGAGATAATACTCTAAATTGAAATTTTCATCTTTCTGCAACAAAGAAAAATCTAAATCCTCAGAAAATCGGTCAAGTCCATAAAAAATTCTCAAAGCAGTACCTCCATAAAAAGCTGCTTTTGAAAAAAAACCACTACGAGATAATCCTGCCAATGCCAATTGTTGCATTATTTCACGCAATGCTTGTTTGTAATCATCTGCAGTTTTGGGTTGATATTCTGCTATCCAATCTTGTATCATAAATTTTGTATGACTTTTATAACATTCAACAAAGATTCTTTTTTATTGGCAAACTCTGCCCAACTTGTCATTTCTTTCGTGTTAAAAGATTTTAATTGATCTTCATCTATTCTTAGATTTTCGAACAAAAATTTATGAGCTGCAATTTCACTTCTGATAATGATGCCAGCTGTAGTAATAACTTTATCCATCAATGCTTTTTCTGCCATTGCCATCAAAGAAAATTGCCCGTCTCTGATAGAAATTCTTTTTATTCCAAACGAGTAATAGGGTGTTGGAATTTTTATATATTCGAAGTTTCCGAATTCGTTTGTGAATTTTTTTGATGTTTTGAAGGTCATTGAACTTACTGAAAAAACCCGTTCCGGAATTAATCCATAAAATGACAACGCCGATTCCAATGATACATAACTAGGATTGTAAAGCACATTCGCAATACTGAAATTCTCCGGTAAAGAATTACTGTTCCAAACGTATAGACCTTTTTTCAATGAGATTAACTTACCCTCTTTTATCAAAGAATGAATCTTGTCATTCGGTCTTTTATAATCGCGCAAAAGACTTAGCAACACCTGATGAGGAATCGGATGCTCGGCATATTTTTGTATTGAAACTTCAAAACCCACTATGCAAATGTAAAAATAAAAACAGATAATCGGAAATTTTTCGATTATCTGATTGAAATATTACAGCTTTTCAAAAGCTTCCTCAACAACTTTAGAAATTAATTTTCTCCTTTCAGTAAGAAAATCGCGATAATTCATTTCTTGCCAATTTTTGGGTAAAGCATGCCAAAAGCGCATCTTTGCTAATTCATCAATTGCAAACCTTTGTTCATAAATTGGTAGGTATACTCTAGGTTCTTTGTCACTAATTGCAATATTATCACTTCATTCAACTAAAGCAAAGTTGGCAATTTGATTATAATCTCTTTGCTCTGTAACACCGTTCCGTATTAACCATGCTTTTGGAAAAAAATGATGTCTTTCTAATGCTGATTTATTAGCTCGTAAACCAGATTCTAATAATTCTTTCACTTGAAGTTTAGAAAATAAACCTAACGCATTGAGAATGTTTAGTGATGCATAGTACGCAAATAGCGAAGGGGAACGGAAAGATGAAGTTGCGAGGTCTAATGGTAAAGCTACTTCCCAGAGATCAGAGGTTAATTGGGATTCAATTATTGTGTTTAATTCTGATAAAAATTCTTCTGAATTGTTATAGCTAAAGCAGTTTATGCGAAACAAAACATACAAGAAAAAAATAAACCACTGATTTTCAGTGGTTTATTTTCGCGATCTGTGGAGCAGGAGGGATTCGAACCCTCGTCCAAACAAGCAACACATAAGATTTCTACATGCTTATTCTGCTATTGATTTTCGACGCAAGGCAGACAGCAGACCGCCAACTTTACGCTTAACTTCTAAGGTTTTCGAGATACGGCCGAAGTTTCCGCATCCTTATTTCCGCATTGCTATACCCCGTAATCAGACGTCGCGAAACAGAACTTCTGCGGGATATCTTGTTTCCTTACTGTACTTCGGGAAAAGCGCTTATCTTACTATGATTCAGATTAAGCAGCAAGAGCAAACTCTTGGTCGCCAGTTAAAATGTTGTGACAAGGGATTAAAGAGATCGCGCCACGGTTCTCTGCATGCTTACTTACCCATTGATCTTGCTGTCGAAACCAGTCTGCCCCAGGTTTTATAAGGAAGCAAAGATACAAAAAAAGGACAGAAATTTTCTTTTTGGGTGTATCTTGTTTAGTTCTTTTCGGCGCTCGCTTCGCTCGCGCCTCTAATTCCCATCAATTGCAGACCATACGTTGAAATCTTTCTTACGCTGCTTTGCCGCCGTAAGAAAGATTTACACTACCAGTACTCACGCTTCGTTTTTCTTTAGCTAATTTTTAACATCATGAGGAAAATCGAGTTCAAAAACTTTCATAAAACTGGTTAAAACTGGTTAAATTTTAAAACATAAAACCTAAAATGATTTCCAAATAATCTTACACACATTACATTTACATAAAATTTGCCAGTGAAAGCAAAACTACTTTTTGTGTTCTCTTTTGTAGTCTTTATTGCTCAAGCACAACAAACATTCATAGCAGGACATGTGGTGAACGATAATGGAGACAATATGCCTGCAACTTTAGTTATCAATTCCAGAACAAACGAAAAGACTTTTGCGGACAATCTCGGACACTTTACCATTGCTGCACAAAATTATGATGAACTACGCTTTGTACGAGGAGGTTACGATGTACAATATATTAAGCTTTCGAGAAAGGAGCTCGATCATCCAATAGTGGTAACACTTCAAAAGCCAGCCGTTGATATCCAAGAAATTAAGATTGCCTTCAACCCTACAGGAAATTTAAAAAAAGATATTGCCTACTTTCGCACTTCTCCAAAAGCATCAAAACTCAACGCACAAATGCGTCAGTACTTAAAGTATCAACCAGCAGAAACTACCCCTGCTAACACTATTCCTTCTGCTTTTAAACCGTACGACTATTCGGCTGGTCAAATATCATTAATAAGTTTTGGACCTGGAGCAAACGGCGGACTTATCGGACTCATCGGCCAATCCATTTTTAGTAAAAACCAATCCAACAATACTATAACAGCGGCAGAATCAAACGATTTTTACAAAAAGATCAAAGCAGCAGTGGATGTGAACTACTTCACAGGTTATGGTTTGGACGAATATGATTTTGAGATCTTTTTAATCTACGCCGATAAAAAATTAGCACTCAGTAAGAAATATGCACGTAATTTTGATAAAGATTCAATAGAATTGGATTTAAAAATAGCCCTTAAAGATTTTTTAAAAGTTTATAAAACCGCCACTTAAAAATTTGAACTTCCTTGATCTTCTACTAAAACGAATGATTTGTTATATAATTAAATCCTCCATCATAACCGATTAACAGTTTTTAGAGACCATAAGTTTAGATCTGAGATGATTTTGAAAGATCAAAAAAAATTTACCTTTATAAAAAATGATCATGAAGTTAAAACTATTCTCTTTTTTATTTCTATTGATAGGGATCGCCGGATTCTCTCAGGAGTACATCTTCGGAAAGGTAAAATCTGAATTTGGAAACGAAATTGCCGACGCAATTGTTATTAATGTAAGAACCGACGAAAAGGTGCTCTCCGATAGGGACGGGAATTTTATGATCGCATCAAAACCAACGGACGAACTGCGTATTGTGAAGTCGGGATTTGAAAGGTTTCAGGTAAAAATAACCAGCGAGAATTTTACTCAACCGCTTAATGTAGCGCTTACCAAAGTGCCCTATCTGATTCCTGAAGTCGAAATCGCTTTTCAGCCAACGGGTAACATCAGGAAAGACAGCAAGACGCTGGACCCTCCCAAGAAAGTAGTTGCCCTTAACTCTTCTATGGATACCTATATGAAGAGCCCTTCCACGGAAGTTCAGCCCCGGCTGAAAACGCCTTCCGCTTTTGCAGGACCTAACTTTAGTGCCGGACAAGTGAATGTTATAGGATTGGTTTCGGCTGCTGTGGGGCTGTTGACGAAAGCGACCAGCAAGCCGATTACTCAAGCGAATTATGCGGAGACGCAACAATTTTATAACCGCATTAAGTTGGAAGTTGACCTTAGCTTTTATACGCAGCAGGGATGGGATGAAGAGGAAATTGACCGTTTCCTGATCTATGCCGACAAAAGTTTTTCTTTAGCCAAAAAATACAGGGACAGCTTCCCCATAGATCGCATTGCTGCCGATATGCGAATGGCCTATATAGGATACATTAAAACAAGAAAGGTAAAATCTTAATTCCACAACCATTTCGTTTGCTATCGGGCTTACGACGGGATCTTGATGGCGGAGTTCTGGTGCTAAAGAATTCTTCATTACTTGGAATAAGATTTGATGTGATCCATCTCAATCAATATTCACTTAAAAAATCTCTACCACACTCATGAACAAAAATATTATTGCTATCAGCATTGCATCGCTTGGTTTTGTTATTGGTCTTGCTCTTTTGGGAAGCGCCATTAAAAACCGCAACAAAAGCCAGGATACCATTTCGGTTACCGGATTGGGCACCAAGAAATTTACTTCGGACCTCATTGGATGGAGCGGAAATTTTTCCCGCAACAGTTTTGAACTTAAATCGGCATACGATCAGTTGGCTAATGACCGAAAAGTGATTGAAAACTACCTCACTTCTAAAGGAATACCCAAAAACGAAATGGTTTTTTCGGCGGTGGACATCCAGAAACAATATAATTACTCCAGTGACGACAGGGGCAGAAGTTCTCAAACTTTTGCGGGCTATCAGCTGACACAAACGATTTCCATTGACAGTAAGGATGTGGCGAAAGTGGAAAACCTTTCCCGGAACATCACCGAAATTATCAATCTTGGAATTGAGTTTACCTCATCTGCCCCGAGTTATTTCTACTCCAAACTTGCGGATGTGAAACACCAGATGATTGCCGATGCAACGAAGGATGCAAAACAGCGTGCGGAAAAGATTGCGGAAAACGCCGGCAGCTCTTTGGGAAAACTTAAAAAGGCAACGATGGGCATTACGCAGATTACCGCGCCCAACTCTACCGAGGAGTATTCGTATGGTGGCACTTTCAATACTTCGTCTAAAGATAAGGAAGCGAGCATCACCATTAAATTGGAATACGAGATCAATTAATTTAAAAGAAATGTTTTAGCAGGGCTCTACGGATATACCACATCGTAGAGCTCTTCTTTTATATGAACCGTATTTTCTGGCAGCCAATTGGCGAGCAGCCAGAGATTGATGGGGTTTTTGCCTTCTCCATAGCTGGGCTGCACATAGGTTTTGTCGATGACGGTGAGGCCATTGCGCTGGTAAAATCCTATTCTTCTTTGCGCGGTTTCGTCGAGGTTTTCGGGTTCGGCTTCGAGGACGATTTTGGGGTATTGCTTGCGTAAGCTCGTCATGATGGCTGAGCCATATTTGCGGCTGCGGAACTCGGGGAAAACTTCGAAATGCTCTACATAAGTGTAATGCGACAGCTCCCAAAGGATGAGGTAACCGATGTGCTGATGATCATCTAACAACGCATTAATCTTGACCAGCGGATTGGTGAAGAGCTTAAGAAATTGCTCATGACTGCGCTGCTCGTCGGGTGGAAAGGTGGCGCAGTAGGATTGATAGATGACGGGAACCCTGAAATCTTGACCGGACGATATGTGCTGAAATTCCATAGGAATTGTTTTTGTGATGATGAACGGAAATGACAAGTTGCCTGAGGAGCTTGCTAAAGATCGAACACGCTGGGTCTTCTGGTGATGAACATGTCTTTGATCCAAAGTGTGAAGGCGAGGCCGAGGTAGATGAGAAAGAAAACGCCGGCAGTGGCAAAGGTGGAATAGATGAAGAAAACGCGCAATTTTGAAACTGGGATTCCCAATTTGGCGCCCATTCTGGTAAGGACGCCGAACCATTGCCTCTCTATTTTATGCCTTAAGTTGCCTAACATTTGTTTTTGCTTTTTGGATGTTCAAAGATAGTTATTTTTATGATGAAGGATGGCGAAAGCGGAGACCGGTATGGGTTTTTTACAAATGATGATGATCGTTTTCTCAATGCGGGTACGAATTCCTTAATTACGGGCGCGAGTTTCTTACATACGGGTGCGAGTTTCTTAAATACGGGTGCGAGTTCCTTACATGCGGATGCGAGTTCCTTACATGCGGGCGTGAGTTTCTTACATACGGGTACAAGTTCCTTACATGCGGGTGCGAGTTCCTTAAATGCGGATGCGAGTTCCTTAAATGTGGTCGGGAGTTCCTTAAATGCGGGTAGAAGTTTTCTGATTGCGGCTGGTTGTTTTCTAAAAACGAAAAAGAGTTGGAATTTTTAGTGTTCCAACTCTCTTTTTGGGGTGTATATTTATGATTTTGATTTTGTGAATTTTATGCCGCTGATTTGTTTGTATTGTGGTGATGTGGCTCCGTAGATTGCTTTTACGTATTTTTTTACGTCGGATGCAATGTTTACAAGGCCTGTACTTTCATCATAGAGCACGGTATCTCTTGCTATTCGTGCATTGCTGTATGCTACTTCTGCATTGAGTACATTATTGTTTTCGGTTTGCATATTGGCATGAAATGCGGTGAGGGAGGGGACGGTAAGTTCGGTTTCGTTTGGTGTATAGGAGGGTATGGAACTGATCAGATCTATGAGTGCGGCGAAGTTCTCAGTGAGCATATCGTAGCTTTGGCGGGAGACTGAAATTTCTGTACCTCCTGCATTGGGTGGTGTTGGTTTTGTGGCTCTTTTGCCTTGTAGTTTGTTGTTGATGGTTTTGGCATCGGCAATGGTTTGCTCGTTTGCATCTGTGACGGCTACGAAATTGAAGATTTTTGTTGCGAGCGACCGGAGGGGTTGAAAGGCGAGCTGCCGATTTCCTGTTGCGGTGTCGAATGCGTTTTTGGCAGTGGTTACGTTGGTGAGCTGGTTTTGCGCGGATGTAAGCAATGTGTTTAATGCTGCTAATTGCAGCGGCGCATGGGATGGATTGTAGGTGGCTCCGTAAGCGTTGCAATAGGCGATGAGGTCTGTAAAATTGGCGACGTTTTTGGCGTGACCTACTTCTGATGTTGATGGCATGGTATTGAGTTTTTATTGGTTATTGGTAGCAAATGTAACTGAAAAAGGGTGATTTAACAAGCGTTAAAACACCCTATATGGGGGTACTCATGATCGGGTTTTGTGAAATGGCGGTTTTTTTGATTTTCACACTATTTATTTTTTGCTAATCTTACCGCATCAAACCAAATTTAATTTTCTTTTGTATTTTTTTACCATTAGGAAACCATCTCAAAATACCTACGAAAAATTTTTAGCAATAAAATTTAAACATCTTCTAAAAATTATTTGTTAGCGTTTTATTAAAGTTTGTGTGCGAACAATTTTTTTGTTTCTAATAATTCTCGCATAGTAAGTTCCCGAGAGTTGGTTTTGCAGACTAAACTGCGTTGAAGAAGTGTTTAGAACTTCACGACCAAAAATGTCGACGATAATCACCGAAGGATTATTCTGTATGTTATTTGTGGAGTTTTGCGAGCACGGCGCCGGAATTAGATTAAAGGTGTTATCGTTATTTGATACAATGACATACTCTTCACATGGAGGGAAACTTATGGTTTCCAAAAATGTTACTGTTCCGCAGGAATTGGTAACAATTACTTCTACAACCTGGTTCGGATCAGCATTACTTATATAACATGAGAACCCGGTGGAGGTATATAAGCGGGGTAATCTTCTCCAAGTTACATCGTCAGGGGTAAGTCCTTGTTCTTCTAAGGTTGAATTGTTGTCATTGCTTTTTAGATAGGCCATAAAAGAACCGTCCTCTGATGGATATATCAATACATTAGGTTTGCCAACCCAGATTTTTTTGGTGAAAGTTTGCCCGTTTTGGAATGTTGCAGTAAGAGTTGCCGCACCATTTGCCACACCTTTTATTGTAACTGAAATTCCTGTTGAAGAGATCATTTGTGCGCTTGAACCGCTAAGTGACCAAGTTATGCTACCTGGTATTTTACAAAGATCTGAGAAAGAATATTCCGATATTTCGTTTAAACAGATTACGTTAGATCCTATAAATTGCGAAACATCTATGGGGAAATGGGGAAGCTGGGGTACACCGTCTAATTCTTTCATAAGCCAATCTACGCTTTCTTTTGTAAACGAAGTATGTTCTGTATGATTTGCTGTTCCAAAATAGCTATCAAATGGGGTTTGCTTATTAGAAGGACATGTTAAATTAACATTTAACGGATTCCCCCAATTTTGGTTTGGGTATAAATGACCTAAAGCAGAAAACGTAGCAATAAAAGAGTGATTCTCAATATAATCTCCGGTTTCATGCCTAATACCAGCACTACTTGCTCCTTGTGCAACAGCTTCCTTTATGTATTTAGCCGTTTTAAAATATCCGCCGGGGACAATGTCCAGACTTCCTTTAATGCTATTGTTATTTACATTTAAAGTATATCTTGGGTGATTAATATTCCAATGATTTAAACCAATACCAAGATTCTGTCCATCTCCTTTGAAAACAGTTCCTGTTTGTCCGTACGCAGGCATAAAATTATCTTGTAACCTGAACAATGTAATTGTTGAACTTTGAAATGGCCACAAACCTCTTATATATCCTCTCATATACAAAAATGTTTGTTGCTCGGAAGCATCTTTTTTACCGGTCAATGAACCATTCACCATTGCAATTTTTCTAAAAGTATCGGGAATAGAAACCGGATAACCTCCCGAACCGGCAACTCCATTAGAATTTAGATTGTTGTAATATGTTGTAAAAAAACTATTCCCATTCAAATAACCGGTTTCTCTTGCATTTTTAAATTGGCTGATAATTTGTTGTTTCCCTGCAACAGAATTCAATTCTTCATAAAATTGAATTCTTGCATTATCTTTATATAATCTATCTGCTAAGAACCAAATATTTGCTTGTGCACCAACAGGAATATTCGCTCCTAAATGAGGGCTATCTACACTTACCCATAAACGAGCATTGTGCTGCCAAACAGGATTGTTTGTTTCTGCAAATTTTTTCTCCATATAAGCAAGAGCATAGCGTGTAATTTGACCACCCATACTTGGACCGATTAAAACTAATTTTTCTGTGCTTCCTGCAATGTTTTGCTGTTCTTTAATAGATTGCATATAAGAAACCAAGGTCATTGCATTGCGTTCTATATAATCTGCACCGCCGTCTATGGTTACTGTTTGTCCGTTTGCATTGGTTGTTGTGTAAGTGGGGTTATTAATTACAATAACATCATAACCCTCTGTACGCAGTTTATCAATTAAATTAACAGGTTGTCCATCTACATTATAATTCATCAAATCTTCCAAAGATTCGTGTTTTGAGGGGTTGAATGTAATGGTAATACGAAGGGGAAAATAACTAATTGTAATATCAGAATTGTTTAATCTGCAATTGTTAGGTGCAGGAGTTGTATCGTTTTCGCAATCGCAATCCTGCACTTTTCTTTTGTCTTTGGGGTCAAAACCATCTACAATAATAATTGGCTTTATCATTTTTTTTGCAGCATTATTATAGCCGTAAAAAACAGTATATTCTGTTTTCCCAAACACTGCGGCGTTTTCTTCATACCCTTTAAATGGAATGGTTGATGTGAAAGTACCTTTGTCTTTTAATAATTCGTAACACGGAGCATTGGCACTGTTGGGAGCAGAAGATTGATTATTTTCTTCGTAATTTACATACAGATAAGCATAAGTTTCTAATGTGGTATTGTCTGAATAGGTAAGGGTAAATTTTAACGTTTTTGCACCTGTACTCATATAATTTACCGTTTTTGCCGGTGTAACTATTGTGCCATTGGAAATAACCACAGATGCGGGATTTCCATCATCAAAATCGACCGATAAGTTTTTAATGGTTGTTGTGGCATTGTTATAAATCAAACTGTTATTGAAATTAAATACAAAACTACTCCCTGTAACAAACTCTTTCATAGGCGAGATGATTGTGATTTTCTTTCCAATGAAAGCAGGGCGACCCGCAACGGGTACAAATTTACCTGTGGTTTCGTTAAAAGTTACACCACCGGCAGAAGGATTTTCTTCATTAAAGTTAAGTTTGTGAAAAGTGGTATTGATTATTCCTATATCTATAGAATTATTTAGAATTACCGGAGGATTTTGATTCACAATTGAGTTTGTGCCGACAAACAGCGTTTCATCTGAAGCACGTGACAGTTCGCTCAACGCCTGATTAAAATGACCGGTGTTTGAGTAGTTGTTTTCAGCGGTATTGTAATTAATCAGATTAGCAAACGTAGTAACTTTGTCGATTAATATGCCCGAAGTAATCTGTGAAGTATCCAGATTAGAGAGCATTACAGGCCAATTGGGGAGTTGTTCCGTTTGTTGTATGGTTGGGTTGTCTTGTGCTGTTATATGAATAAACAGAAAACAAAAAACAAGGGTAATAAATGGTTTTTTCATAATAATAACTGGTTTGAGGTTAATTTTGTAAGTGTTATTTTTAATTTATGTAAACTGCTATTGCCAGTTAATTTTTAAGGGAAAGGATGATTTGGTAAGGTGTTTAAATTTAAATCAAATCGACCATCAGAAATAGTAATAAAATCATTGGGATTATCATAACGAACAAACTTACCTGAAAAATTGCCTGATAATATCCAATTTTGAGTTAGGCTACCATTGAATTTGGTAATATTAATAATTCCTTGATTTTCAACAGAACCATAATAAGCATAATTATTAATGTTATTATCCCAGATTTTAAAATAAATATGATTGTCGGGTATGCTGTCAATACCATTATGAAAATTACTTTGTTTTAAAGTATATTGTGCTACACCAATACTTTGCAAATTCTGTAAATGTATAATCATTTGAAAACCTACTGCACTTGCTCCGTCTTTAATTTCAATTTCATTCCAAGAAACATTGTCGGGAGCACCCCAAAAAATCATTCCTTTGGCTGTTGTTCCTACATTAACTCCTGTTGGGTCTCTCGGGACATATACCTTACCGTTTATGGTTACGCCAAAAGTGTTTGCCCCGGTTTGTGTTTCGGGTGGCAATACTGCGTGAAATCCGTCATCTGCTTTGTTACTGTCTCTGCATCCTAATAACAGCAATGCGATGAGAATAAGAATAAGGTTTTTCATAATTTTTAAATTGAGATTAAAATTAATTTTAAAAGGTTCTTAGTTAAAGCAATGGTTTATGGGAATGGGTGATTAGGCAGCGTTAATGTATTAATATCAAATCTGCCATCGGTAATCTCTATGATATCGTTAGGATTATCATAGCGAACAAATCTTCCTGAGAAATTTCCAGATACAATGCCGTTTTCTCGTTTTGTAATATTTACCATTCCTTGATTTTCAATTGAACCATAATATGCATAATTACTGATATTGCTGTCCCAGATTTTAAAGTAAATATGATTGTCTGGTATGCTGTCAATGCCTTTATGATAATTACTTTGTTTTAAGACATATTGAGAAAC
>MKTK01000037.1:187-1350 GCA_001898255.1 Chryseobacterium sp. 39-10 | reverse complement strand
TCCTGTTGGGTCTCTCGGGACATATACCTTACCGTTTATGGTTACGCCAAAAGTGTTTGCACCGGTTTGTGTTTCGGGTGGCAATACTGCTTGAAATCCGTCATCTGCTTTGTTACTGTCTCTGCATCCTAATAGCAGAAATGCGGTGAGAATAAAAATAAGGTTTTTCATAATTTTTAAATTGAGGTTAAGTAAAGCAATGGTTTATGGGAATGGGTGATTAGGTAAAGTATTCCAGTTAATATCAAATCGACCATCAGAAATGGTAATAAAATCATTGGGATTGTCATAACGAACAAATTTTCCTGAAAAAACTCCTGAAAAAATTCTATTCGCAAAATCATATCTTGTTACATTTATTAACCCTTGGTTTTCAATAGAACCATAATAGGCATAATTGCTAATGTTATTATCCCAGATTTTAAAGTAAATATGATTGTCGGGTATGCTGTCAATACCATTATGAAAATTACTTTTTTTCAATATATATTCTCCTTGACCATTTTGAAATAAATTTTGCAAGTGAATAATCATTTGAAAGCCCACAGAACTTGCACCATCTTTGATTTCAAGTTCATCATAAATGTGTTGATTATCAGGCGACCTCCAAAAAATCATTCCTTTGGCAGTTGTTCCTACGCTAACTCCTGTCGGGTCTCTCGGGACATATACCTTACCGTTTATGGTTACGCCAAAAGTGTTTGCACCGGTTTGTGTTTCGGGTGGCAATACTGCGTGAAATCCGTCATCTGCTTTGTTACTGTCTCTGCATCCTAATAACAGCAATGCGGTGAGAATAAAAATAAGGTTTTTCATAATTTTTAAATTGAGGTTAAAATTAATTTTAAAAAGTTTTTAGTTAAAGCAATGGTTTATGGGAACGGGTGATTAGGCAGGGTAAATCCGTTAATATCAAATCGACCATCAGAAATAGTAATAAAATCATTTGGATTGTCATAACGAAAAAATTTCCCTGAAAAATTACCCGATATAATTCCACTATCTAATCTTGTTATATTTATACTTCCTTGATCTTCAACAGAGCCGTAATAAGCATAATTGCCGATATTGCTGTCCCAAATTTTAAAATAAATATGAGGAAAACGAATGCTGTCTATTCTGTGGTGGAAATTACTTTTCTTTAATAAAATTTGTCCTGTTGA
>MKTK01000037.1:0-87 GCA_001898255.1 Chryseobacterium sp. 39-10 | reverse complement strand
ATCATTCCTTTGGGGGTTGTTCCTACACTAACTCCTGTTGGGTCTCTTGGCACATATACTTTACCGTTTATGGTTACGCCAAAAGTG
>MKTK01000036.1:38089-48901 GCA_001898255.1 Chryseobacterium sp. 39-10 | reverse complement strand
AAAATACAATATGAAAAGCAAGTTGCGACTAAATGCAACAAATATTTCTATTAAATATTCAACCCCGCCTTTTGCAAATACTATGTTGTGTGCAGTGCATTTTTTACTTTAGATATTCTTGTATTTCTTAAGTCTAACAACGTAATTGTGTGGTTTTTATATTCTTGATATTCTTCAACATTTTGTGGTAAAGGTGAGCGAACAAAGTTGTCAAAAGGTAAAGAGAATTTCACTTTATAATTGTAGTCCACAAAATCTTGCAACAGGAAAAAATCAATATAATTTTTAAAATCTTTGAATAGCAAAAAGAAATCTTCGTAATTTTTTAAAGTTGCAAATAGGGGACTTTCTTCGTTGTCATAAAATCTGCGAATACATTCCAAAGTCAAATCAAATCTGTCAGAAATTTTTCTGTTTACTCCTCTTGCTTGATTTATTGTAAAGCCATTTTTTTTGTGCGCAGGAAAAACAATATGACCTCCAATTGTCCGAACTTTCTGCTTAAATTCCTCTCTTTCTTCATCTGTTAACCAACCGTTGAATTTTCCGTTATATTTTCCGTCAAAATGCGGACACATTCTGTCACTTGATAAATTGCTGTGCAAATTATTTTTTAAAACAATTCTTCCGTATTTTCCACCGATTGTCAAAGGTTCCAACTTCAGGGTTCTTTCGCAAGGTAATTGTTTGTTCCATAAATATTTATGGTGTTCATAAAGTTTTGGACTGTCAGAATCAGGGTCTCCGCAAACAGAATCATTACGATAATCAAAGTTTGTGTCAATAAAGTTCATTGATTTTTCAGTTTTTAAGGCGGTTTTTTGGCGCATTGCACACAACACACAAATATACGCAATTATTTACCAATATCAATAACATGCACAATTGGTATATATCATTATTTACCAGGATATTATATCGTTTTTAAACGTTTGTAAGCATTTACAAACTACTACGCTAGTTTCTAATCTATACAAAATGCGAAACAAAAAAATCTTGACATTGTCAGGTTTTTTTTGTTTTTATATTAACATATCAGATGTTAAAGCTTAATTACTCACTGCCTGGTTTAATAGGTTTGTGAAAATTTTTCGCTAATTTCTGCATAGAAAATTTGGTAGTTACCATAGTTCTATGTTATCTGGGGTATCTCTGATTACTCAATTGATAAAAAATTCAATCGTATAATTGTTATATTCTGGCTGTGAAATTCCTTTCGCATATTCGATATTATGTTCTTGAGTATATTTTTCCAAATAAGCATTGCTGATTTTTTGGTTTAATTCGTCATTACTTTCCAGCTTTTTCACTGTTATATTTAGAATTTCTTCACCAAATTTTATTTGCCCAGATTTATTTTTCAAGAAATCATTCATCCAACCATTTTCATTTTTATTCCAACTTCTTGCAAAGATTCTTTGATCAACATTTACCATCCAAATCTCAGTAAACTTATTTCGATTTTTTCCACTTTTGATTTCGACTAGTGTATTTTCATCTAGGAATTTATAGAATTCAAACGGAAATGATTTTTTGTTATTCATGGTGTATGTAAAGCGGTTTGGTGATATTCTGACTCACGTTAAATTGAAATTCTTATACTCAATTGGTTATGATTTCAAGGTGTTGATTAGTTTGTTCAAATTTAGTGATTTGTTTTTTAGTTCGGCTGACGATTTTCTGTTTTATTTTTTCGTAGAGGAGTAGGTTGAGGGTTTAGGGTTGAGAAGAAAGAGGAAAGAGGAAAGAGGAAAGAGGAAGGAGGGGGTTGATAGTTGATAGTTATCGGTTATCAGTACTCATTCTAACATCTAACATCTAACATCTAACTTCTAGAAAAAAGAAGAAAGATGAAAGAGGAAAGAGGAAAGGGGGGGTGAGGGTTGAGAGTTGGGGTTGGGGAGGAGGAAGTGGATGATGATGATGATGATGAGGAGGAGGAGGAGGAGGATAAGGAGGATAAGGAGTTGGGAGGGCTGTTTTTTTGGGGGGGAATTTTTCTTTTTTGTATTGTTATTTTTATTATCTTTGGTTTACGCTATCTGGATGCGGCTGTTTTCCAGGGACTTTGGCGGAAATTTCTATGATGGGTTTTGATTTCCTGATTTTCTCTTATTTCATTGTTTTTAATTTTGGGGTTATATTTTTGTGAATATGACTACTCAATTCTCGTTTTTTTTTCATGCACTATACTGGGGTAGTGTACGGGGGCTATCTATGGCTTATCCATGGTTTATGTATTGATGATGAATGGATAGTTTTATTGTGATTTATGTAAAATGGCTGAATGGTGGGGCGTTTTTCTAGGAATGGTGGTGTTGGTCGTGCTTAAATTTTTATCAATAAACATACGGTGCAATGGTGCGGCAGCGGTGCTTTTACATTTTTATAGAAAGCTTTTATCAATAAAGGTCTGCGTGTTGGACCTTATATTTTAAAACGTACTGTTTTTGGGGGAGCTTACAACACCCAATCCCCTCGACACTTTTTTACGGTTTTCCATAATCCATCAAAATATCCCAACTCTCGTTAGGATTTATAGCTTTTTATCCAGCTTTGTCGAACGGAGCGTAGCTAAAGCTTAGTTATTACCTGCAGTCTTTATTAATTATTTTTTCTATTTTTACAAAATCTTATACTAAGTACACATACCACAACCTCGATTCTTAGAGGTTTTTACGATTACATTTTTGTAGTCGCAATTTCTTATTTATAAAATTAAAATTTTTCAAAAGTGTTTTGCACTAAACTTAGTATGAAAAAAAATAATCTAATTAGTTCAAGTATTGAACTTTTTTATAATAAAGCATCAGAAGAAGATAGACTTTCAAAAGGAATGGGAGTTTTCGAATTTGAAAGAATAAAATATCTCATTAGTTTGTATCTTGAAAGTTCTTACACTATTCTTGATGTTGGCGGAGGCACTGGAAAATATTCAGAATGGTTATCAAAATTAAATCACAATGTTTATTTAATTGAACCGGTTGACAAACATCTTAGAATTGCGGAGAATAGATCTCGAAAATTGAAGAATAAATTTAAAGTTGTAAAAGGCGAGTCTAAAGATTTAGATTTTCCAAATAATTTTGCTGATGTAATTATAATTCATGGACCTTTGTATCATTTACAAAATACAGAGGATCGAATTTTTGCAATAAACGAAGCAAAAAGGGTTTTAAAGAAAGATGGAGTGATTTTAGGGTTCGGAATTAATTCTACTGCTTCAACTGTAGTAGGTCTTTTAAATGGATTAATTTATAAACCTACTTTTTTTGAAATGTGTAAGTCTGAGTTAGAATCGGGTGTTCATAATCCGCCAGAAGATTTTCCTTGGCTTTTGGCTGAAGCATTTTATCATAAACCTTCAATTTTAAAAAATGAGTTTTTAAAATGTGATTTGAAAATTGATAAAATGTTTGCAGTTGAAGGATTAATTTGGCTTGATAAAGATTATTATTCAAATATGTTAAATCCTAAACGAAGAAAAGTATTAGAAGATTTATTGTTGGCAACAGAAAATGATGAGTCATTATTACCATTTAGTCCACACATGATGATTGCAGCAAAAAAATAAAGATAATTATAAAGGATTGTAAGTTCTTGCAATCCTTTCTTGTTACTGGATTTTTATAAGATTGCAGGTAACACCCCAAATATACCCAATTCTTTAGGATTTATCGCCTTTCATACAGCTTTGGCATATGAAGTATAGATAAAGCTTATTCAGTAGCCGCTGTTTTAATATGTTTGTGAAGATTTATCGCTAATTTCTAAAAAAAATGCTAGTCTTATATAAACTGTTGTCTAAAGAATATTGAGTCCTTTTGGTATTTTTGTAATGTCTAAATCTCTTGGATTTGCACCTTGAAGTAAAGAGTTTATAATTTCATCTTTTTTTAAATGCTCAAATTCATCATAACTTAAATCAAAGAGAGATTGAAGATTAAGCTGTAATAAAGTTTCTTTTTCACTTATATGGTTATCTGAATAGATTCGGATAAATTCTTTTTTCAAAACTTCATTTATTGCAAAGTTTTTATTTTTTACAAAATCACCTTCTCTAATCTTAAATATTCTTTTCAGAAATGTGAAATCTTGTATTTCGACTCCAGAAATTATATCATCTTTCAAAATAAAATTTGCATAAGAAATTAGTAAGTCTAGAGACTCAAGCTTAATATCTTCAATATTTCGAATCCCTTTTTGTTTAAGAATTAACTCAAAAGAATCGTACTCAAAATTATTTTGAATTGATTTTAAAATTTCATTAAGATATTCAGAATTATTATCAAGTATAAATGTTTCTACAAATTCGGAAAAATATTTTGAAAAAGTATACATAAGTTCAATATAGAGTGGGGTATTATTAGATTGCAACTAAAGGAAAATGTTTTCGAACTGTAGACTAAAATAAAAAGAGTTCATTTTCAACCAAACACAGCCAATGTTTTTCCCACAACCAAATTACTAATTCTTTTTCATTCCCATCACAATTCCACATAATCTCCAAAGAAACCAACCACCAGCACACCGCAGGTGTGCCATATGTGTAGCCCCCGGTGCAAACCGGAGGCAAAAAGAACCCAAAGATTTTGGCGTGTGTTTTTGACCAAAAAACGTGGTAAACTCTACCATCCCAGCCACGTTACCCCACAAAAAACCTCGCTTAAAACGGCTTAAACGAGGTCGGTTTTTTATTGTTTTTGATGAAAAAGAGGAGTTTTGCAACGGTTACCGATGTTGTGCGCAGTATTATGGTTTTCTGTATTTTGTCGTTTTCTTATCTCCATTTTTCACAATTAAATTATTTTCAACGGCATTTTTTAAATCACGGCTTGTATAATCGCCAAATCGAAAAGTAAAAATTTACAAAACTAAATGTAAAGAAAAAACACAAATCCAATTTGGAAACACAAATATAAGCCTTTCGTTTGAAAGGCTTTTTAAATGGGTTTTAATTGACGTTTAAAGCAAATTTAACAGGCTCACCTGCCAGAAGCTTCATAGTGCTTTCCCGGTTATTTTCATACACATGTACGTTGCCCAGGAACAGTGAAATACTTTTAAGTGGTAAATCAATCTGACGGCTGATTAGATACAAGTGGTAGATATCAGCAGGAAGCCCCAGATTAGCATCAGAACTACGCTGATATGCAGATACAGCTAACTTACCCTGGTCAATCTGAAACTGGATCAAAGAAAGGCACGGCTGTTGGTTGCTCTCAGTGTCATTCTTACCAAGAAACAGTACATAATTCTTACTGTTACGCTTTTCTTTATTAATCTTCTTAATCAGATCCGGCAGCTGTTCAAAGTAAGTCGGATAACTATTCACCAGAATAGGTCCGCAATAATCCCACCACGTTATGCCGGCTTCGCGATACCGCTCCGTTAACCTTTCCCCGGACTGGAACAGATCCAGTTCTGTTTTAAGCTTATTTCGCGCAATTCCGTGCCCTTCAAAGATTTCAAGTAAGTCAGCGGGATTTAGTGTTAAGTGCTCATTCAGCAGGTACGTAATGTTTCCCTTCTTGTTTTCCTGCACCTTTCCTTTTGTAAGGATTTTTTCTAATGTTTTGTGATATTTATTCATAAAATTGGTTTTAGTTTTTATCTTTGCAACTCTCACACTCACAAACAAGAATGCATCGCAATCAGAAGACTTTGTCCTCCGACAGCGATGCATTCGCAATTTTAAAATGAGTGTGAGAAACTTTTTTAAAAAGTCGGAGGACGTTTTTTTTATCCTCCTATACTGGTTTATCCCAGTTGGAAATGCGGCGGATCATACGGCTTACGCCAGTCACCACCCCAAATAATCTTAATTCCCATTGCCGCAGCTGTTTTTTTTATGTGTGCTGCAATTTCCTTCAGCCGTGCAATAGTATCTATATGGTTTACCTGTACTTTACCCAGAAAGAATGGATACAAGTCCACAGCAGCCCCCAAACCATCCCTCTTACCGTCAGCTTCATCCTGATGATTTGATAAGTTTTTTACGCCGTCTGCGTTCGTTACTTTTAATCCGGGTTTTGTTCTGCCCTGTGCAAAGATTTCCTGCTGCTGTTTCGTAGTTCGTAAGCCACAGACGATAGTGAAATCAACCGGGCTGTTTGTAATTGCCGCTTTCATTACTTTTGCCAGGTCGGGGTGTACTCCTTCGAGGTTATCCAGGCTGCGTTTACTTAATTGATATTTCATGGTTAAAACTGTTTTTTAATGTAAAACCTACCCGCTTCCCAGAACACTACCGTTAAGACAATACACCACAGAAACGCCGTTAGCTGGCTACGTTCTGATTTTGATTCTGTATTAATCTGTAGGGCAGATTGTTTCTTTTCTAAGTCTTTTCTCGCCTTAACTTCAGCATCATATTTAGTCTGCAGATCGGTTTTTTCTTTGGTAAGTTTTGAGTTTTCTGTTTTTAAAGAAGCGTTTTCTTTGGTCAGCTCAGACGTGGAACTGAAATCCAGATCAGTATTATCATTTACCGGAACTTCAGTCATATTGCCCTGAGCATCTGTAAATTTCAGAAACCGGATCTCACCACCATCTACGCATTTACCGTTATTCTTAAGCGATAAATTCTGAAGGATGGATACGGAAGATTTACCAGAACTGAAAGCGGTATTATTGATAACTGAATCTGTTTTAACTTTAACTTCAGCAGTCTCAGCTGTAATTTCAGACGAAATGGAATTTACTTCCTTTTCCTGGCTTTCGGTTTTCGTTTTCTCTTTAGTTTTGTGTTTCTGCGTGGTGCAGGCTGTTACAATGAACAGTAATAGAAAAATGGTTATTAGTTTTTTCATGATGAAATATTAGTTTTTTAATTTTGGAGGGCGTTTTTTATTTCCCGCCTCCTGGGAACCTTCAGAATGTAACGATTAAAAATTCTGTGATCATAATTCTGTTTTTTTAGGAACCCATTCACCTTTAGTCAGATCAATAGAATTAATACAATGGTCTTTATCTAATCGGTCTAAAATCTTCACGAGTCTTACTCCGTAGAACCAGCTTGATAGCTTACCTTTTCCTTTTTCTGAAAGTGTTTTATCTACTTCATTTTTACCTAAAGCGGAAGAAATCATTTCTCCCTCTACACCGAATTTATATCCTGTTTCTTTTATAAGATAACTATTCCAGAATGTTCTATAATTCCTGTTAGCAAAACCATCTAAAGCCATTGCTTCCTGTCTGTCATACTCCTGCATTTTCTTTCTCCTTTCAGCTTTTGTAAGGTGTTTTATCTTATATTTATAAAGCACTCTATTTACTATGTTTACTACTGTTAGTAAGAATACTGCGAGCAGCCAAAGTTTAAATGCCCTCATCTACTTCAAATTCTTAAAATAATCTGGATTTTCAGCTTTGATGTCATTCACATATTGGTGAGTAAACATTTCAAAGATTACTTTAAACACCTTACTTCCTACCATCAACATCAGGAATTTCAACGTAGGAACTAACTTAACTTCCTGTTTAGTTTCAATCAGTTGTTCTTCATACACAGGTGGAATATCTTGCTCTAATTCTTCATCATACCATCCCTCTTGAATTAATACATCATCATAGTATTTAGTTTCAAAAAGCATTCTTTCCCCATTTTCATCCACTAAAGCCATCATATCTGCACCTGTCTTAGTCCAATCTGGAACTGGTAGATTTAAGTCTATTTCTGCACCTGTATCTGTATTGATTAAAATTCTCTTTGGGTTTACTTTTAGAAATTCTACTGACAAAGCAATGTTCACATCCTTTACTCTTAGGATTTGTTCATGTTCTACTCCATCTATTATTAATGTATCTAAAGGAACCTCTGCAAGAACTAAATCTTGTGAGTTAATTACATCAATTAATCCTTGTACTTGTGCTGGTATTATTTGTTCTGTTCTCATTGTTTTGTTTACCATGTTTTTCTTCCTAAGTCATTTTCAAAAGTGTTAATAATATTTTGGAGATTAATAGACTCTGCATCGGTTAATCCAAAATGTATTACTGTCGTCTGTAATCTTCCTGCCGAATAACCAACACTATACGGACCTAAACTATTCATAACATTTAACAGATATATTCTTACATTTGGTAAATCCCCACTTGTAGTCACATTTTTAACTACTGTGGTATTTTTCAGCATAGATAAGTTTGAAGAATTTCTATTAATAGAGTAAATACCAAGTTTTGTAGAATTAGAAATTGAGTTAATAGCTGAGTTAAGCCTTGTACCAAATGATGTAGAAGTAGCCACTAATAAAGAATATGTTTTAGCAAGACCATTAAACCCACCAAATATAATTTCGTCTGAAGAAAAACTTGCATCATTAGTGCCTATACAAAGTGTATAACCTTCATCCCCTACCGTAGTATTATTTAATATGTTAAAACTTGTATCTCCATACGCATTTAGACCTGCACCTCCCATAACGCCATTGTATGAGAAAATTGGGCTTCCATGCCATATTATGTCAAATGCTGATTTATTTCTTCTTACAAGGTCGAATTTTGTAGTATAAGCAGTTCCACCAACAAGAGGATAAAAAACTTTTATTTTAGACCATAATCCAGAATCAACAAGGCTGTCAAAACAATTATGCAGCGCATTAATAATAACAGTGTCTGTTATTCCTGTTTTTGATAAAAAAACATTTACATCATTCCCCACAGTGTAATATAACCTTCTTCCACTCATAACTACATATTAATTACGTTAAACCTTCCACTTGGCGAAACACCACCTTTTTTAATAATGATCATATATTCACGTGTTTTAGTAGCTTTTGGATCATCCGAATAAGCATCACGAATTAACCATGCAGGCAACGTAAGCAATTCACCTGTTACCGTCATCGTAATTACACAAGTTTCATCTGCTAAAATCATATTTACAAAACTGATTGTAGTTGCCGTGGTTGCCGTTAAAGAGAAGTGACTTCCAGCGTTTAAATCTATTGCATAAGTTCCGCTTACTGTTGCTTCAACTCGTTTTCCCCTTACATTATGCTCAAAGATTTCATCTTTAAAAGCAACATTTTTCTTAATCCCTAAATTGTTATTAAAATAATATCCAACTCCATCAGTCCAAATTTTATTAGGTACACTATTCTCAGAAGTAATCTCCAATTCCAAAGCTGGAACAGAAACTCTACCACCTGTAAAACTTAGTTTCTTTGCGTTAAGATTCTGAGTTCTATCAGCACTCCAAGTAAGATTTGTATTAGCGATGTTTTGACCAAATGTAGAAGCATCTGTATATGTAATTGTACTTCCTGATTTTGTAATTACCCAACTGCCATCTGTTGTGGGTTTGTCGAGCTTACCAGTTTCAACATTCGTCAATCGGTTACTCGGCTTCACTCCATCCGGTGCTGCGGAATCGTATTCTAAAACATCTCCGTCGTTTCCTTCCGGGAAAGATGCGGAACCGCCACCCGCAAGCTCGTGATATTTGTTTTCCTTTCGCTTAAATTTCGCAAAGCTTCGAGGCTTCAGTGTGTAGTTATCCGCAAACGGGAAAGTGGTGTAAATAAGCGTTTCCTCGTAATCGCCAGGAAGCAAATCTACCGGTGTATCGCTGTTATTATACAGCGTGATTTCCAGCCCGTCGCGGGTGTTTTTCTTCACCTTTGTTCTAATCGCTGCAATTTTAGGAAGCGCGGTAAAAACTTCGATATTAAAGGAAGTTGAAGGCGATACTGCAGTAACGATATTCATCGGTGCATCGTTGAAAACCTGAACAGTTCGCCACGGATCTTCATCCCGGAGCTTATAGCCATTATCGGCGTCCGGATCTTGTATTATTCCGACATCTGAAAGAGTAATTTTAAATATTTCAAGCGCATCGGCCGGTATTTCAGGATCAGTAATTTCCGCCTGTTCTCCGGATTCTACCATAAAGAAATCATCCTGGTTTTTCACAGCATAACCGCGGAGTACATTGAAGCCCGAACCCATAACCTCAGAGAAAGTCCATGTATTTTCAAAACTTCTGGTGATCAGCTTACCTTTTACCCGCACCACATTGGCACCGGAACTGTGAACATTCAGTTTTAAAACATTCCCGGTTATTTCCCTCTTTCCAAGCGCAATCACCTCAGAGGTCACCACCGAAAATGGCAGTTGCTCCTCCGGAACCACACCATTCACGAGATCCGCTTTTTTCTGAAGTGTAGTCACAAGATTTTCAACCGCACTTTGCGGAATTGGCTCATCCTTATGCCAGAATGAATCCAGCCACGCCCAGAATTGTTCCTGTGGAGGCTTACTTTGGTTTTTGAACCAGTCTTTAATGATATTTATTGATACTTTCGGCATCTTTTAAATCTTAATTAAATCCGACAAAACGGATGAATTTTACGATTCTCGAGGGCTGGATGTTTGAGTGAGCCTGGCCGCACCGCGTTGTTTTTCAGCAGCCGTAACCCAGTTTGAAGCTGTCAAGCCTCCTATTGCCAGCTCATTGGCAGCATTCGAGGCATCCACACCGCCGTCACTACTTACATTTCCGCCTAATTCGGATGCTCGCGCGGCGAATTTGTTGAATGGCGATGTCGAGTGACTGTGAGCAGGGATTTCATCCAAAGTAAGCGTCACTTGCGCTACACCAATTGTACTGTTCAAGCCGCCAAAGTTTACATCCCCGGACTTTTGACCTACCGGGACATAGCCCTGCATATCCGTATGCTCTTCCCATCCGGCAGGTATCTCATCTGCCGGGCGGCCCCATATTGCCACAAGGCCAACCGGCACTGCTTTCTCAAGCTGAGTCAGGCGGTCTTCTAATGCGAAGAGCGTCATCGGTCTGCGGAAGTTTGC
>MKTK01000036.1:0-38073 GCA_001898255.1 Chryseobacterium sp. 39-10 | reverse complement strand
CTTCACGGAACCGTCTTCAAATCCGCGGGCGTCCGGCGTTTCTATAATCACCACATTGTCGGTAACGGTTGTTCCCACAAATGGCAGTAATTCACCGTAAATTGAAACAAAACCATTCGTCACGGTTCCGCCGCTGGAATCTTCGCAACCGGTTACGATCGTAAGATCACCTGCGAAATTCCCAAAGGCATTGAAGTTTTTGTAAGCCTCCTGGCTCGCGTCTAAAATCTGGGTTGACAGTGGAAAACCGCCAGACTGATTATAATCTATATTATTCATTACTCCTTAATTATTTTATATCGTTTTGAAGCTAATCTGTAAAAATCGATCAGCGCTTTCATTTCATAAACACTGTATTGCAAATCAATTGGAACTACCACAATGAAATCCACGCCTGTATCTTCGTAATCTGAATCATCGTACAGAAACATCGTTCCCAAAAACTTTGGTTTCTCTTCAGCATCCGTGTAGATGTATTTCCTTTTAAATGCGTTGCCGTCATCGATCCGGATTCGGCGCAGCTCGTTATCAAATCGGTCATTCAACGCACCTCTGAGGTAACATTTCTGGCTGTTGTGCGCCAGGTTGTAAATGTTTCCTTTCCGGTACTGCAGCCATTCATAATGAATACTTTCTATGGCAGAAGTAAAAAGCAGAACCCACGAATTAGCCACCGTACCGCGCAAAAATGGCGGAACTAATGAAAGGGCTAATATTTTCCAGTTGAGTGAAAACCACATAATTAATTAGCGATATATTCGATGTTATTAAAGTTCTCGATCTTGAAATATCCGGACGTCGGAATTTTTTTAACGCCGATATTCTCGAAAGTTCCGTAAGTGGTCCCGGTGCTGTCGATCCAACTGGACGCAGCGTTAACCAGATGCGGAATATCTACACCCTCTGTTTGCTGTAACTTATCAACCAGGGACGAAAGAATTAATTCACCATCAAACGGAAGTTCTTTCATAAAGGCTTTCAGCGCATCTTCAACAGGTTTTTTTCCTGTCAGAATAGAAACTCCGGAACTGGTTAAAACCAAAGGATTGTAATAAATTTTAATGTTCAGTCTCAGGATATCCGGCAGATAATTAATGACGGTAATCTTCACGCCTGCATCCCGTATCTCATCAATGTAAGCGTCAAAGCTTTCTTTTTGAGCAGGTGATATCGGCGCAAGTTCTGCGTTGCTGTCTTCGGTTGCGATCTTTATAATTAACCTGCTTTCGTTGGTGGCTTCAGTGACTGCAGAATACTTAATTATTTTAGAATTCTGAATCTGTTCCTGGCTGAATCCTTCGTTATTGAAAACATCGGTATCAGGATATAAATTAAAACCATATTGAAAGATCAGTGCTTTGTTTCGGTACCAGCGTGCCGTGTGCGGCTTCAGAACCGAAAGGATTTCCGTTACTTCTTTTTTATGGTTATCGAAAAGTTTTTCGAGCGTCCAGAACAGGAACACGAACACATCGATCAGCACATTTTCAAAAGCCGTTAACGAAAACTGATTTTCAAAGGTTTGGTTTTCATCAAGTCCGTAAGCTTCAACCAGTGCCGGATCCTGCATGAATCTGTCGGTAAAACTTTTCTTTATTTCTGTAATTGTGCGTGCCATTTTTAGCTGACTTTAAAGTTTTTGTTAATAATCCAGTATCCGATTCCTTCGAGCTCTTCAATTGCATCATCTGTATTCTGTTCCAGGGCTGTTGCCGGTTGTTTCTTTCTAAAGATATTCACAACGTCCTGGTTGATCACGGCTGAAGCTTTTATTTCTTCACCAATTACCAACGGCGTGGTAATTCCGCGGTTATTGAGAATGGCCATTTCAAGAACTGATTCGTAACTTCCGGTGAGCTGACAGACCATATCAATAAAGTTCTGGCCCTGCTGTGTTTTATTCGTATTCTGCATCAATCGAAAATCTTTGAAGGTTGTATAAATCCAAATGTTTTACGGTCATTCCGTCCAAAGCAAACTGTTCTTTGATCGCGTGGCGGTACTTCAGCAGATCTTCATCAAGTAAAGCAGACCGCAACCCAACACCCAGTGATAAATTGGCTTTGAAGTCGCCCGGTTCCGCGACCATTATCGACGCCATATTCTGTTCAAGCGTGGCACCGATCACCATTCCACTCAGGATCTTCCCGAAAGAATCTTTCACAACCTGAATTTTCAGATCGTAAACGGTGCTGTCGGAACTGTCCTGGTACTGTATGCCTGTTGCTTTGTTTTTCATTCTAATTGTCCGTTAAAAGTGCCGGTTACAGCGCCATTAGGTGCCATTAAGCCGGTTGTATATTTTATCGTGGCCTGTTGTAACCAGGCTTCCATTATTTCTATCAATCGTTCTGCAAATTCCTCGGTGCTCGATTCCTCGCGGGTAATCATGTCTTCGAGAATTTGTTTTACTGCAGCTTTCGCTGCGGGCTTTGCTGTGCTTAAACTCATTTTAAAATTGTTTTAAAATCGGTTTCAAACTTATTAATCCGTACAATGGAATCCGGTAACGGGGTTCCTGATGGTCCGGCGGGTGTAAATACTTTCAGCTGCTTAAGTAAATCGGTGAGCTGCTGAAATAAATCTTTCAGACTGGTGCTTTCGTTCTGCACCTTTACTTTTCCGGTGGTGCTATCGATTTCAACCACCAAGCCTTGTTCATTATATAATATCCTTTCTGCAACATCACATTTTATTACCGTTAAATTCCCGATGGTTCCGTCGGTGCTCAGCATCAGAACCCGGCTGCCAGCTTTGGGAATGATGAGTAAATTATCAGATCCGTCCGCCGTTGCTTTTAGTCTGATATCTGAGACCTCAAAATCATTAACCATTACTGAGCAGGTGTCGCCTGTAACTTTCGTTACGGTTCCGTCGATCGGCAGATTCGGATTGGCTGCTACAATCTTTCGGATGTTTTCTTTCAGCGCCGCGTGCTTATCATTCATTATTTACTCAGTTTTATTCCTGGTGTTATGGTTCGCTTTCCGCCGTTTTCGCTGAAGCTCGTGGTAACACTTTCCACGTAATATCTGCCATCCTTGTAAGGATAATCTTTGTCATAAATTCCAACCGTATAACTCGGTTTAACGAATGGAATTAACCAGGCGTCAAAACTTCCTTCGTAACCTGGTGCCATTTTATTTTCGTACTCAGTATCTGCGATGATCTTAATCGCACCTGCTGACATTCGCCCGACTTTCTTTGTAATCTTTTCCCCGCCGGCTTGACCCACGGTTTTACTGATCGTTTTTCCGTCCAGTCCCACACTTTCTACCGTAACTTCTACTTTGCGGTCCTGTGCGCTTTTATATTCCAGTGAACTGGATTCTATATTATGCTGCATACTGTATTCAGCTTCACCGGCTTTCCTGGTGTATGCCGGGTGTATATGCAGTTCCTTTTTCGCCATATCAAAGAAGATATCCGCGCCGGTCTCTTCCTGAAGCTTCGCCAGAACATCAAAGCCTGTTGCCTGATAAATGGTGAACTTATCGTATGGAATATCATATTCGCACACCACTTTGAAACTTTTGTCGATGCTGGCCACCACGTACTGCGCAATCTGCTTTACGGTGGCCGGCTTGAATTCTTTATTTGGGATTCCGGTTCTGAAAAGAAATAATGCATCTTCACAAAGGATCTGCAGTGAACTGTCGTTCGTGGTGATTTCTTTTACATAGCCGATAAATTCTGTTTCCAGATCAGAATCATATCCCAGTCGTATTTTTACTTCATCGCCGCGCCCGATGGATTCCTGTACCCTCAGAACTTTGTTCATATCGGCTTCCGGCAGAACAATAGTGGCAGTATCAGCCAGATTCTTTACAGACTCTTCGATGATGCATTCCGCCATTATTCCAAGCTTCCAGTTTCCCTGCTTGTTTTTAAAAGTGATATCCCAGTTTAGCTGATACATTATCTGTCAAATTCGCCGGTGGTTTCACCAACTGTTAGTTTTCCTGTTTTACGTTTATTGATCAGATTATATGGGAAATCTGAAACAGCCCGTATTTCATAAGCCTGCACATTTTCACCTTTTGTGAAAGGAAAATTCATGGCTTCAATCACAATTTTATTAATACCTAAAATCTGTAATGGCTCGCAACGAACATGAAGCGCATTTGGTGTAAGTAAAAAATCCCTTAATTTCTCCATTTCGGTACGCGGATACGTCTGTGCTGCTTTTCCAAACATCCTATCACCATACAAAGCGCCGGTAATCGTAATTTCGTAGTCATCGGTTGACCATCTTTCTTTTATGGATCCGATCAGGTTTTTACCTGCTTTTGCGATATTGCGCTTAATAATCCGGTTTGATCCCTGGATATTTATCATGGGTTCCAACGGCAATAAATACCATTCAATTCCATCCACACTGAATGAAAAAGGAAAAAATTGATTCTCTTCTGATATTACAGGATCATTTTTCCATAACAGATCTTCGTTGTTTTCAACCTGATAATTAGGGTAACCAACCTTTACAGGTTGATTAATAATTGGCAGAAACCGAACCGGTGGCAGAACGTGCTTTGCAGCTTCATTCTGTACCGCCTGAAAGCGTGGGATCTGTTCCACAACTTTACTTCCCATCAGAGAAGCAAGCAATATGTTTTCATTTGTAAATTCCATTATCCTGCTGCTGTTGTGGCTGATGCCGTTGCTCTTAAAAGTCCGTCTAAAATTTCTTCGCTTACTTTTTGTATTGCAGAACCTGCAGAACCTGCGTATTCTCTGATTCCGATCAGCTCTTTAATATTCAAAGTGATATAATTGTGTTTTGTTCCGCCGGTTGCGATGCTTTCGCTCGTTTTTTTCGCTTTTTCCTTTGCGCTTCCGCCTGTTCCGCCACCGCCGCCTGCACCGCCTCCGGTATCAACGCCCGGAATTTTAACAGGTGCAACAATACCGCTGTTTACATCAGCGGCTTTACCTTTTCCGTTAACCGCATTATATGCTTTGGCTGCCATATCTGCGTTATTCATGGCGCCACCCCAACCCTTCGTAATATTACCCACGAACTGTGAGCCGGAACCTGCGCCGCTCAAATCAAACATGGCCTGTTTTCCGGCGTCCCAGGCTTCCTGCCAGTCACCGTTAAAAAACGATAATAAAGCATCACCAATTCCGGTGATTCCGGAAAGTAATTCTGTCAACCGGTTCAGTACATAATCCTTAATTGCATTTCCGAAAAGCTTCATCGCTTCCCAGCCTTGGAATACTACTTTCCGGAAGCCTTCAAATTTCTTCCAGCATACCACCACAATGGCAACCAGGGCAACAATACCGGCAATTACCAACCCGATAGGGTTCGCGGTCATCGCGGCGTTCCAAAGCCATTGCGCTTTAGTGACAATGCTGGTCCACAGTGCGGACATTTTCTGGGTATTGGTAAGGAAAGACAGTGCGGAACCGGCACCGGTGAAAATTGGTGCAAGGTTGGCCATATCGCGCGCGGTATCACCAATAACAGAAGCATAACCCATCCAGCCATTGGAAGCATTGAAAAGGGTAATCTTCAGATCATCTACACTGGCTTTCAGCCTGGCGTTTTTTTCCGCCGGACTTTCCATGATGATGGCTGCTTGGTCGTAAGCTTCAGTAGTGCCTTTTACTGCACCGGTCAACCGGTCCATTTCTGCGGTCTGGCTGATCAGCGCCATCGCGGCGTTACTATTTTCTTTACCAAACATCGCCGACATTAAGGCAGAATCTTTCAGAAGCGGTTTTAACCCGTTAAGTCGCTGGGATAGCGTAAGGGACGGATCGTTAAGTTTATCGATATTAATTCCCATCGCCTGGAACTCTTCCTGTACTTTTTTCGGAAGGAAACGGCCCTGACCTAAAGTGGCCAGAACGTTTCGCAATGCTACACCGCCCTCGCTTCCTTTTTTACCGGCTTTGTCCAGAACCTGAATAGCCGCGTTGGTTTCCTCAAAGGCAACGTTTGCACCTTTGGCTGCCATACCGCTCTGTTCCAGCGCCTGTTTAATCTGCGGAAGTTCTGCGGATCCTTCACCTGCAGCTGCTGCCATCACGTTCATCATCGATGCCATGATTTGTGAAGCTTTTGTAGGATCTTCCAGTGAAATACCGTATTGGTTCATCGCCGTGGTCAGAACCTCGGTCGCTGCAGTGGTGTCGCCGCCCATTAATTTGGATGTGTACGATACCGTTTCACCCATACTTTTAAGCGCGGTTGGCACTTTGGCAATTTCAGGCGAAAGCTGACCGAGAATTAATTTATAGGATTCCACGCCCTGAGCAGCGGAACCGCCAAAGGTTTTCGCTGCGTTCCTGGCATAACCTTCAATTTCTTTCAGTTTTTCGCCTGCAACGCCTGTCATGGCCTGCAAATCGTGCATGCTCGTTGAAAGATTCATTCCGGGAGCGTTCAGGGAATTGATCCCATCGCTTACCCGGCTGATATTATCGATCAAAGCATTCAGTTTGATCGCGGAAAGCTGTTTATTGATCGACTGCACCATGTTGGTGGTTGACTTCTGAATATTATTCACCGATGCAAGGACTTTGTTCTGTCCCTGCATCTGTACAATAATGTTATATAGTAAGTCGTTGGTCATGGTTTAGTTTCCGGTCTCTAATTTTCTGATGTATTTTAGTTCGGCGACTTTGGCCGCCCATTCCTGGTCGCTTAACAGGTTCGGGTCTGGTATGTGGAAATAATAGGTTAACTGTGCATTCTGTACACGCAGCCAATCCCGTTCTGGATCCACTTCTGCCTGTTCTACAAAAAAACCAGTTCGGCTTCCTGTATATTGATCAGTCCTGAAATCTGTGGCGATACCGACATAAACAGATCAGTGTCTGTCATAATCTCTTCATCACCGCCTAACCAGCACTGTTTCAGAATGATTTCGTTAAAAGCTAAAGGATCTTTGGCACCGGCCTGCGATGCGTAACTGAGGGTTTGCCTCGTTGGTTTTTTTACATAACCGATTTTACCGCCTACTTTCAGCGCTGCCACTTTTCCGTGTTCAGCTTTCCAGGCGTCGATTTGTTTTTGGGTAATTCCGGTTTCCGGTGTAATTTCTTTTGACATTGTTGTGAGATGTTTTAGAAAAACAGGCGGCTGTTAACCGCCTGTTGGTATTGTTAAATTTGGTTTCTGATATTCAGCGCGACGAAAGGCAACGTAATTTCTGCGAATTTATCGCCCTGGTTAAATTCCTTTGCGGCTTCAGTAAATCGGAGACCTTCAATTCTGTCGGTCATCATAGCGTCGCCGGTTGCTGGATTTCCGTAACATGCAAGTCCGTCCAGGGAAAGACTTAATACAGATCCTTTACCTGCTTTTACCAAAGCTTCGTATTCAGACTGCAGCATTTTAATTTCACCTTCGTAAGTCAGGTTACCGGACTGAATAGAAACTGGCTTTCTGCCTTTCGCGTGAATCGGTTCACGCTCGATCTTTTCAGAGTATTTCAAACCACGAAACCGCGTGAGATCTCTGCCACCGAGAATAAGGGTAAGATCTGCCCATTCGTATTCTCTGTCGTTTATTAGTGCCATAGTATTTTAGTTATTTAGTTCAAAACCCAGCACCACATCAATCCAACGGTTGTAACCGAACGGGCGGATGCTTACAACAACTTCCATTCGCGAGCTGGTAACAATGTTCTGCGTAGGATCTACGAAACATTTTACACCGGTATCGTTCAGGTCATTCACGTCACGGCTCAGGTCATCGCCCATACTGTTGAAGATTTTTCTTTCTACAGCAGATTCTACCGTTTTGGCGTAGGTCGCAATAATGCTTCCGTCCGCGTTCGCCGGTACTTCATCCAGCAAGAAATCAAGCAGGGCATCATAAGAGAACCTGAAGGCTTCGTTAATGGTTCTGCGTCTGCTCAGATAGTGATAATCATCATCAGGATCACAGGCCAAAGGATCATCCATTACGAAATATCCTGCACGACTCTGGTGCGTGGTGAACGTGATATATCCAAGATCATACAGTGCTTCGCAGTCGTAGTTCTCAACCGGGGTATCATTAATGAAAAGCGTTGGTGCTGCCAAAGCTCCGTTGTTCACTTTTCCGGCGTTTACTTTCGCAGGGAAAGCAGCCAAACGGCCTGCAAGAACTCCAACCGCTGCACCTTTACTCGTGGTAACTCCTGAAAGGGTTTCAGTATCTCCGATCAGAATTCCCACAGCGTTATAATCCAACGCGCTCAGATCGGTAAGCGCTGTTTTCACACCGCTGTAGGCATAACCTTCCAGGATCGTGAAGTAAGGGGCGTATTTCTGTGCGGTGTAATTCTCAAACAAAGTCTGAGCTTTGCCCGCTGCGATTAAAACATCATCATCCATTCCGGCGGTAACCGTTGGCGCAACAGATGAATCGTTCACAGTGAACAGACCTCTTATTTTTCCTTTGGCGGAATTCAGCAGGTTTTCAACCGGGGCAATTCCTGCAACCGGCGTAAACCATTCCGAAACCTTTTTGGTTTTCGCGATTCCGTAAATCCACACTTCAGATCCGGCACCGGCTTCCGCGTAGAATTCAGACAATGCTTTAAAAAGTCTGTGATTGTCGATGCTGTCTGTTAATTTCAGATCCGCCACGTCCTTCATGCTTTTAACCTGGTACGCAGTATCGAGTTGAAAACCGCCTACTACCGCCACAGCAGAAGCCACGATGCCGAAACAACCTGTATCTAATGGCGTCACCGCTCCGATGACGCCATTATTAAATCCTATTGAAATTTTGGGTTTCATTAATCTTCAGTGTTTTGGTTTGTACCTTCAGCACCGGTCTCGGTACCTTCAGCGCCTGGTGTACCATCGCTTTTAGCGGGGTTGGCAGCTTCCAGTTGTGCAATTCTTTTTTCAAGAGCTGCTACAACGCTTTTGCGTGGGGAATCAGTAATTTCAGCATTAAGATAGTCCTGCGCAGTTTCCAGATCCATTTCCGGAACTTTGGCTAAAATCTTTTGGGCGGTTTCCCGGTCAGCTTCAATTGTCTGATCTCTGAATACGTGAGTTACGCCCTTATCATCCAGGCTTCTGGCGTGATTTTTTGCCAGATCCTCTTTGTAGAATTTCTGGCCGTCGGAAGTCTCAAAATATTCTTTCAGATCCGGGTTATTTTTAAAAGTATCATTACTCATTGGTAAGTATTTTTCCGTTTAATTGTTTGTACTTTTTTAGCTCATCAATCAGAGCCCTGTTTTCATCCGCGAGCTGGTTAAATTTTAATTCCATAGAATTAAGATCCTTCAGTGCCTGGCGGTATAATGCGTTCATGGTGTTCGCTTCGTCAGTGGCGTCCTTCCATCGGTTGGCAATGTCTTCGAGCTGTTCCCGATAGAACTTCACGGCCTTTTCAACGTTTTCAAGCTCTGAGCTTTGTACATCTGCGAGTTTTTTCCGTCTGGCCGCAAACCAAGTTCCCAAGGAGGTGAAGACGCCTACTAAAGCCGTTAGTACTATCTCTATATTCACAACAATGAATTAGATGATGGCGCCGATCATTTCATTTTTCGCTGGCATAGCGATGAAATAGTGGCGGTAGTTCAATAGGTTGGTCTGGGTGGTTGGTGAACCATCGGACTTGCTGAAATACTGTTTTGTTAAACCTGTTTTCTTCGCTACGTTATCCTTGTGAAAAGCAACGGATGCAACCAGGTCAGTCGCTGGAACTCCTACAGCGCCGAAAGCGTTTTTCACACCTGCAGCTGAATATTTCGGATTCCCTACATAAGAGAAAATCTCGAAACCTGCGATTTTTTTCGCCACGGTTCCGCTGTTGATGTCAGCCAAAAGGTTTCCGAAACGGTTTCTGTCCAATAACAGAATGTTTTCGTGATCTGTTGACAAAACAAGGCGTCTGCCTTCTACCGGAACTTCCTGTTTGTCGAATTTATCTTTCAGCTCCACAATTTTATTGTAAAGCATTTCGGCTTTTTCGGTGCCGCTTTCAGTTCCTGCGAACGTAAGTTTCAGAACCGGGGTTTTAGCGGCGTCAGATGCTGGCGCTTGTGCGTGGATCGCTTTTCTGTACTTCGTACTGTTGATCTGCGTCACGTGACCTTTAGTTGCACTATCGATACGGGCGTAAGATGCACCCATGATCTGATCATCAGAAAGCGAAGTTGCTTTGGTCTGGTATTTATCCAGTTTGATGATTACTTCAGTATCAGTGAACTGCTCTACTGCGATAGGGTAAGTGGTATTGTTCAATAGAACTTCAGGCTGAAAAGTTTCAACCGGTAGATGGATGACGTTAGTCTCACCGGCAGAACCGGATCCCATTTCTATAACTTCTGTATCAAGTTCCGCGATCCCGTCCAACCAGGGTGCCACGTTTTGCGTGGTTAAAAGTTGAATTACGCGCGCGCTCCATACTTCTGGAAAATTTGCTGGCATTATTTTAGGGTTTAAATGGTTATTAGTTTTTTGAAAAACCAGCCTCCTTCACAAAAAGAAGGCTGGAAAAATTTAAAAAATGAAAGAATTATGAAAAGAGTGCTTTGTAAGCGTCTGGGTTGCTGTTCTTGAATTCCAACTGAGCGTTAAGATCAAGCTTTTGGAAATCATCCATCGTTTTCACTTCCGCCACCTGACCACCGTTCACCTGAGCGCCTAATTTGTTTTTGGCAGGCATATCGGTTACTGTAGATTTATACAAGTCCGGGAATTCAGCGTGAAGCTTAATAAAATCAGCTTCTTTGGTAGCGTCAATTTTTCCGGCTGCGATATCGGCCTTCACCGTATCAGCGGAAAGTTTCGCTTTCTTGTCGTTTTCAAGATCCTGGAAACCTTTAATCTTCAGGTTTGCCTCATCGAGTTGAGATTTCAAATTGATGATCTTGTCGTTTACTAAAGATTCATCATGCTCAAGGGTATTACCCGGCAAACCTAATGCGGCCACTGCGGATAATGTAAGGGTGATTTTTTTCATGGAATTATTAAGGTTAAAATTTGATAAGTCAGAAGCCATTAAAAGGATTTCGGAAATCTCACTTTCCTGAAGTTCCTTCATGCTGTCTTCGGTGGCAGCATAGAGTTTAATAGCGTTGGCGTTGTTGGGGATCGGCACGATCGAAGCTTCAAGAACCTCAGATCTTACCAGGTCATAAGTATCATCCGGGGCAATCACAAAATTGCTCATGCTGAAAGGGTTCAGTCCTAAGCTGGAACCTTTAATGAAACCTGCTTCTACTTTCCGCCCGATCTCTTTTGCGTTGGGATCTCCGTCATCGAAAACAGCTTCAGCCGTTAACAGGTTACCTTCAATCTGAATATTCTCCCATCTGCCTATAACAGAGAAATTGGAATTACTGTGATTATCCAGAATTACCGGATTCGCCCGGAAGCGGTCCAGATCTAATCCAGCGTTGGAAACGCGGAAACCAAACTGATTTACTTTTGTTTCATCATTAAGTACGAATTTGTGTCTTGACATCTTTTTTGTCAGATTTAAAGCACAAACATCCGCAGGTAATTTCAGTGCAGAAAATAGTTGTACAGAAACTGAGCAATGTTGTACAGAAACTGAGCAACATTGTAAAGAAGCTGTACACATTATTTCACAGCGGTACCCAAAATGGCAATTTTGCGGGGAAACTAACTTAACCATGGGACTGAAGAAAACCGAACAACGCGAATACGCGAAGTTCCTGTACACTGAAAAAAACCTTACACAGAAGGAAATCGCCGAAAAAGTGGGCGTTACTGAAAAAACGCTGAAAACCTGGATCGAAGCGAATGACGGGGAATGGAAGAAATTGAAGAAATCTTTAATGACCACCAAAGCCCAGCAGATCACCATGCTGTATGATCAGTTAGCCAGGCTGAATGAAGAGATCGAAAACCGGCCGATTGTCACCAAATCAATGACAACACCTGTTAAGCTGGATAAAGAAGGTAAGCCGCTGTTTAAGGCTCCTGAATATGATCCGGTGGTTTTATCCAATTACCCAACTTCTAAGGAAACGGATTCCATTGCGAAGATCACCAACGCCATCCATAAACTGGAAGGTGAAGTTTCCATCGGCGAAACCGTACAGATCGCCATGACGTTTTGTGAATACGTAAGGGAAATTGATTTTGAGATGTCCCAGAAAATAAGTGAGTTATTCGATATGTTCATCCGTCAGCAATTGAAATAATGGCAAAACAGTCGGATAAAAAACATCTTGAAAACTGGTCCTTATTTCGCGATAATATTGCGAAAAGTACACCTGTTGATATTCGCGAAAGCGAGATCCAGAAAAAGAAAAGGATCGCAGCTTTAGAAGCGGATCCTGAAAAATGGTTTGCATACTATTTCCCATCGTACTACACGGCAGAACCGGCACCATTCCATAAGAAAGCCACCAAACGCGTGGTTGATAATCCTGAGTGGCTGGAAGTGCGTTCTTGGTCCCGTGAGCTCGCAAAATCAGCGCGCACCATGATGGAAGCACTGTATCTGTCATTTACAAAGAAAAAGAAGGTTTGGCTCATGATCTCGAATACCGAGGATAACGCCAAACGTTTGCTTTTGCCTTATAAGAATCTCCTGGAATCAAACAACCGGATCATTAACGATTACGGGGTGCAGCGCCAGGTCGGCAAATGGGAAGATCACGAGTTTACCACAAAATGGGGATTTTCATTCCGTGCACTGGGTGCCGGCCAATCTCCGAGGGGAACCCGGAACGATGCTGCACGTCCGGACGCGATTATTATCGATGACTTTGATACCGACGAAAAATGCCGGAATAAAGACCGCGTGAAAGCAGATACCGACTGGATCCAGGAAGCGGTTATTCCAACGCGTTCTGTTTCAGTTCCGTTACTGGTGATTATTAATGGTAACATCATTCACAAGTATTGCACCATCACCATCATGGGCGAACTCGCGGACTGTTGGGATATTGTGAACTTAACCGACAAAGCCGGAAAACCTACGTGGGCGAAAAACACGCCTGAAATGATCCGGGCGATGTTCTATAATTCCAAAGGCAAACGGAAGATCTCTAAGAAAGCCGAACAGAAGGAATACTACAATAACCCGTCTGCGGAAGGTGACACCTTCAAACAGATCGTTTACGGAAAATGTCCGCCGCTGAAAAAATGTGAAAAGGTCGTGACTTACGTCGATTCTTCACCATCGAATAACCGCGAGAAAAACTCTTCATCAAAGGCTGTTATTATCATTGGACTTTTCGAGGGTAAATATTACATCTACCGGGTTTGGTTGGGTAAAGCTACCAACAGAGAAATGGTCGGCTGGATTGGTCAGGCTTACAATTACCTGGACCGCGGCGGCATCGATGCAAAAAAAATGTTTATCGAAAACAACAGTCTTCAGGATCCTCACTTTCAGCAGGTCGTGAAACCGCTGCTCGAGCAGTACCGGAAAGAACATGGGATAAAACTTCCCGTTCGCGAAGATAAACGCAAAAAGGCCGACAAATTCGAGCGTTTGGAAAATATGGCCGATGACAATGAAGACGGAAACATCATTTTCAATGAAAAGGAAAAGGAAAATCCAATGATGGTACAGATGGAAGATGAGTGGCTGGGAGTTTCCAAAGATTCCAAAGAAATGGACGGACCAGATGCCGTGGAAGGTGGTAAAACCATGATTGATACCCGCGTGGTAAAAGATGATCTGGCGTACGCGTCCGGACAGATCGAAAGCAGAAGATATTAACGCAAATACAAACATTATGTTTTTAGAAATAACCGATTTAGGCACCACGATTTACAGCTACCAGATCGATCAGATCACGGAAGGCGACGAAAATATACCGCTTCAGGCAATGGCCTCAGCTGAAGAGGAACTGAGATCCTATTTAGCCGCCATCGAATGGAGCGACGGCCGTCCGCGTCTGGATATCCCGGCAATTCTCGGAGCCACCGGAACCGACCGTAATGCGCTGTTGGTAAGAATGACCGCAACGATCGCAAAGTTCTACATCATTGAGCTGTGCAATGCCGATATCATTTACGAAACAGCAAAAGAACGGTACGACCGTGCAGTCACCTGGCTGCGTCAGCTCGCACGGGGTGAGATCAAATTAAGCACACTTCCCGAAACACCGGAAACGGATGATTCAACCGGAACAGAACCTTTTATTTACGGATCAAGAGAAAAATTTAACCATGAATAAGATTAAAAAAGCCTGCAAAACAATTGTATTTATCGTTGGTGTAGATGTGTTGGGGTTCCCGTGCTTTCACCGGCATAACTTAAGATTTTACCCCGATTCTCAATTTTATAAAGCATTCTCAAAAAACTAAACCATGGCCAGAAACCGAAATAACAAAACTCAAAATAACAGAAATCAGCTCGCCGCGAAAACAACCGGGAACGCATCAGCGAAAACCCGCGCAAATAATCTGGTTTCCCAGCTCGTAGATAAAACCGTAACCCAAACGCGCCAGGATATCGCCAAATGGAAAGCGGCGCTGAACGGTTTCAACAATACCGACAGTCCTTCAGTGTATCTTTTGTACAATCTGTATGATACTATTCTGGATGATGCGGTTTTAACTTCACAGATTGAAAACCGGATCCAGGACACATTGGGATCTTCTTTCAATCTACGGAAAAAAGGTGCGAAAGATGTTGATATAGAATTAACTGCAAATTTACAGAACACAGAACTTTTTAACGATCTGATAACCCATATTATCAACACAAGATTTTATGGCCATTCTCTGGTTGAACTGGACTGGAAACAGGACGGACTGAACGAACCGCAGCTGAAAGCAGATCTGATTCCGCGTCAGAATGTTTTGGCTAAAAAAGGCGTTATGCTCTTCGATTACAACGAAGACAAAGGCGTGAAGTACCGCGAAGTTCCGGAGTTTGGAACGTGGGTTTTAGAGTTTGGGAAACCTGGCGAAAAAGGCTTGTTAAATAAAGCCGTTCCGCACGCACTATTCAAAAGATTTGGGGAATCATGCTGGTCTGAGCTTTGCGAAATCTACGGTATTCCGCCACGCGTTTACAAAACGGATGCTTCAGATCCGGCAGCGGTTTCCAGAGGTAAGAAAATGATGCAGGACATGGGGTCCGCGGCGTGGTTTATCATCGACACGACAGAGGAATTCGAATGGGCAAAAGGAGTTTCGACCAATGGCGATGTTTACGGTAATTTATTAAGTTTCTGCGACAATCAGAATTCATTACTGATATCAGGAGCAATTGTTGGGCAGGATACAAAAAACGGATCCAACTCTAAAGAAACGGCTTCCCAAAAATTACTTTCAAAACTGGTTCTGGCTGATATGGCCATGGTTGAAATGTACATGAATTCTAAAGTAATGCCGGCGCTCGCACGAATTGGCATTGTTCCGGCAGATTATGTTTTTAACTGGGAAATTTCAGAAGATCTTGCAGAACTTTGGAAAAGATGTATGGAAGCTGAAGAAAAAGGTTTTATGGTAGATGAAAAATGGCTTGCTGAAAAATTCGGGATTAAAATTGTTGGTAGAAAAGAAGCAACGCCTATTCCTGGTAACAAATTAAATGCAGCAGACTATTTTTTCACCTAAGAGCTGGCAACCAACCGTTACCTGTCAGTTCTAAAATATATTTCAACGGACTTCATTCCAGGCTAAGTTATATTTATGACTGCAGCTGCGAAAGCTGTCAGAAAATCGATCTTGCTGCAAAGTCAGATGAACCTATTTTTAAATCAGTTTTAAAAGCTGCTGAAAATGCATTTAAGTACCTGCACGAAAAAGGATCTTACAGCCCTGAAGATCTTACCGCCAAACCATACCAAAAACTGATTGAGGAAACCAACAAGGTTTTTAATACTGCAGTAACCGATAATGAGATCCCGGATGAAATGTTGGCGAAGCTTCAGAACGATACTTTCGTGTTCTCAGGTCTGCGAACTCATGCCCAATTGCTGGAAGCTTCTACCATGCTGATGGAAGACGGCAAAATTCGTGGTTTCGATGCTTTTGCCAAAGATTTTAACCAGGTCAATACGAAGTACAACCAAAACTATCTGGAAGCGGAATGGCAGTTTGCTGTTTCGAGCTCGCAGAGTGCTGGCAATTGGGCTGCGATCGACCAGGACGGCAGATATAACCTCCAATACAGGACCGCAAACGATGACCGGGTGCGTGCAGATCATGCCGCGCTGCAGAATATCACTTTGCCAACAGATGATCCGTTCTGGATCTCTTATTATCCGCCCAACGGTTGGCGCTGTAGATGTGTAGCCGTGGAAGTTCTGAAGACAAAATACGAGCTCTCAGATTCTGTAAAAGCCAACGAAGCGGGCGACCGTGCAACGACCAAAATAGGACCGGACGGCAAAAACAGAAGCGCAATTTTCAGGTTTAATCCGGGAATGGAACAGAAGGTTTTCCCGCCAAAACATCCGTACAATAAACTGAAGGGAGCGGAAGAGGTGAAAATGGCAATCAAAGAAATTGCGCCGCTCTCATCTACGGAAGACTTGTCAAAACATGTTCAAAATTACGCAACCGAAAATCCGGAAATGTTCCAAAGGGGTTACAAAAAGATCATGCCTACAAGAGCAGTCGATGAAAACGGATCAACTGACGGAAACGGAACTATTAAATTACAGCAGCACATTATTGATAATGTCAACGCTGCGATTAATAACATAAAAACTGGAAAGCCGACTACATTACAACAAGAAACTGCGCTTTCTACGTTGCATCATGAAATTTGGCACAATGCAAATAAGCACGGTGTTTACCCTCACATTCCAACCAAAGCCGAAGTAAAGACAATGGAGCTGGCAAATGAATTTGTTGCTCGAAAAACATTGCCACAATTCATGGAAAAAATAGGAGGAAAACTTCATAATACCGAACTTACTGAGAATAGACCCAATACTGGTTACAATACCATGGTTCGGAACTATGACCATTTAATAAAGTGGAGTAAGGCAGACCCTAATAACGTGCTGGAAACTGTGAAAAATAATTTAATAAATGAAAATCTGAAGAGCCAGAAAGCTGGTTTGGTTGACGGAATTATAAAAAACAGCGAATTCAAATTTAAAAAAGCAACAATGCAGAAAATCATAAAATACGCTGAGGATCTTCCAGAAGATAGATTCATGGCTTTACTTGAAGCCAATGGTAAACTTCTTACTGGTAATAAGTCGGGTAAATAGCGCGAAGTTGCTCCAACAGATCTTCAAGTTCGTTAAGATCCGCAAAGGAAAATAGCGCACCGATTCGCTCATCATCTTCAGATATATCAGGAGTAAATGACACAAGCGAAATCGGCATTTCCAAGATGACACTTAAATCTTGCTGCGTTGCAACGCGAAGGTCAATATTTTTATAAAAGTAATTTTCCATAATAGACAAATTTACAAACTTTTAAGCAATGGATTTAAAAAAATGGATGCAAAATATCATCACAGATGTGAAAGTAGATCTCACGGATGAGTTCGACCGGAACTTTGAGCGCAAAGCATTCTTTGACCAGGCGTGGCCGAAAACTTCACTCATTAACCGCAAAGGATCCATGATGGCAAGAACCAACAACCTGCGGCGCGGATATCAGGCAAAGATCCAGGGCGAAAAAATTGCGTTCACCAACTCGATGCCGTATGCGTCGATTCATAACGAAGGCGGGGAAATTACGGTAACAGCGAAAATGAAACGGTATTTCTGGGCGATGTATTACCAGGCAGCCGGCGGGATCGTTTACAACGTGAAAAGCAAAGCTGCTGCGAAAACTAAAAAAAACACTGCGCTCAGTATCGAAGCGGAACAGTTCAAAGCTTTGGCGCTGATGCCGATCGGTAAAAAAATAAAGATTCCTTCCAGGCGGGTAATAGGTCCGCACCCACGCGTAAGGGAAATTATTTCGGGCGTGGTCGATAATCACCTGAAGGAACTGAACGATATCATTCTAAACAAACTAAAACCATGAATACATTATTACAGGCAATACAGAACAGATTAGCGGAAACCGTTGCAGATCTTAATTACGTGGACGAAAACTGGGGACAGCTGGACCTGTACGGAAACGAAATACCGGTAAAATGGCCGTGCGCTTTAATCAGCCTGAATTCTGCCGTTTTCTCCAACCTGGGAACCGATGTAAAGGCAAGACCAATGAACCGGCAGGAAGGCACCGCAACGGTAGAACTGGCGTTTGCAAAACTAAAGCTCACGAACAGCAGTTTCAAAGCGCCAATGGTACAGAAGGAAAAAGCCTGGGAAATCTGGGATATTGTAAACAAAGCGCATGAGGTGCTGCACGGCTGGAACCCGGAACCCGGAACAGGTAAACTGATCAGAACCGGAATTTCACAGGTAAGGCGCGATGATGGCGTGCAGGAAATAAGAGTAATCTATACTATTGGGCTTCACAACTGTTAAGCTCAGTCAGCAGCTTATCAATCGGAGTACTGAGAATGGTGTTCAGCGTGGTGCGGGATATGGGATATTTCGGATAAATGTACCGCTTTAAAAGGCGAGTATCCGGGATATCTTCTGTCTTATGCTGCAGATAGATATCACGGATAATCTTATAACGTAGTAAGGTGTTGCGCTGTAAAGGTTTGGCCATGGTGATCAGTCATCACAAATATATGGAAGTATATTCCATATACACAACTGTTTACAAAAAAAACCACTCCAAAAGAAGTGGTTTTCAAATATATAATCTATTTCTAATTAAAATTCCTAATATCCCATTTATTAAGCTGCTTAGTAAAACGTAAATTAATTCGTTTACTTCTGTCCTCAATATATCTTTTTCCCGACTTATCTTCAATTAAATCTGCTTTTGAAATACCCGGGGCAAAATGTTTTTCCCACCATGCATATAAATCTAAATATTTCCCAGAAGTGTAATTAAGCGAATAAACTAATGTGCCATCAATGCCTAAATCAGAATTAGCACCGATATGAATTTTTCTGAATTTAAACTCAGTGCACAATTCACAATAGGGTTTCTCAGCATCTTCTTTAATAATCCTTTCTGGTAAGTCAGAAGGATAATACATCAATACTTCCATGTCTTGGTTATCGGTATATTTTCCATAATACTTCATTGAAACAGTGAAAGTTGATGAAATATCATCCGCCACTTCTTTCGTTTGCTTCCACGTCAGGTTATTTAGTGATTCGGCATAAGCCATATCTTGTGCAAAACAAAGGCATGGCAGTAAAAGAAATAATAATAGTTTTTTCATTTTTTCGTTTTTTTCAAAATTACAGAAAATCCGGCAACTTTTGCGAGGGCTTCAATATTTTCTAAGGACGGTGAGCTTTCGCCGCTAAAAATGCGACCTACTGTGGTTCTACTGATGCCTGCCTTTTTTCCCGCTTCAAAATTAGATATTCCTCTTTCTAAAAGAGTTTCTGATATTTGTTTGATGATATTATTTTCCATTTTTTAATTAAATTGTGAAGATTGATTTTCGTCTATGTTGCGATCTTCCCATATTAGATAATCTTCCCAGAATTTCCAAGCTTGATTTAAAAACTCTTCCTCTGAGATTTCTGGCGACAAAACACCGCCAGCGTGAAGAACGTTATTCTGAAAGATCACCAGTTCAAATGTTTCATCTTCATATTGGAAAGTTTTACTAGGCTTTTGTCTCATCTCATTGTTTAACAATACCGTTATATCATCTTCCGGAATTACAAGGACTAAAGACAGATAATGTGGCGAGTAGATGAAGATCTCTCTATCATTTGGTCCAGTTGGCTCTTCTGCCAACAAGAATTTTGGCATTTTGATTTCTTTCATATCTTTGCAATGATTTTAATTGTTAAACAGTTAAGATTAATTTGATTTAAGCCCTCTTAATTGAGGGCTTTTAGTTTTTATAGAGAAGAATACCAATCTTCTATCATTCTTTCAATTTTATATTGACATTTTTCATACAAGAAATCTTCTTGTTCTGACATTGTCAAATCATTGTATTCATCCCAAAGTTCAGAATCGTGAGTTTGCTCACTTAAGAAATCTCCTTCGCCTTTTTCATTTCTAATCCATACACCTAATGAATAAGTTCCATATCCGGATTTTTTAACTAACGCTAAAGATTCGATTGAAATGTTTTCGTTGTTGATTGTAAATGTTTTCATTTTGTTAAATTTTAATTGTTAATGTTTGTTTGATTAATTTGATGGTACGAATGTATGTAAAAAAAATAATACGTTCCAAATATGGAACGCATTATTTTTAATTTATTTTGTAAAGTGTTAATTTACAATATTATTATTTTACACTAAAAAACACCAAAATAATTTATAATCTTTTAAAACCTTTTAAAACTCTTTTAAAAAATCTTTAATCTCCTTTTCAAAGACTTTTAAATAAAGTGTTTTTTCGCTTTGCTTTTCACCATCTTTGCAGGCGGTAAATGTCCAGCTTTCGTGCTGGGTGGTTCCGCCGGGGAAGGTTTCGTCTTCGTACTTCCAAAGCCATGGCATTACTTCGTAGCCGCGGCCGATCAGGAAGCGGAAAATGTCTTCGTACGGCAGGTGCATTTTTATTTCTATTTTGATGAGATCGGGGGCTTTTTCGGTGAGGCGGATCATAAACTATTTAACTTTTCAATGGCTTTATTTTTCTCTTGCAAATATTCATCCTCGGAAATCTCCTTGTAAAGCTGAGGCTCTGAATAAACAACAGATTCAATTTCAATGTATGACGCATAGATATAATGTCTAATTATAATACCCCGCACATCTTCATCCTTTGCGCTTATTATTTTTATGGCTTCGGACATTTCCCTTCTCGAATCAATACTTTTATAAAATTTCCCAGCTTCAAATTTTTCAAGTTTTTTTGTTTTCATTTTTGAGAATTTTTAGGGGTTTTTGGAGAATTAATTTCAATATCTTCGATTACCTCTGCCGGCTCATAATTGCAGTCAATAACCACACTCCACAATCCGCCCACATAAATTGCTTCCGGTTTAATCATTTCGTATTTATCACCTACGGATATCATAACGTCATAAGTATCTATTTCACCGTATATATCCGGAAGGCTTTCGATGGCTTTTTTTAGGTCTTTAAGTTTCATTTTCTTGATTTTTAGGGTTTTTCGTCTTCGTCTATTAATTTTTGAATATCTCTTTTGTGTTTTTCACTGGTCATCATCTCGGTGATGCGTGGCGTAAGGAACGCCTGCTCTTCTTTCGGCTTTCCTATTTTTTTAAATTTCTCCTGAATCTCTGCCGGCAGTTCGTGGAAGTATTTGCCTTTTTCGGTTTCAGACTCAATTCGGGGCTGCGCCTTCTTTTTCAGGAGCTTTTCACGCGTGGCAGATTTTACTTCGAGATATTTATTTGCCCAGTCATTCACAACCATTGCATCAAAGCTGTACATTTTCCCAAACTCTGCCTGGCGCGCCATTTTGAACATCAAAACCACATCATCAATAGTGTCGGTTTTAAACTTTTCGTACAGATCGCCGGCGAGGATCTGAATCTGGAAGTTTTCCATTTCCTTCCCAGTTACGGCAAGGAAGAACTCAATCACGCGGATGATCTGCGGAAGTACATCTAATTTGCGACCTTCTGAAACGATCAGTGGGCTTTGCTCAATACTTTGCGAAATGGTGAGACTTTGCTCAATTTTCACCAAGTTATTGAAGGCCTGTTTAATCTCCGTACATTGCTGCAAGGTCATCAGGGTTGTTGGCGCCGGATGCTGTTCCTGGTGTTCTGTTGAGTTTGGCAAAGTATTTTGCATATTGTTTCGGGTTTTCTTTGATAGACAAAATATAATTGAGGTACTTATCGGCGTTGCTAGGGCGGAAGAGCGTTGTAGGACAAAGGTGCTGATTCATCTGCTCATTGTTTTTCCAGTCTAATGTTTTCACCTGTACAATTTCTTTCAGTTCCTGCACGGTGTAACCGTCTTTCAACCTTGCGATAATGGGCGAAAGGTTGCTTTTTATCGGTTTAAACCGTTTTCCCGCCAGCTCGTTGAGATACTGGAGGATTTCTTCTGCGGAGTTATGGATTTCTTCTTTCATAATCTTCTAAAGGGCAAACAATATCGTGCGGCCGGAGCCGGTAATGTTCAATTATTTCGGAGTAAGCCGGAAGGAGTCCGGCTTCCAGAAAACCCGCCCATATTTTTTGCGGAAAACGGGTCGGTTTGCCATTGATATTGGTTGAAAAATTAAGTATCATAATAAAACTTTTTCAGGTGAAATTCTCATTATTTTCTGTTCAATAATTTGACTGTGCCTTTGGGAAATCAGCCAGTGATTGTGATGCTGCTTGTAAATACTGCTTTCATATAGGTAAAGAAAATACCCGTGTTTCTGAAGTCTGATAATATCCTCCACCGGAAACCATTCGTACAGTTCTTCGCGTGTCTCTGTGGCGGAAAGCCACCCTACCGCCATCGGGTCATAAGGCATCGGCAAGTTTTTGTTTTTGCAGAAGGCGAATTCATCGTGAATCAGCCCTGTATGTGTTCCGCTGAAGTCATACCAAAGCCCCTGTTGGGTTTCTGCGTTGCATACGCGATAAAAGGTTTTTTTTGTCATTTTAGATTTTATTTTAAATTAACTATGATCCTCTGGTGGGGCTCGAACCCACAACCTCTGGAACCGCAAGCTTTACACGTATTTCAGATACTTAAGGAGAATCCGGTATGCTTTCCAAATTTGTCACCTCAGAGGAAAACCAACCATTATTTTGTACTAAATAAAATTGCAAGGATCAGCATCGTAATAATGAACATTGCAAAAGGGATCCATAGCGGTGCAAATACCCACCACCAGGATAAATCTATTTCACGGTTCATCTTAAGGGAAATCATGGTTACTGTAATTGCTCCAAGGATTAAAAAAGCTATATTTCTTTTCATAATTCAATGGTTTAAGTTTTTTTGTATTTGTTTAATTTCACGTCTTGTTTTGAATATTTCACGGATCATCGCTGCGCATGCATAGCCGGCAATAAAATGGATGATTCCGAATAGGAAGATGAATGTCATTTGTACTGTGATTTAATAATGTTCTGTAATGCGTAAATGATCTTTGAGACTTCCGCCCGGCTCATTTCCTTTAAAGGCATTTTTACCGGGCTTCTGTCACTTTTAAGCCAACCGCCCAAACGCTGCAGATCCACAAACTGCGGGTTCGCTTCCTGTACCCAGCCGAGCTGATGACAAAGCGACAAAACCGTTTTGTGCTGCGAATTGTGCTTATCGAACATGGCCCAGGAAGAGTGATCCAGTGTTTTTCCGGTATTGAAAAAGTAAATCAGTTCATCTGCCTGCAGGCGGTTAAGTTCTTTAATGGAATTTATTTCCACGCCTATCATTTCAGATAAGGCTTCTAAACGCTCTTCACGGCTTCTGAATTTTCCGCTGCAGATGGTTTGTAACTGCTGAATCTGAGGTTTGGTGATTGTTGACATAAGGTTAATAGATTATAATTTCGGTTTATAAAATCTTCGGTTAATCTTCTTTTGGCAGTAAAAAAGTAAGATCTACATCTTCCGGAAGGTTTACGCCGGTGATCGAAAGCGGTAAGCTTTTTTCTACACCGGTAGCGTCAGTATAGTACGCTTCGATAAACCATTTCGAAAGTTTCGGTTTGTAGTTGTTTTGGATAATTTCCACGCCGCGCTGCAGGTCGGTATCCGGATAATCGCGGTCTGCGATCTGGCGCAGCTCCAGAACCTTTTTACTGTCCAGATCTCCTTTGCCGTTTTTCTGCAACAGGCGGGTAATGGCACCGATCAGCTTCTTGGAATTGTCATCTTTAGCGAGCGTTCCCAGGAAGCGGTGAACCATTGCTAATCCGTAACCGGCATCATCTGAATAACCGTCTGTGATGCGGTACCCCAACTTAATTGACTGGTCTCCGAAAGTAACCGTGTGGCTCTGTTGGTTGCTCTTAACGCCCATAGTTTCGATTTTCAGCAGAAGGTAATCGCGGAAGTCGGTAAAAACTTTGGCTTTGGCAGCGGCCAGATTGTCGCTTGCTTCCTGCAGAAGTTTGAACGATTCGGGAACTACTTCTTTGGCGATGGCTTCCAGGGCTTCGAGGTTCTCCGCTCGCTGTTCTTTTTCGAGCTTTTCGATTTGGCGCGCCTGGGCTAATAATGCTCTTCTTTCTTCCGGGGATAGTTTGGTAATGTCTGTCATTGTATATATTTATTTTAAGGATTAAATAGGGTGAACTAAAATGTTGTGAACAATTACTTTGTTACCGATCCGCTGAAATACTTTTCTGTATTTAAAGATTCCCACAACCACGGTCTGAGCTCCCTTCTTATTACTGAATTCTCTCTGTGGTTTCTGACGGCGTTGGCGTCTGTTCATTGTTGGATTAAGGTTTTCATAACCGATGTTTCCTGAATTGTACATTTTTTTAAAGGGTATTGTTTGTAATTAATAATTGTCTTTTCTTTTCTCTAAGGTCTTTCAGCTGATCGTGCAGCTTATCGTAGTCTGCTTTGTTATCAACCGCTTCCATCGCCTGCTGCGTTTCCCGGATCATCTGATCCAGTTCCGCTTCTGTGGGTGCAAATAGTTCTGCCATGGGTTAACTTTCTTTTTCCTGTGCCTCTTCCAGTTCTCTGATGGTCACGGCTTCCAGTTCCTTCACGAACTCTTCTTTCATCCCGTCTGAACTTTCGACCTGGTTAATGATCAGCTGCACGGTCTGTTGGTTGTTGCAGTTTCTCAGATTGATAAAATGATCATTACTGAAGGCGAGGAAAATGCAGGGAATTTGCGCTTCGCTCATTTTCTGTAATACTGCTCTTACTTCGTTTTTTAAGTCTTCTGTCATAAGTCTAATTGTTAAAAAATTGATATTTAGGTTTTGTTCTCTTTGGTTTGGGCTGTTTGATCAGCGAAGCGGGATAATAATTTTCGAGCTCCATCGCAAAATCATACAGAAACTTGTAATAAGTTTTGGCAGCATCGGGGATCTGGTTCATCATGTAACCGCCGTACTCATAAACCATTCTGGTTTCTACCAGGATCTGCCATTGCTTATTGTAGTATGCGAACAGGCTTTCGTTTGAGATCAGGTCGCGGTCGCGGTGGTAGAATTTCAGCGCCATGGCTTCGCACCAGGTAACGAAAAACTGATGAATCAGGTTATCGTATCCCCAGTCATTGTAACCGAGCGCTTTTTTTACCAGCATGCGGTTGGGGTTGTTTGGATTTGCTTGTATTGTGTTCATTGTTGTGAATTGTCGTTAATTAATTTTTTGAAGTTCCTTTTCAATCTTTAGAATTTGTATTTCTAAAAGTTTGCTTTCAAGCCTTGATAACATTCCGATTAAGGCAGTAAAAACCAGAATGATAACTCTTCCATAATTCATGAATTTTTCTTCGCTCATTGTTCTTTTTTTTAAGGTTTAATAATTTCAGATCCGTGAAGGATCATTGCTTTTTCCTGGTCGATCACGAACTGTCCGCCGGTGGTTCTGCCGCCTACCGTGGCAACCAACCCCTGTACTCTCACAATTCTGTCCGCCATTCGCTTGATCATCTTCGCTGTGGCGGTGTAGGGTTCGCCGCGTTCTTCATGCGCCAGGAAGACAAACAGTTTATCCGGATTTTCTTTCAGGAGTTCCTGCAGTCCGCCGTTTTTCAGTTCATCGCTGTAGAAGGTTACATTATCGATGAAAACAAGTTTCGGTGCGTAGCGCTTTTTCAGTGATTCCCTCAGCTCGGTCAGTGGCAGATATCCGTATGCTTTGAACTTTTTGTTTTTCGGATCAAAGTTTGCCCTCATGATCACTTCCTGGAAGGTTAATCCCAAACCCTCTTCAGCTGAGATATAAAGCACGGTTTCCAACGAGCTCAGGAACTGGGCGAACAGCATCGCGAACCATGTTTTACCCTGTTTTTCTTCGCCGTAGATGATCCAGACCTTTCCGGTGCGTTCGGGTTTCCCGAAGATGGTCAGCCAGATTCCTGTTAAGGCGAGCGTCTGCATTTTCCGGCTGAGAATATTACTTACTGTATAGGTCCTCATTCTTACGCCGAAATTTTAATCAGGGTTTCCAGATGTCTCAGCGTGGCTTCTTTTTTCAGACATTGTTTTACCAAGGTTTCAACCGGTTGGGTTCCGGTGTGGTTGGCAGTGGCAACCTGCGTAAGCAATTCGTTGTAGAACGCTCTTTTATCATCAACACCGTTTGGCGTAAGCTGAATAAATTCATCCGAAAAACGGCTGAATATTTCGGCAAAACCTACTTTCTTATTATTGATGCCTTTCTGGATCTTGTTTCGCAAACCGTCCGCGCCCATCATTAACCATCCCGCTGCACCGTCGGCAGAATTCCATAGTTCTTTCAGTTCCAGGAATGCCGTGTATTCCAGATCTCCAACTTCATCCAGGATAAACACCGGACTTTCGAGCTGATTGATGTAATACTTCAGGTTTTCCTTCACATCGATGTATTTTCCTTTGTTATCGATACCGAGCGTTTTCGCGAAGTGGCGCACAAACAGCTGCTTGCTTTTAGCCTGGGAACAATCGATATAAAAAGCGTTGCGCATGGTTTTCACGATGTTTTTCGCGCTGAACGTCTTACCAATCCCGCACGCGTCCACAAGAACCATAGAACGCGCATACTGTTGGCAGAACTGGATGCTGCTTTCGATCTCTGTATATACTTTGGTGCGTACTACCTTCCAGGTGCTTTTTTTAAGGTTGATTCCCAATTCGCGACCGATCTGCAGCCATTGTGAAGCGGATATAATGTTTTCGATTTCTCCTTTGTTCAGTCTGCTGAAAACAGCGCCGCTGATTCCGTAGATCTTCGCAAACTGCCCGTCCGTTCCTCCGAAATTTGGGCGGCGTTCGAGTAATGCCGTTCTTACCTGTTGTTTGTATGCTAATGATAATTCCATTGTTGTGATGTTTTAGTAGTTTATGAAGTATTTTTTTTGGAGTTTTTTAGGTAATGGCCTTCCAATGAAATCACCCTTTGACGGAATAATATGTACATCAATCCCTTTTTTCTTCAGTTGATTATATAACATTTCAGATTCTGATGCTTTAGCATTGTGTTTTGAATTATCCTCTTCAATTATTATTACTTTCATAGCGTATTTTTTTAATTTTATTATTTTAAGAAGTTATTTTGCCAGCTTGTTGACGGTACTACCGCCATTCTTTCAGTTTCGTCGGTATCGATAATCTCAACCGTTTCTGTTTCCGGCGTAAAGCCTTTTGTTTTCATGCCCGGGATGTAGAATCCGTTTTGTGGTACCGGTTTCGGCTGCTTATAGATATTTACTTTCATCAGCGCTTTCTCCTGGTGACGGATGAAGCCTTCAACGGTTGAAACATAACTGCTCTGGATCTCGCGGGCTCTTTCTGATTCGGCTGTACGTTCTATTACCGCTCTGTTGTATTTTGGCATTTCCTGAACTTCGCAGATAAATCTTCCTTCGTAAAATGCAAGTGCTTTCAGTATATTTCCGGCGTTATCATCAAGCCAGTAAACATCGATGTCCTTGCCTTCAATTGCTTTCATGGCAGTGATCAGACTTTCGCCGATGCAGATCTCGCCATCCATTGCGATGGCTCTCGGTTTGCCCTGAAGTTTGATATATCCTGCGTTGCATGAGGTTGGGGTGTGATATCCCAGGAACGGCAGTATCGCTTTCCAGTTGGTTGGCTTCAGTTCCGGATGCTGGTTCTGTAAGAAATATTCCCAACGGGTAACAGAAGGATCCTGAGAGTGCGGGGAGTTGTTCCAGGTGAACAGATCCTGTATTGCACCTTCCACAATTTGATCGTAAGGGATCTGCGGAACTTTGGCGCTTCCCATCTGGTTACTTTCTGATTTGGCGTGTGGTCTGGCTAACCATCCTTCACGCTGTTTTTCCACTTCGTATCGCAGTGAACCGAAATAGCGTTCAATTCGTTTTCCTCTCGCGTTATTGGCTTCGATTCTCACGTTCTGGAACATGTATCCTTCCTGAAGGAAAGTATCGGTAAAACTGCTGTTTAATGCAGATTCAGCTTCCAGCCCATCCGGTAGATTTATGCCCCATTCGGTGTAATTGCGGACCATCTGGCGGTAAAACTCTGTAATGATCCCTTCTTTTGTTTTACCGTGAACAAAAACAGTGAAGCATTCGGAAGCCAGGTCAATTCCATTGTAAAACCAAACCCGGTTACCGTCAAGATCTTTGAAAGGCGGGTTTCTGTCATCGATAGAAAGAAGGGATCCTGCGAATTTTGGACGCTCGAGCTGGTGATACGGCTTGAATTTCTGCATATATTTCTGGCGGTCGCCGGATCTTTGCTTATGCGTGGCTGCCTGATTTTCCCATTTCGTCAGATAATTGCGTACTGTACTTTCGGAAAGGCTTTTGAATTCTTTAGGGTTAAAGATTTCGCCGGTGTCTTCGTTGTAAACCTGTACATAACCGCTCAAAAATGCTTCGTAAGCTCTGTGGATTTCGGTAACGGTCGGCTTGTGGCTGATGTTGGCGAAAAGTCCGTTCAGTACAGATTCTGTAACATCATCTACAATTCTGGCGTTTTGCTTACGTTTTCCCTCAACATCTTTGATGATCGATAGGAAATTAAATGGCCACTCGCGCCCGTTGTAATTAAATGATGTTTCAAACTCGTTTAAAGCTTCTTTAAAACGGGTGGGATGCGTCGGCAGATTATGGCTGTACTCGAATTTCTTAAAAAGAATTGCATTGAAAGAATTACTTTCTTCACATAGAAAAGCGTTCAGGCCTTTCAGTGACATTCCTAATTTGATCCTTTCAGTCTGGTGCTTCTGTCTCAACTGAATAATGCTGATCAGTACGCTGGCATTGGTGATGTACCGCTGCTGTTCGTCAGGATTAAGGTAAGAACCATCCGGACGGCAGAAAGACGTGTAGAAATCCACAGCCACTGAATCGGTTTTGTAGAAATACAGAAGATTGTGCTCCACTTTACGCGGATCTCCAAGGTGCTGCTGTATGTGATTTGGAAGTGAATCAAAATCGATCACCAGTCTGCGCCCTTTTCCGCCGCCCTGCTGAAGTGCTTTCACACCAAATGGGTTATTGCGGTTCCTGCTGATCTCAACAGACAGACATGCCTGGTTTTTCCAGAAATCCGGAATGAGCTCTTCAGGAAACACCGCAACGGCGCTTGTATTGTTCCAGAAATGTGGCATATCACACAGATAGTTGGTTAGGGTATTTTCTTGATGTGGTCCATTTGAACAGACCAAAAACAGCAGTATGGCTGGTTCTTACTTCTACCTTATTCCCGTCGAGTGGGAAAAAAGTACTCTTCTTGAAGGAGTAAATGAATTTCATGGCTTATTTGTTTTTGAAGTTTTTAACAATCTCTTCTTTTCCGGCATCCAAAGCCTTGCAGATCTGCGGGTATTCCTTTTTTATTTTATCGGGTACAATTCCCTCACGGTTTCCGTTGATCGACTGGCGGATATAGTACGCTGATAGACCGTATTTTTCAACTAAGGCGTTAATTGCATCTACATTGTACTGTTTGTAATTATCCTTTTTTTTTGTTCCTTTGTTCATTGTATTGTTTGTTTCAAATAATAAAACAAATATATATACAATATTTTGAATACCGTACATTATTTTGAACATTTTTATGGAAAATTTTATTACTCTCGGTGAAAGATTTGCTAAATACTTGAAGTATAAAGGTTTAGGAATCAATAAAACAGCTAAAATTGTAGCTATGAGTGGCAGTCAGATCAGTAATATTACGTCTGGAAAAGTATTTGGCGCAGATAAAATGTTCATTATATTGAATACTTTCATTGATCTGGACGCTAATTATCTGTTTCGCGGCAAAGGTGAAATGATAATAGGAGAAGCCTCAATAGTCGATGCTCCGAACCCGATTAGGGATAGATTGATAGTAACCCAGCAGGAACTTCTGGATTATAAAGAGTTGGAAATAACAAAACTTAAAAATGAAATTTCTGAGTTAAAAAAAGGAAAAGAACAAAACCTTTATAATACACGAGTTGCTGAAGATTCTGCAGAGTTAGAAACAAAAAAACAGATATAACACATGTTTTTTTTTATTATCAACCCCAAAATACAATACAACTAACTGATTATCAATTAAGTTACATATTATTTTATTAATCAATCAAATGCAATTAAGCACGCTGATGTGATGTTTTTTTGCTGTTTTGATAGGGTATTTAGTTTAATAAGGTTGTATTATGTGTATTGTTTTGCTGTCAATTGCTAATCCAAATGTTAATCCAAATGCTAATCCAAGGCTTTTTACTTCCATTTTTAAAGTTTAGGTTTTTGAGCAGATCAGTGAATAATTTTAGGTGCTTTAGGATGGAAAAATAGTCCCAAAACATCAGTTTTAAGACTATAGACAGTAGGATCTGGCGAAGTAGGTAAAGATTATTGTAAAACTGGTTTAAACTCAGTTTAAATGTTATTTAAAACAGTAGCAAAATGGTAGCAAACAGCGGTAAATTTACATTTCGCTTCAACCAATATCTAAGGCAAAAAAGCCCCGAAAAGGCTTTAAATATTGGCTTTTTTGGCTTTTTTGTTTACTGTTATCTATTAACAATTAGTTTTAAGGGGTGTACTTGCAGTTGCAGAAGAAATATCTTTAAAATAATTCAAATAATCTTTCCTTGTAAATTCATTTTCATTTTGCTCGAGAAAGATATTTATTCGATCTTCATCAGAAAGTTTTTTAGTTGATTTTTCCAATAAGTCAAGCAGAGAATTATCAATTATTTTAAGCATATATTCAATAAATTTTGTTGATTTTCCTTCTTTGTCTGATTGAGATAATGCTTTATAATATTCTTCTTGATTTTTAGATATTAATGTTTCAAAAGGAAGAAATTCAAAAAAAGGATAATCTTGTATTAAAATCAGAGTTTGCCATAATCTTCCCATCCTTCCATTTCCATCCAAAAAAGGATGAATGAATTCCATTTCATAATGAAAAACACAACTTTTGATTAATGTCAATTCTGATTTGTCATTTAAATATTCAAACAAATCTCTCATTAAATAAGGAACATTTTCGAAAGGTGGTGCAATATGTTCAACTTTAGAACCTTTTACAATTCCAACTCCTTGATTTCGATATTTTCCAGGATTCTGAATTAGTTTTTGAAGCAATAATTTGTGAGCGTTTAGAAAATCCTTTTCATTATTTGGTTTTAATTTGTTGATGCTTTTATAAACTTCTAAAGCATTCAAAACTTCAAGAATATCTTTTTCAGGACCAACAACACGCTTGTTTTCTAAAATCGCTGTGATTTGTTCTTCTGTCAAAGTATTTCCTTCAATGCTTAATGAAGAATGGATGGTTTTTATTTGATTTTGTTTTCTTAAAGTTGGATTGGTTTTGATTAAGAATTTGGCGTTTACTTCTCCAATTTTCTCTGAAATTGAAGTGATAAATTTTAAAATTTCGCTTGTTATTTCGTAAGGTGGCTTCATTTTGTGATACTATCATCTGATACTATAACAAAGTTAAATTTTTAATTCAATTTAGGGCGTAAAGTTTGGAAAATATTGCGTAAAATGGAAAAAGTAGTGGCAAAGTGGGACTATAATGAACTTAAAGTTAATTTTAAATCAAGCACAGCCAATATTTTTCCCACAACCAAATTACTATTTCTTTTCATTAGAATTATACCTTCCCATAATCCCCACAAAAAATTCCACTCAGCACGCCGTAGGTGTGCCATATGTGTAGCCCCCGGTGCAAACCGGAGGCAAAAAGAACCCAAAGATTTTGGCGCACATTTTTGACCAAAAATCGTGACAAAATCCTCTACCCAAGCTAGTTTATCCCCACAAAAAACCTCGCTTAAAACGGCTTAAACGAGGCGATATATTTTATTTTTTGCTGAAAATTGGAGTTGTGCAACGGTTACCAATGTTATGCGACGTTCTTATATTTTTACAATTTGTTTGTATTCATTATATTCTTTCAATTTATCTTTCCAGTCTAATTTTACTTCGAATAGATTTGGCATTGCATCATGTAAGTGCATGACAACTTCCGTTTTATCATTTGGATTTAGGTATGGAAATGGAAAATCATCTAATAGGAAAAATTCATTGTGCTCAGAAGGTGTAAATTCAATATTTATATTTTCTGCTGCACTTTTACCTATATTTTTAATTTCAAGAATTAGGCAACCTGGAGATTCACGGAATTGGTGAATTTTGAGAATAGCTTTTTTCTCTTCTATTTGTTCCTTTTCATTTTTTTGTAGTTGATAATCATTCAGCTTTTTTTCTTGTTCTTTAATTTTTTTGTCATTTGCATAATATGTATAACATGAAAAGGAGAATGCCAAAATAGAAATTATTAAACTTGTGGTTTCCATATAATTTAACGATTTGTTTTTTTAGAATGTCTCATAACACCCAAATATACCCAATTCCCCTCAATGCCCATCACAATTCCACATAATCTCCAAAGAAACCAACCACCAGCACGCCGTAGGTGTGCCATGTTAATAGTGCCCTGTGCCAACCGGGGGTAAAAAGAACCACCCAACCCCAAAAGATTTTGGCGTATATTTTTGACCAAATATCGTGAGAAAATTATCACGCATCATCCCACAAAAAACTTCGCTTAAAAAGGCTTACAATAGATTGTTTCGTTATTGGTTTTGCTGTGAAAAGGGTATTGTGCAATAGTTACTAACGTTATCAGCATCTCATTTTGGGTCATAATGTGAAATCTTATTTGTTTTTCTAAATTCTCCTAATTCTTCAGCCCATAAACCACAAACATTTAATAACTCAAAACAAAGTATTCTTAATGAAATTGGAGTGAAAAAAGAATTTTCTCTACCAAGTTCTTTGTTTACAAATTCTAAAATGTTACCGTGACAAATATTATTCCTATGTCTAACCACTTCAACAGATACAATATTGGGTTTTGTAGAATTTAATTTATCTAAAAAATTTGTTTCACCCGGAAATGCTAGAGCTTCAATTGGTAATCCTAAATTCTTTGCATCAGAAATTAAGTTGTTGCTTAGTACTTTGTAAGGAGTTAACTCAACGAATTCATTTTGCGGGCTTTGAATTTGTGAAATTGTAATTCTAAGACTTGCTTCGATTCCGTTAAGCAATGAGGAAACTGCCGGAACATAAAACTCATTAAACATGCAATCTACACCTTGTACGAAAAACCAATGAAACTCAGCTGCGCATAGCCTTTCAAAGAAAAAGTTACGCATTGGCGACCAATCACCATTTTTTTCAAAATGTGATGCAATGTGTTCAGCTGCGTTTTTTTCAAAAATTTCTTTTTGGGGCTGTATTGTAAGAAATGCATTCCAGACATCAAACCATTTGTCTGTTCTTTGAATATGATTGAAGTTCATTTTAAGTTACTGCTAACATCCAAATATACCCAATCCCCTCGACACTTTTTTACGGTAAACCATAATCCATAAAAAAATCCCAACTCTCGTTAGGATTTATCGTTTTTTATCCAGCTTTGCCGAACGGAGCGTAGCTAAAGCTTAGTTATTAGCTGACGTTTTTTTTTAGCCTTTTATCAGATCATAAATTATGGCTAATCCAATCATTACAACTTCGAATATTAAAAATCCTAAAAAATAAGCTAAAAATCCTTTTATATAATTTTTTACTTTATTTCCATAAAATTGTCCAATTGCCCAACCTGTATACAAAAAAGCAATAATTACAATTAAACTTTCATTAAGAAGGAATGTATTTTTGGACAATTTATTTAATATTGGTTCTAATGAAAAAATAAGCATTCCCATTCCCATTACGAAACAAATTACAACAAATATTTCATAAAAGTTGTATTTATATTTTTTGAAAAATAGTAATGTGCAAAAAGTAATTGGTAGAATCATCAGAAGATTTGCGTATCCATAATTTTCTTGTATCCAATTCATTATATTGTTTATACTTGAATTGCCATACATCTTTTTTGACATTTCAGAATAAGGATTTTCTATTTTAAAATAATGTGCAAATAAAGTATAAATTACAGAGGTTAAACCAAGAAAAGTAACAGGTTTGGTTACTTTTTGTCTATTTATATTTACGTATTCTCGAATTGTTTTACCCGGTTTAATCAGCAAGCTTTTGCAAGTAAATAAAAAACCTTTTTCAAAGCCTATCAATCCTAAAAATTCTTGAAAAGCATAATTTTTATCAATTCTCTTTAGCTCTTGATATATTTTATGATTTTGATTGTCGTCCATTATTTTATTATAAATTTCGCTGTTTAATAATTGCTTCCACTTCTTTAGCTCTTTTATTTTTAGGGTCTTTTATAAATTTATAAATCAGAAAAAGAGGTATTATTAATGAAATATTGTAAGCATTAAATTTAATACTAATAAATATAATTCCGATTAGAAAGCCTATGAGAAAAGCATTTAAAATTGAAAAAGATTTTAATTTTTTTTACTCGTTTAATAATTCTTCATTGGTTAATTCCTTTAAATCTTTTTTTTTCATTTTTTAAGGATATACTTTATTTTGAAAATGCGTACAACACCCAAATATACCCAATTTCTCTCAATCCCCATCACACTTTTCTATATTACAAAAAAATCCCACCAGCACGCCGTAGGTGTGCCATATGTGTAGCCCCCGGTGCAAACCGGAGGCAAAAAGAACCCAAAGATTTTGGCGCGTGTTTTTGACCAAAAAACGTGGTAAACTCTACCATCCCAGCCACGTTACCCCACAAAAAACCTCGCTTAAAGCGGCTTAAACGAGGCGATATATTTTATTTTTCGCTGAAAATTGGAGTTGTGCAACGGTTACCAATGTTATGTGCAGTGCCATATTATAAGATTTAGTAGTTTCAGAAAAATATTGTGATTAGGAATGGTAAAAAAAGAACCAAGAAAATTGCTGTATATGAAATAACTTTATCAGTTGTTTTTGTATTTGATTGTTTTGGATTTAAATAATCAATTTCATTAGAATATCTTAAATGTAGTTTGAAATCTCGATTATTAATTATTTTACTTATGAATGTGCAGAATGAAATGTATAAAGTAAAAATTAATGGAGTGAAAAATGCCCAAATTTGTATTAATCGTTCAGAATTATTTGTATGTGATATTTGGCTGTTATAAACTGAACCTATAATCAGATATGAAAATACAATAACCCATTTTTTGTAGCCTTTAAACAAATTTGATTTACGATAAAAAAGTTAAATATAATTGTAAATAAAAGGAAGAATAATTATTAAAAATTTCATTTAAAATTAGATTTAAACGGGTTTTTGGTGCATTGCACATAACGGAAAAAGTATTGGCGAAGTGCGGGCTTAATTTGAACGAATGTTCAAGTTCAGACCAAGCGAAGCCGATGCTTTTTCAGATAAGCTAAGTTAATGAAAAAGATTATATGAAAAGCAGCGGCGGCTAAAAATTACAAAAAGTTCAACTTGGACTTTCCCCCGCATTTTGCCAATACAATGTTAGCCGTAGTTATTTTTTTCTTCGTAGTAATCCAGCCAATTTTTTATTCTTCCAACAAACATTTTTAGGTAATTTTCTGTTAAAAATATATTTGACCAATCAAATCTTTGAGCTTGAACACCAAGATAGAATACAAAAATAGAAGCTCCTGCTTCGGGAATTAATTTTATTTCTTTTTCAGATAAATTTCGTTCACTTTTATAACCGTTTAGAAAGTTTTCAACTTTGATTTCGTATTCTTTTTTATCACTTTCAATGAAAAAAAGTTGTTTGCAAAAATAAGCTACATCTAAAATTAAAGCTCCATTTCCACAATTATCAAAATCGAAAATTGTAATTTGATTTTCTTTATCAACACTCAGGTTATCATACCAAATATCAAGGTGAACTATGCCTATTTGATTTTCGGAAAGATTACTTTCGGCAAAACTTTTGGCAATGTTTGGCGAAATTTGCTTTAAGTAAAGCATTTCATTTAAATTGTCTGGAAAAAATTTGTTTAGATAATTATAAGCTTTATTTAAAAGAACATCAGAATTATAATTTATTCTTTTGATTTTCTTTGTGGCAGTAATATTGTGAATTTTTGCCATAATTGAACCAATTGCAAAACACGTTTCACTTGTCATAAAACGCATTTTTTCGCCTTCTGCAAATGTAAAAAGCACAACATATCTCAAACCTTCTGGTGCATTTATTTCTTGAATAAAATTACCATTTTCATCTGCAATAGGAAAAGAAACTGAAAGATTATGATTTTTAAGTAAATTCAAAAGTTCTAATTCTTGTTCAATTTCAACTTTTGTTCTCCATTTATGGCAATAAACTCTAATAACATATTTTATATTCTTATTAAACATGAAATAAGTGTGATTTACTCCAGTTCTAAAAATTTTACATTCAAAATTATCTTTCAGTTTATATTTTTCGCTAATAAATTCGCCTAATTCTTTTTGTGATAATGTTGAAGAAATTACTGGAAAAGTTTTCATTTATCTGTCGAGTTCTGTTTGGATATAATTACGGCTAACACCCAAATATACGCAATTACCTCCTAATCTCAGCAATATTTAATATTAATATAAAACACTATATATCAAGGCATTATATTGTTTTTAAATGTTTGCAAACATTTAAAAACTACTACGCTAGTTTCTACAAAAAACACCAACCACCAGCACGCCGTATGTGTACCGTGTTAATAGCCCCCGGTGGGTAAAAAGAACCACCCAACCCCAAAAGATTTTGGCGCGTATTTTTGACCAAAAATCGTGACAAAATCTACCGTACCAGCCACATCATCCCACAAAAAACCTCGTTTAAAACGAATTAAACGAGGCGATATATTTTATTTTTCGCTGAAAATTGGAGTTGTGCAATGGTTACCAATTTTAGCTGCAGTGTTTGTTATTTGTAAAGTTTTGGCTCTGTAATTCCTTGTTTTTTCAAAACTTCTTTATTCATTTCAAAGTGCATTATCGTCATATTATTATAATAATCTTTGAATGTCGGTAAATCATATTCAGCTCTTAATTTTTCTATATTTAAAGAGTCAACCAATCCATTACGTGGAATTGCTTGACCATTTGTATTGTATGTAACCTGAGAGCCAAATCTTTGTTTTTGATTTGTATTTATAGCCACTCTATCCTCCAACATTGCATATTCATTTCTTTTTGCATTTTTCATTTCGATTTGTTTCTTAAGCTCTTGCAACATTTGCTTCTGAAATTCAATGTCATTATCTGCGTGTTGAATTGGAAGCCAAAATTTTGTTGTATTTTCTTTTCCAACTTCATTGAATCCTAAATAACCAAACTTGTTAAATAGCTTTTTTATTCTTGATTGATTATCATTACTTACACTATCTTTTTTTGCTGAAAATATTTCCCACGCTTTTTTTTGCCCGTATTTTTTAAACAAATCTTCAGATGGGATTCCAGCATATTTTTGGTCAATTTTTTCAATATAATCTAATTCAAAGACTATTTTATTTCTTTTGTCTTCACTGATTTTCTTATTTGTATTGCAGCTAAAAAAAAGAAGAACTACTAAGATTGTTAAATATTTCATTTGCAGCGTTTATTTTGGCAACATTCTGACTCACGTTAAATTGAAATTCTTATACTCAATTGGTTATGATTTCAAGGTGTTGATTAGTTTGTTCAAATTTAGTGATTTGTTTTTTAGTTCTGCTGACGATTTTCTGTTTTATTTTTTCGTCGAGGAGTAGGTTGAGGGTTGAGAGGATTCTGAGCTCTAGAAGAAAGAAGAAAGAAGAAAGAGGAAAGAAGAAAGAGGAAAGAAGAAAGAGGAAGGAGGGGGTGAGGGTGGAGAGGATTCTGAGCTCTAGAAGAAAGAAGAAAGAAGAAAGAGGAAAGAGGAAAGAGGAAAGAGGGGGTTGATAGTTGATAGTTGTCGGTTATCGGTTATCGGTTATCGGTTATCAGTTATCAGTACTCATTCTAACATCTAACATCTAACTTCTAGAAAAAAGAAGAAAGAGGAAAGAGGAAGGAGGGGGTTGATAGTTGATAGTTGATAGTTATCGGTTATCGGTTATCGGTTATCGGTTATCGGTTATCGGTTATCGGTTATTAGTTATCGGTTATCAGTTATCAGTTATCAGTTATCAGTACTCATTCTAACATCT
>MKTK01000035.1:58100-113290 GCA_001898255.1 Chryseobacterium sp. 39-10 | reverse complement strand
TTTGAGGGCTCAAAATATCTTCAGAATAACTTTTCAACTTACACAGTTAGAAAGATACTACCTCTTCGTTATAATGTTCTTTTCTTGCATTTGATTAAGTAAAACGGATAGTTTTCTGTCACTTCGGTTATTTCAAGAAGTCCTGTATCGGCAAATTCTTCTTCAATGGTTTGCCTATCATAAAAGAAGATTTTGACCCCACCAAACATTTCATAGCGATCCTTGCCTATTAGCGATCCTTGTCCATAGGTTGTTGCATCTTTAGTAATTGCTGTAAAAACCATTAATCCACCTTCAGTCAGCTGATTAAAACAGTCTTGGATCAATTTTGCTCTTTCGTCCATATCTAACAAGTAAATTAAACCGTAGCAAAATATTCCGTCAAATAAATTGTCGTCAAAAGGCATATCTGTAACCGAACCGTGATAAATTTTCAATCCACTTCCAAAATGTTTTTGAGCCAAATCAATGGCTGTCTGTGAAATTTCAATACCTGTTACGGTCATTCCGTTCTCAAGAAAAATTTGTGCATTACGTCCATACCCAATTCCTGGAATAAGGACATTCTTCACATTATGTTCAAGAAAAATGTCCTTTGTCAAAACGGTAGATTTTGCGGGTTCTAAGCCCCACATTTCTTGTTTGTCTTTAAATGCTTCTTCCCAAAATTCTGTCATGTCGTTTTATTTTTCTTGTTGAACTCTATTGTTGATTTACAATGCTCGTTAACATATCTTTTTACCGATATGATGTTCAAGCAATTTGTTATTGTTATAGCTGAGTAATAATTATTTGAACTTGAACATTCAGAAAAAGATACTAATAAATAAAAAACAATAGCAATAAAAAATCTCAACTTTATTGCCATTGTTTTACATTTACCAAAATTACATTACGACTGTTGCTTCCAATTCTACTTTCAAAGTTTCGAAAAGGCTTTTGACCTCTAAAACTGTACTTGCTTGTTTTACTTCATTTTTTGTTAGCCAGTCCTGAATTAGATCAAAATTTTCAAAAAGTTCGGTAGAATCTGTTGTGTAAATATTAAGGCGAACTATATTTTTTAGTTCATAATTACTTTCTAGAATTACTTTTTCAAGATTTTCTATCGTTTTTACTAATTGGATTCGCATTCCTTCATTACTCGAAACTCCTTCATCGTTTATTGCAGTTTGCCCGGACACGTATAAAGTGCTTAGTACGTTTTTTACCTCTACTGCTTGTGCATAATTTCTGGCATCCTGCCATTGCCAAGGATTGATAATTCTTTTTTCCATTTTAATACGATTATTTTGAGGTAAAAATCGTGATGTTTTCAAATTAAGTAACGTGACAAACCTCACAATTTATCGGAGCTACGAAAATAATCTACTTAACGTTTCTCGGGAAACACCCAAGTAAGAAGCGATTTGTGATTTGGGAATTCTTTGAAATAATGATGGGTTTTGGCTTAGTAACTGTTCGTATCTATCTCTTGCTACAGATGTAATAAAAGAGAGAATTCGTCGCTCGGAACCGATGTGTCCCGCTATGGATTTACGAAGAAAAAAACGTTCCATTTTTTGTAGACTGTTACAAAGTTTTTCAAAATTTTCTAAGGATAAGCAAAGTACCTCTGTATTTTCTAAACATTCTAAAGTAAAAGATGCATTTCCCTTTGTATAATATGCCTGAAAATCTGTCTCCCACCAATCTTCCATAGCAAATGAAACAATATGTTGCTTCAAATTATCATCAGTATATACTAATTTTAAAAGCCCCGATAATACAAAATATACATACTCTACCTTTTTCCCTTTAGAAAAAAGGATTTCGTTTTTTTGATATTTTTCAAAAATGAAATTTTCCTTCACAAATGCAAATTCCTCGTTTGTGATGTCTACTATATTTTCTATATGCTTTCGTAATAATTTATATTTGTCTTCCATATCATTATATGTCAATTGCAATTAGCTTTTACAAAGATAATTTATTCACACTTTGGGTTTATTGACTTTCTTCTTCATTCGGTTGGCAAACTGCTCTTCTTCGTAATCCACGCCCTGTGCATCAGGTAGCAAACTGAACAATCCCAAATCCAAACTCTGCGAATGTTCCTGCGAGATAAACTCAAAAAGGTCTTTTGTTGGTTGGTGGTCTATGGTGTTCGAATTGGAAACAGGGCTGTCCTGTGCTTTCAATTCGGGTTTGTTTCCATTGTTCCACCATTCGTTAAACAGATTGGCAGACAGGTTTCTGTCCAACTGCGAGCCATTCCAAACGGTACTGCTACCATTATCAATAAAAGTGATACCGTAAATCCGTCCGCTGTCGTTCCTGCGGACAACCGTTTGAATGTTCTGTTCGGCAAGTTGTTGTTTAAATTCCTTTTCGTTGTCTGTGGTATGAATGGCAAGCTCCACCACATTTTTGAGAACAGACCTCGCAGGGTTGGTTTTCATTTTCTCTTTCGACTGTTCAAAGTGTTTTTGCAGTTGGGCAATCCCTGCATCTTTCCCGAATAGTGATGCTTTGAACGGATTGCTTACCTTTTCTCCCTTGTCGTTCAAAGCGAAATATACCAATCCGTGTACAGGCTCTCCGTTGCGTTCGCCTTTTATCTCCTCTGCCGTAATATTCACAAACGAAAGCAAAGCATTGTATGTTCCAATGCTTGTGTATTGGTAATACTTTGGTAGATGCCGTACTACCGAAGCAATCTGACTTTTGATGTCGCCATTTTTATGATTTACAGGCTTAAAAATCTTATCAGCTTGTTTCTGCTCCTGCTCGGTGGCTTTGTGCAGGTTGTATTTGGTTTCCAAATCCCGACAGATAGCCATTGAACGTGGGTGGTCATAATCATCGGGGATTTTCTTTCCGTCAATGCCCACACAGGTCGAAACAATATGTATGTGCGTGCGGTCAATGTCCGTATGTTTGAATACGATATACGGCTGATTGCCGTAGCCCATACGTTTCATATATTCCTGTGCCATTTCGGAAAACTGTTCATCGCTTACCTTGTCTTTCGGGTCGGGGTTCAATGAAATGTGCCGTACCGTCTTTTCCGTTCGGATATTGGCAGACAGATACGGCTCAAAACACTTATTAAAATACGCAACGGAATACCTGCCGTCCACCGTGTCGGGTATCTTGTTCAGCAACAGAACCGCTCCGTTTTCCTTTTCCACTTTCTGCTGATTGTACAAAATCGCTCCGTACATATTGCTTCCTTTTCCGATTTTTGCAATCATTTCTTTACTCTTTGTTTAGGTATTTCTTCTCAAATTCTTCCGTGAGCTGAATGATTTTTTGATTTACCAAAACCAATTCATACGTCTGCTTTACCAATTTTTGAATATAAGCGTATGCCTTTTGCTCCGAAAAATTGGCGTACAACAGCTTCACAACCTGATTATAATTTGTCCCGATTGCCCGAAACTGACCGAAAAGTTTGGTCAATCTTGTGTGATATTCAACCGCATTCATATCAATTTTTACAGTCTTTACCGTCTTTTGAAAGATACAAGCCGTAATGAAATGAGCCTTTACGTTCATTCCCGATTGGTCGAAAAGGGCAAGGAACTTAGCATTGTCTTCATCATTCAGGTTAAAGGAATAACGATGAACCGCAGGGTCAATCTTTGGTTTTCTCCCTGTTTTTTTAATCTGATTTCTGTCTTTCTCTTCCATAATAAATTCATTTTAATGTTAAACCAAAACTGCGACTTCGGAGCAGTTTTCAGCCCCTGCAAGGGCAAGTGCTTTTGAGGTGCCGAAATTCATTTCAAGGACCTCAAGAGATAACTTGCTCTGAACAGGAGTTCAGAAAAATCCGTTTTGCAAACGGATTAGAGTTAGCCGAAAAAATCAACTGCTCCGATTACAAATTTCGATAAGACTATTTGAATAACAATTACTTACAATTACGCCAAACAAAGCCAATGAACGCCAAATAGTGCCACCTCTATACACATTGGGACTGCTTTTGTTTCCTTTGTATATGGTTAGCCAGATGATTGGTTATATCCTTAATTAAGTAAATGAATGGTAAAAAAAATCGATAGCAAATCTGCGTGATTGATTGCAGGCGGATTACTGATTTTTCAGTTAATGGAACAGCTAATTAAGGGTATGTAATACAATGGATATATACAGCTAACCATATAGCTAATTAGAAATAATATTAAAAGCAAAAGATATGATACACGAAGAAGACAAAAAACAGCAACCGGAAGAACAGGATTTTATGGAAATGATTATCGGTAACGACAAGAAAAATCCCCAACAGGAAAAGCAGACCGTAATAAATCGGGACTTTGCCAAACCCGATGTGGATGAGGAAGCCCTTATGCAGGTAATCGCTGGGGAAGAACCAATTGAGGTGGAAACAGAAACGGAACAGCCCAGGCCAACTGCGAGAAACGCCCAAAAAATAACCTCAAAGCCAAAGAAGCTGACCAAAGAGGATTACTGCGGACAGTTCTTTAAAATTCCGAACAGGGCAGCGAGTAAAGGAAAATCGGTCTATGTTCGGCAGGAACACCACGAAACATTTAACAGACTTACAAGCATTATGGGAATTGATAAACTGACGATTTATGCGTATCTCGACAACATTATTGAATACCATTTTCAGGAGTTCGGGGAATTGATCAGCGAAATCTACAACGATAAGCACAAACCGTTGTTTTGATATTTATATTTAGGAACCAATAGGTTTCCCTTATTATTATTGGTAAATTGCGATGTTTAAATTTACATTTTTGGTATGCCGCAAAAAATCAATCTAAAGGTTTTTAAAGACTTTGTACAGTCAAGCAATTTTGGAGGATTTCTCCTTTTTTTATGTGTAATAATTTCATTGATTGTTGCCAACACATCATTGGCAACACCACTACAAAATCTGCTGAATACGAAATTTGGTTTTGAAAATCAATCCATACACCTCAATTATTCCATCAGTATGTGGATAAATGATGGTTTAATGGCTATTTTTTTTCTATTGGTAGGTTTAGAAATCAAAAGGGAAATTGTTGAAGGGGAACTTTCTTCTCCTAAAAAAGCAATGCTACCAATAATAGCCGCTATGGGTGGTGCGGCGGTACCGGCACTGATTTATGTATTCTTTAATTCAGGAAGCGAAACTTCCAGTGGTTGGGGTATTCCTATGGCTACAGATATTGCTTTTGCATTAGCCGTTATTTCATTGTTAGACAAACGAGTGCCCAGCAGTTTAAAAATATTTTTAGCTGCTTTGGCAATTGTAGATGATTTAATTGCCATTTTAGTAATTGCCTTTTTCTATTCATCAGGAATAGAATTTGGTTACTTGGCATACGCAGGAATTGGAATGTTTGTGCTTATAATGATGAACCGATTTAATGTAAAAAATCCTTTTCTGTATTTAATTCCGGGAGTATTTATTTGGTATTTCGTACATCATTCGGGTATTCACGCTACGATTGCAGGTGTACTGGTAGCTATGACCTTGCCAACCAATGATACAGATGTTCAATCTCCATTGGAAAAACTGGAACACGCCCTTGTAAAACCCGTTAATTTTCTAATCATTCCAATATTTGCATTTGCGAATACCAATATTACTATACATCGTGAAATGATAGAAGGTTTGACTTCTCCTTTAGGATTGGGGATTTCATTAGGACTGATTTTTGGTAAACCGATTGGAATTGTAATAACCTCATTTATATGCTCTAAATTAGGTATTGGACAACTGCCTGCCAATAGCAAATTAATCCATATGATTGGATTGGGTTTGTTAGCCGGAATAGGTTTTACGATGTCCATCTTCATATCAATGCTTTCTTTTGATAATCAGGTTTTCATTGAAGAAGCTAAGTTATCCGTATTAATAACCTCATTAATAGCGGGGATTTTAGGATATTTAATTTTGAGATTTTCGAGTAGAAATAATAAGGGAACAGTTGTCTAAATATCCGTTTTGTTATTTGTAATACTTTTTCTTTAACAATAAACTTGCTCTAACCAATAATATCAGCACTGGCACTTCTAAAGCATTTTCGGACTGCTCTTTTGGAATAGTCGTAAGTTCGGGAAATTGAACGGTTTGCTTTATTTGGTAAGTTTTTGGCATATTGTTGTTGGGATTGTAGATTGTTCTATTTTATTTATCACACACGCAACTCGAACGCAATAACAAAATATGCGACATTAAAACTATTGGGACTACACAAGTAGGCAAAAGACAATATGGAAATTCAAGTACGGCAATGTTGGGCTGTTCAAAAGCTAATTGTTGAATGGGTAAAGGCGAAGATAAAATCGCTAATGCAACAATGAATAACAGAAATACAATCCCGATTATGTTCCAAATAATGAAAAATTGCTTATTAAATTTCTTGTTCGTGATTAGAGCATAAACCAATAAAACCAACGCAGAAAAACCAATCAGAATATCAAAATTCCACCCTTTAAAAGTCATTAAGTTTGGGATTTTATTTTGTAGATAAAGTTGGTATAAAGTCAATTCAACAGGTATTCTCAATGTGTGAACACCTAACAGAATTTTAGCATTTATTTTTTTCTTTTCTATCTGCTTTACAGTGAGAAAAGTCAAGATTACTGTACCTAAAAGTACAAATGGAAATAAATTTGGTCTTTCTTTAAAAACATTCCCAACCGCAAAGCTTCCAACAGCTAATTGCCAAGCCGTATAAACGAACAAAAGCCTTTTATCCCTGCCTGTTCCAAAGTAGAACAAAAGCATAGACAAAAGGCTAATGATTGTAAAAAATGTTGCTGTCATTTTAATTCATTGGTATTGTCGGTCTTACTTCAACTGTTCCTCCTGCAAATAGTGCAGGGCAAAGTTTGGCAGTTTCAATAACTTCTTCAGTGCTTTCCGCTTTCATTGTAAGATTTCCACTAACAGCAAAACCGTTCTCAATAAAACATTTGCTTTCGCTTGTTTGGTCACTTTTGATAACTGCATCCTCAAAACCCAACCTTGAAACATTGACTAATTTGGCTTGTGAAGCAATCGCACCGATAAATTTTTGCCATTGCTGGTGCATTGTTGCAATCTGTTCGGCAGTTGGTGGTGTGTTGCTTGGTTGCATCCTGAACAGCAACATAAATTCTTTTAACGTTCCCATATTTTTTTAAAACTTGATTATGGAAACAAAAGTATCGGGTTCCGTCTTCTAAAAAGTTGCTCTATGGCAAAAAATAAAGCCGCACTTTTTTTTGGTTATGTCGGGATTGGTCAACACGCTCCAAACTTTGTATAATGGTGTGTTTATTTCAATAATTGCTTCAATGATTTTATTCTCCATTAGTTTATTTATCTCTGTTGCAGGTTAAAAACCGTTCCTGACGGGTCGCTTATCCAATGCATATTTTCGGGTAGTTCTTCCAATTCATCACAAGTTTCCACGCCTTTTGATTGCAAATAGCTTGTTGCTTCTTCCACGTTAGGAACGGTAAGTTGTAGCCAAGTTTCTGAATTTGTGTAATTGTCCACACAATCTAACCAAAGAATGTTATTGCCAAATTTTACTTCGTGTGTTCTGGAAATAGTTGGATTGTTTATTGTTTTTTCTTCTACTTCTAACTTCAAAATATCCCTGTAAAAAGCAACCGTTTTTTCGTATTTGCTTTTTGGGATTTTTATCGCAATGTTAATTCCTGCTTCAAATTCTGTGTTCATAACTTATCGTTTTTTAAAATATTTCGTTTCAATGTTTTTATTTTCCATAACTATTTCGTCTTTACTTTTGGAAAACAAACTACTGCACCCCTTATTTTTATCCTATTTAGATTTTGATTATTACTGCTTTTATTGCGAATTTATGAACTTTCTTTTTTAACCAGCTTTTCATAAGACAAGAAATTGAATACTTGTTTTTGAAGCCAATTAGGAAAGCAATAAAAAAGCCCCGAAAACCGAGGCAATACTATTGTTGTATTTCTGTTCCTAACGTGTAAAAGTTGCTCTATGGCAAAAGTGAGTATAGCTTCAAATTTATGTGTCAGGATGAATGTATTCTCAAATATGCTTTTGCGTGAGTTTTTTATTTAATTCGTTCAAATTCAAATGACAATTCCAAACTGTCGCCTGAAACTAAAGCGTTTATCTTGTTTCCGTTTTTACAATATTTTATCAATTTTGGAAAATCCACCTTATCATTTTTGCACTCAAATTTATCTTCTTCTATTTCCGACATTTGAAAATTTATAAACTCTGTTTCGTCCAATGTTTTAACCAATAAATTCCATTTCCCATCAGCTTCAAAAATCCTCATTTGCTCTTGACTTATTGTGTCATTATTTTGAATAGTAAAGGCTATTCCTTTGTATTCCAAATCGTTGATTTTCTCCCAGTTTTCAAATGTAGATTTTCCTTGTTCTTCATTTGTTCGTTGCCATTTACCTAACAGCCAATCAAAATTCTCAACTTTTTGGGTTATGTCTTCTCTGCTTTCATTTCGGTTATTGTTACACATTATAAATGTAAAGACAACGAGTGTAACAGCTATAAACTTCAGTATATTTTTCATCTTATAATCGGATTAGTTCGTTTCCTAATAAATATTCTTTTCTGATTTTTTGGTTCATTTTATTCATAGCCGAGATGAATAAATGATCGGATTCTTTAGGATTGATTTCTTTTAGAATTTTCGCTTTTACCAAAGAAAAATAGACGTGTTCGTTGGGTAACTCTTTTTCAATTTTCGAAAGAATCTTCAATGCATCATCGGTTTTGCCAATTTTGCTTAAACAAAAACAATAGTTAAGTTTTACAATAGGCGACTGCGAAACTTGTTGCATCAATTCATAGAGTTTTACAATATCATTCCAATCGTTTTGCGTTAATTGGCTTATCGACATATACTTAATGACAATGACCGCTTCAAGATAAAACTTGCTTATTTCTTTCGGCTTTATGAGATAATGAAAGCCCAAGTTGAGCAATTCTTTATTCCATTTTTCACGATTTTGATTGAAAAATGAAATGAGCTTTTCATCATCAATTTTTGCAGGAATTCTTGCAATATGAAAACAAAAAAGAGCCAACAGATTGCTTGTTGAAACACTTTGATATTGACTGAACAAAAATTTTGTCAAAGCAAATGCTTCCAAACATAAATCTTCATTTACAATATTTTCCGTCTTTTCGCTAAAAGAGTCAAAACCGATATTGAAAACTGCATAAAAAATTTCTTCCGCAATGGCAATAGCTCGTTGATTAGCTGAAATTGTATTCAGGTCAACTGTATTGCCGTTAAACTCAAGCTGAATGTCTTTCTTTGTTCGGTTTATGCTTTTGTAAATGGCTTCCTGATTAATTAAAGTACTGCTGCTTATTTCTGCTATGCTTAAACCGAAAATATTTTTGAGGGCAAAAAGTATTTTGGCTTGATTTGAAACATTTCCCAGAGAAGCAATGAAGACAATTGTTTGAATCCGTAAATCAGTTTCGTTGCCGATTGGTAAAGTTTCTTCAATTTGTTCTACCGAAAAATTATGATTTTCGTTTTGTTTTTTAATTTGGTTCAACACATCGTTACGAGCCACTATGAAAAGCCAATTTTCTTTGTTATTAGGAACATTAGTTTTTGTCCAAACTTTCAAGGATTTCAAAAATGAATTTTGAATAGCGTCCTCAATTTCAGAAACGTAATTTGTACCAAACAGGTTTAGTAAACCCGAAAACAGCTTTCCATATAATGCTCTGTAATTTATTTCTAAATTACTGTTCATAATCTTCCATTTCCATTATCGGTCGGATTTCGGTCGTTCCTCCATAATGATGTGTCGGACATTCTTTAGCTAATTTCACAATCGTTTCTAAATCGTCCGCTTGCAATAAATAGTACCCACCAATAATTTCTTTGGATTCCAAATAAGGTCCGTCTTTAACTACAGAGTCTTTTCCTGTGATGAGTACACCCTTTTCGTGTAATCCGTCTCCCGAAATTAAATTCCCCTTTTCGGCTAATTTGCTTGCCCAATTCATATGAGCATTAGCCAATTCCTCCATTTCTTTTGGAGATAATTCGTTTAACTTTTCAACGTCTTCGTGAAGTAATAATAAGAACTGTTTCATTGTAAATTGTTTTTAAATTTTATTAAAGACATTTCAGTGTTTCGGTTTTGGACATTTTTCTGAATATTTTTCAACCCTCATTTTTATTTTGCAAAAAGTGCTTTTATAGCGATATTTCTTTCCTTATTCGGCTCAATGAATATTTTGTAATACCCAAATAAGTAGCGATGTGTTGCAAAGAAACATTTCGAACGATATTAGGTTTGTCTTTCAAAAGTTGAATATATCTTGCTTTTGCCTGGTCGGCAATAATGGCGATACTGTGATTTTTCAATGCAAAATAAGAGCTTACTAATCTTCTTCGTCCGTGTTCTCTGAATGTTTCAATACTGTGAAAGAGTTGTTGGAAATTCTCAAAATCCAAAGCCCAACAAACGCAGTCTGTTAAAGCCTGTATATTTTCCCTTGTTGGGTTTCGTAAGAAAAAAGATGACCAATCAATCACAACTTCGCCCGAACTATAAAAGTTTGTCGTGATGTCGCTTCCGTTAGTATCGTTCACAAACGAGCGAGCAAAACCGCTTTCTAAAAACCAATAGTAATTTTCCGTTTTTCCCTCTTTCAACAAAAAATCTTTTTTCTCAAATTTTACCTGTTTGAATTTTGGCAATATCAATGCAAGTTCACTTTCTTTAAAGTCGGTGGGCGAAAAAATGGTTTTTAAAAAGTGGTCGTCCTGCATTTTTGATTAGGGTTATCGTTTGTTTTTTATTTCTACTTTTTAATTGTATTTCTCTTAATCAGCGATTTTTTAGCAAAAAATATATTCATAATTATTGCCTCCTAATGCTATAAATTCACAATTATACTCATAGACAAAATTACAATTTAAGTTGAACTACTGCGTTTACTTTCGGTTCAATTGATGTACTATTCAACTGCTTTATCCAATTCCTCTGAAATGATTTTTGCGTAAACCGGTGCTTGCTGAATGGTAGAACGGTCAAGTAATTTACTTACATACTCTATACGCATACCGTTGTTTAAAGCATCAATCTTGTTTTAATCATAATACCTTTTCTTTAACCATAAACTTGCCCTTACCAAAAGTATCAATACAGGCACTTCGACAAGCGGGCCAATAACGCCCACGAATGCCTGTGGCGAATGAATGCCAAATACGGCAATGGCTACCGCTATTGCCAATTCAAAATTATTCCCTGTGGCTGTAAATGCTATGGAAGCATTCTTGTCGTAAGTAACATTCAACGATTTGTTTATAAAGAAGCTAACGAAAAACATCAGTACAAAATAGATGATTAACGGTGTGGCTATTTTTATAACGTCCATTGGCAAATCCAATATTTTGTCGCCTTTCAGACTGAACATCAATACAATGGTAAACAGCAACGCGTACAAAGTAACAGGGGATATTTTGGGTACAAATTTCCTGTTATACCATTCGATACCCCTTGATTTAACAAGTGCATATCTGCTAACAAAACCTGAAAAAAAAGGAATACCCAAGTATATCAATACGCTTTCGGTTACATCTTTCATCGACACGCTTACATTGAAATTGGCTAATCCCAATTTATTGGGCAATACATTGATAAAGAGCCAAACCAAAAAGCTGTAACTCAATATCTGAAAGATGCTGTTTAACGCTACCAATAATGCCGTATATTCCCTGTTGGCTTTTGCCAAATCGCTCCATACGATCACCATTGCGATACACCTTGCCAAACCTATTAAAATCAGCCCTGCCATATAATCGGGTTCGTTCCTTAAAAACAAGACAGCCAGACCAAACATCAGCACCGTACCGACAACCCAATTGAGCAATAAAGAAATTCCGATTACTTTCTTGTCCTTAAACGCTTTGGGCAATAGGGAATAATCGACTTTTGCCAATGGTGGGTACATCATCAGTATCAAACCGATTGCCAATGGAATATTGGTGGTACCTACGGACAAGCGGTCTGTTACATCGGAAATATTGGGAAAGAAATAGCCCAATCCTACGCCTACTGCCATTGCAAGGAATATCCATAGGGTAAGGTAACGGTCAAGGAATTTTAGTTTTGGTTGCATAGGCTATCTGTTAATCATTGAGAAAACATAGAACATTTCTGTTGCTATCTGCAAACTTCTTTCTACATATACCTGTGTTTGTTCAGGTGTACCGTCCGAAATCTTCGGGTCTTCAAATGTGACAGGTATTCGTTTTTCCGCACCTGCGATAAAAGGACAGCCTCCGTCTGCCTGTGAGCAGGTCATAATAGCTGCAAATGCCGATACAGGATTGAAAGGACTATCGTACTTTTTTGAAAAGCCGATTATTGGCAGGGCATTCTCACTATACTTAATGGCATATACAGGATTGTCCGTTTCTGCAATTGTGAAAATATTAAAGCCCTGATTAGTTAATGTTTCTGTAACTTTCGGAAATAGTGCCGTTTCTTCTGTACCGCCCGAATAGCAATGCACATTCGGAATATGATAATACGCACTTGCCACCTTTGCCCAGACCTGTGCTAAATGACTTCTACGTGAATTGTGGGTACAAATGAAATTTAGGTTTATTTCCTGTCCCTTGTTTGCCCTTTGCTGTACAAAATCTATCAACGGTTGTAATGTTGCTTTACGCTCTTCACTGATGTTTTGGGGTGTTAATTGCTCTATTGTTTTTGATAATGCTGCGTACATAGTTTGATGTTTATTTTTTACGGAAACTGCAAAACACAAAATTCTGAATGGTATCAAACGGGGTTTTGTGGTCAACGGTAATACATTCTATTTTTTCAAAGTTAGTTTGAAACAATTCCGTCATCGTGCTTTCTGAATATTGCCTAATGTCGATACCGCTGCATTTTTTCGGACCTTGTTCTGAAAAAGTGCCGATAACCATAATACCATTTTCGGAAATGACTTTGGTAGTAGTTTTTATATAATTGCCTATTTCCTTTTCATCCGTAAGAAAATGAAATGCCGCTCTGTCGTGCCAAAACTCGTACTGTTCTTTTGGCTGAAATTCCGAAGCATCTGAAACAATCCATTTTACTTTAGAGGCATTATTTCCTAATCTTGTTTTTGCCCGTTCGATAGCGGCATTAGAAATATCCAATACCGTAATATCTTGATAACCTAAGTCCAATAAATGGTCAACAAAAAAGCTATCACCTCCACCAATATCAATAATTTTGGCTGTCTTAGGTAAATTGAATTGACTGATAAAGTTGAGTGAAGTTTCAGGGTTGGGTTGATACCAGCTTACCGTTTCCAGAGGTTTGTTTTCGTAGATATTTTCCCAGTGGGTTTTTCGATTAAAGTTTTCCATTTATAATATGATTTTTGATTAACAACAATTAGAATTGGGTGTACAACAAGTATTATTCAATGCGGATAATTGTACTTTTTGTTTTTCGGCAGGAACACCGCAGGCATCATTTGCTAAGCAAGCGGTTTGTTTATTCTTCAGTACAAAATGGTTTCCGTTAAAATCCAAATCGTATTTACCAATGGTATCGCTTTGATATTCCACTTCTATTTCGGCATCTTCGATACCCAATTTTTCTTCGGATAGTTTGATGATGTTTAATAGTTTGGTTGGTTTTAATCGATGTTCAAAGTCGTTAGCGTTCCATAATTGGAAATTGACCACTTTTTCATTTCTGATAGTTCCACCGCAATCAATAAAGTGTTTTGTAATTACACCTACTTCTGTAACGTGGAAGTGTTCCGGTACAAATGTTCCGTTCTCTAATTGAAATTCAACATTGTCCAATGTTGGTAAGATTTCTTTGATGTTTGATAGTTTCATTGGTTTTTAAATTTTAATGATTTAATTAATGACATATCGCAATATAACGATGTTAAATGTTAAAAAAATACGTCTAACAGCACTTGTTTACTTTTACTTCCTGATTGAAAAAAGCATTAAAATCTGCTTGTATTTCTTTCCAGACATTTTCATCAATACAATAGCAAACGGATTTTCCCTCAATAGTTCCCTGAATGATACCGATATTTTTCAACTCTTTTAAATGTTGAGAAATGGTTGCCTGTGCCAAACCCAATTCCTCGACCAAATCATTACAGATACAGGCTTTCTGATTGATGATATATTGAAGTATAGCAACCCTCGCAGGGTGTGCCAAGACCTTAAACAGTGATGCCAATCTGTTTTGCTCGTCTGTGAATATTTCCGATTTGGTAAGTCCCATATTTCATTTTTAATATCGCAATATTACGATATTAAATTCAAACCCCAAAGGTTTTCTTAAAATTATTTTCCAAAACAAAAAAACAGAAAAAAAAGAAAGCCATTTTAACAAGGCGGACAGGGGGAAAACCAAAAGGAAACGGAATAAGTCCCGAAGGGTGGTAGGGCAACACAACAAATTCGGCGAAGCCACCATATTTGCCCTGCCATTATGCCGTAGTTTTTTGGTGGGGTGGTGCGGTGGCTGTCCGTCTTACCTTTGCTACCTTTTTATTCTTTTCTGGGAATGGTTTTAACTTCTTTCATAATAATATTCGGTAACTGAACGCCAAATGCTACCTCTCACTACAACATTGGAACGTCCTGTATAAGTACCTTATACATTTGAAGTCTAAATTGATTAGAATATGGAAATAACGGTTTTAGACATTCAGATTTTGAAAGCATTGCATAGGGAAGTAAAAGAAGTTTCCAATCTGATTGCGGAAATGACTGCACCTTACAAAGCATTGCAACAGGCAACGAAATGGCTCGACCAACAGGAAGCCTGCCAACTGCTGAAAATTAGCAAACGTACGTTGCAGACGTATAGGGCAAAGGGTATTCTTGGAGCAACGCAAATCAATCGGAAAACGTATTTCAGATTGTCCGAAGTGGAGTTACTTATGCAGGGAGAGCGACCATTAAAAAAGCAAAAGAAATGAAACAGATTGGAAATTCAAACGAGGATATGCTTGCACTGCTCGAAGCTGTGGTAGGTATCAAAAATGAACTGCTGTATATCAGGGAATATTTCCACCCTTTATTGAAAGGTGAAATCTACCTGTCAGGTGAACAAGTTTGTCAAATGTTACACATAAGCAAACGGACATTGCAACAGTACAGGGATGACGGACTTATGCCCTTTATCAAGCTCGAACGGAAAATCCTTTTCCGTGAAAGCGATATTCGCAAGGTGTTGGAAGATAACTATCAGCGTTAGTCGTTAAAAAAAGAATGCTTTGAAACTGTAACCGTATCGGTCAATGAAAAAAACAGCCCACTGCTTAAAAAACGGTGGGCTTTGTTTTGCCTAATACCCTGTAGTTGTGGGTGTTTTTTCAAAATAACGAATTGGATTTGCCATTCCTCTAATTTTAGAAACTTCTTTGTTCATATATACATCAAGAATTTCTCTTGAAGTAACTTCTGAACCTTCAAATCCCCATCTTTTTAAACCTCTATTTTCAATATCTTGAACCCATTTTTCAGGTTTAAATACCGCTCTAATTACACCTTTATATTCTGCTAAAACAAAATCTGAATTTTCTGCTCTGTTTTTGTCTAATACCCACCAACCTCTGGTTGCTTCATAAATATTTGGTCTGTCATAAATTGGGTTCTCACTTTTCTTTTTTCGTTTATTATCGTATGTTTTGTTTATATTGATTACTAAAATGTTATGTTTAATATCTTCATTTTTTAATACTTCACAATTGTAAAGTATTTCACATTCATTAACAGTTTTTATCCCTTGACTAAATGAATGATGTCCTGCAACAATATTTGAAATTTTCGCAATCTCCGCAAAATCCTTAAAAGTTAAAAAATCAATTAAAACCGATTCAACTATTAATGCTTCATTTTCTTCCAATCCGTGTCTGACTATAAAGTGTTTTACTTTTAGATTTTCTAATTTAATCGCTCTTATAATCTCTAATTTTTCAGTTCCGTTTGGGTTGAATATCGCTTCATTAATATGAAAAAAAACACGATTTCCATAACCTTTTCCAACATAGAATATTTTATTATCTCTTGGGTCTATTAAAATATAAACATAAGATTTTAATTCTTCTTGCGCCTTTTGTGAAAATTGTTCAATCATATTTTGATGTTTTATTGACTTCAAAAATACAAAAAAGCCAATGCAGTTTCTTGCATTGGCTTTCTTTAATCACTCGATTGGTTTTATAGTTGCGAAACAAAAGACTGCTCCATACCCTTAAATTTATGCGATACCTTTTGCATATCCTTACCAACTTTCTCGTTGAGAATTTTGGCATAAATCTGAGTGGTGGCAATATTCTTATGCCCTAACATTTTGCTTAAACTTTCGAGCGGAACACCTTCGCTTAAAAATAACGTGGCAAAGGTATGGCGTGCTAAATGAAAGGTTACTTTCTTTTCTTTTAGGCAGTCGATTTGTTGGGATATTCGCTTTAGGCTGTCATTACATACAGTATTTGATGGTACAGGAAACACCTTGTTGTCCTTTGAGAACCCTGCATATTTCTCGATAATCATTTTTGGAATATCCAAGAGCATCACGTTTGATGATGTTGCCGTTTTCTTTCTGCGTACAATAACCCATTGGTTGCCATCAAAGAAATCCTGAATATTACTGTTTTTTAGACCTTTCATATCCGAATAAGAAAGACCTGTAAAGCAACTGAAAACAAACAAATCTTTAACCAATTCGTCTTTCTTTTTCTCGCAGTTGAATGTTACAAGCTGTTCCAATTCGTTCCGCAACAGATAACCTCTGTCTTTGTCCTTTTTGGTATTCTTGTATTCGCTGAACGGATTAAAAGCAAGGTGCTTTCTGCTCATTGCCAATCGACAAAGCGTGGTAAATCCAATCATATACAGCCAAATAGTGTTATGTGTCAAACTTTGGTCGTCACGCAGGTAATAATCAAAATCCTGTACAAAATCAGAGGTAAGGTCATTGAATGATAAATCAGAGTAACCGTATTTTGTAAATGCAAAATTTCGTAGGTGTTTCAAAAGTGTTTTGTACTTACTGCGTGTACCATTGACCCGAAGTCCATTATTGACCTTTTTCTCATAGTCAGAAAGGAAGTGTTCATAGAATTTGAAAAAGGTCAGTTCTCCGCTTTCCATCCCAAGAACTGCATTTTTAAGTTTGGTACTGTTTACAGTTCCCTCATTCTTTAAAATTTTGGAATAGCATTCCTCGATATCCAAACGGATTTTATCAAGCTGGCCGTTTACCTCTTGGGCTTCTCGGCTCTTTCCTAAAACCCTGCCGTACTTCAAATCCCAATTTGTTGCGGAAATATCCAACTTGGTGCTGAATGCAGACTGCTTACCGTTTACGGTAATTCTGCACATAACCGTTACCTTTCCGTTTTTCTTCGGGGCATTCTTTTTAAGGTAGAACAATACCTTAAACGTTGATTTTTTTGTCGTTTCCATACTCACAATTCTTAATGATAAAATTAAACCTATGTGAGCTACGGAACAATATGAAAAACTATGCAGAAAGCTGAAATACAGTATTTTAATGGTGTTATCTTCTGTTTTTAAAAGTAACGTTTTAGTAACCCTACTTTTGCCAGACATCGCTTTTTACTGCTTTTTACCTCATTACCAAAAAATCATAAAACGGCTGTAAAGTCTTTATTTACAACCGCTTTGCCTGTTTTTAATCTTTGATGTATTTTTACTGAAAATTTATTTTAAAGATGGAACCTACAACAAAATTACGGGTGAAGCCGACTATAAAAAGATGGAACTTCCTTTGGTGATTGATAAAATGGCAAAACTGCACAAATCGAAATCGGAAGAATCACTTTCTCCTCTGAATGTCTTTTTCGGTGTATGTCTGTTGTTTTTTGTGGTTTCCAGTTTTTGGATGTTTAATGTAAAATCAAAAGCATTTAAACGCGGTTTAATCTACACTGGTGCCGGACTGATTCTAGCGATTTTACTATTGCTGATCGGATAAAATTAAAAAAGCAGATCATTAAAAAATGTCTGCTTTTTTGTTCTTTTTAAGAGGGTTTAGTACGCTGTTTCATGCACATTCACCGCTCTACCGCTTGGGTCATTCATTTTTTTGAAGGCCTCATCCCATTCCAATGCAATAGGTGTAGAACATGCAACGGAAGGAACAGAAGGAACTGTTCCTGCTGAAGTTTCGCTTGGGAAATGTTCTTCGAAAATGGTTCTGTATCGGTATTCTTCTTTGTTTTGAGGGGTGTTTAGCGGGAAACGGAATTTCGCATTTTCCATCATTTCGTCGCTCACTTCTTTCTCCGCAAGTTCTTTCAGAGAATCGATCCACGAGTATCCAACCCCATCCGAAAACTGCTCTTTTTGTCGCCATGCAATACTTTCGGGCAATAAATCTTCAAAGGCCTTTCTTAACACCCATTTTTCCATTCTTCCTTCAGCTTTGTTGATCATTTTGTCTTTGGGGTTTACCGTCATAGCTACATCCATAAATTCCTTATCCAAGAAAGGAACACGGCCTTCAATGCCCCAACTCATCAGCGCTTTATTGGCTCTTAAGCAATCGTACAAGTGGAGTTTTCCTAGTTTTCTTACCGTTTCATCATGGAATTCCTTCGCATTTGGCGCCTTATGGAAGTACAAATAACCGCCAAATAATTCATCTGAACCTTCACCCGAAAGCACCATTTTAATCCCCATTGATTTAATGACCCTTGCCAAAAGATACATTGGCGTCGATGCTCTAATGGTGGTGACATCATACGTTTCCAAATGATAAATCACATCGCGAACCGCATCCAAACCTTCCTGAACGGTAAAGTGAATTTCGTGGTGAATGGAGCCAATATGATCAGCTGCCTTCTGAGCTGCCACCAAATCCGGCGATCCTTTCAATCCCACGGCAAAACTATGCAAACGTGGGTACCATGCTTCCTGAGTGTCACCACTTTCGATTCGGTTTCTGGCATACTTGGAGGTTACCGCGGCGATAATAGACGAGTCTAAACCTCCCGAAAGCAAAACGCCGTACGGCACATCACTCATTAACTGGCGGTGAACGGCCTCTTCCAGACTTTTTCTGATCGCTGAAATGTCGGTTTCGTTATCTTTTACGCTTTCATAGTTTTCCCAGTCTCTTTCGTACCATTGTTGCAAATCATGCCCATCTTTACTGTACAAGAAATGCCCTGGAAGAAAAGTTTCAATGGTATTGCAAACGCCTTCCAAAGCTTTCAATTCCGACGCCACATAAAAGTTTCCGTTTTTATCCCAACCCTGATACAAAGGGCAAATTCCCATGTGATCGCGACCGATTAAGTACACATCATTTTCGATATCGTAAAGGGCAAAAGCAAAAATACCGTTCAGTTTTTCCAAGAAATTTTTACCATCTCTTTGGTACAATGCCAAAATCACTTCACAGTCGGATTTGGTTTGAAATTCGTAATCTGGAAATTCTTTTCGCAGTTCCTGATGGTTATAAATTTCGCCGTTTACCGCCAGCACCACCTTTCCATCTTTTGAAAAAAGTGGCTGCTTGCCGGAAGTAGGATCTACAATGGCCAGTCTTTCATGGGAAAATATCGTTTTATCATTTTGGAAAACGCCGCTCCAGTCTGGCCCGCGATGGCGGATTTTTTTGGACATTTCCAAGATTTGAGGTCTTAAAGTTTCAGTTTTCTGTTTCGCATCAAACAGGCATACAATTCCGCACATACATTATTTTGTTTTGAGTTTAATGTTTAAAGTTTAAAGTTTCTTGCACTTAAATTTCATTTGCAATAATAAAATTTAAGTTTAAATATTAAAAGTAAAATTGCTTTAAAATGAAAAATTTTAAACAGAAAGTTCTATTGAAGAATAAAAATAACTTCAATTCGTTTTTTTGATGAATTATCTGAATTTTTTAAACCTTAAGTTTTGAACAATTATGATTTTCTCTCCATCAAAGCCATATAAAACCCGTCGAAACCGTCGCTAGGCATCACCTTCTCTTCTTTAATCAAGGAGAATTCGGTATTGTTTTGAAGAAATAATTTCACCTGCTCATTATTTTCACTGGGCAGAATGGAGCACGTGGCATAGATCATTTTGCCGCCTTTTTTCAGGATTTTAGAGTAATCCTGTAGAATTTGCTGTTGTTCTTTTTTTATACGATCGATAAAATCCTGATCGATTTTCCATTTGCTGTCGGGGTTTCTTTTCAAAACACCCAAGCCGGAACATGGTGCATCAATCAATAGGCGGTCTGCTTTTTCGTGCAACCTTTTGATGACTTTATTATCTTCAATGAAACGTGTTTCGATGTTATGAGCACCAGCCCTTTTGGCGCGGCGTTTCAATTCGGCCAGTTTCCATTCAAAAATATCGAGGGCGATGATTTGTCCTTTGTTTTTCATCAAAGCGGCTAGGTGAAGCGTCTTTCCGCCGGCTCCTGCACAGGCATCCACCACGCGCATTCCGTCGCTTACATCCAGAAGCTCACCAATTTTTTGTGAAGATGCATCCTGAACTTCAAACAAACCGTCTTTAAAAGCAGAGGTAAGAAAAACGTTTTTCTTTTCTTCCAGCTGCACGGCATCAGGATAATTGCGAAGTTGAAAACTTGCGACCCCTTCATCCGACAGATCCGAAACCAGTTCGCGCGCGGTAGTTTTTAGGGTATTGGCACGTAGAATTGTTGGAGCTTGCTCGTTCAGTGCCTCCATTTCCTTTTCCCAGTTTTTTCCTAATTCTTTTTCCAGCGTTTCGGCCAGCCATTCAGGAATGGAGTAGTGGATGGACTTGGTGGGAACGGTTCCTTTTTTGAGTTTATTAAGGATGTCGGCGATTTTAATGCCGTCGAATTCTTCAAATTTTTTGTAATGGGTTTTCGTCCACAAGCAATAAGCGAGGATGAGTTTGTAAATATTTCCGGGTTTAACGCCTTCGCCCATGTAGTACTCGAGTCGTTTTTTCCAACGGATGATATCATAAAAAATTTGGGAAACTACTTTTCGGTCTTCGCTGCCCCATTTGCGATTCGCTTTTAGTAGCCGTTCGATGACTTTGTCGGCATATTTTTTTTCCTGAAAGAAAGTTTCCTGCAGGGCGTCGTGGATTCCGATGAGGAGGTTTCTGTGAATAAGTTCCATATAAAAAATCAAAGCCGCTTTTGTGCGGCTCTGCAAAAATAGTGAATATTTTAATGGTTATCAGCAATTACCATGGTGAAAAAAAGACTCCAGAAAAGTGCGGTTTCATTTCATTGTTTGTGTTTAAGAATCGTGCTTCATGTATCAAATGTACACCATTTTCAGCGAATAAAAAAGTTATTATATGCTGGTTATGTGTGTTTTAGGATTATTATTACCGAGTGCACGATTTCTTTGAGGGAGCGGGGCAAAATATTGAGTTGCCGTTTTGTGTGAACATTCGCTTTTTCACTTTTAATGGAGTTGAAATGAGTCCAAAAAAACAAAGCCACGGGAGATGTGGCTTTGAATGAAAAAGTAATTTGATGTTATTTTTTTGAAATTGGTCTTGTTTAAAAGTGATGGACTGGCAAGTTGAAGTACCCTTCTGTGATTACAATTTTTTCTCCAGTTTCGGCGTATAGTGTACCTGAAAACTGCCCCGTAATATGATCGTTATAGCTCTTAATTATTATTAATCCGACTTCCAGATTATCGGGAGCTTTGTTGGTTACATAGTCTTTCCCTTTGTAGTTTAATCCAAGATATTCGCCGTTGTTGAATCCACCTTTCATGATAATGGTTTTTCCAACGGAAAGGTTAGCTCCGGAAAGCATCGAATTAAATTCAATTACTCCACTTTGATTATCGTCGGTAGAAGCGCCCAACAACATAAATTTATTTTGAGTATTCCCGTTTTTATCGTTGATGGCTGCCTGTCCGTTTCCTTTCCAAGTTTCTCCATTTACTTTCATTACAACGTGATAATTTCCTGAGTTGTCATCTTGTTCATCGTCTTTCTCGCGATTGCAATTGATCAATACTAATGATATGAGTAGAATGAATAGTAGTTTTAAATTTTTCATAGGTTTTATTTTTTAATGATTTTGAAAGTCTGTATTCCTTTATTTGTAATGACCATTAGTAAGTACATTGAACTTGGAAGATTAATTGGTTTAAATTCAAATTCTTTTTTATTGATACTTTTGATGTCTTTGATTAGTTCACCGTTTAGATCATATAAAAGAATATCTTGTATATTTTGATTTTTGCATTTTATTTTCAGATTATCTGTGAATGGATTAGGGTATACATTTACAGAATTTTCTATTTTGCTATCTATGGTTGCTAATTTGCTGTCATTTGTAACTGAAATATAAAACGTCTCTATTCTGTTACTTTCGCTATACTTATATTTTACTTTTATAACATCGGATCCCTTTTCTAATGCTTGATAATGGATTTGATTCTCTATAATACTTGCCAGACCTAATGTTGTTGAGTTTTCCAATGAAAGAATTTCAATCTCGGACGGTAGGTTCAAATCTAAAACGTTGGTTTGCCCGGTTGATAATAGAAATGAATAGGGAGCAACAAAATGCGTTTTCAGCAACTTATCTTCTCTTTCAATGGTAATTTCTTTGAAACCTGCAACGCTGTAATCATAATCTAATGTGTTGGTAAAGGTTCCGCATTGCAGGGAGGCATTGGAATTTCCGTCTCCGTAGTTCATAGAAAACGGAGCGCATTCTTCTAATTTATCCCAAATGTTATAGTAAATTTTTGCCTGTCCGTTGCTTTTTGTTGTGGTAAACAAATCGTTCAGTAAAAAATCAGGTCCAGGTTCTTTCTGCCTGTTTGTACCGATAGCTTCCACGTTGGAAAAAGTAGCCGGAGACAAATAATCAAAACGAGTGATTTCATTTCCCGAAGCAATAAGCTTGAAATTTCTTTTGTTGGAAAATGAAAAAGTAGCGATATTTTTCAGATTGTTGTTCGAGATATTCAAAACCTGCAAATGAGGCAGATAAAGCAAAGGCGAAACATTGGAAATGCCATTATTGGACAAATCCATATTCCTTACTTTTTTCAGATAAATCACATCATTTACATCGGTTATTCCCAATCCGCTCAGATCTATTTTTCTAATGGTATCCATCGAAATAAATGTGATCTCATCGGTTTCAGACAAATTAAGATGTTTTCTTATTCCCAGTTCAAATTCCGGAGATTTGAATTTTACCTGTGCCGTAAAAAACAAAGGTAAAAAGAGAAATACTAAAATTATTTTTTTCATAATCTGTTAATTAAAAATTGGTTGAGCATAAACTTTAATATTTTCAGAATTACCTCCTGCCTTACTTGCATTGAGTTTAAACTCAAAATCGCCATTGGTTTCTTCATCAAAATAAGCTGTTCCGAAAGGTACATACGTTATCTTTCCGTTTGTCCAGATGATTTTTACTAAATATTTATAACTCGGTTGCATATAATAATTATCCATATAAGGCGGAACTAAACACATTGTTTCCGAATTAATAGGGTCATTGCAAACCACTTTGCTTAGTGGAATATCATCTTTGATTGTTCCCGATGAATCAACACCTATAAAACTTGCCGATTGTATCTGGTTGATAAAATCACTTGCCGGATAATAAGAATTATTAATATTCCAAAGATTTTTTTGTTTATATATTTTCATTCTTAATTTAGCACCTTCCATAAAATTGAAATTGGCGTGACCGGAATAGGTTAAATTCTCAATTTTATCTATTGCTTCCAATGCCTGTGATGAAACATCCATATACATATTGATTATTTTACAGAAAGAGGCATATTCACTGCCACAATATTCTGTAAGACCACTTAGTGCTTTCCAATAATCTTTGAAATCATTTCCGCCCAATATATTGTTTACGTGGTTTACAGCGGCTATTATTTTGTTCGCTTTTTCAACATAATCCTCCTGTACTTCAAGTCCGTCCCTAATTTTCCCAAGTATTTCATTGAGCATTTCATCACCATTCTTAACTATTAAAGTTTGTGTATAAAGACGAGACCCTTTAAATACCAATCTTAATGTTTCCATTACATCTGAAAGTTCTTCCCAATCAAATTCATTTCCGACTGTAATGGGGAGAATCAAAATGTTATCACCTATTTTAACATCTTGAATAGTACAATTGATATTGTCTTCAAAAACGTATGTTCTAATTTTAAGGCTGTAACTTCCCGCATACAGTCTCAGAGATTCGTTTACAAATTCCAGAATTTGCTCTTTTCCTTCTCCAAGATTGGTAACCTGAATTTCACTGATGATTTGTAATGGTTCATCATTAGATGAATATAATCTTTGAGCAATTAATTGTAATTTTCCGCTCCACGGAGTTGTCTTGATATTTTTTACTGTAGTTTTTACTTCAAAAGGTGAACGATATTGAGGATTTAAAGTTATTAATGTAAAAGGTTTAGTCTGCTCCAGCTTATAATCCTGATTATTTTCTTCCGAACTTCCCGAACCTCCACCATACGTTCCGGTAAACACCAAAGTTTGCAACGGCTCGGAAATATGGTAAGCAGAAACAGTTTCCGGTGTAAATGTATAACCATACTTTGACAGCGAAATTGTACCTTCCGTTCCGTAAGGAATTCCTTCTCTTTCGAATGCTCCAAGATTGCTGTAAACCGTATAGTTGTCGTGGGAATACATCACTTCCACATCATCTATGCGGTTTCCGTTTTCATCCGTAATGATTCCACTCAAAGTTCCGTATTGAACAGTTGCTTCCAAATCTTCCTGAGAAATAGCGGTATTCACGGTATTACTGGTAACCGAATTCGGATTAAGATAATTTTTTGCCATCACATAATAGCTGTGAGTTCCCAAAGGTGGAAAATCCACGGCTTCCAAAGTTTGCGGGTGATGCGAATTTTCCAGCGACCTCCAGTAGATTCCGTCGCGGTAGAGCATATACAGTTTTCCGTTGGTTACGGAATTCCAAGTAAGCTGAACTTTTCCGCCTGCCATTTTGTTTACGGCAAGATTGATTGCTCCGGTAGGTGTCGGTTCAATTTCATCTCCCTGATAATCGGAACGGAAAGAATACACCGGAGTCCAGCGGTGCATTTTATCCCGATAACGAAGATGAATCGTTTCCGGATTTTCGGTATCAATATCAAGGTCGCGGATATCCAGATAAAAGGAATTATCTGCCAGAATGATGGTGGTTTTCCTGTTGGCAAAATCATCGTTCCGCCAGTATTCCGCCACGTCTATTTTGGGATTTACGTTCGGCATTTGGTCGATGTTGGACTTTTGCACTGCCGTCCATTGGTTGTATTTGCTTTTGAACCGGTAAAAAACGGTTTGTGCTTTTGGTTTCCACGCAATATCTGCTGCCTGTTCAAAAGCGCCCTGCTCATTGATCTGTCCGGTAATATCGGTTATGGTTTTATCAGAGAAACCATCATCAAACCAATATTGTACCTGCACCGGATAAAGATACGGGTCATTGGCATCAAACAGCTGCTTGCTCTGTATAGGACTCCAATTGTTGGAGCCGTCTTTGAAACGGAAATAAACCGTTTCGTAAAACTCATTAGTGCCGTTATCGGGAAACGGAATATCAAAATCTGTCCAGTAATTGCCGTTTACCGAAACATCCGTCTGCACTCTCCCTGCAAAATCGTTATTGAACCAGTATTCTACTTTGGTGATCTGCTGCGACCAACCCAAACAAAACCAGCACAATAAAAAGAAAACTAAAACTCTTTTCATAGTACAGTATTTTTAGTTGGTTTGCGGTACTACTTTTACTTTGAGTTTAAACTGCTCATTCTGTACATCAAGGAAACTGTTGTTTTGCTCAATATGCGGGTTGATAGGCTGTCCGCCGTCCTTCCAAGGGTAATCGCCGTAGTAAACACCAATATCTTGGATTGGAGCAGTTGGAGACAAATGAAAATCTGAGTTGAAAAAATTTGGAGGGGATTGATTACTGGTTGGTGGAAAATTTACAAAATCCCAACTTGTCAGACTATTTACAAGAGATATGTTATCTGATGAATAGGCAATCCCATACCAATTATCTCCAGCACATATTGAATTTTCCACTATTATATTGGAACAATATATAAATGAACAACCTCCAACATTATTAGGGTAAGAAGTGATACTATTTCTTACATAAGAATTACTCACCCTAGTAAAACTCCCCATAATGATAGAATTATATACATTCACGTTGGTAGCATTAAGAGTAGAGGCGCCATAATTACTATTACTTATTCCATAAGCAACAGCTCGTATAATAGTGGTTTGCTCCATTTCAGGTTTAATACGAACAGCACCTCCATAAATATTCCTTAAAGTAACATAATCTGCCATTACATTTATATCTCCATTAATCCTTACTCCTTCAATAATTGTCCCCATAGCTTGACTCCCTATATTTATAGAAGAACTAAATACAGTAATAGGTGTTGCTCTCGGTATGGTGTGGTCGTAGCCTGTTCCTATAATATGTATAGGTTTTTGTATGCTGTCATTCAGTGTAAAAGTCCCACCCGGCAGATAAATTTTATCGTTGGGATGTGCCAGCTCTATAGCTTCGTCCAGAGTAGAAGCCAGTAAATCGGTTGTTGCTCCTTTTACGGCTATCGGGTTTTGCTGTGCAAATACGGCGGCAGTCCAGAGACTGATAAAAAAAGTAAATAATTGCTTTTTCATAATGTTTTTATTTAAAGTTTTATTTTTTTTGAAGTAATTTTTTTTGAATGTCCGTTAAAACAAAGCGGATGCGAACGAAGTTCTTAAACCTCATAGGTTTTCAAAACCTATGAGGTTTAAAATCAGAAAATGCAACGGCAAAAACGCAGAGATATATTTTTCCGAAAATAGATGTTTGATACAAACATTTTATTTTTTGATAACTTTCAATGTTTTTACCTCTTTTTCAGTGATGACCTTTACCATGTAAACTCCCTGAGGATAAGATGAAAGGTTGAGCTGCTCTTTTTTACCATTGGCTTTCTGCGTTTTGAGTAGTTTGCCCTGCGTATCATAGAGTTCTAAGGCAGTAATGGTATTTTTGCTTTCTACAAAAACAAGCTCAGATGTTGGATTTGGGTAGATGTTCAAAGTTACTATTGTATCTATGTCATTAACATTTAGTATGCTTGCGTCTAATTTTACAATCCATACGTCAGAACCGCCTAAAGAAGCTTCAGTGATATTTCCGGAAATAGGACTACCTGTATGTCCGGTTACTATATAGTTGCCGTCAGATGATTGAACAACATCGTAAGCAATATCTCCGTTTGTTCCGCCTAATGTTTTCTGCCATTCAAGATTACCCAAAACATCTGCTTTGAAAACCCACATATCTGTTAATCCAAATGGATTATTAAGACCGGAAACATCATTATCATTTGATCCTGTATATCCCGCAACGATATAGCCTCCATCAGAGGTTTTTTTTACAGAATGAGCCATGTCAAGGTCGGAACCACCATAATTTTTTTGCCACTGTATTGTTCCTGATGAATTAAGTTTTACCAACCATACGTCAGGACTTTCTGTTGTTCCGTAATGTCCTGTAAGGTCACCGTCATTGGAATAAGAATAGCCTGCCACAATATAACCTCCGTCTGTTGTTTGAATTATGGAGTTTGCCAAATCCATTTTAGTACCGCCGAGAGTTTTCTGCCATTGTATAGTACCGACATTATTCAGTTTTACCACCCATGCATCTCCTTGTCCATGTTGAATAGTAACATCTCCATTGTTTGATGCTGTATAGGCTGCAAAAATATAGCCTCCATCATTCGTATTATTAATTTCCCCGAATGTTTCCGAACTTGTGCCTCCATACGTTTTTTGCCATTGTAAAGTTCCTGTTGTGCTGAGTTTTACAATGTGTATATCCTGCCCGTTTGTTCCTCCGACAATGTACCCGCCATCAGGCGTTTGTTTTATGGAATATGCTTTTTGAGGACCTGCAGCTCCGATAGATTTCTGCCATTGAATAGTTCCTGTGCTGTTGGTTTTTGCGACCCAAAAATCATAAGCTCCATTATTTCCCGAAACATCTCCGTTGTTAGAAGTGGAATAGCCTGCTATTATGTAACCTCCGTCTGTAGTTTGCTGAACAGATTGTGCTTCATCATTACCACTTCCACCGAGAGTTTTCTGCCATTGCATTGTTCCCGCACCATTAAGTTTTACCAGCCAATAATCACTTGCGCCTTTGTTTTCTGTAATATGCCCGTCTGTGGAGCTTGAATACCCGGCAATAATTACCCCGCCGTCAGCGGTTTTATCCAATGCCGTAGCATAATCTTCTCCTGAACCGCCAAATCTTTTTTGCCACATAATTTCAGATTGTCCGTAAGCATTTAGTCCAAAGGATAAAGCCATAATTAATAAAGTTTTCTTCATTTTGATTAATTATATATTAAAATTCATTTCTTGATTTATATTTCATCAGTATCTTCCTCAAATCTACAACAAAAAACCCCTGATAATCAGGGGTGTAGGGTGTTTGTGGTGAACAGGTCAATATATTTACCGGGCGCAAAGATCGGTTGAGTGAACGGGCAAAAATATTTAGTGTGTCCTTGCGGTAAGCAGCTGGCTTTTGACGGTTTCTAAATATAAATCACTGATGGGCAATTCAATTTCGGTCTGCATTTCGAAATCTGTAATGGCTAAACGAACTATTTTCTTCGTGGTATTCAACATTTTTACATATCGTGAATTGATCACATAACTCTTGTGAATCCGAATAAACGGCAACGGAAGAATGGCCTCCATGTCTTTCAGCGTTTTGGCTACGTGCATCATCGGTTGATTCATCCGAAAAATGCGGCAGTAATTGTTGTCGGACTGGATGTACTGGATGTCGTCCAGTTGCATAAAATAATGGCCTTCACTGTTTTTTAGCGTGATGTGATTCTGTAATTCCAGAAATCTTCTCTCAAATTTTTGCAGCGCAATTTCTAACTCATCGGGATCAATAGGTTTGTCAAGAAAGTAGAGTACATCGGCGTTGACGGCTTTTTTTGCATATTGATCAAAATCGGTAGTCATGATGATGAACGGAATTTCTGCCGAAAGCATCCGGATTTCTTTGATGAGATTGAAACCATTTTCATCGCCCAACTGTACATCGAGAAAAATTATATGCGGCCTGGCTTTCAGCGCTAATGAAATTCCTTTGGACAACGTATGTGCAACACCCACTTCCCGAAAATCATGGTGGGGCTTTAGCGCGGTTTGAAGGTTTTTAAGTGCTCCTGCATTGTCTTCAACGATGATGTAATTATAGTTCATGCATGCTAGATTTTGGGTTTACAATTAAATTGTGAAGAAAGGAATGAGTTCATTAGACTTAATTCCATCATTAAATTTAAGATTTTTCACTATTCAAATCACTATATCTATTCTCAATTCTCAATTCTTTATTCTTTATTCTTTATTCTTTATTCTTTATTCTTTATTCTTTATTCTCAACCCTTAACGCTCTACTCATACTTGTATTCTTTAGGAATAACTACCACCACGGTCGTTCCCTCGCTCTTGTCAAAAATTTCAAAACTGGCGTGCTCCTTATTTTTCTTGTTTAAGGTTGCAAAAAGGTTCTGGTAAGTGGAGGTTCCAATACCGCTGTCTGTAGAAATAGCCGCCACTCTGCCTTTCCCTGTATCATCTACCGTAATATGGATAAAGCCGGCCTCTTCAGAAAGTCCAACCTTAATCATTCCTCCATTTTCTTTTCCTTTGATGCCATGCTTTACTGCATTTTCGACCAAATTTTTCAGCATGAGCCGTGGAATTTGATGGGCTGGATTTTGGACGGTATTTTCAATGGTATATTCCAATGGTACGGTGAGCATCTGTTTTTCCAAGTCGAGCAAATCGTCAATCTGCTGTGTTTGGTTGGCAATGCTGTCGGTGATCGAGTTATTATTGAGTGCCGCTTTGGTGATATTAAACAGTTTCAACATTTTGCGATACGCTTCTGGTGCCTTCTCCTGGATTTCGGGCGATATGTTGGCCAGTAAATTCTTAATCTCGTGTGGATCGAGTTGTTTGTTCAGCGACTGAAGTTCCATTTGATCGAGATTCATCTGAAGTTCCAAAAGCGTATTTTGGGTTTTGAGTTGCTTTTGTTTCTGAACATTCCTCGCAAACCAAAAACCGCTTAAAGACAGAAGCGCAAAAATGCCCAAGCCCAAGTAAGCATTAACCCTGTGTTTTCTCTCTCTGTATATTACTTTTTCCTGTGTATTGATTTTTTGATTTTTTTTCTCCGTATTGTACGCTACATCAAGCTCCAATATTGATTTAATCTTGTCCTTGTGGAATACTTTGTTTAACATTCCTGTATATTTCTGGAAATAATTAAAATAATATTGGTCTTTTTCCGATTCCAATTTATTCATTAAAAGGGAGTTGACCATTTGTGAAAGCGAAATGCTGTCTTTCACTGGTTCAGACAGATGTATGGCTTTTCTGTAATTTTTATCTGCATCCAGAAAATGATGAGAAAGTCGTGATGCTTCTCCCAACAGATAATAATTTTCTGCCATTTTTTTTGTGTTGTCATTTCTTTCATCAATCTTCATAGAGAGTTCAATAAGCTGCTTGGCTTGCTTAAAATCTTTTTTAGCAATCATTAAATTAGCATATTCATAAAAAACGTTGGTGGAATCATCACTGTTTTTTGCAAGTTTCAGACTGGTTTCAATATACTTTTGCGAAGTTTCCAATTTTTTTTGTGCTCTGAAGTTATTAGAAACAATATTGTACAAACCAGACAACGGACCATATACCTTTGCTTTTTGAAAGAGCTTTTCACTTTCTAATAAAAAGGTATTACTTTTTGAAAATTCACCCCCCTTATTATAACTTAAACCTACATTTTTTAGAATGACGGCTTGCTCATAGATATTTTTGTCGTTAAAGAACTTTCTTGCCAACATATAGTTTTTTTTTGTTGATTCAAGATCATTCAAATCTAAACAAATCGAGCCAAGATTAAGATAAGCATTTAGTATTTTTGATTTGTCGCCCGATAAAAGAGAATATTTGACATTTTTTTCAGCAAATTCCTTTGCAAGCATTAAATTTCCTGTCCGATTTGCAGTGATTAGCAAAGTATTATATGCAGAACTCAGCATTTTTATATGATGATTTTTCTCCGAAATGGAAATCGTTTTATTGGCCTGTTTTTCTGCATCTTTATAATTTCCCTTCAACAGAAAATATTTTCCCAGCAGATTTTCATATTCTGCACGATCATTATCATTTTTAATAAATGGCAGAGATTTTTTATTATAATAATGTAATGTATCTATATTTATTCTTAAATATTCCCATGCTAGATCATGTATATTTGTAAAGTTAGGTCTTGTTTTTATTTCATTCTTCAAACTATCAATCTTTTGGTTCTGTGCAAACACAACCAGCGTATTCAAAAACATAAACGTGATGCAAAGTAATATTTTCCCCATTTCTATTTTAATTTGAGTGTGCTGCCATTAATTAGTGGTGAACGGTGGTGATTACTGAGTGAAAATTAATCTTTCTTTAAGATATTTTCTAAACCCATATTTAATACTCAATAATAGTGAAATTTTGTGATATTTTTAACATTAAATGTACTGATAATTCTTGGAATTAACGAAAATTGTCTTTCCTCGTAAAAAACCGTACTTTCGCAAAAACAAAACATTACAATGAGCGATACAGTAATATGCCCAAAATGCCAGTCGGAATTTACGTACGAACAAGATCATAAAATGGTGTGTTCCCAATGTTTCTACGAATGGGATCCAAAAGAAGCAGAAAATGATGATAAAGTTTTTGATGCCAACGGAAACGAACTGCAAAACGGAGATTCTGTTGTGGTGGTAAAGGATTTGCCTGTTAAAGGGGCGCCGAAACCAGTAAAAGCCGGTACAAAAGTAAAAAACATCCGGCTAAGGCCAGATTCTGATCACAATATCGACTGCAAAATCGACGGATTTGGCTCTATGGCGCTGAAGTCAGAATTTGTGAAGAAAGCATAAAAAAAGGAAAAATTTGGACAGGGTTCCGTTTCAAAGACTTGGTTGTGCAAAGAATTGCGCTAATTTCGTCTCAAAGGCAGAAAGAGAATTAACCAAAGATTTCCCTATTTTCGAGGAATAAAGTTACTGAAAAAATATTTTGATCCAAAATAATTACCAGCATTTTAAACAAAAACAATAGAAACTTTACCTTCTATTTTTTGTGGAGTAAACATTGTCAGCGTTTTTCCATCCAGTGACACCTTGTTCCAATAATGGTTGCCGCCAAATCTGCTTTGCTGCACTTCGGCTAAAAAGCCCTTTTCGCCTATTTTTATTTCAGTAGGAAAATAATAGTTTTTTTTCAGTCCAAAAGTTTCTTTCTCTTCATCAGAAAAAACATTCACCTCACCGAAAAGTCTTGCCACATATTCGTTGTAAGGATTTCGGTAGGTTTCTTCGGGTTGGTCGTTTTGGATGAGGCGGCCGTTTTGCAACACAATAATCTGATCCAGCCAAGGCATCACTTCCTGTATTTCGTGCGTGGAAATAATTAGCGAAATATGCTTTTCTTTTACGTAATTAAAAAGCCGTTCGCGCAGTTCCACCTTTCGGGAGTAATCAATATTACTAAACGGTTCATCCAGCAAAAGGAGCTTAGGCATCACCGAAAGTGCCCGTGCTATGGCAACGCGTTGCTGTTGGCCACCACTTAAATATTTCGGAAGGGTATCTTCGTATTCGGCAAGTCCTACCACGGCAAGCAGTTCACGAACTTTTTCTTTTTTTTCGGCAAGGTTAATATTGGAGATGAACTTTCCCACATTTTCGCCCACCGTTGCGTACGGCATTAAGTCGTAATTTTGAGCGACCAGTTTCATGCTTCCTTCACCGGGAACAATGTTACCTTTTGGCCCTAGCAGCGGAGTTCCATCAAAAACGATGGTTCCTTTTTCCCAGTCGATTAAGCCATAAATCAAATTAATAAGCGTCGATTTTCCGCAACCGCTTTCACCGGCAAGTGCAATTACTTTTCCTTCATCCACTTTCAAATTAAGATTTTGAAACAGCGGGCGATCGGCATTGTACGAAAAAAATAAATTGTTAATTTCCAAAAGCATACTGCAAAAATAGGACATTTCGCTAAAGATTGGGGTTTCCCATTCAAATTAAATAAGCCGGCCCGTCACTATTCTTTTTTTTATTATTTTAGCCGAAACAATAATAACTTAAACTTTGATGAAGAAAGCAACTTTAACCTCCGTATTTCTCGCGATCATGATCGGAATTTTGTCCGTTTCATGCGGCAAAGATAAACCTCTAACTAGCGAAAGCAATCAGGTAGCCACCACCTCTGGCGGCACCAGTTATGTGGTAGATACCTTGAACAGCAAAATTGAATGGAAGGGATTTAAAGTCTTTAAAACCGACAATACCAGCCATTTTGGAATCATTAAATTTGAAAGCGGTGATGTCACCATAAAAGATGGGAAACTCGAGAGTGGTAAATTTGTAGCCGATATGAGTTCCCTTGAGAATGTCGATCTGAAAGCTGATGCAGAGCAAAAATCAAAATTGGAGGGTCATCTGAAAAGCGGCGATTTTTTCGAAGTTGAAAAGTTTCCTACGGCATCCTACGAAATTACGAAAGTTGTACACAATGAAACCGGTGATTACAACACTACCTTAGAAGGAAACCTTACCATTAAAGGCATCACAAAACCAGTGCAGTTCAACGCAAATGTTTCTCTTAAGGCAGGTGAAGTGAGCATTGCCACAGAGCCCAAAGATATTGATCGGGAAGATTTTGGCGTGAAGTTTCAGATGCCTGTTGCCAATGGCATTATTAAGAGTGAAGTGAACCTGCAGGTGCTGATAAAGGCATTGGAAAAGGAATAACTTTTAATACAACGCCTGTAAAAATTCCGTTCCGTTTTTGGAGACGGATTTTTTTATTTAAACATGCATAACTCAACTCGGCAATCGGCTAAAAATCATTAAATTTGCATTCTTATCAATTCCGGCAAGCCGAGCTTGCACCAAAAAACAACTATGACTTCACAACAAATTCGCCAGCAGTTTTTAGATTTTTTTAAAGAAAACGGTCACCAGATTGTTCCTTCAGCGCCCATTGTGCTCAAGGATGATCCGACGCTGATGTTCTCCAATTCAGGGATGACGCAGTTTAAAGATTATTTTCTGGGCTATAAAGAGCCATCCAGTGTTCGTATAGCCGATACCCAGAAATGCCTACGTGTTTCCGGTAAGCACAACGATTTGGACGATGTGGGACGAGATACCTATCACCACACCATGTTCGAAATGTTGGGCAATTGGTCTTTTGGCGATTACTTTAAAAAAGAAGCCATCGAATTTGCTTGGAAACTGCTCACCGAAATTTATAAAATACCGAAAGAAAATCTTTACGTCACCATCTTTGAAGGTGATGCTACCGAGCATTTGGAGCGCGATAACGATGCCTACAATTTCTGGAAATCGCATATTGCTGAAGATCGTATCATCAACGGAAACAAGAAAGATAACTTTTGGGAAATGGGCGAGAGCGGACCTTGTGGGCCTTGTTCCGAAATCCATGTTGATTTACGATCGGAAGAGGAAAAAGCACAGGTTTCAGGGCTGGATTTGGTCAATAATGATCACCCGCAAGTGGTTGAAATTTGGAATTTGGTTTTCATGGAATTCAATAGAAAAGCAGATGGAAGCTTAGAGAAATTGCCAAAAAAACATGTGGATACAGGAATGGGATTTGAGCGACTTTGTATGGCTTTGCAGGGCAAAAAATCCAATTATGATACCGATGTTTTCACACCGCTTATTGCTAAAGTGGAGGAGATTTCGGGCAAAAAATATACGGGCATTTTGCAGGATGAAAAAGATATTGCCATTCGTGTGGTGGTCGATCATATTCGTGCAGTTGCCTTCGCAATTGCTGACGGACAGTTGCCTTCCAATGGTGGCGCCGGTTATGTTATTCGCAGAATTTTGCGCCGTGCTATTTCGTATTCCTACCGTTTTCTGGGGATGAACGAACCATTCCTCTATCAACTTGTTGCGGTGCTCAAAAAGGAAATGGGAGCTTTCTTTCCTGAACTGATTAAACAAGAAAAACTGATGACTGAGGTGATTAGGGAAGAAGAAACCTCATTCCTGAAAACCATTGAGCACGGGCTGAAAAGGATTGATTTAATCATCAACGAAACTATTGCTAAGAATGAGAAAACACTTCCCGGTGCCGAAGTGTTTGAGCTGTATGATACGTATGGTTTTCCCGCTGATTTGTCCAGAATTATTGCAGAAGAAAAACATCTTACTGTTGACGAAAAAGGATTTGATGAGGAGATGGAAAAACAGAAACAACGGTCCAAAAAATCATCTGCTCAGAAAGTACACGACTGGGTTATTCTTGAAGAAAAACCAGAAGTTTTTGTTGGTTACGATCAAACGGAAATTGAAACCTATATCACCCGATACCGAAAAATTGAAAATAAAGACGGCGAATTTTATCAAATTGTATTGGCAAAATCACCATTTTATCCTGAAGGTGGTGGACAGGTGGGCGATAAAGGGATTATCATCCCAAGTTACGCCGATGGTTTTGATATTTCGAATCCAAGTGTTTTTGATGTTACCAATAATAGCGAGGTGATTGCCGTGCTGGAAACCAAAAAAGAGAATAATCTTATTATTTCTTTAATCAAGGATTTACCTAAAGATCCGGGAGCGCTGTTCTTTGCAAAAGTAAATGCAGCCGACCGTAAAAACACACAGGCCAATCACTCGGTAACCCACCTTTTGCATGAAGCATTGAGGGAAGTTTTGGGAAGCCATGTGGAGCAGAAAGGTTCATTTGTAAGTCCCGATTATCTTCGTTTCGATTTCTCCCACTTTGCAAAAATGACAGATGACGAGCTGAAAGCGGTGGAAGATAAAGTGAATGCTAAGATCAAAGAAAATATAGCATTGCAGGAGTTTCGCAATATCCCGATTGCCGAAGCAATGGAAAAAGGAGCGATGGCACTTTTTGGTGAAAAATATGGAGACCATGTAAGAATGATTCAGTTTGGCTCCTCCAAGGAGTTATGTGGTGGTACGCACGTGAAAAACACCGGTGAAATAGGACATTTTAAGATTTCTAATGAAAGTTCAACAGCTGCTGGAATACGAAGAATTGAAGCGATTTCGGGAGATCAGTCCGACTCTTATTTTCGCGGATTGGAGCAGCAACTGAAAGAGATTTCGGTGTTGGTGAAGACTAAAGATATTGCAAAATCTGTAGAGAAACTCATTGAGGAAAACGCTGCCCTCAAATCGGAAATAGAATCTCTGAAAAAAGAAAAAGCCAATGCCGAAACCGCCAACTGGAAAAATGATTTTGTAGAAAGCAAAGGCAAAAAATTATTGGTTAAAAGAGTGTCAATGGATGCGGCAAGCGTAAAAGATATTGTTTTTCAATTGAAAAAGGAAGTGGAGCATGCCGTAATCATCATCATTTCGGATGCCGATCAAAAACCGATGATTACTGTGGGAGTTGCAGCAGATTTGGAAAATCAGTACCACGCCGGAAATATTGTGAAAGAATTGGCAAAAGAAATACAAGGCGGCGGCGGCGGAAATCCTGGCTTTGCAACCGCGGGCGGAAAGAATATTGGTGGCATCGATGCGGCAATTGCCAAAGCGTTGGAGTTCTAAGCTGCTTTAAAGGTTAAATTCCATCAGGAAATCATCCATTACGAAGCCATTGCCGATGTCGACAACAACTTCATCCGCTATCACAAAACCCTGCGAAAGATAAATATGCTGAGCGGGGTTATTTTTATTGACATTCAGGATAATTCGACGATTCGAAGTGGTAGCAACTTGCTTTTTTAAAAAATTAAGTGCCGCTTTACCCAATCCTTTTCCTTTGGCTTCGGGTAGAAGATAAAGTCGGTGTAGTTTTGTGGTTTGCGGCTCATAATGATTTTCGAAACCTATAAAACCCACCGGTTTCTCGTGGTAAAGAATCAGGAAGTAATGATAATGAGAGTTATCAAAATGTGAAGAAAGCTCAGTAGCTGAGTACATTTCCATCATCATGTAATCAATCTGCTGTTGTGAAAGAATATCGGCATAAGCGTCATTCCAAGATTTTTCAGCTAGTTCGCGAATCAGCGGGATGTCGGTTTTGGTGGCAGATGTAAAGGCAATCATTTGAATGGTTTTTAGCTCAACTCAAACAGAGTAATTTCGGGCTCAATGCCTACTCGCCCAGGATAAGCGATAACGCCGAAACCTCGGTTTACATACAAATATTTTCCCTCACTCTCATAGAGATCTGCCCATTTTTTATAGCGATACTGAACGGGTGACCACCGTATATTTTTCAAATCGAGGCCGAACTGCATACCGTGCGTATGGCCGGAAAGCGTGAGCTGAACATTGGAAGGGTGTTTTTTAACCACTGCATCAAAATGCGTAGGGTCGTGACTCATCAGTATTTTGGCAGCTTCTGGTGGAATGCCTTCGCTGGCTTTATTCAAGTCGCCATATTGAGGAAAAGGTGGTTCGCCCCAGTTTTCTACCCCAATCAGATAAAGTTTTTCACCGTTTCTTTCGATGATGCGGTTTTCGTTTCGTAACAAATTGAACCCGGCATCTCTTTGGAGAGCAGCTAATTGGGGGATGTTTTGCGATTTCTCTTCGGCTGACTTCCAATCTCCATAATCTCCATAATCATGGTTACCTAAGATCGAAAATTTTCCGTCTTTGGCTCTTATTGTTGAAAAAAGAGGCACGAAAGGTTTAAATTCTTCCGCATAATTGTTTACCATATCTCCTGTGAAAAGCACAAGATCGGCATTCTGCTCATTGATCAGATCAATAGCATGCTTCAACTTTTCAGGATGAAAAAAACTACCGGAATGCACGTCGGAAATCTGGACGATTTTGTATCCTTTGAATTGTTGAGGGAGCCCGGCAATTTTGAGTTTTACTTTTCGCACACGATGCCTGTATTTACCAAAGACAATGCCGTCAATAAAAAGCAAAGAAAATATGCCCGCAACGCTTACTCCCAGTACGCTTAGGAATTTTCTACGTTCCGGGAAGTAACTTTCCGGTTGCGCATAAACGGTGAAAAGGTATCGAAAAAATCTGCTAATATCTTCCAGTATCAGAAAGAAAACAATGAATAGTTTGGGCAGCATAAACACCAAGAAGATGGAGGTAAGCAGTTGTACGCGATGTTGGTCTCTATCGGATCTTTTGAACACCAAAATTTCATAAATAAAAAATCCGTACACCATTAAATTAACCATCCAATAACCCACTCTCAACCAGGTGTTGGAGGTGATGGTTTTGAATGCCTGATAGACATAAAACTCCAAAATAAAGAGGATGCCGGTAATGATGAGGATATTTTTCTGCATAAAATGGAATCAAAAAAGCACAAAATGGTGTTTTGTGCTCTATTATATTTTCGGTTCTCTGACTAAGGGAAACGGTAAACTACCGCATTAATATTCATTCCTGCGCCCACCGAGGCGAAAACGATATTTCCATGTTCGCGGAAACGGTGTCCTTTCAACTCTCCTTTAATTATAAGATCGAACATTGTGGGAATGGTGGCTACGGAAGAATTTCCCAGTTGCTGAATGGTCATGGGTGCAATGTCATGGTCGTAGTCGTTTTTACCATAAAGCTTAAACAACCGCCCAATCATCGCATAATCCATTTTGGCATTGGCTTGGTGAATAAGGATTTTGTCGATATCATCAATAGTGAGGCCTGCCTTGTCAATGGTTTCTTTAATGGCAATAGGAACATTTTTTAGAGCGTATTCATAAATTTTTCTGCCATGCATCCGGATATAAAGTTTTGTAGGATCTGCCTCTTTATTGAGTGAGCATGCGTTTTCCAGATAATTGAGTTCTACAGCGTTGTCACATATCGTGGCATCAGCAATCATTCCTACGTTTTCCTCATCTGTTGCCTGCACTACAACGGCGCCAGCTCCATCTGCAAAAATCATTTTATTGCGGTCGAACTCGTCAGTTACACGACTCAGCGTTTCGCCTCCAACAACCAAAATAAGCTTTGCCTTTTTGGCTTTAATAAGGGTATCGGCTAAAATCATGGCTTCTACCCAACCCGGACAGCCGAAAATCATGTCATAATTGATGCATTTTCGGTTCATGATGCCCAGTTTGTTTTTGAGTCGCGCCGACATTGAAGGCATAAAATTGGTCATGCCGTTTTGGTCAACCTCTCCAAAATTGCTGGCATAAATGATATAATCAATTTGTTCCTGATCAATTTTTGCATCGTAGATGGCCTCTTTTGCCGCGCGGTAACCCAAATCTGAGTTGTGCTCATCGGCTTCAAGATACCTGCGGTTTTCGATCTCAGTAATCTCTACAAATTTATTAATGATTTCTTCATTGGGCTTGTCGATGCGGTCTCCGTCGTCGGTATAGAAAACAGAATCCATAAAATACTCTTTTCCGATTACTTTTGTCGGGATGTAACTACCTGAACCGATAATGATTGTGTTGGGCATGTTTTTTTGAAAAATTTTGCCAAAGTTAAGAATTAATATGGTATCATATCAAAAGAAAAATTATTAGTAAATTTGCCACGTTTTTTATCTTTGTTTTATGAAATTAAGTCCGTCAACAAAAGGTTTGCTCTTTGCCGTTATTTCGGTGGTGGCTGCATTTGGGATTTATTTTCTTTTCTTAGCCAAGAAAAATTACTATCTTGTTGATAATCCTACGGGAAATACCTACTATTTTAAAATCAATGGTGGTGAAGAGCGCATCATTCCTTCTGGTCAATATTTTCAAGTGAATTTGAATAAAGGCAGAAACAGCATTCAGGTTTTTGATTCGAAAAAAAACAAACTGTACGATTCCGGTTTTGTGGTGAATAAAAACAGAGGATTGCTCAATATAGCGCATCAGGATTATTATATTAATGAGCAGTTTTATGGCTATGGTTTAAATAAAGATTCTCTGATCGCTGCACGTGGCGCTACTGAAATTGATGGTAAAAATTACCTGAACAAGCCTGTTCACTTTAATAAGTTGTACACCGATGATTTCTATTACAATATTGATGAAAAGTACGATCAGGTTGTTAAGAATATTCAGAAAGTGGAGTCCCGGAGCAAGATTTTCCGCAAGCAGGATTTCCTGAACTATTATAAAGAATATTATAAACTTTAAAATTAACCTTTTGAGCCAGATTACGCCTTATAACACCGATGCCGGAAAGAAGAAAGAAGTCGAAGATATGTTCGACAATATTGCGCCCAAATACGATTTGCTGAATCATGTACTTTCCATGAAAATTGATGTGTTGTGGCGCAATACGCTGGTAAAATGGATGAGCAAAGATGTGCCCAAAGAGGTTTTGGATGTTGCTACAGGAACCGGCGATCTTGCCATCGCGGTACAAAAAGGTACAGGAGCAGATGTGGTGGGGCTTGATCTTTCGCAGCAAATGCTGAATGTAGGTATTGATAAAATAAAAAAACTTAATTTAGACGCCAAGATTTCCATGCAGAAAGGTGATGCCGAAAACTTGCCCTTCGATAACAATAAATTTGATGCAGTTTCCGTTGCTTTTGGAGTGAGAAATTTTGAGAATCTGGAAAAAGGTCTTTCGGAACTGAGAAGGGTGGTGAAGGAAAACAGCAGCGTATATATACTTGAGTTTTCCAAAGTGGAAGGGTTTTTCGGACCATTGTATATGTTTTATTTTAAAAACATTTTACCACAAATTGGCAAGCTGGTTTCCAAAGATAATCGCGCTTATACCTACCTTCCGGATTCGGTGAATGCTTTTCCGTTTGGTGAAAAAATGAAATCCATCTTGCTGAACACGGGTTTTCGAAAAGTAGAGTACAAAAAACAAAGTTTAGGCATTGCCACCATTTATAAAGCAACCAAATAGTATGTGGAACTTTTTCTTTAAAACAAAAATCATCCTTGCCATCTGCCTTGCAACATTGCTTGATGCGCAGCTGTTCCGCACGCGTGACCGGATGGATAATCTGGAAGGGATTGATAACAATAAGTTTAGTTACGGATTTTATCTGGCGGCCAATAACTTCGATTTTCGCTTGGTTTTGGATCCGCGATTTGGGATGGATGGTCAGAAAAGTTTAATACAAACAAAATCCTCTTATAGTTTTGGTGCCGGGTTAATTGGCAGAATGCGTCTTAACGATAATTTTGACCTTCGCTTGGAGCCAGCGCTACAGTTCATGCAGCGTGAGTTTACTTTCGATACCCAGTCGAACGATCAGTATGCTGCCGGAACTCCTTCCAGTGAGCCATTTACACCAAGAACATTAACCGACGCAGACAGGGTACGAACTGTAAAATCAACCTACGTTGATGTACCTTTACTGTTGGAAGTACATGGAGACCGCTGGTACAATTCCAGACCTTACGCCGCTGCGGGTGTCAATTGGATGGTGAACTTACAGTCGAATAATAAAGCCGCAGATGATAATTCAAATGGTATTTTCCGAACAACGATGAATAATTTTGCGTGGACGGCAGAAATCGGGATTCAGTTTTATTTCAGCAGATTTAAACTCACACCCGGTTTTCGGGGAACCTTCATGATCAACAATGAAATGGTTGCCGACAATGCTGAGACGCCCCCTTATTGGAGTGCCGGCATAACAACAGCAAAAACACGGGCATTCATGTTTGTCCTGAAATTTGAGTAAAAAAGGACGACTTTATAAATACACAAAAGAGGGCTTTTAAAAGCCCTCTTTTTTTTGTAATATTTCAATTTATTAGAAAAGATTGAACTCCCTACAGCGTCAGAAGTTGCGGAATAATGAGCAGCGCACTGATCTGCTTTACATTGAAAGAAATCAACAATTCCTTCCTGTTTTCAATTAATTTTTCTATTTTTGTTGATTAGTTAGAATACGCCTGAGAAATGCTCAAAGATTTAGAAAATAACTTCGCGCAGCTGGAAAATAAGGTTCTGAATATCAAGAAGAACTACGTCAATTTGAGCGATAAATTTTCAGAATTACAGCGCGAGCATGAAGAATTGAAAATGAAGTATGATGAAGAAAGGAGAAAAAATCAGGTATTAGCAGAAGAACAAAAAAATATTAAACTCTATTCCGCAATATCAGGAAATCCAGATTATAACCGACTGATGAAAACTCATATCAACCGGTTGATTAAAGAAGTTGATCATTGTATTGCAGAACTTCAAAACAGCGGTCTGTAATGGAAGTAAGAAGAATTACCATCACCATTGCCGGTAGAAATTATCCGCTGAATGTGCCCGCTGCAGAAGAAGAAACCCTGCGGAAAGTGGGAAAGCAAATTGAGGGAATGATTAAAGATTTTGAACAAAATTTTGACGTAAGAGATAAGCAGGATGCTTTAGCAATGTGTGCCCTGAAATTGGGTACCAATGCAGAAGTTTCGCAAATCACCAACGAAAAAAATATGATTGCTGCCAATGAAAGGTTAATGCAGATTAACCAAATATTGGAAGCACTGGAAAAGTAGATTTTTCTTTTCCGGAAACCGACTGCCTACAATAATTCTAACACATTAAAGGTAAACTCAACGCTAAACAATTACCGAACGAATGTCTTTTTAATGGCGTGCTGCCCAGCGCAGATTACAAAGAAAAGAAATCAGTTCAAATCGTGGAGATTAGGAGTTTACTCTATATCACTGAATTATTGTAGGTTTTTTTATGTTCCGTTTTTTCTGGCTCGCAGTTCTGCAGAAGGGAAATCCTGAATATTAAACATTAAAAAGAATAAAAATAAACTTATAAATATGACAACAACCGCTATTATTATCGGCATTATTTGTCTAGTAGCAGGTGCGGTTTTGGGATACGTTTTTTCCAAAAGTTCGCTCAATGCAAAAGGTAAATTCATCATCGATGATGCAAAGAAAAATGCTGAAAATCTTATAGAAAAAGCCACCGTTCAGGCAGAAGCCGTGAAGAAAGAAAAACACCTTCAGGCAAAAGAAAAATTTCTGGAACTTAAATCGCAACACGACGCCGATATCCAGCAAAGAGAAAAGAAAATGCAGGAGGCGGAGAAAAGAATTAAAGACAAAGAAAATAAACTCAATGATGAACTGAGCAAAACCGGTAAATTAGAGAAAGATTTGGACCGTCAGATCGCTGATTACGGTAAAAAACACGAAATACTGGAACGAAAACAAAGCGAGCTGGATGCCGTTACCGCACAGAAAGTGGAAACGCTACAGAAAATCTCGGGCTATTCTGCAGAAGAAGCCAAAAATGAGCTGATAGAAGCGATGAAAGCTGAGGCAAAAACCAAAGCACAAGCACACGTTCAGTCCATTATGGAAGAAGCCAATCTGAATGCTAAACAAGAAGCCAGGAAGATTGTTATTCAAACCATTCAGAGAATCGGTACGGAACAGGCCATCGAAAATTCGGTTTCGGTATTCAACATTGAGTCGGATGAGGTAAAAGGAAGAATCATCGGTCGCGAAGGCCGAAACATTCGTGCTTTGGAAGCTGCAACAGGTGTAGAGATTATTGTGGACGATACGCCAGAAGCGATTCTGCTTTCCTGTTTCGATCCTGTAAGACGAGAAATTGCACGGCTTTCGCTGCACCGTTTGGTGACTGATGGTAGAATTCACCCTGCAAGAATTGAAGAAGTAGTCGATAAAACCAAAAAGCAAATCGAAGAAGAAATTATAGAAGTTGGAAAAAGAACGATTATCGATTTGGGCATTCACGGGCTTCACCCGGAACTGGTAAAAATAGTGGGTAGAATGAAATACCGTTCTTCCTACGGGCAAAACTTGCTGCAGCACTCCAGAGAAGTGGCAAATATCGCGGCAACCATGGCAGCGGAATTAGGATTAAATGTTAAATTAGCGAAGAGAGCAGGTTTACTTCATGATATCGGGAAAGTGCCAGAGCAGGAATCAGAGCTTCCACACGCGCTACTCGGTATGCAATGGGCAGAAAAATTTGGTGAGAATGCGGAAGTGGTGAATGCCATTGGTGCTCACCATGACGAAATAGAAATGACCTCGTTGCTATCACCAATTATTCAGGTGGCCGATGCGATTTCCGGAGCCAGACCAGGCGCAAGAAGACAAGTCTTGGAATCGTACATTCAAAGATTGAAAGATTTGGAAGCTGCGGCGCTAAGTTTTGATGGAGTTTCTTCAGCTTATGCCATTCAGGCAGGCCGCGAACTTCGCGTAATGGTGGAAAGCGGAAGAGTGAATGATGAGCAATCTGCACAACTTTCTTACGATATTTCCGAAAAGATTCAGAATGAGCTAACCTATCCAGGACAAGTGCGTGTTACCGTCATTCGCGAAACAAGAGCGGTGAATATTGCAAGGTAATTAATATTGCTTAATAACATTAGTTTACACACAAATCCTTTCTGATGACAGAAGGGATTTTTTTTGTCGATTTTGTATCTCAATACTTTAAACTTATCATGATAAACCTTAATTTTGAAGGTATGAAAAAAGTATATTATCTTAAAACATGCACCACCAATAAAAGAATAATGCAGGATTTGGATTTGAATGATTGGGAACTGCAGGAAATAAAATCAGCGCCCGTTACAGAAGAGCAATTGGCGGAGATGTATGCCAAAACAAAATCTTACGAAGCTTTATTCAGCCGAAAATCCACACAGATAAAATTGCGAGGTATTGATGTGAAATCTTTAAAGGAAGATGATTATAAGAATCTCCTGTTGGATCATTATAGCTTTTTAAAACGTCCGGTTTTTATTACTGATGATGCTATTTTTGTGGGAAGTGAAAAAAGCAACTTGCAGTTGTTGCACGATTATTTCGAAAAGTAATTTCCATTGATTCCTATAAGAAAACTTTTTATGACGAAGGGTTGGGTGTTTTTATTGCTTATTTTTTCAGTTTTTGTCAAAGCGCAAGATGTTTATAAAACACCTGCTGGAACGAAGTATCATTTGGCGATATGCAGAATGGTTACCAATGTATCGTCAAAAATGTCCATTGAGAATGCATTGAAAATGGGTTTAAGTCCTTGTAAAATCTGTAAACCTCCTGTCGGAAGTGATCTAGCAACCTCTTCAACTCAAAAAGAAACAAATGGCACTTCGTCTTCTGCGCAATGCCGAGGAACTACAAAAGCCGGAAGTCGCTGTAAACATCTTACCCGTATTGGTAACGGCTACTGTTTTCAACATCAACCTTAATCAAAAGTAAAGCGACCCAATTCGAGGTCGCTTTTTGTTATTTACTATTGAGATTTATTGCACCTCGTATTTTATAAGATTACACGAAAGGCAGTTTCACCACTTTTGCCGGAATATTTTTATTTCTGATTTGGATAAAAATTTCTGAGCCAATTTTAAAATGAGGTTTTGCGACGTAAGCCAACCCAATTCCCACATTTCTCATCGGGCTCATCGTTCCTGAGGTTACTTTCCCAATGGTATTTCCGTCTGCATCCACAACGGTATAATCATGTCTTGGTACCGCTCTTTCCAGCATTTCGAAACCGACTAATTTCCGGGAGACTCCCTCTTCCTTTTGTTTTTTCAAAAATTCAGCATCTACAAATTCACCTTTGTCTAGTTTGGTAATCCACCCCAAACCGGCTTCTAATGGGGAAGTGCTGTCATCAATATCGTTTCCGTATAGGCAAAATCCTTTTTCCAGTCGTAAGGTGTCGCGTGCAGCCAAACCGCAAGGAATTAAGCCAAATTCTTCGCCAGCTTCGGTAAGTGCATTCCAGATTTTGAGCGCATCTTCATTTTTAAAATAAAGTTCAAAACCACCACTCCCTGTATATCCTGTATTAGAGATGATGACATCCTGAATTCCATTGACCGTGCCTACCGTAAAATGATAATAAGGGATAGCTGATAGTTCCGTATCGGTAAGTTTTTGAAGTGTTTCTGCTGCTTTGGGTCCTTGAAGAGCGATGAGCGACATCTCGTCGGAGGCGTTGGTGAGTGTGGCGCCGAACTTTTCATTGTATTTTGTGAACTGATTCCAGTCCTTATCAATGTTGGATGCATTCACCACGATGAAATATTTTTCATCATTTATTTTATAGACAATTAAATCGTCCACAATACCTCCTTTTCCATTAGGCAAGCAAGAATATTGCGCTTTTCCGTTTTCCAGAGTGGATACATCATTGCTCGTTATAAATTGCAGCAAATCTTTTGCATGAGGACCTTCCACAAAAAACTGACCCATGTGCGAAACATCAAAAATGCCCACTTTTTCGCGCACAGCAAAGTGTTCATCGGTTACGCCGGAATATTGTACCGGCATTTCAAATCCTGCAAAAGGAACCATTTTTGCGCCCAATGCAACGTGTTGGTCATACAGAGCAGTTTTTTTCATGTTTAAAATTTTGTTTGGTGATTTTTAAGTAGATATAGATTAAAGGTTGTGTTGGTACTCGTCAAGAATAATCTTGAACCATTCAGTGAAATGGTCAGGATTGTCTTCCACTTCGCGGTTGAGCTGTTCCATTGAGACAAAACGAACTTCGGAAACTTCTTCCTGATTTAGGTTAAAAGAACCGTTATATTCGCCTGTGAAAACGTGATCTAATTCGTGTTCCCAAAGATTTCCACCAACATACGCTTTGTAGATGAAATGAAATTTCGGAGTTATTTCTGCATCAATTCCCAACTCTTCTTTTAGTCGCCGTTTTGCACCTTCTTCATAAGTTTCATCAATCCGGGGATGCGAACACACGGCATTGGTCCAACGTTGTGGCGAATGATATTTCTGTGGAGCTCTTTTCTGCAAAAGCATTTCTCCCTGTTCATTAAACAAAAATACCGAAAAAGCCCTGTGAAGTAATCCGTTTTCGTGCGCCTGCATTTTTTCCATCTGTCCCAGAATGTCATCGTTTTCTGAGATCAAAACTACCTGTTCTTCCATTCTTACAAAATTAGGTTTTTTCGACATCATAAAAAATTTTTCTCTCAAAATTCATTTGCCGCTGTTGGTTTTGGGGCTGTTTTTCAACGTTAATGATTTTAATAAAGGACTATGTTTTTAATTAAAATGGTGATGAATAGGGGATTTGATTTTATTTAACCTAACATTCATACAAAAATGGATAGAATTTCGTACTTTTGCCCCTTAAATTTTACTGATGGAATTAGAACACAAAGGTCATTTAAGCCCCGTTTTAAAAGGTGATTGCAAGAATTATCTTATTGATATTGATGGTACCATTACCGACGATATTCCGAATGAAGAACCAGAACGTATGATCACCTGCGAACCTTATCCGGATGCGCTGGAAACCATTAACAGATGGTACGATCAGGGCCATATTATTTGTTTTTTTACTTCAAGAACGGAGAATCTTAAACAGATTACCATGGAGTGGCTTGATAAACACGGTTTTAAGTACCACAGCGTTCTATGTGGAAAACCTCGCGGAGGAAATTATCATTGGATCGATAATCACCTGGTGAAAGCCACCCGTTACAAAGGGAAATTTACCGATATGATTGAAAAACAATTAACCATTGAGGTTTTTAAAGACTAATGCCTTCCATGACAGAACATAAAATTAAAATTCTTGCCAACGACGGATTGGATCAGTCGGGAGTTGACGCCTTGGAAGAAAAGGGTTTCGAGGTAATCACCCAAAAAGTGCCGCAGGAAGCGTTGGCCGATTATATCAACCAGCATCAAATTAAAATTCTCTTAGTTCGTAGCGCAACACAAGTGCGGAAAGAATTGATCGATGCTTGTCCTTCTTTAGAGATCATCGGACGTGGCGGTGTCGGCATGGACAATATTGATGTGGAATATGCCCGTTCAAAAAATATTCATGTAATCAATACGCCATCGGCTTCGTCAGCATCCGTGGCAGAGTTGGTTTTTGCACATCTTTTTTCGGGTGCAAGATTTCTGCAGGAATCCAACAGAAGTATGATTATTTCTGGTGATACCGAGTTTGCAAAACTGAAAAAAGCATACGAGAAAGGCATTGAACTTCGCGGCAAAACCATTGGTATTATTGGGATGGGAAGAATTGGACAGGAAGTGGCGAAAATTGCACTCGGTTTAGGAATGCGCGTGATTGCTGCAGACAGCAACATTGGGAAAGCCACCATTAAAGTAAAATTCTATAATGGTCAATTCATTAATGTGGATATTGAGACAGAACCATTAGAAGGCGTTTTGGAGCATGCTGATTTCATCACCCTTCACGTTCCGGCGCAAAAGGACGGTGCCATGATTGGTGAAAAAGAATTGGCCATGATGAAAAACGGGGCTGCCATTATTAACTGCTCACGGGGTGGGGTTGTGGATGAAGATGCTCTTATTGCTGCGTTAAATAGCGGAAAATTGGCATTTGCAGGTTTGGATGTCTTTGTGGGAGAGCCCGTGCCATCCAAGAAGATGCTCAGCCATCCAAAAATTTCACTTACGCCTCACACGGGAGCTTCAACCATTGAAGCACAGGACAGAATAGGGCTTTCTTTGGCGGAGCAAATCAGCAGTATTTTGCACATTCAGTAATTAAAAATGTGTACTTATAAATAACAAAAACCCGGATGATTCCGGGTTTTTTTATTGCGATGAATAACTTATTTATTCTTTAAAAGATCTCTGATTTCAGTAAGCAGCTTTTCTTCGTTTGTAGCTTCAGCCGCCGGAGCTTCAACAGGTTTCTTCAGCTTGTTAATGCCTTTAATCATTAAAAACAAAGCAAAAGCAACAATGGTAAATGATATTGCAGCCGACAGGAAATTACCGTATTTAATTGCCGTTCCAGGTATCACCAAATCGGCGAGGTTTTGTAGGTGAGCTGCTTTCAATGCAGGGGTAAGAACCGCCGGAGTGATGATATCTTCTACCAAGGAAGTAACAATTTTACCAAATGCACCACCGATAATTACACCGACAGCAAGATCTACCACATTTCCTTTTACTGCAAATTCTTTAAATTCCTGAAAAAATCCCATAGCTTTAAGTTTATTTTGTTAATGAGGTTCAAATGTAAATAATTATTTTATAAAGAGACAAACGAAATGAATGTTTACCGAAACATTTTACTAATTTTAAGCAAATAATTTGTCATGATGAAGATTTTTAGTGCAACACAAATCAAAGCATGTGACCAGTACACCATTGATCATACACCCGTTTCCTCGTTGAGTTTAATGGAGCGTGCAGCAAAAACGGCCTCCGAATGGATTGCTGATCACTACGATACAAGTTATTGCATTCATCTTTTTTGCGGAAACGGCAATAATGGCGGTGATGGCTTTGCCATGGCGAGAATGCTTTATCAGAAAGGGTTTGATGCTAATGTTTTCTTCAATAGGGACAATCCAAATTTTTCAACGGATGCTTTAACGAATTTGAGGAAAGTACAGGAAATTTCCGGAATCACCCTGTTAAATTTTGACGATGTAGATTCATTCACCTTTCCGGAAAACTCTATCATAGTGGATGCGGTTTTGGGATCTGGGTTGAGCAGAATTTTAGAAGGAAAAGTAGCGCATCTCATCAATTTTTTAAATGGCTTGCCTTATAAGAAAATTGCGATCGATTTACCTTCAGGGCTTTTTGCAGATCACATTCTTCCTCACGACGCTGTGGTTTTTAAGGCGGATGAAACTTTGACCTTTCAATGCTGGAAAAAAACTTTTCTGCATCCTGAGACTGGCGTATTCTGTGGTAACGTGACGGTTCTTGATATTGGTTTAAGTACAGATTTTATCCGCCAAGAACCCACCGAACTTTTCACAATTGACGAGGCGATGATTCGGGAAATTGTTCATCCACGCAATGAGTTTTCAAACAAAGGAAGTTACGGCAAAACGATGATCGTAGCGGGAAGTTTCGGGAAAATGGGGGCGGCAGTTTTAGCCACGAAAGCAGCGCTGCGAACGGGAAGTGGCCTAACTTTTACGATGGCACCTGCCTGCGGTTACGAAATTTTGCAGATCAGTTGTCCGGAAGCGATGTATATCAATGGAGGTGAAGAAGTGCTTTCGGAAAGCATTCCGGAAGATGGCGCTGTGACGGGTATTGGTCCTGGTTTGGGAACAGATTCACGAACAGAAACAGCACTGATTAAGTTTTTGACGAGCTGTAAACAGCCCATTGTGCTGGATGCTGATGCACTGAATATTTTATCGCGCTCGCCTCAGAATATTTCGCTTATTCCTAAAGCATCGGTAATCACGCCTCATCCCAAAGAATTTGAGCGTCTTTTTGGGAAAACAAAAGACTCTTTTGATCGATTGGAGCTTGCTCGAAGGATCGCCTCCGAACTTGAAATTTTTATTGTACTTAAAGATCATCATACTCAAGTTATTACCCCGGAGCGTTTGGTTTTTTACAACATTACTGGCAATTCGGGGATGGCAAAAGGGGGCAGTGGTGATGTTCTCTTGGGCATCATCACGGCATTATTGGCCCAGAACTACACACCGAAAGAAGCAGCTGTTTTCGGGGTTTGGCTGCACGGTAAGGCAGGTGATATGGCTGCAGAAAAATGGTCGAAAGGAGCCATGCTTCCCTCAGATCTGATCAATGAAATCGGCAGTGTCTTCAGAATATTGACATAAAAAAATCCTTTTGGTTTGGGCCAAAAGGATGGAATATGATCATTAAAAATTACTCCGGTTTTTCATTTTCCTGTTCAGTAATCACTCGCTGTTTTGATGTATACATAATCACAAAACCCGCAATCATAAAAGGGATCGAGAGAATTTGTCCGGTATTGAGTCCGGCAAAGGTAATGAACTCGTCGCCCTGTGGTTCTTTCAAAAACTCCACAAAGAATCGAATGGCCCATAAGATGATGAAAAATAAACCGAATAGCCATCCTTGCTGATATTTTTTACGAGTTTTGAGATACAAGTACCAAAGCACAATGAAGAGCAGAAAATAGCCACCCGCCTCAAAAAGCTGGGTAGGATATCGAGGAACGATGGCTCCGTACTCCGAACTTTGCTGAGGGAAAAGCACCGCGAACGGAGAGTTTACAGGAGCAGGTTTCCCAATGATTTCTGAATTGAAAAAGTTACCAATTCTCACAAAAGTTCCTCCCAATGCGACCACAATGCCGAGTCTATCGTACACCCAAAAAGGATTTTTTTTGATGATTTTATAAGAGTAATACAAAGTAGTAAAAATCAGTGCGATGGTGGCACCATGGCTCGCTAATCCTGAAAAACCGGTGAATTTGAACTCTGGTTTTGTTTGAATGGGTAAGAAAACACTCCAGAAGTCTTGCTTAAATAATTCTGGCTGGTAAAAAATAACATGACCCAATCGCGCGCCCAGAATGGTTCCCACCAATGTCCATGTGAACAGTGGCTCCAGGTACTTTTGGTTAACATGGTCTATTTTAAACATTTTTGTCATCAGGATATAGCCCAGCCCGAATGCCAAAATAAACATTAAACTGTAGTAATGAAGGGTTATGGGACCCAAATGAATTCCTGTTGAAGGATTCCAGGTGCTGTATAAAAATGTAAGCATAATCTTGTTTTAAACTAAATCGTGTTTCTCCATCTGCAATTATTCGTTCGGCGGAACAGGATCATAACCTTCGCCTCCCCACGGATGGCAGCGTAAAATGCGTTTTACGCCCAAATATAAACCTTTAAAAACACCGTGAACTTGCAATGCTTCCACCATGTAATGAGAGCAAGTAGGTTCGTATCGGCAGTTTTTGGGAAGCAGCGGCGAAATAAACCATTGGTAGATTTTAATGAAAACTACCATCGGAAAAGTGATGATCTTATTAAAAGTGATTTTCAAAACAATGCAAAAATAACGTATTAATTTGAAATCGTCGAAGCAGATTTGTAAATTTGATTTTTTAATAACATGCAAAATAAATCTTCATGGCAAGCTATTTAAAAAGGGGATGAATGTTGGTTGTCCTGTTTTATTAAAAAAAAGATGTTTATCTTTAAATTAAAATTTAGGAAATATGCCGAAGAGCACGATTGTGAAAAGTGATATACGCCTTTTTGTTCGCGATACGATTCATACCAAAATAGAGAAACTAAAAAAGTTCATCGATTTTACGCTGGAAGCGAGCCGCGAAATCAAAAAAACACCGAAATATGATTCGATCCGTGAAGAGATGCAGGAAGAAATCTACCAAATGCAGAAACAGCTTGCGTCTCTCCACGATTTGCAGCGAAAACTGACCCAAGTACTGAATAAGCCCACCGAGAATGTGCAGCTGGGTTCGGTTGTTTTTACCAATAAAGCCCGTTTTTACATTTCGGTCTCGTTGGGTGAATTTTTCTTTGAAGGCGACCGTTTTTATGCGATTTCCGAAGAAAGCCCAATGGCGAAGATAATGCATGGAAAGCAACCCGGCGATTCATTTGTGCTCAATAACATCAGTCAAACCATAGAAGAAATTATGTAAATGGAACATCCAAAGTTCACCCCAGAAGAGAAAATTGCCTTGCTAAGCGAGATCATCGAAAGCCGAAAAAGTGTTTTCCCACGCGATTATTCAGATGAAAAAATTGATGAAGAAACGTTGCGCGAAATCGTAAAACTGGCTTCCTTTGCGCCCAGTCATAAACGCACGAAACCTTTGCGGCTGCAGGTTTTTCGAGGTGATGAAAAGAATGAACTGGGCAACAAGCTTGCTGAAATTTACAAGGCCATTACCTCACCTGATCTTTTTTTAGAAAAAAAATATATCGACATCACTGCCAAAGTGGGCAAGAGTGATACTGTAATTACAATTTCTGTCAACTACAGTGGGCTGGTTCCGGAGTGGGAGGAATTAGCGTCGGTTGCCATGTCGGTTCAGAACATGTATTTAGCATGTACCGCCCGTGAAATAGGGTGTTACTGGAGTACCCCCGGAATGATTCGACATCTTCCCGAATTTTTAGCGTTGGATGATCATCAGCAATGCATCGGTCTTTTCTATATGGGAAAAGTAGTACATGCCCCGGCTAAAAGTTAAATCACATTACTGATTCAGCAATAATGCGGCTTCTTTGGCGGCATAGGTAAAAATCATATCGGCGCCGGCTCTTTTGATGCAGGTTAAGCTTTCAATGATAGCTTGGTCATTATCGAGCCAGCCATTTTGAGCAGCTGCTTTCAGCATGGCATATTCTCCGGAAACGTGATAAACGGCGATCGGTAAATCGATGGTTTCGCGAACTTTGGAAACGATGTCTAAATAAGGGATCCCGGGTTTTATCATGATGATATCTGCACCTTCAGCAACATCTTTCAGGACTTCATCCATTGCTTCACGCGAATTATGAAAATCCATTTGATAGGTTTTTTTGTCTTTCGGGATGTCCTGATTTTTCTTGGGAGCCGAATCCAACGCATTTCGGAAAGGGCCGTAGAAAGAACTTGCGTATTTTGCAGCATAACTAACAATGGCCACATCAGTAAATCCGTTTTCTTCCAATCCTGTTCTAATTGCAGCAACTCGTCCGTCCATCATGTCGCTGGGAGCCAACACATCGGCGCCGGCTTCCGCATGAGAAACTGACATTTTGACCAGTGCGTCATTGGTTGCGTCATTGTCAATTTTACCGTTGGTAATAATGCCGTCGTGTCCGTAAATAGAGTAGGGATCAAGGGCGACATCGGGCATTACAATCATCCCGGGAACGGCATCTTTAATGGCTTTAATGGTATTTTGCATTAAACCGTTCTTGTTCCATGCTTCGGTTCCCAAATTATCTTTAAGATCTTCCGAAACCTTCATGTAAAGATTCACGGCTTTAATGCCTAAGGAAAACAATTCACGACATTCCTTTACGGTAAGATCAACCGTTCTGCGGCTGATCCCGGGCATAGACGAGATGGGTTCTTGCTGATTGATGCCTTCCATCACAAAAATGGGCATTACAAAATCATTGGTGGTAAGAATGGTTTCCTGAACCAAGGCACGAATGGAGCTGTTGGTTCTTAATCTTCGGTTTCGGGAATAAATAATCATTTTTGGAATGGTATTTGAAATACAGTTTGCAAATTTAACCATTGTTTTAAAAAAAACTGTTGTAAGTTAAATTGAATTTCTTACTTTTGTAAGGATATATCTATAAATAAAAGTTGATATCGGTGAAAAATTTATTCTTTTCTTTAGTATTAATCGGTAGTTTCTTGGGTTTCTCGGAAAATTTTTCCGCACAGAGTTTCCAACGAGAGCCAGTGTATTCCGCACAAAAATCGGATGATGGCGTGTTGGTGGCTTACCCTAATCCCGCCAAAGATTTCATTGTAGTGAAATCTAAAGATGCCGACTTGAAAATTAAGTCTGTTACATTTTATTCTATACTCGGGATGGAAGTAGCACAATATCCGGTAAACATGAACGCAGCGGAGATTCGACTCGATAAGCTTCGACCAGGCAAATACCTCATGAAGTATGTCATGAGTGACAATACACAGAAAGTGACCCAAATTGTTAAACAATAATATAATGTCCCTGAAATAATTTTCAGGGATTTTTTCTTGGCATACTTACTGCACTGCTTCCGGTAAAAATTTAACTAACTTTGCACTATGGAAGTTCGTGAAAAAATCGTAATTATAGGGGGTGGTTTCGCCGGTCTCCAGTTGGCGAAAAAACTCAACAACAGAAACAAAAAAATCATTGTGATCGATCGGGTGAATCACCACATGTTTCAGCCGTTGTTTTACCAAGTGGCGAGTGGTCGAATTGAACCCTCAAACATTTCTTTTCCTTTTAGAAAAATTTTCCAGGATTCCAAAAACATCCGCTACCGAATGACCGAAGTGGTGAAGATAGTTCCTGAAGAAAATAAAATCATCACCGCAACCGACGCAACCGAATTTACTTACGATAAACTGATTATTGCAACCGGATGCAAAACCAATTTTTTTGGTAATGCCGGTATGGAAGCTCTTACTTTTGGGATGAAAAATACCCAGGAAGCCATCGCCATCCGAAATCATGTTTTGCTTACTTTCGAAAAACTGATATTGGAAAGAAAGCGCAGTGATGACGGAAACTGGAATATCGTTATCGTCGGCAGCGGACCTACAGGTGTAGAACTTGCCGGTGCTTTTGCAGAAATGAAAAAAGAAATTCTTCCACGCGATTATCCGCACATGAATTTTGAAGAACTGAACATTATTTTAATCAGCTCTACCGAGAAACCATTGGCGGTGATGAGTAA
>MKTK01000035.1:39780-58089 GCA_001898255.1 Chryseobacterium sp. 39-10 | reverse complement strand
TGATGAGTTTGTAACCGGTTACGACGGCGATTGTGTGGTAATGAAAAGTGGAAAATCGATCCCATCCAATAATGTAATTTGGGCAGCCGGCGTTACGGGGAATGTGATTGACGGGCTGAATCCTGAAATCATGGTGAGAAACCGCTATAAAACAGATCGTTTTAACAGAGTTCTTGGCTACGACAATATTTTCGCCATTGGTGACATTGCCTACATGGAAACACCGAAATATCCCCTAGGTCATCCACAAGTTGCCAATGTCGCCATTCATCAAGGCAAAGTGTTGGGTAGTAATTTACTGAAAAAACCCGGCAAAATATGGGATGAGTACGAGTACAATGATCTCGGAAGTATGGCAACCATCGGCAAATACAGAGCAGTGGTCGATTTACCCAAGTTTAAGTTTCAAGGTTTTTTTGCGTGGTATTTCTGGATGTTTCTCCATTTGATGTTGATCCTCAGTGTGCGCAATAAGTTGGCCGTTTTTTTTAACTGGATGTGGAGCTATCTGAACAAAGATTCTTCTTTAAGACTCATCATTATCCCCAACAGAAAAAACAGCACCGAACAATGAGAATAGATATTATCAGTGTTTTACCGGAACTTATGGAAAGTTCTTTCAATGCATCTATTTTGAAAAGGGCTATGGACAAAGGACTGGCAGAAGTTCACTTTCATCAGCTCAGGGCATACGGATTGGGCAAATACCGTCAGATTGACGATGAACCTTATGGGGGTGGTGCCGGAATGGTGATGATGATTGAACCTCTCGACCATTGTATTTCGGAGCTCAAATCTCAGCGGAATTATGATGAAATCATTTATTTGACACCTGATGGGGAAACGCTAAATCAGAAAATAGCCAATACACTTTCCATCAAGGATAACCTTATTTTCATTTGTGGACATTATAAAGGCATTGACCAACGCGTACGCGATCTACATGTAACGCGGGAAATTTCCATAGGAGATTATGTTTTGACCGGTGGCGAATTGGCAGCTTGTGTTTTGGCAGACGCCGTAATTCGGTTATTACCTGGGGTTTTAAATGATGAACAGTCTGCACTTACCGATAGTTTCCAGGATGATTTACTGTCGCCGCCCATCTACACACGCCCAGAAGAATACAAAGGATTGCGTGTGCCGTCGATTTTGCTCAGTGGGCACTCTGCAAAAATTGAAGATTGGCGTCATGAAGAAGCCCTCCGAATCACCAGAGAAAAACGTCCGGATCTATTAGACTAACAACTCTTTAGCTCGTACTTGACTCATTATCCTGCATAGGAAATATTATTGCATGACACAAATTAGCTCAAAAGAACTCATTGCATTTTATAATGTAGAAAATCTGATTTTGCCAGATTTGCCACCTGTTCATATTCTAGATCCTACGGAATCGGGTTTGCGAAACTGGAACGAAAAAAGATACCTCAACAAAATTTTTAAAATTTCCCATGTATTTGAATTGATGAGGGAGTCCGAAGGTGTATTGCCTATGTTGATCGGTTTTTCCGAAGTTCAGGGTAAAAAACCACTGCAGGAATTGGTGCTTAGTGAACCCTTTAATAGTCGATATGGTATTGTTCACTACGAATCCATGGACGAAAGAGGAGTAGATGTGGCATTGATTTATGACCAAAACAAAATCGAAATACTGGCTTCTGAGCCCATCACTTACTTCTTTGAAATTGAAGATGATGATCCCTCTAATTACGATACAACCCGAGATGTTCTTCACTGTAAAATAAGGTATAAAAACAAGGAAATAAATGTATTTGTGCTGCATCTTCCATCCAAAAGAGAGCAGGACATCAATAAACCGAAACGGGATTATATACTGAAAGATCTTCGACAAAGCATCGTAAGTTTAACGAAAAAAAAGGAATCCGTTATTGTTCTTGGTGATTTTAATGAAAACCCAGATGATCAAAACATTACAAAGCTTCTTGAAGGTGAAGATGCTGAAATTTTGCTGCATAACCCCTATCAGGAATTGTTTGCCCAAAAGAACTTTTCTACGTTTCATTACAAAGACGGCTTACTTTTTGATCAAATATTAATTTCTGATGATTTTTATCAACCCGATAATGTTCTTCAGTTCAAAAAAGCAAGTGTTTACAACGCTGAAAAACTCAGCAGCAGAGACAGCCGATTCAGTGGGCGCCCTTTTCGCACCTATGCCGGAACAAGATATTTGGGAGGATACAGCGATCACTATCCTGTTTTTGCAACGTTTGACAATCTCTTTTAATACGATTTAAGACTTTTATAACAATGAAAAATGCAGTACATAACAGTTACCAGCTTGATGCCGTAGATAAGGCCATCATTTATATGTTGACCGACAATACCAAAACCTCGTTGGCTCATATTGCCAAAAATGTAGGCATATCCACCACCGCAGTGCATCAAAGAATTAAGAAATTAGAAATAGCGGAGGTTATTCAGAATTCCATTTCGTTGCTTAATCCCCGAAAAATTGGCTACAAAGTGGTTTCTTATATTGGCGTATTTCTCGATCAGCCCAGTCATTATCATGATGCCATTAAGGCAATCAACGATATTAATGAAGTGGTAGAAGCACATTACACCACCGGGAATTATACCATTTTCCTCAAAGTGCTGTGCCGGGATAATGATCATTTAATGGAAATTCTCAACAAACTTCAGAAATTGAAGGGCGTAACGAGAACAGAAACTTTCATATCTTTGGAACAAAGTATTAATCGACAACTGAAAGTATAATCGCTCATGGAAATTACCCAATATTTAGATTCAACTTATTTAAAAACACCAGAACAATCGGGTTTATCAGCCGAGGAAACCTTACAGAAAGTGTATGAATTAACCGACGAAGCCATTGCCAATCATTTTTTTGAAGTGATGATTCGTCCGGATTACGTAAAAGAAATAAAGAATTATTTAACCTCTAAAAACTCACCCGTGAAAGTGGGCACCGTTATCGGTTTTCATGAAGGGACTGCCTCGTTGGAAGATAAAATGAAAGAAGCTCAAAAGGCCATTGCTGATGGTGCAGATGAGCTTGATTATGTGATCAACTTTCCGGCTTACAAAAGAGGAGAAATTGATTTGGTTAAAGATGAATTTATCCACTGTACCCAGCTTGGTTTAAAAAATGGAAAAGTAGTAAAATGGATTATTGAAATTGCCGCATTAACAGATCAAGAAATTGCTTCCATCACCGAGAATATAAAGCACTGGGCAGAAGAAAATTTCGACAGCAAAGACTTCAGCAAGATTTTTGTAAAATCGTCCACAGGTTTCTATCCCACTGAAAACGGAAAACCAAATGGTGCTACTTTTGGAGGGATTACCATTATGCTGAACCATGCCGGTCCATTGCCAGTGAAAGCGGCCGGTGGTGTAAAAACTCCAGAAGATGCAGAGAAGATGATTGCCATGGGCGTTCGCAGAATTGGCACTTCTGCTGCAAAAGCGTTGATTAAAAACGAAAAAGTAAGCGACGATTATTAATAATATGCTGTAATTATCGTTCTTTCTTAACCTCTAAAACCCACTTTTTTGGTGGGTTTTTTTCTGCTTTTAAATCATTGTTTTTAGGAGTCCAATACCTTTTTGCCCGCCATTTTTATATTTAATTCCATTATTCTTCCGTCCAAAACGCTATTTTTGCAGCCATGCCAAAGAAACCCTCACGAAGAAAGCCCGTCCGTAAAATGCATCGACGCAGAAAGACCCAATGGTTTTTGCGACGCGAAATTCTGCTGCTGGTTTTGGCGCTAGGTTTATTATCTACCGGCTTTTATCTGAAAGAAAAAATTGCGTTTTACTATGCCATGTATTTTAATAAATTTGAGCATAAAAAACTCTCCAACTCGGAGCTGGAAGAAAAGAGAATCAACCGTATTATCGGCGATTATGCAGGTAAAACGTTTGGTATAGATGTGTCGCATTACCAGAAAAAAGAAGATGTAGAGTGGGACAGTTTAAGCATCGGAAACCGATCTATTCCCATCAAGTTTGTGGTGTTGCGTGCCACGATGGGCAATAAATCTGCCGACCGTCATTTTTCGGAATTTTGGCAATTGGCCAAAAAACATGATCTTATCCGGGGTGCTTATCATTTTTATCGTGCCGATGAAGACCCTGTGTTGCAGGCCAATAACTTTCTAGCCAATGTAAAATTGGAATCTGGTGATTTACCACCTGTTTTAGATATTGAAAAAATACCAAAACGAAAAACCAACAAAAAGCTGATTGAAGACCTGAAAATTTGGTGCAACATCGTTGAAAAAACGTACGGTACGCGACCAATTATCTATACGTATTATCATTATTACAAAGATTTTTTGAGTGATGATTTTAGTGATTATCCTTTATGGCTCGCCAATTATAATGATGTACCCGAACCTTCGCCGGTGGATGACTGGAAGTTTTGGCAATTTACTGAAAACGGAATTGTTTACGGTATCAACAGCAAGGTTGACCTCAATGTTTTCGATGGCAATCTCTGGAGTTTAAAGAGAATGACCTTAGACTGAGCCATTTTTCCCAAGATGATTAGAAAATGAATCCGTATTTTCGCACGGTTATTCCGATAAAAAACCTCTCCTTTAAATTAATGTAATGAATTACGTTTCTGCCGAAAACCTCACCAAATCGTATGGCCTTAAAGTTTTGTTTAATGATATTTCTTTTCATATTAATGAAGGCGATAAAATTGCCATTGTCGCCAAAAATGGTACGGGAAAATCTACCCTCCTTAAAATTTTGACCGGAAAAGAAATTGCAGACAGCGGAACTGTACTGATCAATAAGGATATTCAGGTGGTTTTGTTTGATCAGGAAATTGATTTTGAGGGTGATGTAACGATTGAAGAATTCATGATGTCTTTGGATTCTGCTCCTATTTTGGCACTCAAAAAATACCATGAGGCGCTGCATACAGAAGATGCAAATGCAATGGAAAATGCAATTGCAGAAATGGAAATTCACAAAGCGTGGGATTTGGAAAATGAAATGAAACAAATTCTGTCGCAACTGAAAATTACCGATCTGGATGCTAAAATGAAAACCCTTTCCGGAGGTCAGGTAAAAAGAGTGGCATTGGCCAAGCTGCTTGTGGAAACCCGCGCTGAGCATCGCCATACCCTTTTGATCATGGACGAGCCCACCAATCACCTTGATGTAGATATGGTGGAATGGCTCGAGAATTATCTCTCCAAGGCAATGGTTACCCTTCTTTTGGTAACGCACGACCGCTATTTTCTGGATGCTGTTTGCGACATCATTTGGGAATTAGAAGATCGTAATCTTTATCTTCATAATGGAAGTTACAGTACCTATCTGGAAAACAAGGTGATTCGCGAAGAAAACATGAATGCGACCATCGACAAAGCCAACAATCTTTACCGCAAAGAACTGGAATGGATGCGGAGACAGCCCAAAGCCAGAACTACCAAATCAAAATCAAGAATAGACGCATTTTACGAAACCGAAAAAGTGGCAAAAACCGATACCCGGAAACAAAACCTGGAATTGGATTTCGAAATGAAACGACTTGGGAAAAAAATTCTGGAGCTCAAAGACATCGACAAAAGTTTTGGCGATAACACTTTGCTGAAAGGTTTTTCCTATTCATTTCAGCGAGGCGAAAAAGTAGGTATTGTAGGAAAAAATGGCGCCGGAAAATCAACGTTGCTCAATATTATTCAGCAATTGGAACCTTTTGACAACGGCGAAATTGAAACCGGAGAAACTATTAAATTCGGCTATTTCTCACAAAAAGGATTAACTTATAAAGAAGATGAAACCGTTATCAATTTCATAAAAGAAATCGGTGAAAATTTTCCATTGGCCAACGGAAGAACCATTTCTGCATCGCAGTTTTTGCGCTTGTTTTTGTTTGATGACCAAACCCAGTATTCGCCCATTTACAAACTTTCAGGAGGAGAAAAACGCCGACTACATCTGATGAATGTATTGTATCGGAATCCAAATTTTTTAATTTTTGATGAACCAACGAATGACTTGGATTTGCCTACCCTTACTGTACTGGAGAATTTTCTGCTGAACTTTCAGGGCTGTGTTATCATTGTTTCGCACGATCGTTATTTTATGGATCGCATTGTTGATCATGTTCTAGCATTTGAAGGTGATGGAAAAATTAAAGATTTTACCGGTAATTTTTCAGAATACAGAGAAAGTCGAAAATCGGGCACGATCAATCAAAAGGTGGAAGAAGCCGATAAAAGTAAGGAACAACAAAAGCAAGAACCTGAGACGATCAATCAACAGACCACAATAAAAAAGAGACTTTCATTCAAAGAGCAGCGTGAGTTGGAAACCATTGAAAAAGAAATGCCCGAATTGGAAGAGCAACGCACCCGCATCATGGAATCACTGAACAATGAAACTGAGTATGAAAAAATTGCGGTCCTTTCAAAAAGTCTAGAATCTACCACCGAAAAGCTGGAAGAAATGGAAATGCGCTGGCTCGAATTGCAAATGTGAAAAATCTTTAAACCAGTGTTGAATCATCAGGCACTGGCCTCCGTCAACCCACTATTAACAATAAATGAAGACTCAATTAGTTCCTAAATACGGATTATTTACTGCAATCTCTTTGGTGATAGGGCAGGTCATTGGTTCTGGAATCTTCTTTAAAGTTGATGACGTGCTTTTGGCTACGAAAGGAAATATTTTTGCCGGTCTTTTAGGATTTGTCATTGTGGGCATCAGTGTTGTATTTGCCGCAGTTTCGATGGCGAATTACGCTCAGATTTTGCCCGGAGATGGTGGAATTCTCAATTATGTGGAATATCGTTTCGGAAAGAAGGCGTCTGCTTTGGTGGGGTGGATGTATCTTAGTTTGTTTTATCCTTCGCTTACTGCTGTTTTATTCACTGTATCAGGGATTTATATTTCGCATTTGCTGGGTGAGTTTTTGGATTTTACACCTACATTTCTGCACTACTCACTCATTGGTTTTGTAAATCTCTGTTTATTTTGGATGCTGAATGTTTTTCGTCCGAAAACCAGTGGGGTTTTTCAGCAGCTGACAACGGTGGTCAAACTTATTCCGCTTATCCTTATTGCATCGCTTGGTATCATCGTTCTCCTTCCGGGAAATGGCAATGAAATAGCAGCATTAACAAGTGCTGAAACGAATTCGGGTCAGGGTTTTTGGTTTTTGGTGGCAGCGAGTTTTATACCGATTGCCTTTGCATTTGATGGTTGGTATATTGCCACACAGCTTTCGGGAGAAATTAAAAATGTACAGAAAAATTTGCCAAAAGCACTGATTATTGGTACAATAACGGTTTTGGTCGTTTATGTTCTCTACTATTGTGGAATCGTATTGAGGATGAGCAGTAGTGATATTCTAAGATTAAAAGACACTTACATCATCGAGTTTTCCAGAAGAATTGCCTCCAAAAGTGGCTCAGTCATTATCCAGATTTTTGTTATTATTTCTGTTTTAGGAACATCCAATGGTTTACTGATGGCAACTACACGAGTTCCTTTTCAGTTTTACAATTTGGATAGAACGAAAAAGTTCCTGAATCTTGGTCACATACATTCGCGCACCAACATGCCCATGAATAGCGCAATATTTGCCTTTTGGGTGATAGGTTTGTATATGGTTCTTTATTATTTTACCAATACCGATCAGTTCTTTACCAATATCAATTATGATCTTTCTGCCATACCGATTGCATTCATTTATATGGTGAACGGAGCATTATTTGTCGGTTTGCTCACCCTCATTAAAAAAGGTGTTTTTCACGGGCGTCGTGGACTGAAATATCTAATGGCAATCATCGCTATCTTAGGTGTATTGATCGTATTGATTGGTACAGCCACTGCGCCCAATGGTTTGTCTTACATGGTGATCAGTATTATTTTTTTCATGGCGGGTTTTTTCTTCATCAAGAAAAAATAGTTTTTTTAAGGAATGTAGATTTTTCATGGCAGAAAATTCATATCTTTGCACACTTAAATAATTAATCGGGACGAGTTCCCACAAAATCAAACTTTTATGTCAGTAAAAATCAGATTACAAAGACAAGGGAAAAAAGGTAAACCTTTCTTCCACATCGTAGTGGCCGATGCAAGAGCAAAAAGAGACGGTAAATTCATCGAGAAATTGGGAACCTACAATCCTGTTGCCAATCCTGCAATTATCGATCTTAACGTAGATTCTGCGGTAAAATGGCTCAACAACGGTGCGCAACCAACCGACACTGCAAGAGCTATCCTTTCTTACAAAGGTGCATTGTACAAAAAACACCTTCAAGGCGGTGTAGCCAAAGGTGCTTTCGACGAAGCTGAAGCAGAGAAAAGATTCAACACTTGGTTAGAAAACAAAGAAAAACAAGTTCTTGATAAGAAAGACGGTTTGAAAAAAGACAAAGAAGCTGCTAAAAAAGCTGCTTTGGAAGCTGAAGCAAAAGTAAACCAGGCAAGACTGGATGCTGTTGCAAAAGCGGAAGCAGATGCTAAAGCTGCTGAAGAAGCAAAATTGGCAGAGGAGAAAGCTGCTGAAGAAGCGGCAAACACTCCAGTAGCAGAAGAAACAACTGAAGAAGTTGTTGCTGAGACGCCAGAAGCTCCGGCTGCAGAAGCAGAAGGAACTGAAGAGCCACAAGCATAATTCACTTGTTTTTAAAACAACAACAGGCACCATTACGGTGCCTTTTTTATTTTAAACCTTTATCTTTACGGCATGAAAAAAGAAGACTGCTATTTTTTGGGAACCATCACACGCCGCCACGGTTTGCAGGGAAACGTATTCCTTAAACTCGATACCGACCAGCCGGAAATGTACAACAAGCTCGATTCTGTTTTTGTTGAAATCAATGGTTTGTTGGTGCCCTTTTTTATTTCCAAACAATCCTGGAGCAAAAATGATACGCTTATAATTTCTTTTAAAAATACCACCGACACTCTGATCGATCAGTCGCTCGGGAAAGGTGTATATCTGCCGCTTTCCACATTGCCGCCGCTTTCAGGGAAAAAGTTTTATTATCACGAAGTAATTGGGTTTGAGGTGTGCGAAACAGATGGAAAAACCTGTGGCCAAATACAATCTGTGAACGACCAAACAGCGCAGCATTATTTTATCCTCGATCTTGCCGGTAAGGAGGTGATTATCCCGATTATCCGAGATTGGATTTTAGAAGTAAACCGCGACGATAAAGTGATTACCATGTCACTGCCTGAAGGATTAATGGATGTGTTCCTGGTGCCGTCCAAAAAAGATGAGTAATGATACAAGGGTGGTTTTTCCACCTTTTTTTATTTGAAGTTTGAGCTTAACAGGCCAACATATCATTTTACAGACAGATTTTATTGATTTAAAAAAAACGCTCCTTCAATCAAAAATTGAGCCAAAATCCTTACATTTGCAGGTATTGATTTTAGATAGAAATGAGAACGACAATTAAAGAATTACTCGGCAGTTACAAGAAAAATTTACACCACGATATTACGGTTCAGGGATGGGTTCGCGCATTCCGTTCTAATCGGTTTATTGCACTGAATGATGGCTCCACTATTAACAATCTTCAGATTGTAGTCGATTTTGAGAATTTTGGCGAAGACCTGATCAAAAATATTTCGACTGCTTCTTCTTTGAAAATTGTAGGCGAGGTGGTAGAAAGCCAAGGCAGTGGACAAAATATAGAAATTATTGCCAAGAAAATTCAGATTTTGGGTGATAATTTTACTGAAGAAAGAGACAAAACAATTCTTCAGCCCAAGAAACATTCCCTGGAAATCCTTCGGGAACAGGCGCATCTTCGTTTTCGGACCAATCTTTTTGGCGCCATTTTCAGGGTGAGAAGTGCGATTAGTTTTGCGATTCATCAGTTCTTTCATCATAATCAGTTCGCTTATATGAACACGCCCATCATCACCGGGGCCGACGCAGAAGGAGCAGGTGAGATGTTTGGCATCACAGCATTCGATTTAAATGAAATTCCACGCGACGAAAACGGTGATATTGATTTTGAACAAGATTTTTTTGGCAAAAAGACCAACCTTACGGTGTCGGGTCAACTTAACGTGGAAGCTGCCATGATGGGATTGGGCAGGGTATATACCTTTGGGCCTACCTTTCGTGCAGAAAACTCCAACACCACACGTCACCTTGCTGAATTTTGGATGGTGGAGCCGGAAGTGGCTTTCAATAATTTGGAAGACAACATCGATCTTGCAGAGGATTTCCTGAAGTACGTCATTGGTTATGTACTGGAAAACTGTAAAGACGATCTGGTCTTTCTGGATCAGCGATTTGCCGATGAGCAGAAACAAAAACCTGAAAAAGACAGGGCTTCTGAAGGATTAATTGAGAAACTTGAAAATGTAATTAAAAAGAGATTCAAACGAGTTTCTTATACCGAGGCCATTGATATTCTTAAAAATTCAAAGGAAAACAGAAAAGGAAAATTCCAGTTCCCTATTGAAGAGTGGGGAGCAGATCTCCAGTCGGAGCACGAAAGATATTTGGTGGAAAAACATTTCGAAAGCCCGGTAGTGCTTTTCGATTATCCGAAAGAAATTAAAGCATTTTACATGAAGCTGAATGATGACGGCAAAACGGTAGCTGCCATGGATGTGCTTTTTCCGGGAATTGGAGAAATTATCGGTGGTTCTCAAAGGGAAGAGAAACTCGCCGTGCTGAAAGAAAAAATGAAGGCAATGAACGTCGATGAACATGAACTTTGGTGGTATTTGGATACTCGTAAATTTGGTTCGGTTCCGCATTCCGGTTTCGGATTGGGCTTGGAAAGACTTGTCCTTTTTGTAACGGGAATGACCAATATTCGTGACGTTATTCCGTTCCCAAGAACACCTAAGAACGCTGAGTTCTAATAAAACATTCCTATATTTGTTTAACATGATGTCGATTGAGCTGTGCAGTAATCATTCAAACAAAAAAACAGCACAAAAGTGATCAGTCTCCATCAAAAGAAAAAAGGAAAAACCACATTCCGATGCTAAAACAAAACTTACAGATAAGACTCGGCCAAAAGCTTGCTCCCCAGCAAATCCAGCTCATGAAATTGATCCAGCTGCACACGCTGGAATTTGAGGAAGAGCTGGAGCGAGAGCTAGAAGAAAATCCTGCCCTTGAGAAAGTTCAGGATGAGGATAAAGACGAAGATTTTGCCGGTGACGATGATGGTTTCGAAACAGAAGGAACCGAAAGCATCGATACCGATTTTGATGTTGATGAGTATATTTTTGATGATGAACCAGCCTATAAAACGGCATCCAGCAATTATTCTGCAGACGATGAAGAGTTCGATAATGAGTCCCTTTTAACAGAAGGAACCTCTCTGTACGACTATCTTCTGGAGCAGATTAATCTGGTGAATATTGATGAAGAAGATTTAAAAATTGCAGAATACATCATCGGAAATCTTGATAATGATGGCTACCTTCGGCGTGAGATTAAACAGATTGTTGATGATTTAGCATTCTCCCTCGGTATATACACAACTCTTGAAAAAGTGACCGATATTTTGGAGAATTACGTCCAAAAGCTTGATCCTCCTGGTGTGGGCGCGAGAAATCTGCAGGAATGTTTGCTGCTCCAAATTGAGAAAAGAGTGACAGCTGATAAGGCGGTAATGCTTGCTGCCAATATTCTTCGAAATCAGTTCGACAGCTTAACCAATAAGCATTACAACAAAATTATTCAGAAGTACGATATTGAAGAAGAGGATCTGAAGGATGCATTGGAAGTAATATCCAAACTTTCTCCGAAGGTGGGTGGTAATTTCGATACGCAAACCATTACCATTAATCAGGAAATTATTCCCGATTTCGTTATTCAGCTTAAGGAAAATGGTAAAAAAGGAACCGATGTTATTGCATTGCTCAATAGTAAAAATGCCCCTACGCTACGTGTTTCTGATGAATACAAAGATATTCTGACGACCTATTCACACGATAAAACTTCGGCGGAACATAAGCAGGCAGCCCTTTTCATTAAACAAAAATTGGATGCTGCAAAATGGTACATCGATGCCATTAACCAAAGACAAAATACTTTGCTGCAAACCATTACTGCAATTGTAAAACTGCAGAAGGATTACTTCATTACTGGTGATGATAAATCATTGAAGCCCATGATTCTGAAAGATGTTGCCGACATCACCGGCTTCGATATTTCTACCATTTCGAGAGTTGTGAAAAGTAAGTATGCCGATACGCCGAATGGAATTGTTTACCTTAAAAATCTCTTCTCGGATTCCCTGACCAATGATGATGGTGAAGAAGTATCAACCAAAGAAATCAAAACTCATTTGATGGATGTAATAGGCAATGAGAACAAAAGAAAGCCGCTTACAGACGATGCTTTGGTAGGTTTGCTGAAAGAAAAAGGGTACAACATCGCACGACGAACAATCGCCAAATATCGCGAGCAACTTAATATTCCTGTAGCGAGATTGAGAAAAGAATTATAAAAATAGTTTCGTCAATAAATCGCTTTGGACAGGTTTTTACAAAATCTGATTTTTCGAATTGAAATATTCCTTTCCTGCAATCACAGAACGACTTTGGAGGTTTCAATTCTGCTTCATTATACATCCTGATTCTCAATTTTTTGAAGTTCTGAAAGATTTCGCTCCAGTCTTTTGAGAATAATTCCGTAAGCAATACGATAATAAATCCAGATGAGGAAGATGCTAAGTGCTGTCATCACCACTATTCCGCCAATAAATCCGATGAGCTTTGCATGATCGAGTTGGATGTGCTGTTCCGACAGAACGTGGAAAGTGAAAAAGCCAAGTACTGTTGTGAAAAGCAGCAACAAAAGGATATTGGTGAAAATGAAAAGATGAACTGTTCGCTTGAAGCGTATAATCTGAAGAATGAGATTTTTGAGATTGAGTTCCACTTTGATGCGACGGTAATTTTGCCAAAAAACAACCACAAAAACGCCGGTAATTAAAATGCTTACCACCTTTAGGATGACATAAAAATGAGTATAATAATCTCGCAGGGCATTGGTATTTGCTATCCCCAGTTTGCGCAGGATATTCAGAAAACTTCCCGGGTCTTCACCCCAAAAAATATAATAAATATTAAGACCCAAAATCACAAAAAACTCCGCAATACTGATCCATAATATGTATTTCACGTAATTACGTGATGATTTGTTGAGCATCGCTTCAATTTGTGCACCGTCATATTTGGGCCGAACTTCTTGTTCCTGCCAGGTTTTCTTTAAATTATCTAGATCAAAATCAGGCATGTTTTTGCATTAGTTCTTTTAGGGTTTTCTTCAGTCGGTTCATTTTCACACGGGCGTTTACCTCGGTAATCCCCAAATTTTCGGCGATGTCACGATAAGGTAAATCGTCAAGATACATTGTCACAATCGCTCTTTCCACATTGGGAAGCATTTTGATGACTCTGTAAAGCGTAGAAATCTGTTGCTGCTTTTCTTGGTCGTCTTCCAAAAAATCTTTGTAATGAAAATCGGTCAGTTCGTCCGTGACTGGCATTTTGGTTTTCTTTCGGAATAGCGTAATAGCTGTGTTAAGCGCTACCCTGTACATCCATGTCGAAATTTTCGACTGTCCTTTGAAGGAATCATACGATCGCCAAAGCTGCAGCACAATTTCCTGAAACAAGTCTTCCTCATCTTCCAGCGAATTGGTATAAAGACGAGACACCTTGATGATCAGTCCCTGATTATCTTTTATAAGTTTCGCAAATTCCTTTTCTCTGTTGTTCAAAACCGTGAGGTAGTATTTTCGGAAACGAAGATAGCGAAAAATCCGGTTTGCTAATCCGTTTTTTCTTCTGTAAAAATGAATGTAGATCCATCATTATTTATCCTGAATGATCTTCATGTAAAACCAGTTCCTTCATAATTCTGCTACAAAAATGATATATTTGTTCCATGATTTTACGCGGAGAAAATTTAATTAAAGAATACGGTCCGAAAAAGGTAGTGAAAGGTGTTTCGGTAGAAGTGTCACAAGGAGAAATTGTAGGGCTGCTCGGTCCCAACGGGGCTGGAAAAACTACTACTTTCTATATGGTGGTAGGTTTGGTGAAGCCCACTTCGGGCAAAATTTTCCTTGATGATAAAGAGATTACCCACGATGCGATGTATCGGCGTGCCCAGAAAGGAATTGGTTACTTGGCGCAGGAAGCTTCGGTTTTCCGTAAGCTCTCCGTGGAAGACAATATTTTGGGTGTTCTTCAGCTTACGAAACTCTCCAAACGCGAACAGCAAATGAAGTGTGATGAACTCATCGAAGAATTTTCGCTGCAGCATGTGCGTAAAAATCGTGGTGATTTGCTTTCTGGGGGCGAACGCCGACGAACCGAAATTGCGCGCTGCCTTGCAACCAGCCCCAACTTTATTCTGCTCGATGAACCTTTTGCAGGTGTGGATCCCATTGCGGTGGAAGATATTCAGAAAATTGTTCGAAGCTTGGTTGATCGAAATATCGGTATCCTGATAACCGACCATAATGTGCAGCAAACACTCGCTATTACGCATAAAACCTATATCATGTTTGAAGGAAGAATCCTTAAAGAAGGACTTCCAGAGGATTTGGCGAATGATCCGCAGGTTCGTGAGGCCTATCTGGGCGAGAATTTTGTGTACCAGGATATCCTAAACAAAACAAAAAAGAGAAGGTTTGTTTACAATATCTGGGCGGGTAATTTTGATACCAAGAATCAGTTTCAGGCATTTGTGGACGAAAAATTTGCCGATCAGGATCATTTACGTTTAATTTATGGATTTGAAGACATCAGTTTTGCATCCTTGTCCAATTCTGAAATTGAACATATTTTTAATAATGTGGTCGATAAAACAGCCAACAACGCTTTTCTTTTTCAGAGAAAGGAAATTGGTTCCAGTTATACCACAGAGCAGGCTGAAATGGAATCTGCTGCTGCGAGCCAACCCGAACTGCATTATCTGACGAGTTATAGCTTAGATGCATAACCGTTTTCCCGATGGCTAAAGCCCGGTATTGTTTAACTTCTGATTCGTTTTTATGCCAAAACCGTTCAACCGAACCATCACGCTCTATCATATTTATCAACAACTTGTTCCTTTCATCAAGCCATATCGGTTAATGATTATGGGTACCTTAGTGCTCACTTTTCTTGGCGCACTCATGGCACAGGTGAATCCGCTGGTCCTAAAATACACCGTTGATGAAGTAACCCATTTAACCCAACTTCCAGCTCCTATGCAGGAAGGGATCCATGTGCTGGTCATTATTTCTGCTATCCTTTTGGGGAAAGAGCTGATGAATATTGTCATCAATTTCGGGCAAAAATTTTATGGTGAAAAAATACGGATCAATGTAAGTTCTGTCTTAGCGCAGTCGGCCATCGATAAAATCCTGACGTATCGTGTTGCCTATTTTACCGACGAAAACCATGAATCGGGAAAACTACAAATCCGCATTGACCGAGGAATTGAAAGCTTAACACGGCTGGTGCAGAATTTTTTTATTGATATTTTACCGCTGTTTTCCAACGCCATTATTGCACTCATCATTATGTACATGCAGAATCTGTATGTAGGTGTGGTTTCTACCGTTGTGGTGCCTATTTATTTTTATGTGAGTTCGTTACAGGCAAAAAAACTTTCGGGAGTGCGGCGAACACTAAGAAACCAGCGGGAGCGGAAAACCTCCGGATTGCTGAATCTCATCAATTCCATCATGGTGATCAAAAGTTTTGTGCGCGAAAAATTTGAGGGCAAAAAACAATATGACCTTCAGATGCAACTGATGGAAAGCCAAATGCTGACAAGGCGCACCAATTTTATATATGATGGTTTAAAAACTTTTATTGAGCAGTTCGGCGTTGTGCTCATCATCCTTCTCACCGTGTATCTCGTTCTTGATCAGCAAATGACCATCGGTGCCATCATGCTGCATATCCTTTTGTTTAATAATGTTTCGGCGCCTATTCGCCAGTTGCACAGGATTTATGATGATATGAATGATGCCATGATTTATGCAGAAGGGTATTTTGATATTCTGAATGCCGACGACGAAACTGAACCCAACGGATCATTCACCAAGGAAAACATGGTTGGGACATTCGAACTGAATGACGTTTCCTTCACCTATCCCAACGGTACACCTGCTTTGCATCATGTTTCTATGACCATTGAAAGCGGAAAAACCACTGCTTTGGTTGGTTTGAGTGGTGCCGGCAAATCTACTACCATCAATTTATTGTGCAAATTTTACCTTCCGGATTCGGGCGAGATCCTTTTGGATGATGTTCATCTGAATCTTTACAATAATGAATTTTTACGAGATGATATTGGATTGGTGCTTCAAAAAAATCATATTTTTCAGGGAAGCATTGAAGACAATATACGCTACGGAAACATGAATGCCACTTTTGGAGAAGTAGAAGCAGCCGCCAGAAAAGCATATTTGCACGATCAGATTCTTGAACTTCCGGAACAATATCGGCACGATGCTACCCAACTTTCCGGAGGCCAGCAACAGCGAATTGCCATTGCCCGGCTTTTTCTGAAAAACCCACCAATTATATTTTTGGACGAACCCACGGCAAGTCTCGATGCCATTGCGACAGAACAGATCAAAAATTCGCTCGATGCCATTAAAAAAGGCAGAACAGTCGTGATTATTTCGCACTCGCTTTCGCAGATTCTTGATGCGGACCATATTTATGTAATGAAGAAAGGAGCCGTTGTAGAGAGCGGAACACACGACCAATTAATAGAGTTGAACGGAACTTACCGCGAGATTTTTGATGCGTCGGCCAGAAGCTTGAATCTCGATAAACTGGTGAGTTCTTATAGCCAGTAGCATCAATAACTGAACTACAAATTATTCAATGCCGATAAACTAAGTTTAATTAAAAATAAATAATGAAAATATTTTACGCATTAGTGTTGATAATGTCACTCGTTTCTTGCGACAAGATCAGTGAAACCGTCTCGGAGTCGATGGACACGGCGAAGGAGAAAGTGCAACAAAAAGCATCCGAAGCTGTGCAACAAACAATTCATGATCAGATTAATAAATTGGTGAATGCCGAGTCGATTGCTTTTAATGAGGTCTTTCAGGGAATTCAGAACTTGCAGCTCGACAATTTGGTAGGAAAAAAAATGACTTTCCCGAACGGCACACCACTCTATATTTTTCGGTATAAAACCACTGACAAAACCATGCTTCTCGACGCTTTGGTGGCACAACCTACTACCGACGAATCGAAGTCTAAGAAAACATTTGAAAAAATCGACGGTTCTGATATTGTAGAAAAACTCGCTTTTTTGGAGAAATTTGTTCCGGCCAACACGATTGATTTAAGTTTTTTGGATGAGATGAAAAAAAATCCGCATATAGAATATTATAAAATCGTGAGATTCCCCAATTCCAGCACCGTTATTATGAATCCCAAAAGCGGAATGGTGTATCATTTTGTAGAGCTAAAAAAAGAATCATGAATACATTAATTGAAAACACAGTGCAGTTCGTAAAAGAAAAACTTCAAGGTGCAGAAGCCGGTCATGACTGGTTTCATATTGAGCGTGTCTGGAAGCTTTCAAAGAAAATTGCCAATACGGAAGCTGCCAATCAGGAAGTGGTAGAGCTCGCGGCGCTGTTGCACGATATTGCCGACCCCAAATTCCATGATGGTGATGAGTCATTGGCTTTAACCGTATCAAAAGATTTCCTGCAAAGCCAAAATGTGTCGGATGAGGTGACTTCGCAAGTTCTTTTCATCATCCAAAATATTTCCTTTAAAAACAGGGGAGAAGTTCCTGATATTTTGCCCATTGAACTTCAGATTGTGCAGGATGCTGATCGGCTCGATGCGATTGGCGCCATTGGTATTGCGCGCACTTTTAATTTTGGTGGTTTTAAAAACAATAGAATGTATGATCCCGAAATTCCACCCAGGATCGGGATGAGCAAAGAAGAATACAAAAAGAGCAACGGCACCACCATTAATCATTTTTATGAAAAATTGTTGCTGCTAAAAGATTTAATGCATACCGAAAAGGCAAAAGAGATTGCGACGAAAAGACATCTTTTGATGCTTAATTTTCTTGATGAATTTTATAGGGAATGGAAAGCGGACGAGTAGCCCGATGATGAGCCGCTAATGAATCGTCTTGCTTTAAGCTCGAAATCAAGAATCGAAAAACTTCTTTATCTTTACCACCATGTTTTACCTTTTTCTTTTGCTTTTTGTGCTACTGTGTTTAGGCCTTTTTGCCTCTGTTTTTAAAAATGGACGGCTTGGCTTGGCCGCGAAAATTTTTAGAATCTTCACTGTGGTAAC
>MKTK01000035.1:38863-39696 GCA_001898255.1 Chryseobacterium sp. 39-10 | reverse complement strand
AGATTTTTATGTGGTGAAAGTGAATGACAGTGCCAATGCTGATCAAAAATACATCGTGAAGCACCTTGGTAAAATTCGAAGCAATTATTACCGCATTGAGCACCTGGATATGAAAAACTCCGACCAGTTTTGGATTAGCGGATTTATGGGTAAAAAAAATCAGGTGTATTTCACGCAGCATGCCGTTCCCAATAAAAATATGGATCAGATCGTTGAAGTTAAAAACTATATTAATCAAAGTTCAAAACTTTCTGCTATATCCAAAGATCAGGTAATTGCCTCGGGTTTATCAAACGTGAAAACCGCCGTTTGGATAACCCTCGACCTTCTTCTCTTTTTTTTGAATCTGGCTTTGCTGCTAAGAAAACCCAAAGGAAAACTGATAAAGTAAACCTTGCTGCACCCGGCTTTATTTGTTTTTCATTTCTTTCAGTTGTTCTTTGTCCTTATCGCTTGGGTTCCAGACTTTCACTTCATCGTTTTTGTTTAAACCAGACAGGATCTGAACATTAATTCCATCGCTTGCGCCCAGTTTTACATTCACTTTTTTAAATTTTCCGCTTGGTTGCTTTACTTCGACAAAAGGAGAATCCTTACCGTTCACTTTTTCGTACTGAATAAGTGATTCGTCCAGAAGCATGGCGTTTTTCTGAGAACTCAGGATAATTTCGCCATTGGCAGAAAAGCCGGCCCTAATGTACTCGTTGGTGGGGTTGTACACATCGCCTTCAATAGGGAATTTAATGGTTCCGTTTTCATCTTTCCCTTTGGGCGCAATCATGCTTACTTTTCCGGGGAAAGATTTGTTTTGCAGAGCGCCAATCAGGATGTTC
>MKTK01000035.1:25728-38842 GCA_001898255.1 Chryseobacterium sp. 39-10 | reverse complement strand
TGGTACCCTTAAAAATCAATGAGTTGAGGTCGGCAATGGAGCAAATCGTGGTTCCGGAGTTGAATGAGTTGGCTTCTATCACTTGGCTCCCTATTTTTACAGGTACATCCAGCACGGTGCCAGTGGCTTTGGAGTGAATTTGAGTGGTGGCCAAACCAGCCAGTTCAGGAGTGGCACCGGTTCGGGCAATTTGCAAATTTTTCTGCGCGGTTTGCAGTTGCTGCTGGGCATTGCGTAATGTTTGCTGTGTGGTATTGAGTTGCTGCTGTGCAGAGATGTATTCTTGTCTAGAAATTACACCTTGCGAGAACAACCGTTGTTGCATAGCAAATTGTTTTTGTTGGGTGTCAACATTCATTTTTGCATTGCTGATGAGTACGTTGGCATTATTGATTTCCTGTTGGGCTGCATTCACATTTTGGACACTTGGTACAATTCGGATGGTGGCAACGAGCTGACCCATCGTTACACGATCACCCTCTTTTACCAATATTTTATCAATAATTCCCGACATATTGGGCTTGATTTCTATTTCTTCACGAGGGACAATTTTACCGGTAGCCATCACCTTGTCGTCCATATTCTCGATCATCGGTTTTTTGGTAAGAAATGTGGTGCTTTCTGCGGTATTAGATGAAATGAGATAACTGATTCCGGAAATAAGTGCAATGGCAAATATCAGGCCCAGAAACAGGTACAATGCTTTTTTCCAGGTGAACTTCTTTTTCATATGTTTAATTATTTTATTTAATTTTTATGGAATGAGATTGTGCTTTTTTATTCACTTCTTAATGCTTCGATGGGTCTTATGCTCACCGCTCGCTGTGCGGGAATCATCCCGATAATCAGTCCCAAAATTACCATCACGGCCATTGCTGTAAATACTTGTCCGTAATTCACCGTAGGGTTGTAAAAAGGGAAAGAATCTTGGTCTTTGGTTAGTATATTGACCACCATTAAAAGTAAGATTCCAAATAGAAATCCCATCATCCCGGAGGTGAGTGTTATAACTACACTTTCCAGCAGAATCTGGTTGCGCACTTCTGCAGGTTTTGCACCTAAAGCCCTCCGGATCCCGATTTCTTTAGTCCTCTCTTTTACGGTAATCAGCAGGATATTTGAAATGGCGATGACGCCGGCCAAAATGGTTAATGTTCCCACAATAATGGTCAGCAATTGCATGCCCGTTAAGAAACCCGTGAGTTTGCTAAACTCTTTTCCAAGATTGAAACTTCCATACGCATTGGTATCTTCTGGTGAAATTCTGTATTTGTCTTTCAGGGTCAGTTTTACTTTATCTTCCACCATGGTAAGGTCTGCGTTTGGCTTGCTGACAATAGCGAAAAAGCCCACCCGGTCGCCATCATTGTACATTTTGGTGAAGGTGGAAAGTGGGATGAAAACTGTTTTGTCATTGTTCATTCCGCCGCCGCCGCCCTGCTTCACCCGAAAAACTCCAATCACATTGAAGAAAATTCCTTTAATATTGAAAGATTTCCCGATCGGGTTTTCATTTTTCTTGGCATCGAAAAAGTTCTTGTACACCTCTTCGCCTATCACCGCTACGTTCTTATTGCCCGAAATATCAGCATCGTTAAGATATCTTCCGTAGATCAGCTTTTTTGCTGAGATTTTATTGCCGATGGGGTAGTCGCCGGTTAGCGTATAAGAGGCGGTTTTTCCGTTACGCGACATTTTTTCTGTTGGGGTGCCGAAATCTCCTCTTGAATTTTGTGGGGAAATATAATCGATTTCCGGTATTTTCTTTTCCAATAGATCGATGTCTGGTAGTCGAATTTCAGTTTTTCGGCCTTTCGGAAATCCATCAAAAGGGATTGATGTATTTTGCGCCCAAAGAAAAATGGAATTGGTGGCAAAATTCGAGAAAAGCTTATTGAATCCGTTTTCCATTCCTTTTGCTGCGCCCAGCAAACTGACAAAGAGAAACATACCCCAACCCACGCCAATCATGGTGAGGAAAGTTCGGAGTTTATTATTCCGTAAAGAATGATAAATCTCTTGCCAGGTATCGCTTTTAAATATGATGTTCATAGTTTGTCTGTGTGCTAAAATGATCAGTAGCTATCCATTTTATTTATTCTGCTCTTAATGCTTCAATGGGTTTAATTTTACTTGCGCGGTACGCCGGAACAAAGCCGGCAACCAGCCCGGAAATCACCAAAGCAAGAAATGCGGTAATAATTAATCCCCAACCAACTCCCGGATCTTTGATGAAATACTCCTCCAATCGGTCGCCTATTAAAGATAAAGTCATAACTCCTAAGCCAACCCCAATTAGTCCTGATATCACGGTAATCACAATGCTTTCCTGCATGATAAGGGCAATAATACTGTTGGGTTTTGCGCCAATGGCTTTTCGTACCCCAATTTCCTGCGTTCTTTCTTTAACGATATACACCATGATGTTGCTGATGCCGATAATGCCGGCCAACAAAGTGCCCATCCCGATAAATCCTACAATAAGTGTGATGACGAAGAGAAAAAGAAAGGAATCTTTCAGCCCTTCGGCACGGTTGTTCACATAGACGGCATTTTCATCATCTGGAGAAACTTTTTTCCTCTGTTTGATTTCTTTTTTCAGCTTGTCACCGTAACGGAGGGCATCTTCGGGTTTCATATTTTCGTTATAAGCGATAAACACAGTGCTTACAGTGTCCGAACTTTTTTTCATCTGCTGAAGTGTCGTAATAGGGACACTGATCATCCGCTCGTCCCAATCGCCACCGCTATCAGAAAAAACACCAATTACCTTAAATATGCTTCCGTTAATATTGACTTCTTTTCCAATGGGGTCACCGTTTTTAATCAGATCGCGCTGCACCATTCTTCCGATGACTGCTACATTGGCTTTCCGCTGCAAATCGCCGGGTGAAATGGATCTTCCGTTGAGAATCTGGCGATTTTCGATTTTTGTTTCATCTTCGTTGGCACCACTTATTTGGTAGGTGCCGCTTTCTTTGCCGTATTTCACCATAAGATTGGTGGAGTAGCGCGGGGTGGAATATTGTACTTTGGAAGGATCAGATTCAACAATTGATTCAAAATCTTTATTGTTCAGGGTGACCTGCCGGTCCGATTGCAATCCGTCATACGCAATTGTTGTTTTGCCGGTGCTGATGGTGATGAGGTTTTGTGCATCTCGGGTAAAGCCGTCCGAAAAAGCATTTTGCAAACCTTTCCCGATACCGAAAAGCACGATGAAAATATATAAACCCAGCGCCACTGTAAAGCCGGAGAGTACTGTCCGAAGAATATTACTTCGGATTGAGCTGAAAATTTCTTGCCATCGGTCGAGATCAAACATTGTTGTAAAAGAATTTATGTGTTGATGTTATTTCAAAACCTTTTGTTGAATATAGGTGTCACTTTCAATAAGTCCATCTTTCAGCACAACGTTTCGCTTGGTTTCCGCAGCAACATCAGGTTCATGGGTAACGATGATGATGGTTTTCCCTTCACGATTGATGTCTTGCAGCAGCTTCATGATATCGTATGTGGTTTTCGAATCCAGCGCACCGGTGGGCTCGTCTGCCAAAACTATTTTAGGATCGGTGATGAGTGCTCTCGCAATAGCAACCCTTTGTTTTTGTCCGCCCGAAAGTTCATTGGGCAAATGATTGGCCCAATTTTTCAGGCCTACTTTATCCAAATATTCAAGCGCTTTTTCGTTGCGCTCCCTGCGCGAAACATTCTGGTAATAAAGGGGCAGAGCAACATTTTCCAGTGCAGTTTTATAGCTGATGAGATTAAAACTCTGGAAAATAAACCCCAGAAACCGACTGCGATACTCAGCGGCTTTTATTTCCGAGAGATGCTCAATCGGAATGCCGTCGAGTTCATAAATGCCGGAATCTTTCTCGTCGAGGATTCCGATAATATTCAGCAATGTTGATTTCCCGGAACCAGAACTTCCCATGATGGAAACAAATTCGCCCTCATCAATCTCCAGGTTGATTCCCTTCAGCACATGAAGCTTACTTTTCCCGGTATCGTAGGATTTTTGCAGATTCCGAATAACTAACATGAGTTCTTTTTTTTGTTATTCTATTAGTCAATATTTTTTTTTGATTGTTACAACCAAGTCGCGACATGGTTTGTTTAGTTGTAAATCCTTTTGAATAGACAGTTTCATGTCATTTGTTTAATGAAATTCCGGGCAATCCCATGGCTTAAGGCAGGTTTTGTTCAGCAAACACAATCGTAGTGCAAGGTCTGTGTGAATGTGGAAAACTTTTGCCGCTGAAATCCCGATATTTAGTTATTCATGCTTTTGATATCTGGTTTCATTTTCTATTTTTGTGCTTTACAGTTCTGGACGAACGTTCAGGTGTATGTGGATAATTTTTGTTTTAATAGTTTGATAATCAATTAAATATATAAAATTGTTAGTTTATCCACAATTTCTTAAAATGTAAAAATTAATAATTGTAGGTATGGGAATTTTTGACAAAAGGGTGAGTTACAAGCCATTCGAGTATCCGGAAGTGTTGCAGTTTGTGGAAGCCATTAATAAATCATTTTGGGTGCATTCCGAAATCGATTTCACTGCAGACGTGCAAGATTTTAAATCGCAGATGGAGCCACACGAGCAAATCGCCGTGAAGCATGCACTTTTAGCGATTGCACAAATCGAAGTTTCCGTGAAAACCTTTTGGGGAAATCTCTACAACCACATGCCAAAGCCGGAACTCAACGGTTTGGGAGCCACCTTTGCCGAGTGCGAATTTCGCCACTCCGAAGCATATTCCCGTTTGTTGGAAGTGTTGGGATACAATGACGAATTCATGGACGTTATCGAAATCCCTGCCATTAAAAAAAGAATAGATTTCCTTACCAACGTTCTAAAACACGCCAATTCTTCTACCCCCAAAGAATATGTTTCCGCATTGCTGCTCTTCAGTATTCTTATCGAGAATGTTTCGCTGTTTTCGCAGTTTGCCATTATTTTATCCTTCACAAGATTCAAAGGTTACATGAAAAATGTTTCCAATATCATTGCTTGGACTTCCGTTGACGAACAAATTCATGCCAATGCCGGAATTTTCCTCATCAACAAAATTCGGGAAGAGCAGCCCGATCTGCTTACAGATTCGGATATTGACGACATTTATACCCTCGTCGATCACTCCATAGAAGTGGAAGAAGAAATCCTGGACTGGATTTTCGAATTAGGAGAAATCGACAATTTCAGCAAAGAAGACTTGCTGAATTTTATGAAATACCGTGTCGATGATTCCCTGAAAAAAATCGGCATGAAAACCCGCTACAACGTTACCCCGGAGCAATACCGCCCCATGGTGTGGTTCGAGGAAGAAGTATTTGCCAATTCGCTGGACGATTTCTTTGCAAAACGCCCGGTAGATTACACCAAACACGATAAAAGCATTACCGAGAACGATTTGTTTTAATGCTTTTTGGGCGCCTTTATCCGCCTTCCGCTCCCAATCTTTTTGTGGGCTTTCGCCCAAAAAAAGGATTTCCGCTCAAGTCGGGGCGCGAGCGAAGCGAGCGCCGAAAAAGAGCGTCATTTGCAGAAAAAGAAACGCAACCAACCAGAGTTTTGATGATGGTCTGTAGCTTAAGAAAAGCGATATCAATAATTCAAGATGCAGGTAACGGAGCCGTCCTCAAATAGTGGAGCGTGGTTCCTAAAAAATAAGAAAGATGAAGGTCGCATGCTGGGTTTTAATTCATCTTATAACATCGCCCACCAGAGGTTATAGCCCCGATTGCAGCGGCATCCTTTTTTGGAGGTGAAGCGCAGCGAAAGCACCAAAAAAGATACAGCGGAAAGCGGGACTGCCCGTGAAAGAAGCGAAAATAGGGTTGCTCCTAAATTTTTAAATAGACAATATTAATAAGGAATTGACGACGATTCCTGACTGAAAAAAATACACAATGGAAGAATTAAACGACATCTGGTGGCTGAATGAAGAGTCCGAGCAAATGCTGAACCGTGGCTATTTGCTGAAAGGTGAAACCGTGAAAGGGGCCATCGAAAGAATTACCACTGCTGCCGCAAAACGGCTTTATAAGCCAGAACTGCAGCCGGCGTTTGAAGAAATGATCACCAAAGGATGGATTTCCTTTTCGTCGCCGGTTTGGGCAAATATGGGGACACAACGCGGGTTGCCTATTTCTTGTTTCAATGTCCATATCCCCGACAATATAGAAGGTATTACCCATAAATTGGGAGAAGTTATTATGCAAACTAAAATTGGTGGCGGCACTTCCGGCTATTTTGGTGAGCTCCGAAATCGAGGGACGGCTGTAACCGACAACGGTAAATCCTCCGGTGCGGTTTCCTTTATGAAGCTTTACGATACGGCAATGGATGTGGTTTCGCAAGGCGGTGTTCGGCGTGGTGCTTTTGCGGCTTATCTGGATATTGACCACGGTGATATTGAAGAGTTTTTGTCGATTAAAGATATTGGAAGTCCTATTCAGAACCTCTTTACGGGCGTTTGTGTTCCTGATTACTGGATGCAGGACATGATTGATGGCGACATTGAAAAACGAAAAATTTGGGCAAGAGTGCTGGAAAGTCGCCAACAGAAAGGTTTACCCTATATTTTCTTTACCGACAATGTGAACCGCAACAAGCCGCAGGTCTATAAAGATCATGCGATGATGGTGAATGCGAGTAATCTTTGCTCCGAAATTATGCTTCCATCCAGTGCCGATGAGTCGTTCATCTGCTGTTTGTCGTCCATGAATCTGGAGCTTTATGATGAGTGGAAGGATACTGATGCTGTAAAATTAGCCATCTACTTCCTGGATGCCGTGCTTTCAGAATTTATCGATAAAACCGAAGGCAATTACTACCTGCAAGGCGCCAGAACGTTTGCAATGCGCCACAGGGCGCTTGGTTTAGGCGTGCTGGGTTATCATTCTTATCTGCAGAAAAACAGGATTCCTTTTGAGAGTTTCGAGGCAACTCAATTCAATGCAAGGGCATTCAGGCAAATTAAAGAACAGTCGGTTCAGGCATCACAGGAATTGGCGAATATTTATGGAGAACCGGAAATGATGAAAGGATACGGAATGAGAAATACCACCGTAATGGCCATTGCACCCACCACTTCTTCGTCGGCTATTTTGGGGCAAACTTCTCCAGGAATTGAGCCGTTTGCATCCAATTATTATAAAGCCGGTTTAGCAAAAGGAAACTTTATGCGCAAAAATAAATACCTGGCAAAACTGTTGGAAGAAAAAGGTCTCGACAATGAAGAAACCTGGAGAACCATCATGCTGAATCACGGTTCTGTGCAGCACTTGAACGAACTGACCGCTGAAGAAAAAGCAGTTTTCAAAACCTTCAAGGAAATTTCGCCCATGGAAATTATTTCGCAGGCCGCGCAAAGGCAACAGTATATCGATCAGGCACAATCGCTGAATCTGCAGATTCCCAGTACCATGCCCGTAAAAGATGTGAACTTCCTCTACATTGAAGCATGGAAAAAAGGGGTAAAAACCTTGTATTACCAAAGAAGTTCGTCGGTTTCTAAGGAGATGATGGTGAATTTCGTGACCTGTTCTTCTTGCGAAGCGTAACCAAAGCTAAGAGTAAATACAAACAAAAACCGCAGATAAAAGCTGCGGTTTTTGTTTGATGAATGATTTTATAAATCTAGTGATCGAAATAGTGGTTTACTACAAAGTGATGTTGAGGATAACTATTCACGCACCAATTTATATTCATTATTTACCACTTCATATCCGTCATGATAGGAGTAGGTGATCTTTATGGTGTTTTGATCTTCCAAAATAATAATTCCATTCGTAAAGGTGTATTTATTGTCGCCATCATAATTTCCTTTTCCGTTGTAGATGCTCACTCTCTGGTTGTTGGTTGTATTATTGTGATTGGCGCTCACAATGTGTAATAGGTCCGATTCATGGTAATTTGTTACAGAACATGAGCCATTATACTTAAAATATTTAAACTCTTCTTTCATGTTCAACGACATTGTGTCTTCGGTAAACGTTGCAGTGCCGCTATAGAAAGTGTCTTCTCTTTGTCCTGGACATTCATAAACATCGATGATCCACTGATTCGCGGGTTTACCATTAATGGTCATAAGTTTCCAAGCACCAACGAGTCCGTCCGGATCCTTTGGAGATTCCTCTTCGCGCTTGCAGTTGCTTAGGATCAAAACAAGAGTTAATAAAATCAAATTTTTAAAGAGTCGTTTTGTCTTCATGGTTATTAGTTTTTTGGTTAAAGCACAAAACTATCCATTTCTTCATTCTTGCAAAATACCATTTTTGAGGTATTTTTCATTGTGATACGGAATGAATTCTCCCATTTCAATGTTTTTTTGGTAAGGCCTGTTTGCTGTGCAATGGCAATGAGGATTTGAATCTCTAAACTGTAAAGAAAATTGCAGAAGAGATCACCTCATATATTAAAATATGAAACCAGACTTGCGATTTCAATTTTCAAAGGATACCTAATTTTACTTTTGAAGGTGCGCTGCATTTTTTTATTTAAGAATGATTTGGAAGAAATTGACTACCTTTAAATCGTAAACGAAAAACGTTATATTCCCATGAAATTCGGACAAGTTGAAGACCCTTCTCAAATTGATTTTACGCTGCCAAATGATCAGCCACAAACCAAATTAATCCTAAATAAATCAAAGCCAAAACACTTGGATATTTCGGTAGGTTGCGCCAAATGGAACAAAACCGACCTGAAAGGATTTTACCCCAAAGGAACCAAAGACGAACTTACGTATTATGCCACTCAGTTCAACTCAATCGAGCTGAATGCCACTTTTTATAAAATGCCTAGTGCTGAACAGGTTGTGACGTGGAAAAACAAAACCCCACAGCACTTCAAGTTTTTCCCGAAAATTACCAATACCATTTCACATTTTCGGCGGTTGCTGAATGTAACAGACGCCGTCACAGAATTTGCAACAGCCGTTCAGAATTTTGATGAAAAATTGGGCATGGTTTTTCTTCAACTTCACGATAATTTTAAACCAAAAGATGCAGACCGCCTGGAAAAATTCATCAATGAATGGCCACAGGAAATTCCGTTGGCAGTGGAATTACGCAACAACGAATGGTTCGCCGATCCTGCTGTTTTCGAGAAAACCATGCAGCTTTTTGAATCGCATCACATTACCAACATCATTGTGGATACCGCCGGAAGACGCGATATGCTGCACATGAGACTCACCACGCCGGTTGCGTTTGTTCGCTTCGTGGGTGCTAATGCCGAAAGCGATTATACCCGGTTGGACGACTGGATGAACCGCCTCACTGAATGGAAAAACCAAGGATTGGAAAAGCTCTACTTCTTCGTTCACCAAAACGTGGAGAAAGCATCACCATTGCTTTCTGCGCATCTGATCGAGCAGATGAACCATGATTGGAAAACCGAAATTCATGTTCCCCAAATGGCTGATCCTCGGCTAAAATTTTAATCTAGATTATGCCAGAAACTCCAGTTCCTTATCTTTAAAGCTGTTTTTCTGAACCAATTTATTCATGGTTTTCAGCATCTTTTTGCGCAATGCAGCAATTTTACGGATGTTTTTGTCTGTGCTGTAATCAAAAATTCGGTCTTCAAATGAAAAGGTGTCGCCTTCGTGAAAAGTGATATTGTTTTTCTTCATCTCTTTCAGCAGCATAAGATTAGTCATGGTTTCTAAAAGATGATGTTCAGAAAATGCTAAATTTTTCAGGGATTTCAACAGTTGTTTTTTATATTTTTTCTTAGCGCTCATATTTATTTCTTTGTTGATAAAGTTAATGAAAATTGTCCGAAATTCATCCTGAACTTCGAAACAGTTTGCAATCTTCTTCCTGAACAAATTTCTGTATCTTTGTGGTAATGGAAAAATCCGAACTTCTTTCCGTCATCACGCTTGCAAAACAAAAAGATCAGAAAGCGCAAACTAAGCTCATTAACGCATATTGGATCGATGTTTTCAGTTTTGTGATGAAGAAGGTTCAAAATGAGAATGTTGCCGACGAAATCACTGTTTCGGTGTTTTCCAAAGTACTTTCTAAGCTGGAAATGTATGATCCTAATTTTCAGTTCAAAACCTGGATTCTCACCATTGCTCAGAATACCGTTATCGACTATTGGCGAAAAAAATCTCGCGAAAATGAAGATTCCACAGACAATTTTGACGGATTCAAAAACCAATTTGCGCGTTCACCTGAAGAATTGTTGATTTCAGAAGAAGATCAGAAACAAATTCTGGCAGTAATTGCTAGTTTAGATTCCAATTATCAGGATATCATTAGGTTAAGATTTTTTGAAGAGAAAAGCATAAAAGAAATTGCAGAAGAACTACAACTCACCGTTGCCAATACCAAAGTACGCATTATGCGTGCCAAGAAGGTGCTTGCGCAGTTGCTGAAAGCCAATGAATTCAACGATTAAATTGAGCCGGGCCGAAAGCGAACAAGTTCGAAAAAAGAGGGTTGACAAATTCTAATTTTGTAAATTTGGCTTTTATTTCTAAGAAAATGTCCGAAATTATTACTCAACTCATCACCGAGAAACCCAAGTGGATTCGTGTAAAACTTCCAACCGGAAAAAATTACCGCGAACTCCGAACGCTGGTCGACAAATACAAACTCAACACAATTTGCCAAAGTGGCAGTTGCCCGAATATGGGAGAATGTTGGGGCGAAGGAACCGCAACTTTTATGATTCTCGGAAATATCTGTACCCGCAGCTGTGGCTTTTGTGGGGTAAAAACCGGGAAGCCGCTTGATGTGAATTGGGACGAACCCGAAAAGGTGGCACGTTCCATCAAACTCATGAAAATTAAGCACGCTGTACTTACTTCAGTGGACCGTGATGATTTGAAAGACATGGGCTCAATTCTTTGGGCAGAAACGGTGAATGCAGTACGTCGAATTTCTCCTGGTACCACCATGGAAACGCTAATTCCCGATTTTCAGGGCATTCATAAACATTTGGATCGAATGATAGAAGTGGCGCCCGAGGTGATTTCCCACAACATGGAAACTGTGAAAAGACTAACCCGAGAAGTGCGCATTCAGGCCAAGTATGAAAGAAGTTTGGAGGTTCTACACTATTTGAAAGATGCAGGGCAACGCCGCACAAAAACGGGATTGATGCTCGGCTTGGGCGAGGAAAAAGACGAGGTTTTTCAAACCATTCAAGATATACGAAATGCAAATGTGGACATCATTACCATTGGCCAGTACCTGCAACCCACCAAGAAACATTTGCCGGTGAAAAAATTCGTCTCCCCTGAAGAATTTGAAGAATACGGTAGTTTTGCGAGAACCCTCGGTTTTCGTCACATCGAAAGTTCACCGCTGGTGCGTTCTTCTTACCATGCCGAAAAACATATTTTGTAATTTTTGTGTATGAAAGCGGTTCTGATTACGATTGGTGACGAGATTTTGTCGGGTAATACGATTGATACCAATTCGAATTTCATTGCTAATGAACTTAAAAAGATTGGCATTCCAGTGGTGCAGATTTTCACGGTTTCTGATGAAATTGCTACTATTATTGAAGCACTCAAATCTGCTTTTCAAATGGCAGAAATCGTTTTTACAACAGGCGGAATAGGGCCTACTCGAGATGACAAAACCAAATTTGCGCTGGCTGAATTTTTTAACGATGAGCTGGTGTTGGATGATGAAACGTTTGAACATTTGAAAAATCTGTTGATTAAACGAAAAAGAGGGCATTTGCTCGATATTAACCGTAATCAAGCCCTTGTGCTTTCCAAAGCAAAGGTGATACAGAATGATCATGGGACGGCGCCGTGTATGATGATTTCAGATCAAGGAAAAACTCTTTTTTGTCTGCCTGGTGTTCCTTACGAGGTGAAACCATTGGTTAAAGAAAAAATTATTCCTTACCTCGCAAAGAATTTTTCAAGAGATTATTTGCTTACACGTGTCGTTTCTGTGGTGGGCATTCCTGAAAGTGTGCTCGCTAAGATGATTAACGACTGGGAGTGTTCTCTACCTAAAAATATTGCGCTTTCGTACCTACCAATAGGGAATCGCATCAAGCTCCGCATTACCGGGACCGGAACCAATGAAGGGCTTTTGAACCGTCAATTGGATGAAGAAATTGAAAAGCTGAAGCCACTTATTGCCAAAAATGTGATTGCATGGAACGGCAACGATATTCAGGAGATTCTAAAAGAAATTTTGATCCGCACCAACAAGACAATTTCTACTGCAGAAAGCTGTACAGGCGGCGAGTTGTCCAGATTAATCACTTCGGTTTCCGGCAGTTCTGCCTACTTTCTTGGGGGAATAATTCCTTATGATTATCATAAAAAGATTGAATTGCTGAGTGTTTCTGAGAAAACCATTGCAGCGCATTCAGTGGTTTCTGCCGAAGTTGCACAGGAAATGAGTCGGGGTTGCCAGAAGCTTTTTAAAACAGATATTTCACTTTCTACCACAGGAGTTTCTGGTCCTAATTCGGATGAATTTAACAACGAAGTCGGAACCGTTTTTTATTCTGTTCGCGTGAACGATTTTGAAAAAACCAACCGTTTGTTCCTTCCACACTTGGATAGAAATGATTTTGCGAATTTTGTTTCACAAAGGGTATTGCAGGATTTGATAGAAATACTTTTGAAGGAGTGATGATGTTTTTTACTGAACGAATGTAACATTTTCCTCTAATGGGCGACCCATCAAAAGTTAATATTCTTTTTTATGAAAAAACTTACGATGGGCATTCTTGCTTTCGCGGGAATCGTAGCGCTCAATTCTTGCGCAAGCAAAGTTTCTGCGCCTTCTGCAGCAACTTCCAACACAGAAAAGCCGGTCAAAGCGGTGGATAATGGTCTTGATTTGAGCTTAATGGATCTGTCGGTTCGTCCGCAAGATGATTTCTATAATTATGTGAATGGCGGATGGATGAAAACGGTGGAAATTCCTTCGGATAAAACCAGTTGGGGCAGTTTCAATATTTTGAGAGAAAATGTGGATGATGCTTCTCTGGAGATCTTGAATAAAGTGCTTTCTGAAAAGTTTGCTCCCAATTCCGAAGGACAAAAAATTCAGGCATTATACGGCACTTTTATCGATTGGAAAAAAAGGGATGCCGATGGAATCAATC
>MKTK01000035.1:0-25700 GCA_001898255.1 Chryseobacterium sp. 39-10 | reverse complement strand
CGGCTTAAAATCTGTTGCTGATCTTCAGAAATATCTTATCGACGCCACCAAAACTGGCGATAACCCGCTTTACAACTGGATGGCCTTTGCCGACATGAAAAACTCGAACATGAACGCCGTGTATTTTGGCGGACCAAGACTCGGGCTGGGTAAAGATTATTACCAAAAAGAAAACGAGGCCAACTCGAAAACCTTAGCTGCATATACCGATTATGTTGCTTCTCTTTTTACGGTTTTGGGTGATGCTTCTGCCAAACAAACCGCAACAAAAGTGGTCGATTTTGAAAAGCAATTGGCGAAAACCGTTTTGACGGTAGAGCAGGGCAGAGATGCCAATTTGAGGTATAACCCGAAAACAGTTGCAGAACTTTCTACGTTGGTGAAGCATGTCGATTTACCGAATTATCTTAAAAGCTGTGGCGTAGCGACTGATAAAGTAATTGTAACAGAAATCAATTATTATAAGAACATGGATCAGTGGATGAACGAACGAAATCTTCCGCTGATTAAAGATTATCTTAAATTTCAGTTGCTGAACGATGATGCTTCTTCCCTCGACACCAATCTGGACACGTTGAAGTTTAATTTCTACTCTAAATATCTTCAGGGGCAAAAAGAGCAGCGTGCAATGGATAAGCGCGGTTTGGCAGTGGTGAACGGAACGTTGGGTGAGGCATTTGGAAAATTGTATGTGGAAAAATATTTCCCTGCAGAAGCCAAATCAAAAATGGAAGATTACATCAGTTACATTAAAAAATCCTTTAAAGAGCATATCAATTCACTCGACTGGATGTCGGACGCGACCAAAGTGAAAGCGCAGGAAAAGCTTGCAAAATTCAATGTAAAAATTGCTTACCCCGACCAATGGAGAGATTACTCGAAACTTCAGTTAATGGCTCCTTCGGAAGGCGGTACTTATTTCGAGAACCGCACCAAAATTTCGGAATGGATGTATGGCAGAATGATGGCAAAAGTGGGCAAACCAGTCGATAAATCCGAGTGGGGAATGAGCCCGCAAACCGTTAATGCCTATTACAGCTCGTCCAACAACGAGATTGTTTTTCCTGCTGCGATTTTGCAACCCCCGTTCTTTAATTTCAAAGCGGATCCTGCGGTAAACTTTGGAGGTATTGGAGCTGTAATTGGCCACGAAATTTCTCATGGTTTTGATGATTCGGGTTCAAAATACGATGGCGATGGAAATCTCAATAACTGGTGGACCGACGCAGATCGGAAAAATTTTGAAGCCAAAGTGGGGCAACTTGCTGCACAATACGATCAGTATGAACCAGTGAAGGGAAGCCATGTGAACGGTAAATTTACCAGTGGCGAAAATATTGGTGATTTGGGCGGAGCGGCAGTGGCGTACACTGCTTTGCAAATGTACCTGAAAGATCATGGAAATCCAGGGTTGATCAGTGGATTTAGCCAGGACCAGCGGTTCTTTATGAGCTGGGCAACGGTTTGGCGCACCAAAGCAACCGATCAGTTCTTGGTGAATTTGGTGAAAACGGATCCGCATTCGCCGGGATATTTCCGAAGTTTCGGTCCTTTGGTAAACATGGATTCTTTCTATAAAGCGTTCAATGTGAAACCCGGAGATAAGCTCTATAAAGCACCGGAAAACAGAATAAAAATTTGGTAATTAGTTGTAGATCCTTCCCTACCGGGAAGGATTTTTTTTCTAGTTATTTAGTTCAAAAAATCACCAGTATTTTCTCAATGAATAGTCCTCAGTTTGTGTGGGGTTTTACAACGTTGAGTAGTATTTTTCTGCATTAATCCCGGAAAAAAATTTGTTTTCTTTGGTGATACTGTTCTATTAATTACCTTTGTAAAATGGGGGAAATTATCATTCTTTTTCTAGGCGCGGTTTCAGCTGGCTTATTAGGATCTTTAACGGGGTTAGGAGGTGGAGTGGTCATTATACCTTTGTTAACGTTAGGTTTTGGCGTACCCATGCATTATGCCGTTGGTGCCTCACTGATTTCTGTGATAGGCACTTCTTCTGGTGCGGCAGTGGCTTTTGTAAAAGAAGGGTTTACCAATATGAGAATTGGTATGTTTCTGGAAATAGCTACAACCATTGGTGCAGTAGTTGGTGCATTGGTTTCGGGCATATTAAATCCCAATACCATCGGAATTATTTTCGCAAGTATTCTATTGCTGACGGTTGTTTTAAATTTAAGAGGAAAAGAGGATCATCAGGAGTCTTTGGTGAAAGGCAGTTTAGAGCATAAGCTGAAATTGTATGGTACATTTCCTGACAAAGGAGTGGTGAAAAGTTACTCAGCAAGAAATACAATTCCAGGTTTTTTCATGATGATTTTTGCTGGAGCAATGTCCGGATTGTTAGGAATAGGAAGTGGTGCATTAAAAGTTTTAGCCATGGATAACATGATGAAATTGCCTTTTAAAGTCTCCACCACCACCAGTAATTTCATGATTGGAGTAACTGCAGTCGCCAGTTCGTTAATCTACTTTCAGCGGGGTGAGATTATTCCATACATCGCGGCGCCAGTACTGGTTGGTATCGTTGTAGGCAGCTTTATCGGTTCTAAAACTTTAATGGCTTCTAAAACAAAAAAATTGAAGGTGTTTTTTGCGATCGTCATCACGGCACTTTCAATTTATATGATGTATAATGGTATAGCGAATAATTTCAAATGAGAAAACAGTTTACAGATATAGATCTAAACCGTTCTGTTGGAAATCTCTTAAGGTTGGGGGTTTTTCTTTCCGTTGGAACGGCCATTGTTGGTTTTGTAAAACTTTTTTTGGAGGGCTTCAAAATGCCTAAAGACTATTCCAACTTACAAGTACCCACTTCTTCGGAGAAAATTTGGGGTAGTTTTTGGACCGGCTTAACTTCAGGTCAGGGAATGGCCATTATTCAGCTGGGAATTTTGTTCTTAATTTTAACCCCTTTAGTCAGAATTATTTTTGCATTAGTGGGATATCTGAAAGAGAAAGATTACGTATATGTTGTCGTTTCACTTATTGTTTTAGGCATCATGGCTTTCAGTTTTATAACAGGATATGCTCATTAAAAAATAATACCACGTCTGATCCAGTTTGTGCAGTACATTTGAAGAAGGTTTATCTTTAATGATTTTCTTTGCGTTTTTCGACGAAAGCATATACGCAGAATAATTGACCATCGGTCTTTTTTCTTTTTTTATCGAATAATCGTGTACTGTATTTTGAAATGAACCTTCCACAGAAACCTGACATTCATCTTTTTAAAGAGGATTTTTTGATAGTTGCCAGCAAATGTAATCAAACGAAACTGTATTCTTATCCCTTCATAAATGCCCTTAATTCTATTTCTTAATACACTAAAATGATCGGTTATCCTGCATTTTTCCAAAGGAGATCGGCAAAACTCTTCTTATCAACGATATTCTATTTTTTGATTTAACTCAAGAGGGTTATTTTTTTCCCGAATTCTTTCTTGAATTCCTTCCCTCATCGCTTTGTAATCGGTTTTAATCTCCGCACCTGCATCATCGTAGCTCTTAATGTCAGATTTATTGATCAACGCAATTGGATCATCGTAAAAATTCCTTTGTATCTTTTTAAACTCTTCCCAAGATATATTCTTTTTAGAAGAAGCATGATGTAAATCTTTCCACTTAAAGCTTTTAATTTCGCCAAGTTTAAATTGATAGTCATTGTTATCGTCTGTAATAGAAACAATCAAACCAGGCAATCCCTGAAAAATATATGGCCCATCCTGAATCGGAATTTCATTGGTGAACCACGCAAACCATTTTCTTCCTCCATAGCTTGTGATGGCTTTCTGACACTCAAATTTCCCGATTTTCATTTTCTCGTCTGTTATTTCCCACACCAGGTTTTCATTGATCTGAATGGAGTAAACTGAAAATATCAATGGAACAAAAACATATTTTTTTGCTTCATTTTTTTCAATGTTTTTTACCACATAAAGTTGCTTATTATTAAACTGCATGTCGAAGCCATTTCCAAATCCTCTTTTTGCCGTCAATGAGTCTGAAATTCGAAATTTATCAGATCGAAAAACAGATTCTTTATTTTTTACATCCAGAAAGAAGACGATTTTTTCAGTTTTTGTGCTATCAGCATTATATTTATAATGAAGCTCATAAATGAAACTTGACTGCTGTGCAATGATAAAAAAAGGGGAAAATAGAAAAATGAACAAAACTTTTTTCATGATGATTGATTGAATGTTTTGGGCAAGGGTATATAATTAGATAGCTCATCAGTTTTTACTTTCAGAACGCTTCAAATGGATAAGAACTGGAGAACTGCTCCCCATTTTTTTAATAAAATAACTGACTTTAAATGGGCGAATTCACAAGGATTTTCCACGCCTCCTCAACTTTGTTTTGAATTAAAAGTTCCTGCGCTTTCCTATGATCTTCGTGATTGGATGAAAAACTACCTCCTGGAAGTTCTTCCGTATTGGCCAGCATTCCTAAGTCGTTTCCGGTGAAAATGGTGCTTAATTTAATTTCGTCAGGTAATAAATCAAAACCAATTCCTTTGGTAACCAATGGTTTGGGAACTTCAAAAAGATTTTCGGCATTGTTTCGGGAATACCAGTTTCCGCCAAGTCGAGCCACAAGATCGAGTTTGATTTGATCCAGATTTCCGGATTCATTAAGGTATTCTTCACGAAGATGAATTTTCACCACTTCACAAATGACAAGATTTCCGGCACCGCCTTCTGCTCCTAGATGCTTTACTTCTTGAACTTTACATTCCAGATTGACCGGGCATTCCTGAATTAATTTTGGCTGAATCAGGTCTGAATCCATCATCGTTAAACCGGATTTTATAAACTCGTTCACATCCTTTTCGTATTCTGTGGACGCCAGTGAAATCTGCTGTACGATTTTGAAATTGACGATACCAATCGCCACTTCTGGTACTTCGAGCACATTTTCCAGCGTGTGTTTTGTCGTATTGTCGCGCACTCTTCTCGCGGGCGAAAAAATCACCACTGGCGGATTGGAGCTGAAAAGATTAAAGAAACTGAATGGACTTAAATTAATACGTCCTTCCGCATCAATAGTAGAGGCGAGGGCAATGGGTCGTGGTGCAATAGCTGTTTGCAAAAGTGTTTGAAGCTGCAAATTATTCAGCTCATGAGGTTGAATGGATTTCATGCGGTAAACGGATTGATGGTTGTAAAAATACAATCAATTCCTGAAATCGCCCATATCTAATTTTAATGAAAAGAAATTGGAATAAAAATTAGAACCACCCACGCCGGAGTTGGTAATCGCGTAATCAAGAGTAAGTCCTTGATATTTAATGCCAATACCCGCGCTGGGTTGAAAAGAAACTTTTCTTTTCAGACTTTCAATATCAGTGACGGTTTGAAAACGGTTAAGGCCTAAGCGAACAAAAATCATATCCTGAAATTTCAGTTCGGCCCCTAAATACGGCGTTATGCTTGCAAAATCGGTAGAAATAAGCGATGCCGTTTTGGCAAAATCAACATTAAGTCCTGCTTCGGGTTGTAGTTCCAGATCGCGGTTCAATTCATAATTCCTGCTGATGCCCAGGTTGAGTTTGGGCATTGTGAGTTCTAGTTTATCTTTAGGTGCGGGGTTAAATTCTTCACCGTTCACAATGGCAGAGAGCTCTTTTTGGTTTACTGTCCAGAAGTTCACTGTTGTGGTGACATCTTTCATTACAGCGCCGTAATTCCATCCGGAATCTGCGTTATACAGCACTCCCAAATCAAAGCCAAAACCATAGCCGCTTGCAAATTTGCCCACATTTCGGTACACCAGTTTGGCATTAACACCCACCGAAAGACGATGGTCGCCGCCCGGTCGAAATGCGTATGAAAGCAGCGCGGCATAATCAGATTGTGAGAAAGTGGTAATTTTGTCGTAATCGATATTACCTTCTGGATCAATCATTTGAGTGGTGTTCAGGATATTGTCTACACCCAGTCGCACAATAGAGATCGCAAAAACGCCTCCTTTATTGTCCAGTGGTTTTGCAAATGCAAGGTAATCGTACTTTGCAATCGATTCGAAGTACTCGGCATGCATTGCTGCTCCTTGCCAATCGCGGTCTATCCCAATTAACCCTGCCGGATTCCACATTGGCGAATAAACGTCATTCTGATTGGCAATCACTGCACCACCCATCGCCAAACCTCTTGCTCCAGCTCCTATAGTAAGAAATTCGTTAGAGTATTTTCTGACAATTTGCGCATCAGAAAAAACACCCGAAATCAATGGGAGAAGAAGTAGTAATTTTCTCATTCTGTTATTCCTTTTTTGATGGCTGCATTTCTTTTTTGTTTAATGATGCCGTTCACTACAATCGCCAAAATCATGACCAACGAAGCGATGTAAAAAACAGGACTCATCTCTTCAGATTGGCCAAAGATAAAAAAAGCAAGGATAATTCCGTACACCGGTTCCAAATTCACCGTAAGAATAAGGGTGAACGGAGAGATGTACTTCATCAGCTGCACCGATTCCAGCATTGGGAAAGCAGTGAAAACACTTGCCAATATTAAAATTAACGCCAAATCGCGGTAACTTATTTCGTGCAACTCAAAAATTTGTCCAGTGAAGAGGAAAAAAACCGTCAAAAGCAGTACACCCGAAAAAATTTCGTAAAAGATGATATTACCGGAGCTGGTTTTGCCAAATATTTTTCCATTAAACACGGAAAAGATAGTGCCAAATACTGCAGTGAGTATTCCATAAAAAATACCTTCCTTATAATGAAATTCGGTTTTGAAAATAAGCGCCATACAAACAACGATCACGATGCCCATGATGACTTCAGAAACGTCGATTTTACGTTTAAAAATAATGGGTTCCAAAATGGCTGCAAACAGCGTCGATAATGAAAGGCAGCTGAGTGCAATCGACACATTGGAAACTTTAATCGAGTGAAAAAAGCATAGCCAATGAAACGCCATAAAACCACCAATGACTGACAGTTGCACGAAAAGTTTTTTGGAAATCCTAAGTGATTGTCGTTGAAAGAAACGAATGAAAATGAACAAAAAAAGAGCGGCGAAAAACATGCGGTAAAATACCAAAACCTGGGCGCTTGATTGGATGAGTTTTCCCAGAATGGCGGTGAAACCCCACAAAAAAACGATTAAATGAAGCCGAAACAGCGCAGATTTTTGAAACATCAATATTCCTCAGTTTTAGTAGAATTGCAAATCTACGAATAAGATTGGAAGTGACGTTGCTCATTAGCATTTGGCGCCACAAAAAACCCCCACAAGCAGATAGCTTTGAGGGACTTTTCAAATAATAAACAATACAAAAATAAATGCAGAGCCAGCCCTACTAAAGATAGAGTTCTCCTTTTCATGGTAGGTTAAAACGAAAAAAACAATGAAATATTTTTAGGTCGTTTGTACATTACTGTTATTTTTTGCCAGTAATTTTCAGTCAATCAATGTTTTAATTGGGTGTTTTCTGTAGATACAGAGTACATGATAAATGTATTATCTTTAAGCAAATTTTTACGGAATGGATTTAGAATTTAATAAAAGGGAAGATCAGAATAAACTTAAACTGGCTGCAATTAACCGGCTTCTTAACGAGATTAAGAAAGGAGGTGGTGAAAAACGTTTGCAGAAACAGCGTGACGAAGGTAAAATGACTGCACGCGAAAGGATTGACTATCTTCTTGACAAAGATTCTGAGTCTATCGAAATTGGTGCGTTTGCCGGCTACGAAATGTACAAAGAACATGGCGGCTGTCCTAGTGGTGGAGTAGTGGTGAAGATGGGATACGTCTCGGGAAAACAGTGTTTGGTGGTGGCCAACGATGCCTCGGTGAAAGCTGGCGCTTGGTTTCCCATCACTGCAAAGAAAAATTTGCGCGCGCAGGAGATCTCCATGGAGAACCGGCTTCCGATTATTTATCTGGTCGATTCTGCGGGTGTTTATTTGCCGATGCAGGACGAGATTTTTCCTGATAAGGAACATTTTGGTAGAATTTTTCGAAATAATGCGAAAATGAGTTCCATGGGAATTGTACAAATATCTGCAGTAATGGGAAGCTGTGTTGCGGGCGGCGCTTATCTACCGATCATGAGTGATGAGGCGATGATTGTCGATAAAACAGGTTCTATTTTTCTTGCCGGAAGTTATCTCGTGAAAGCTGCTATCGGGGAGAATATCGATAATGAAACATTAGGGGGTGCCACCACGCACTGCGAGATTTCAGGGGTTACTGATTATAAAGCCACGGATGACAAAGATGCGCTGAACCGCATTAAAAACATCATGAAGTCTATTGGTGATTACAATAAAGCTGGATTTGACCGTACCGAAAGCTTTCCTCCAGCTGAAAATGTGGAGCATATTTTTGGGTATATGCCGGTCTCTAGAGCGGATCAGTATGATACTTTTAATATCATCAAATGTCTGGTAGATCGGTCCGAGTATGAAGAATATAAACCCGACTACGGGAAATCAATTATTTGTGCTACTGCCAGAATTGATGGATGGAGCGTTGGTATTGTTGCCAACCAGCGAAAGTTGGTGAAAAGCGGGAAAGGGGAGATGCAGTTTGGGGGCGTTATTTATTCAGATTCGGCGGATAAAGCTACTCGTTTTATTGCCAATTGTAATCAGCGCAAAATTCCACTTGTTTTCCTGCAGGATGTTACCGGTTTTATGGTCGGTTCAAAATCTGAGCATGGTGGCATAATAAAAGATGGTGCCAAGATGGTGAATGCAGTTTCCAATTCGGTGGTGCCCAAATTCACCATCATTACCGGGAATTCTTATGGCGCTGGTAATTATGCCATGTGTGGCAAAGCTTATGACCCGCGACTAATTGTGGCTTGGCCTTGGGCGGAATTAGCTGTAATGGGCGGAAGCCAGGCGGCGAAAGTTTTGGCGCAAATTCAGGAATCAACATTAAAAAAACAAGGAAGAGAAATTACAGAAGAAGAACATCAAGAAATTTTGGAAACTATTTCCAAACGTTACCAGAAGCAAACAGAACCAACATATGCCGCAGCAAGATTATGGACGGATGCAATTATTAATCCTGTAGATACCAGAAAGTGGATTTCCATGGGTATTGAAGCCGCGAATCACGCGCCCATTACGGAAAAATTTAACTTAGGGGTTATTCAGGTGTGATTTTTCGCAGATAATGTAAAGCCGATCAATTTGTTGTAGTCTAATTAATTTGCAATCATTAATCAAAGTAAAAACCGTTTCAATAGTGCTGAAACGGTTTTTTGTATTCTTTTAATAAAAGACAAAGATTGCGCTTAGTTTTTGATCAGTTTTTTCGTAACGGTTTCGCCATTTTCCAAACGCACTTCTGCGATGTAAGTGCCATTGGGAAGTTGAGAGAGGTCAAATTGTTTGTTAGAAATCTGTTTCGCCTGAATCTGCTGTCCAGCAAGGTTGTATAGGTTGAACGACTGTACAGCGCTTTTGGTGCTGATGTTCAATACATTATTTACCGGATTAGGGAACATTGCTACTGTGGAATATTGATGATCTGAAACTCCAAGAACAGCAATTTCCTTTTCTTGAGATGGGTCAGAATATTTTTTTGCAGCGTCGATTGATTTGATTCTCCAATAGATTTTGGATGGCAGTTCGGCTTTGTTCAGGTACCAGTTTTTGGTAGTGACAATGTACTTTGCAACATCGCTCTTTCCCGGTTCCGAACCCGCCGAAAATTCGTAAATAAGAGAGTTCGCAGGGGTTTTATCATCGGTTGCTCCCGACCAACTGAAATTGATTTTATTTCCCTCATCTATTGCCATTAAAATAGCAGGAGGCATTGGTTTTTGGTTCGCAACTGTGGTTTTATTACGGAATAATTTGGTCACAGGATTGTAATTGGGATCAGACCAGTCGAAACCATTGGCGAGTATATCAAGATTACCGTCATTATCATAATCGAATACCGCTAAAGCACCACTACCACCTACATTGTATAAATTGGTATTTTCGTCTTTCTCGAATTTTTGAAGCTGAGGATTGTACAAGAAGACTTTCGTGTGTGAGGTGTAATCGTAGTCACCGATCACCACAAAATCATAGAAACCGTCGTTGTTAAAATCTCCTACCTGCACACTACCTCCAGATAAACCTTCCTGTGTTATTTCGTTTTCGGTAAAATTGCCTGCGCCATCATTGAGGTAAACGGCAAGGTATTCATTATAATCTTTATTTTGCCCTGCGATGACAAAATCCTGAAAACCATCTCCGTTAAAGTCGGCAAATGACATGCTGGTTTGGCTAAGTTCGGGCAGTCTCGATTTTTCTACAAAAGTGCCATTTTCGTTCTTATACACAATGAACACAGGGTTTTGATCCTGATCAAATCCATTAATAATCAAATCCAATTCGTTATCATTGTTGAGGTCAATAAGTTTAAAACTTCCATTTTGTGTTCCGTTGGCCCATGCCTCGTTTTTCTGAAATCCGTTTTTACTGTTGAGGTATAAATCCAGGTTATAAGTAAATCCAACATTATCAACATATTGAATGCCATTTAATGCGTAATCTTGTTTACCGTCGTGGTTGAAGTCGAATACGTCAAAACCACCATATATTTTACCTGGAAGGTTATCGGCCAGTGTAAATCCAGATCCGGTATTTTTCCAACGATAGTGTCTATAATTGACAACATCATTATAACTTAGACCGGTAGTGACCACATCCAAAAGTCCGTCATTATCAAAATCAATGTATTTTACTGCGCTGAGGTGTACGGAGTTTTCTCCAAAATCCTGAGCAGCACTGAATACACCGCCCACATTTTTGTAGAAGGTATTGGAGGTTAAATCCACATTGTTGTCATTATTTGAATCAATGGCTCCGGTGAAAAATACATCCTGATAACCATCTTGATTCGCATCTGCAACGGCCGCCGCTGAGTAGTAAAATTTTTGAAATGCGGGTTGGTCCACTTCCTCAAAACTCTGTGCGCTACTCATGCAGCCCAATAGAATGAATAGTGACGTGTAAAGCTTTTCCATAATATTTATTTAGAATAATTAAAAATTAGGAGACAAATGTAAACGATTTTGCCAACCGAAACAGTAGACAAAACATGACTTTTGTCTTGTTTTTGAAAAAAGTTGCTTAGAAAAACCGGAAATTGGCGTGCTTGATTTAGGAATGGGTAAAAGGGAAACTTGATCTTATTTCGAAACTTCAAAACTTGAGGTGCAGTTGATTGTTCAATACAACAAAAAGAGCAGTTCCTGAGAAACTGCTCTTTTTTCTTTAGTCGGGATGACTGGATTCGAACCAGCGACCCCTTGCACCCCATGCAAGTACGCTACCAAGCTGCGCTACATCCCGAAAAGGAGCACAAAAGTAAAATTTTTACTCGAGAAAAACAACAAATCTCATTGGTATTAATTTCTGTTTTTAAGCAGTAACCATCCGTTAAGAATTCTTTGATCGGATAGCTTAATGATGTACCAATAAGTTCCTGTCGGCAAAGAACATCCATTTAATTTTCCATTCCATTCGAAACTGCCTGCTGTCAGTACAGAAAGAACTTTTACTCCGTTTCTATCAAGTACAGTAATTTCCGAATTTGGATAGTTTTCTATACCTTCAACTGTCCATGTATCATTAATGCCGTCGTCATTTGGGCTGAAGCTATTATTTACATCAAAGATGGTAAACTTCAGCTGACCAATAGTACATCCTGTTTTTGTCTTTACAAATACTGTGTAATTTCCATTGGAAAGGTTAAAAAATACATTTGTGCTTTGCCAATTGAGATTGTCTAGTGAATAAAGATAATCTCCTGTATAAGAAATCACAATCGTTGCGTTGTTGTTAACGATCTGAATTCCAGTAATGGTACCCAAAACAGATCTTGAAATTGTAGTTGATCCTGAATTTTCGCAGCCAAAACCGTTTTTTACCTTCACCCAATATTTTCCGACTTCTGAAATATCTAGAGTTTGGCTTGTGCCAATAATTTTTGTTGAGCCCTCTTTGGTCCATTCATAGACAGTGAATCCGCTTCCTGCATCCAATGTAACATGTTGCCCATTACAAAACTCATTGTTCAGAGGAAGTTTGACTTCAGGTTTTGGATGAAGGGTTAAGGTCAACTTGACGAAGATATAACAACCCAGATTGTTTGAAATTCTAACCACATAAACGTTTTGACCAATGCCAATCGTCTGACTAGAGGGATTAGGAATCGCTGTATTGCTCGCATCAAAGAACTCAAAAAATAACCCTGTGATATCGGTGACGAGCTTAGTTTTATAATCGTTGAGGTTTACTACTTTTGAGTTGGAAACAGTATCGTTGCAGAAGCTATCCGAAAAATTGTTGCCGAGGATTCCTCCATTAGACACCGAAACGGTTACTGCAAGTTTTTGTGAACTTTCGCAGCTGTTTATCATTTGTGTTGCAAAATAGGTTTCGCCATCTATCAGCGGTGCAGTATTTGTTAAAATATTTCCAGCAGCATTGTACCAAATGATGTTTTGCCCTATTGCAATAAGATTTGAAACGGTTGGGTGTTGAGCCGAACAAAAATCTTGTTTTATATTTCCAGTTGGTTGAGCAGGATCGTTCAGTTTAATCGTAATTTCTTTTTTAGGACTTTCGCATCCGCTAATGGTTTGGGTGACATAGTAATTTGCTCCATCGGTTAAGGCGGTCGTTGTGATCAGTAGATTTCCAGCATCATCATACCATTTTACTGCGTTTCCTGTAATCACAATATCACCTATTGTAGGATGGGCAATTTTGCAGAAATTTTGCATTGAGTCAACTACAGGGGTTGGAGTTCCCTGAATAATTATATTCTGATCTTGATTCAGGATATGTCCCTGTCCGTCGTCATATTTCCAGTGAATGACGTAATTTCCGGGTATTTTATATGTGAGGGGTTCAGTGGTGGTGGCATATATCTTGGTGCCACAACCAGTTGTTGCTGTTGGTATATTGGTGACCGTTGTGCTACAAAATGCCGTAATATCTGGTAATGTTGGAATGTCCAAAATTGGTATAGTGGGACTCCCTACTGTGATTAAAAGAGAAAATGTACCGCCACAAGATTGGCCTCCGTTCATTTTTACAAAATATTCACCAGAATGGATTGCCTGTGCATTAGAAATTATAGGATTTTGTTGTGTTGAATAAAAACCATTGGGACCAAACCATTCGTAATTTGCTCCTCCAGACGCACTCAGTTGTAAATTTTGGCCGATACAGGTCGGGGTAAAAGATACATTGATATTTGATTGGCAGTCTGCAAATTTTGCAATGTACATATCATTACTTGTAGCAGATGTTGTTTGCTGAAAGGTATTAGGTGTAGCGATTCCAGTGAAGTTCCTAGAGGACATGCCCCATAAGTACAAATACTCATCATAGTCCTTTGTAATCATCCCCATTTGCGTACCACCGTTTCCCTGATAAAAAGTGCTCCAGACTCTCTGGAAGTTTATATCATATTTGGTGTAATAAACGGAGGAATATTTTCCTATTTTGGGAAGGTAAGCGTCGGGAGTGGTCAGTAGGGTGATCCATGGTCGATCATTATCTGCTTGACCTGATGTATAAATATTACGGTGCCTGTCAATGTAGATAATGCCGTTAATATTATATGCGTCCACTTCTTTATAATCTTTAATAGTGTTGGTAACAGTATCTACCAAGTAATAGCAAAATTTTTTCTGTGTCTGCATTTTTGCACCAAACATCACATCATTTCCAAAACGCTGTGCGGTAGGAAAATAATACGATTGTTGTCCACCAAGATAACTTGATTTAATGAGGTTTCCGCTTTCTGAAAATTTCAGATACAAGCCATTATTTCCTCCTATACTATAATTTTGATTATTTGTTGCCTGGAAAGGATTAATCATCTGAAAATCGATCGCTCTGGTTGCTCCCATTATTTCAATTCCACTACTATCTGCATTAAATATAGTGTATAGGTCAGTTGCCCCATTAGCTCCTGCATAAGTGAAATAATCTAAATCTGCAGTTAAGTTATCGAACCGGCAAAGAAAACCATCGAAAATACCATTGAAGTTTTCTTGATAACTGCCGGGGGTGCCAAATCCACTAACCCTTGTTGCACCGATAATATATGCTTTGTTATTTAGCAGTTTCAGATCGTTAATGTCTGTATGGTCAAAATAAGGACCATAAGTTGGATCTCCGGTTTCGCTCCCTATTTCTTTAGCTTTAAGCAAATTTCCACTAGGGTTCAGTTTCAAAAATATAATTTTAGGATAGTAGTAGTTAACGTTGAAGGGATAGGCAGGATTTGGTTTTTCGGACAGAATACCAGCATAAACGTTAAAATTTTGGTCAAAATCCACACCGCCGGTGTAATCAAAATATTTGTTTCCGTAATAGGTTCCCCAAATTCGCTTTCCCTCTTTGTTCATTTTGATAATGAAGGCATCGTATCCATCAGTAATATTTTCCTGAAAGGTTCCCGCAGTGGCAACATTGTTGGTACTGGAGGTATATCCGAAGAGATACATGTTATTGTTTCTGTCGGCTTTCATTCTTCCATACTCTTCTCCGTCTCCGCCAAAATAGCTTCCCCATACTCTGGTGGGTACGGGATCAATGATAACGGTTTTATCAAAAAGATCTTGAGCTGTTTGAAAGCCAAAGACACCATTTCCCAGATTATTATAGTGAACGGCTATATGGTTTTTTTTGTTTTCATTTTCAATCCAGGAACTGGGAATATTTTCCTGCAATTCACCAAACCGGAGTTTCATCTCAATTTTCCCATCTTTAAGAGCAGTTGGTGCGCCTTTGAAATGGAGCCGAATATCTGACACTTTACCGCCCGGATGAACAATAAAATTATATTCAATTGGTTTTAGGGAATCGCTCGGTTTAAAAAATACCACATCAATATTTGGATAGAGGTTTTTGTAGGTGATTTTTTCGAAACGGTGTACATTTTCAACTCCGTTTGGCCGATGAGGAAGGTTGTAGTAATGTTCACTGTCTGTGGACTGTCCCTGTGCAACTATTTCCGAATTTTTGTTAGCATTCACAAAATCAATATCCACTCTGTGAAATTGATACTCAACATCGTAGTCAGGTCTTTTTTTAGTATAGACTCCTGTTTCAATTGGTTTATTGGTGGGCAAATCACGGTACTTTTTTTTCTTTTCGTACACATCATACGAAAAACCGTCATTTCGTATTTGAACATTGAGTCCGCCGGAGGTAAACAAGTACCTTACTGCTGAATTTTGATTATGGTGCTGGTCAACAATTTGCCCTTTGTTTTCATAAAAAAAACAATGATTGGATTCTGTATGATATTGCTGACCGATAAGGGAGGAAATCCCGCAATAGAAAAAAAATAATAAAATGTATTTCTTCATTAAATTTAAAGTTTTAAAGAACAGTCATTCTTTCCTCACCAGCAAGATCCAGTCGTCTTCTAAGTACTTGTAACCAATGTCATAAACAAAGCGATACTCTGCTCCGTTTTTGTACACTTTTAAATTGGTGAAATAATCAAAATCAAAACCGTTGGAGGTGAGTTTGTTGCGGGTAGTTTTTGCTTTACCTTCTACGAAATTATACTCTTGGAGGATGCGGTGGTTTTTGCGCAGTTTATTATTGATGTTGCGCATCAGTTTAGATGCATCTTTGTTGTGCTTATTGTTGTAGGCGTTTCTGCAACCATCGTTACAGAATTTTTTATCGCTTCGTCCGATAATGGTATCGCCACATTCAAGGCAATTCATGGCATTTGGTTTCCTCAAAAATAGTGAAAATTATTCACACATCACCAGTTTGCACCATAAAAAAAGCAGCACTCACTGGGCTGCTTTTGTTGTTTAAAAAGGAGGTATTTTACAAGCCGAATTGTTTTGCAAATAAATCGGGGAAAATTCCTAAAGCAATTAATGCAACCACCACGAAAACTGCCACAATATTGTAGGTAATCGTTACTTTTTCTGAAGTTTTGAAACTCGTTTCTTTCGGGAAAAACATGGCCATCACCACCCGAAGATAATAGGCGATAGACAGTGCAGAACCTAACACGGCAACAAGTACCAGAAATGGTGCTTTATCGATGGCTTGTGCGAAGATGGAGAATTTCCCCATAAATCCTGCAGTTAAAGGAATTCCGGCCATTGAAAACAGTGAAACGGTTGCGGCCACTGCCAGAATGGGTTCTGTGTGTCCCAATCCGCTGAAGGCATTATAAGAGGTCTCTCTTTTCAGTTTCTCCACCCAAATCAGGCACATCATCACGCCCACCGTTGCCAGTGAATAAGCGAACAGATAAAAGGCAAGATTATATGTGGAAAGACTGTTCATCCCAAAGAAGATAAGCGAAATATAGCCCACGTGTGATACCGAAGAATAGGCCAACATTCTTTTGGCATTGCTTTGTGCAAGTCCCATCACGTTGGCAAGGAAAAGTGTGATGATGATCATGACCCCGATAATATTGATCCATTCACCGATGATTCCGGTGAATCCTATGGTCATCATTTTGAAGAATGCGTAAAAGGCAGCAATTTTTACCACCGACATCATGAATGCGGTAATGATTGATGGCGAACCTTGATAAACATCTGGGCTCCACATGTGGAACGGTGCCATTGAAGTTTTAAAAGCGAGCGAACAAAGCATTAGAATGGCGCCCATGGTGAACATTAAATTATGCGGTTGTGCAATACCATATTCGTGGATTTTGTAGAGGTCGAAACTTCCTGAACTTCCATAAACGAAAGCAATTCCGAAAAGCAAAAAACCGGTAGCAAAAGCACCCATCAAAAAATATTTGAGCGACGCCTCATTGGAGCGCAAGTCGCTTTTCTTGCTTCCCGCTAAAACGTAGAGTGGAATAGAAAGAATTTCGATGCCTAAAAATAAAGTTACCAGATTTTGAAAGCTGAACATGATGATTCCCCCACACAGCGAAAACAACATTAAAGCATAAAGCTCCGACTGATGACTGCGATGGTTGCTGAAAGCGAAACCACCCAAAAAGAACAGCAGGATTAAAATGACAATGGAAATTTTGGTAAATAACGCCGCGTTAGCACCAAATTCAAACATATCTTTGAACTGACCAAAGAAAGGACATCCTGGAAGATAGCTTACATAAAAGGCAATGATAAGCCCCAAAATACCTATGTACCTGGACAGTTTTCCTTTTTCGTAAACGCCGGCAAATAGTGCTACAATCGCGGTAAGAAATACAATTATTAAAACGCTCATTTAGTTATTCTTTTATTGGAACGGGTGGCAGGTTTTAGATGCTGCAGATGTTCCTTAATTTCTTATTCTTTTAGTTTCCTGTTTCTTAATGAACCATTGAGGTGAAGATGAACCGCAATGAACTGTTTACCATATCCATAATGGGTTGCGGAAAAATACCCAGCAAAATGACGAAAACCGCCAAACTCGCCAGTACCGAAAATTCCACATCCGAAAGATCGTTCAATGATGAAAGTACACGTTCGTCACCTGTACCAAACATGGCTTTCCCATAAAATCTGAATAGATAGACCGATGAAAAAATCATGGTAGTTCCTGCAATAACGGCAGCAGTGGTACTGTAATCATAAATGGATTTGATGAGGATAAATTCCCCGATAAATCCGTTGGTAAGCGGAATTGCAATGGAGCCCAACACAATCACCATAAACAGGACGGCAAATTTAGGAGCAACCCTTGCCAAACCTCCCATTTTTCTGATGTCTCTGGTCTTGAATCTTTTATATAGAATATCACAGCAATAGAATAAACCTACCACGTTGATACCATGTGCAAATGCCTGTACCAAAGCGCCTTCTGCTCCTTCTATCATGAACGTTCCTTTCACTGTTAAAATTGCAGATGCCATAATTCCCGCAGTTATTAAACCAATGTGAGAAAGTGACGAATAGGCGACCAATCTTTTGGAATCGTTTTGGATGATAGCAATCAACGCACCGTGTACTACACCGATAATGGCCAGTACCAGAACAATTTCTCCCGAAATTCCCTTCACAGGATCCGGTGCAATGGGAAGCAGATAACGAAGCAGTCCATACACCGCCATTTTCAGCATAATTCCTGAAAGCAGCATAGAACCTTGTGTCGGCGAATAGGTGTAAGTATCCGGTTGCCATGAATGAAAAGGGAAAATAGGCAGCTTCACTGCAAAGGCGAAGAAAATAAACCAAAACACGACAGTCTGCTGAGCAGTGTTAAGATTGGCATTGTACAAATCAGTGAGGGCAAATGATGCAGAATGATTGTACACATAAATTAAACCAACCAGCATAAACAGTGAACCCACAAACGTATAAACAAAAAAGCGTGTGGTGAACCTGATTTTTTTGTCTTCTTGCCCCCAAATTCCGGCAATCAACCAGATAGGGATGAGGGTAATTTCCCAGAAGATATAAAACAATAAACCATCGTAAGCGGTGAATACACCAATAAGCCCAAACTGCATCAGCAGAATTAAACCATAGAAGCTGTTCTTGTATCCCGGTTTTTCATTGAATGAGGAAAGGATGATCAGCGCCGAAAGAATATTGGTGAGCAACAGCATGAGCATACTCATTCCGTCGATGCCGAAATGGAGGTTACTCTTGATAAAGTTGGACCAAGGATAATTGATTTCGTACTGCAAAACGCCATCCACAGTTGGTTTAAAATCGAACCCTGAAAGCAGGTAAAAAGTAAGGAACATTTCAGCCAGTGCGATTCCCAAAGCCAAAAACTTACTTGCGGGATTTTTCCATGCGAATACCAACAACGAACCTGCGAGTGGCAAAAGAAGCAATGTTAATAACAGATACGACATTTATTATTGTAATAAAAAGTTAACAATTAAGATAATTCCTATGGCCAAAGACATGATCAACACATAGTTTTCTACATTTCCGTTCTGAAGCTTTTTGGCAGCTCTTCCGGAATCTTCGGCACCCCATCCGATAAAATCGATGAACTTGCCCAGAATTCCTTTGTCGAACATATTTCCTGCAATGCCTAAACCTTCTACAAACTTTACAAAAGTAGCGTTGTAGAATTCATCAAGAAGCAGCTTGCGGTTCGAAAGTCTTTCCCATCCTTTGTATTGGGCATCTGGCAAAGCCATTTTCTTTTTGTCCACGTAGATTTTTTTAACCACAAACCATACGGTGAAAAACATCAGCACAGTAAGCGTAAGCAAAATCATCTCGGTACCGAATGCTACTTTTGGAAGTTCCACATCATAAACATAAATCGACTGTAGCCAATGTTCTAATCTTGCATAATGACCATGACCAATGAAATGCGGCAGGTTGATAAAACCACCTACTACTGATAAAAACGCCAGTACAATTAGTGGCAATGTCATGTTAGTGGGGCTTTCGTGCAGGTGTTTGGCCTGTTCTTCAGTTCCCCTGAATTCGCCGTGGAAGGTCAGGTAATACGCTCTGAACATATAGATCGCAGTCATAGTCGCTACGATGAAAAGAATCACCCAGAAAATAGGATTTTTAGCATACGTATTGGTGAGAATTTCATCTTTTGAAATCATTCCGGATAAGAACGGGAATCCCGAAATAGCGAGCGTTCCGATGAGGAAAGTGATGTGCGTAACTGGAATTTTTTTCTTCAAACCACCCATAAACCGCATGTCCTGTTCGCCGCTCATGGCGTGAATAACTGACCCAGAACCCAAGAACAGAAGCGCCTTGAAGAAAGCATGGGTCATTAAGTGGAACATTGCGGTGGTATAAGCACCCACACCCACTGCCACAAACATAAATCCCAGCTGGGAAACAGTGGAGTAGGCCAATACTTTTTTAATGTCGTTTTGTCTAAGACCAATGAACGCTGCCACTAAAGCTGTGAGCAATCCGATGAAGAGGATGCCATCCATTGTTGTAGGCGCGAGCGAATAGAGGAAGTTGGAGCGTACGCAAAGGTAAACACCTGCCGTCACCATGGTTGCCGCGTGGATGAGCGCTGAAACAGGCGTTGGGCCTGCCATTGCATCCGGAAGCCATGTAAATAAAGGTATCTGTGCAGATTTTCCTACTGCTCCTATAAATAAACTCGCGGTAATAAAGATGATAATTGGTGAATCCAGCGCAAATTTAGATGAATTTTGTGCAACAGAAAGATAATCTACAGCATTGGTTTGATAAGCTATGGTACAAATACCGATGATCATCGCAAGGTCACCAATTCTATTCATGATGAATGCCTTTCTACCTGCGGCACCATATTCCTCATTTTTGTACCAAAAACCGATCAGCAGGTAAGAGCAAAGACCTACACCTTCCCAACCGATGAAAAGAATGAGATAGTTGCTTCCCATCACCAGTAAAAGCATGGAGAAAACAAAGAGATTCAGGTAGGCAAAAAAGCGCGCGAATCCTTTGTCGTGGCTCATGTAACCGATAGAATAGAGGTGGATCAGAGAACCGATACCCGTGATGATAAGGATCATCATAAGCGAAAGTTGGTCGATCTGAAATCCGAAATTAACCTGCACTCCGTTCACCCGGAACCATTCAAAAGCTCGGATTATGGTTGCCGGACTATCTGAATCAAATTTAAGAAAAATGCTTAATGCAATGCAGAACGATGCAAAAATCACTAATGTTGCTACACTTCCTACCACCATTTTGGGCAGCTGCTTACCGAATAATCCGCTGAACAGAAATCCGAATAATGGCAAAAGTATAATGGCGTAAACTAAATTTTCCATCCGTTATTTATCCTCTTAATTTATTAAAAATACTCACATCCACCGATTTGGTGTTTCGGAACATCATGGCAATAATTGCTAAACCTACTGCCACTTCCGCTGCAGCAACTACCATGATAAAGAATACCAAAATTTGTCCGTTACCGTCTCCTTTATAGCTTGAAAAAGCAGCAAGCATTAGGTTGACAGAATTAAGCATCAATTCCACACATCCCAGAATAATGATGGCATTTTTGCGGATCAGTACACCCAAAACGCCAAGACAGAACAGTACCGAAGAGAGTATGATAAAATACTCCAGCGGGATTGTCTGTGTAAATAAATTTGTATCTCCCATAATGCTATAAATCTTTTTTACCAATTAATACTGCTCCCACAATTCCAGCAAGGATAAGGATTGAGGCAAGTTCGAAAGGTAAAACATATTCGTTGAACAATAGTTTTCCAAGGTTTTTGGTGAGACCCACCCCTGCCTCCGTAGAGACGGCAACGGTGCCCATTTTTATGCCCCGAAAAGCACCAAGAATTCCCACCAGCAATAAACCGGCAGTAAACACACCCAGAAACTTCATTACGTTTTGTTTTTTGCTTTCATCACTTTTATTCAGGTTGAGCATCATCAGGATGTACAGAAACAAAACCATGATGGCGCCGGCATACACAATGATTTGCACAATGCCTAAAAATTGTGCATTCAGCAAAATATACAACGCTGCAATCGAAAAAAAGGTGACGATAAGCGAAAGTATTGCGTAGATCGGGTTTTTGCCGAAGATGAAGAAAAAAGCACTTCCTACAGCTAAAAATGCGATGAAGAAAAATATGATCTGTTCCATACTATTTTACTGATTTTTTTTGCAGTTCACTTTGGCGTGCCGTAATATCAATCCGGTTGTTGATTTCCTCCACCAATTTGTCTTTTCCGTAGATGAAACTTCCCCGATTGGTTTCCACATCTACCAAGCGGTCAGTAAGGTAAATGGCAGATTTGGGACAGGCCTCTTCACACATTCCGCAGAAAATACATCGCAGCATATTGATCTCATATACCGACGCATACTTTTCTTCCCGGTAAAGATTTTTCTCGTCTTTGGTTCTTTCGGCCGCCGTCATTGTAATGGCTTCTGCAGGACAAGCCACGGCACACAATCCGCATGCAGTGCATCTTTCTCGTCCTTCTTCGTCACGTTTCAAAACGTGTTGTCCGCGCCAAACCTGAGCTCTTGGTTTCTGGACTTCAGGGTAAGAGAAAACTTTTCCTTTCGGACCTTCTATAGCATGTCTCAATGTAATGGCCATTCCTTTCACGATTTCCGGCAAATAAAGCTTTTCCATGAAAGTCATCTCCTTGTTCGAGACTACCTTGGATCTATTTGTAAGTTTCATATTGATCTGGTTTTCGCTGATTTTTTCTGAATTTTTCCAGAGCGTTCAGCATTAAAACTTATATTCTTATTTTAAGCGGCAACGAAAACGATTACTGCTGCTGTAACTATTAAATTTAATAATGCCAATGGGATTAATGTTTTCCAACCCAAGTGCATCAACTGGTCGTACCGGAATCTTGGGATGGTCCATCGAATCCACATAAAAACGATGATACCGAAAACCACTTTTCCCAGCATGGCTAAGATACTGATGATTCCAGCTGCATTTTCTCCCCAATGCTCAGTCACCCAATTAATTCCAGGATAATTGAAACCGCCAAAAAACAGCGTAGCAATTAAAGCATTCGAAATAAACATGTTTACGTATTCGCCAAACATATACTGGCCAAAGTTCATGGAAGAATACTCGGTCATGTAGCCATTTACCAGTTCCGACTCACATTCTGGTAGATCGAAGGGGTGACGATTGGTCTCCGCCATGGCGGCTACAAAAAATATAATGAAAGCCAGGGGTTGGTAAAAAATATTCCAATTCATACCGTCCGCGGGAATCAGTCCCCAGATTTTTCCGCTCCCTTGTGAAGAGGTGATGGCGTAGAGATCAAGACTTCCTGCCATTAAAATAATCGAAAGCAGGGAAAGGCCCATGGCGAGTTCATATGAAATCATTTGTGATGAAGCACGAATAGCCCCAATGAGTGAGTATTTGTTGTTGGATGCCCAACCTCCAATCATCATTCCGTAAACGCCAACGGAAACCATACCGATTAAGTATAAAACCCCTATATCAATACTGGCGACCTGAACTTGGAAGGAATTTCCACCGATGTTCAGTGATTTTCCCCAAGGAATCACAGCGCCTGTGATCAGGGAGATGAACATGGTTATGGCAGGGCCAATGTAAAAGAGGAATCTGTCTGCATTGGCAGGTACAAATCCTTCTTTGAAGAAAAGTTTCCCACCGTCTGCCAATGGCTGTAGAATTCCGAAAGGACCAGTTCTGTTGGGGCCAATCCTGTCTTGCAGAAGGGCAGCAACTTTTCGCTCGCCCCAGGTGGAATACGCTGCAACCCCCAGAGAAACTGCAAAGAGGGCAACCACTAAAATTATTTTGAATGTTAATAACTCCATATGCTATTGCTTGAAAACCGACTGTCGATTGGGTTCCTGTCGGTTTGTTTTAATGATCAGATTATTTTGTCTCCTTTTTGATTTTCGTCACTTGATGAAATTTCTTTGGCATCCGGATTATCGATTTCCCTGAAATAATCTTTTGGCTTTTCGTAGTGGTTCAGCGATATCACAGAGTGTCGATCGATATGTCTTGGACCTTCAATATTCCAGTATTTCAAATCTTTTTTATGGAATCGACAATCATTACATATCCATTCTTCTACTTCATCATACTGATTTTTTCGGGCGGTTACTCGGATGATTTCTTCTCCTTTCATCCACAACACAGCTTTGCCTGAGCATTTGTCGCAGCTGCAAGTTGCATTCACCGGTTTGGTGAACCATACTCTGCTGGCAAATCGGGAAGTTCTGTCGGTTAATGCTCCTACGGGACATACATCGATAACATTACCGATGAAATCATTCTCAAGAGCTTTATTCAGGTAGGTAGAAATTTCCGCATGATCTCCACGGAAAAGAATACCATGCTCTCTTTCTTCGGTGAGCTGATTGGCTGCCAATACACATCTTGCACAAAGAATGCAACGGTTCATATTGAGTTTAATGTAAGGACCGATGTCTTCGGGTTCGAAAGTTCTTCTAGGGAATTCTGTTCGGGTCGATTCTAAACCATGTTCATATCCCAAATCCTGAAGGTGGCATTCGCCGGCCTGGTCGCAAATTGGGCAATCGAGAGGGTGGTTAATCAACAGCAGCTCGGTTACCCCTTTTCGGGCTTCCTGCGTTCTTTCGGAGGTAAGGTTTTTCACTTCCATCCCATCCATCACATTGGTTCTGCAACTTGCCACTAATTTGGGCATGGGACGCGGATCGGCTTCAGAACCTTTGGCTACTTCTACCAAACAGGTTCGACATCTTCCTCCGCTGCTTTCCAGTGGCTTGTAATAGCACATAGCAGGCGGAACGCATTGTCCTCCGATTTGTCTTGCTGCTTCCAAAATCGAAGTTCCTGGCGCTACTTCTACCGTTTGTCCGTCGATGGTTACTTTGAATTTTTTAACTTCGTCGCTCATATACTTTAGCTTTTCGCTGATGGCTTTTCGCTATCTGATTATTTTTTGGTATTAAAGGTATAGCCAATTCCTGCCAGCACCTGCCCGAAAACAAAATCCTGCGATGCTTTGTCAGGTTTGTTGTTCAGTGTTGTTTTAATGTCCGGCATATTGATATATCCTCCTTTTACTTCAACTCTTGCCATTAAATGTTTCCAAAAAACGGCGTTTACACTTGCTCTTAGATCTGCTCCGAATCCTGCAACATGAAAGCGGTCACTTCTTTCGTTCCCAAAGAGTTTTACGTTACTTTTAGGAAACATAACCCCTAATCCACCGCCAAAACTCCAGATAATATCCACCTTTTTGCTGTTGTACAGCGATTGATATTTCTCAAGTCCCAAGTTTTCATAATTCAGTCCGTCGGTATGTTCAAAGGTCAGGAACTTTTCATCAGCTAAGTTAACTTGTCCGTTCTGCACCATTCCCGCATACATAGGATCGGTAATTGTGCCAGAGAATTTCACGGTCTGGTTTTGATCCATTACATATTTCATGTGGTCAATGCCGAGAACCAATGCCAGATTATCTTTGATAAAATAGCCAATTCTTACATTATACTGCGTTACCGTAAACCAAGCTGGATCGAAATAAACCAGTCCGAACGGCGTGGGGCGATCATGCGCAACCACTTTATCGAGCTGAAAATTGTAACCGTTGCCTGAAAAACGAATATCCGAATTCGTGTACGCTGCTCTGTTCCACCCGTAAAAAACAAATATTTGTCCTTTTTTGGTTAAGGGCGATTTTACTTCCTTTATGATAGGGTTGGCTTCTGTATTTTCTGTTTGTGCAAATGTTAAAAGGATACTTCCCATGAACAATGCTCCCGCGAAAATTTTCTTCATCTTTTTCTGACCTGAGGTCTTTTGTAATTCTTTCTTCAGTTAATTTTCTCCGTTTTATTCTGCTTTTGCAGCTACGGGAATCGGATCTGCATAATGAGCCAATCCGTAATTTTTAGTTTGGCTTTCCGGATTGTTGATGTGCCATTCAAACTCATCACGGAAATGGCGTATTGCAGCTGCAACGGGCCAAGCTGCGGCATCTCCCAACGGACAAATGGTGTTTCCTTCTATTTTTCTTTGGATATCCCAAAGCAAATCAATATCTGCTAATGTTCCTTCTCCGTTTTCTATTTTTTTTAGGATTTTGTACATCCATGGCGTACCTTCACGGCAAGGGGTGCACTGTCCACAACTTTCGTGGGCGTAGAATCTTGCCAAAGTCATGGTATGCTCCACAACGCACTGGTCTTCATCCAATACTTCAAAGCCACCGGATCCCATCATTGTACCAGTCGCAAAGCCACCGTCGGCAAGCGATTCATAGTTCATGTATCTGGGTTCACCATTAATGG
>MKTK01000034.1:89162-122184 GCA_001898255.1 Chryseobacterium sp. 39-10 | reverse complement strand
TCTCAATAGCTGTACTGAACTCTTTTACCACCATTTCTGCTTGTTTCTTCAGAAGAACCGAGTCCGAGAAAAGGGAAAATAGTTTTTGTTGACATTGCAACTGCGTAAAAAACAAGAATGCTAAAATGGAGAATAGTTTCATCTTTATTTGTGCTTGAAATTTAAGTTCAGTCACAAATATAGAAATCTGAAACCGGTAAAAAACGGGTGTTTTCACCCTATTTACGATTTACGTTGCTTTGAAAAAGTATTGAGAATGCACTGCTGAAGAGAATCTCGAGTTTTTGACTATTGATAACAGTTTTCATTGCGCTCAGCACGACATATTTCCACTGTAGCCCGAATGAAAATCACCTGCCTCATCGCTTGCTAAGAAAATAAGACCAATAGTTGTAACTCAGACAAAATCGTAAACGCCGTTTTTCCAACCCAATATTTTTGAGGAATCCGCCTGGAGCCAGTTCTTTAAAACAGTGGCATAGACCTTCCGAAAATCTTCGGTGTAGATGAGATCGCCTTCATTAAGGTTTGCCAAATCAGGTAGAGAATTCAGGTGTCCTTTTTTCCTGAGTCCGCCAGAAATAAAAAACATTTGATTGGCCGTGCCGTGATCCGTTCCTTTGCTGGCATTCTGCGAAACGCGACGCCCAAATTCAGAAAAAGTCATGAGCATCACTTTGTCGAATAAACCATTTGTCTTCATATCTGCCACAAAGGATTCCACGGCGTTATTGATTTCTGCAAAAAGTTTGCTTTGTCTTTCATTTTGGTTGATGTGCGTATCGAAACTACCAATTTCCAAGTAATACACCTTCGTGTTAATATCTGATTTAATGAGTGACGCCACGGTTTTAAAATCTTTGCCCAATTTGGAATCGGGGTAAGACTGATCAGTTGGCTTGGCTTTACTTTGTTCGAAAATATAACCTGCATTCTGAATGGTAGATCCTAAAGTTTGATACAGATAATCAACAGTTTCATTGTCGTGATGATGGTTATCGTACAAAGATTTGAAGAACTTTTCGCGACTGGTTTGGTACAATTTATTCGGATCGCGAAATGCAATCGCCTTGTTATTATTTCCTTTCAGTGCCAAACTCAACATATCATCCACTTCAAGTGCCTGTGTAGGGTTTTTGCAGGCATAACACGCTTCGTCCAAGTATCTTCCGAGCCAGCCGGTTTCCAAATATTCGTCACTTCTGCTGGCACTTTGCCAAATGTCCATGCTCCTAAAATGGGATTTATCAGGGTGTGGATATCCTACATTATTCATGATGGCCATTTCGCCGGCATCAAAAAGAGTTTTAAAATAAGGCAGAGCAGGATTAATCCCGGAATCATCATCCAAACGAAGGGCATCTTTTATACTGATTTCACTCCGGTTCCTAAAATAAATATCGTTTCGAACGGGTATCACTGTATTCAACCCGTCATTTCCTCCACTTAATTGCAAAACTACGAGTATTTTATCTTGGGCTTCTAAAGCTTCGGGCAGCGACATCGCAGTCAAAAAATTAGGAACAAAAAAAGATCCCATGGCTAAGGAACCAATTTTCAAAAAATCTCTTCTTTTAATTTGCATAATAATACATTTTGGAATGAAAAAATGGAAGACAATCAGCAGAGTTGATATTCGGGGGTGCTCATCCAGTCAATTATATTTATTTTCACAGACTGATCACTGAATGATGAAATGGTTTTATCGTTCTGTCGGTTCTGTATTTGCAGCAGATAATCAGGAATATTTTTTCCGGCGAAAACTTCTTCTATTTGCTTCCAGTTGATGTCGATTTTAGGATTTTTATATACCTTTTCCAGTGCTGACCTATTTTTTTGTCCCATATCCAGATCATCATTTTCTTTCGCTTTATAATCCATCGGTCTCAGCCCGCTCCAAATTTGTGGAAGTTGCATCCGGAGCAATAGCGACGAGCTGTCGATCCACGCTTTTCCGCTGGGCCAGCCAGCGACATTAGGAGGATAGAGCAACATTTGTCCTAAAAGTTGTTGGTACTGAATTAAATTCTGCCTGTCACCAATATTCATGGGTAATACTCTTCTTATACCCACCATCAACTCGATAGGAGATTTTATTTTTGAGCCAATGTTCTTCTGATCATAAAACCAATCGGCACTGAAAATTTCGTGAAGCAATGCAGTGATGTCATAATTTGAATTTACAAACTTACTGCTCAGCTGATCTACAATTTTTTCATCCAGCGATTCATTAACAAAAAAACGATAAAGCTTCGCAACAATAAACCGAGAAGTTGCTTTTTGCTCCAAAATGATATTCAGAATATCGTCACCCTTAAAATTACCTGTTTTACCAAGAAATGTTTTATCGCCTTGGTCGTGTTGCTTTTCTTTAAAAATAAAAGTACCATCTTTCTGGTACGCCCAACCGGTAAAAGCCCTTGCCGCTTCACGAATATCCTTTTCGGTATAATTTCCTCTTCCCATCGTGAACAACTCCATGACTTCTCTGGCAAAATTTTCGTTGGGATGATTCTTCACGTTCTGCTGGTTGTTCAAAAACTGGAGCATAGCAGGAGATCGTGACACCTCAAATAACAAATCTCTAAAATTCCCCAATGCATTTTTACGAATAACACCTAGCATTTGCTGATTGAAAGCCGCATTAACCACTCTTGTTGCAAAATGTCCGTGCCAGAAAAAAGCCATTTTTTCTCTCAGCTGATCATCAGCTGCAACCATCTGATCGAAAAAATTGAGATTAATTTCTAAAGTTTGCTTTCGGTTGAGCTGCTGAATTTGTTTTCTGGTTTCAGCATCTGTTTTACTCAATGTTTGATAATCAATATTAGCCGCCGGCGTATCGAAGTGAATATCTGAAAAAGATTTCTTCGAAAATAAATCTCTGAGCACATCCCGGGTTGGAATCTTTTCCAGATTTATCAATTGCGAAAGCGAAGGACCAAAACCGGCTCGCCAGAGCAGGTGTTTGTTTTTGTGAAGCTGATCAACCATTTTCTTAAAAATAACAAGGGTTTGATTTGGGCTGATCTTTAAAGTTAAAGGTGTGGAATATTAAAAAAGCGTTAAATGAGAACTTTTTTACGGCGGCGGCTTCGCCGCCGCCGTAAAAAACAACCCTAATCCACGCATGACTGAACTAAAAATTCAACAGAGTAAATTCTTAACAGACATCTACAATAGTTTGTACAGTTCCGTTCAAAGTGAAGACTTCATTTTTCGATAGGCCAGCCATCGCTTTCGCCAACGGAGATTCTGTAGAGATGCAGATAATTTTCTGCTTACTCAATAAAACCTCGCCCACGGAAACAGCGATAAAAAACATTCCTTTTTCTGTGGTTATCAAAGCTCCTTTTTCTACCTTATTATTTTTTTTGATGACCAATGTTTGCAGACAGGTTTTTTGTTTCAACACTTCATTGAGTTGCACTTGCAAATTATTGATTTCCTGTTGCAGCATTTCTCGACCTGTTTCGTATTTATCGCCCATTGAAGATTTGGTGTCGTTGTTGGAAGCCCGTGTTTCGTCGATCAGCTTTTGCAACTGACTAATTTTGTCGTCTATTTTTAGATGCAGAACTTTCAGCAATTCGGATTTTTCCATAGCAGGATGAAGAATGGAGATCTATTAAGTAGCAAAACACAACAAGCGCTTTCAGTCTGTTCTTATATGAATAAAGTGTAAACCGCTATTTTACTTCACGAAAACCGCATAATCGCCCGGCTTCATCGACAATGAGGGATTGTCGGACCAATTGCGATCGGTTTTTTCGAAGAGGTTTTTAAATGAACCCTGCACCATTGTATCCTGAATACTAAAATTAACTGATTCTTTTGATAAATTTAGAACCACTAATACCTCATCTTGACCATTCTTGCGCAAGTAGGCAAGGATTTTACCATTTTCGGTGGTATTGATAAAATAAGTCGTTACGGCAGGATCACCACCACGCAATGCCGGATTAGTCGATTTCAGGTGAAATAAAGTTTTATAAAAATCGGTGAGTTCGTACTGACCCATCCATTGTATTACATCTTTCTCAAAAAATTCTAACCTTTTGTGGTTGGGCAATTCCTGACCTGAATACATCAACGGAACCCCATTCCATGTGGCAGAAAAAACAGCTAAGGGTTTTGCAATAACACCATATTTTTCATATTCCGTACCGTTCCAAGAGTTTTCGTCATGATTGGTGGTGAACCACGCCCGCATAGATTGATCACCGATCGCCGAGTATTTCATCAGTACATCTTTAAGTTCCTGTAATGGTAAATTCTTCTCGTAATAATCTTTTGTTTTATGCATCCAAGTCCAGCTATAACTTGCGTCGAAAACTTTGCCATACTCTGGTTGTTCCAATTCGTCAAATTCTCCAAGCCAAAAAAGGGGTTTTACAGTTTCTACTGCAGGTCTTGCCTGCTCCCAGAAATCCACCTCTACCCAACTTGCCAAATCGCAACGGAATCCGTCAATATTGGTTTCTCGCACCCAGAACTTCATGGCATCGATCATGGCATTTCTCAGTTCAGGTTTGCTGTAATCTAACTCAATAATATCGTCCATCCCAGATGCAATGTGAAAACTGCCATCAGCATCGTGCAGATAATATTCAGGATGCGTTTTGGTCCACACATGATTCCAGCCCGTATGATTGGCTACCCAATCGATAATTACTTTAAAACCTTGGGCATGGGCACTATTCACCAAATGTTTAAAATCTTCCAATGTTCCGAATTCCGGATTAATGGACGTGTAATCGGACGCTGCATAAGGACTGCCTAAAGTTCCCTTCATTTTTTGTGTTGCGATGGGAGTAATAGGCATGAACCAAAGGGTTTCTACACCCATTGCCCTTAGCCGCGGCAATTCTTTTTCGAAGGCACGAAAGGTTCCTTCTTGGGTATATTGACGTACATTGACTTCATAAATGTTGGTGTGGTGCTTCCACTGCTTTGGTAACTCCATATTGTTGGTATTTTTTGGGGTAGCACAAGAAATAATTCCTAAACCTATTATTGCTAAAAGAATACACTTTTTCATTGTGATGATTTCTCACAAATTTACTGTTTTTAAATAAAAGAACCCACAAATAATGTCCTTTCAAGCACAAAAAAAGCCCGAAATATTTCGGGCAATTCTATACTTTTTCGGGTTGCGTTTTATTCGTCGTCCAATGTATCGTCAAAATTTTCGTCTGCATAATCATCTTCTTCATCATACGATTCATCATCTTCGTTCTCGAAACTGCTTCCACTGAAGTCTTCTTCAAAATTACCAAAGTCATCATCCATTAATGACACTTGCGCTGCTTTTCCACCTTTTTTACCACCGTTTTTACTAGGGGCATGCAGTGGCATTTTTCCGAAGCGGAAAACAGTGATAGGATAATTAACAGAAGGTTTTTCATCGATAATCTCTACCAATTCGCAGAAAAATTCCCATAAATCCATAAACCCGTACTGGAAATGAATTTTGTCGCCCACTTTTTGAAATGCTTCATCAATATAAACATCACTCATAATTTCGCCATCACCATCATCACTCATATCCTCCAGCGGTACGTTTTTTACCACTACTCCATCTTCATCAAGAATATTGAAGACTGATAGATCCTCGCCCAAAAGAGAAAACGCGCTTTTAATACCCATGTGGAGATTCCACAAGGTTTGTTTTGATTTAATTTCAACATCTCGAAAGATGTCTTCTTTGGTATCTAAAATAATGCGGATTTTATAAACCATTGATGCAGTAAAAAAATTGATTGTTTTGTTGGTAGATTTATTTTTCGGGTACAAATATAAAACAATTGCAATAGGACAAAAAAATAATTTTGATGGTTTTTTTTTGAAAAGTTTTTCTTAAATACCGACTCTCTACACACTTTTTTCGAGCATAAAGCTGAAGGTGGTACCTTCCAGATAAGTGCTTTCTACCGTAATATTCTCATTGTGAGCTTCCAAAATATGTTTTACAATAGCCAAGCCCAGCCCGGACCCGCCATCTTTACGATTTCGGCTTGCTTCCACACGATAAAATCGTTCGAAAATACGCGGCAGTGCTTCCGGTTTTATGCCCATTCCATTGTCTTCTACCTGCACCAGCGCCTTATTTTTAAGAGTGGCGGTTCGCACTAAAATTTTGGCATCTTCCCGGTTGGCATAATGAATAGCATTGGAGAGAAGATTGATGAGTACCTGCGAAATTTTTTGCTTATCCGCATTCACAAAAATCTGACTGCTGGATGTTTGCAGCACTACCTTAAAATTTCTTCTTTGAATTTCCAGATCCAGCAGATCGATAATTTCTCGTATCAGAATATTGAGATCGAATCGGGTGACATTGAGTTTTATTTCACCGCTTTCGAACTGGTTGATCATGTCAAGATCTTTTACAATATTTAGCAGCCGCTCTACCGATTTATCGATTCTATCAAGATATTTATCCCGAATAGCAAGGTTTTCAACGCCTCCATCCATCAAAGTTTCCACGTAGCCCTGAATGGAAAAAAGCGGTGTTTTCATTTCGTGTGATACGTTGCCAATGTACTCTTTACGATAGGTTTCCATCTCTTTCATGGTATCGATTTCGGTGGCATTCTTTTGGGTCATTTCCGATACTCTTTCTCCCAACTCGCGAAAGTTCAAATCATTCTCATCATTATGGATAAGTTCTTCCGGAAGTATGGTGGAAATCTTTCGAATCTGCTTCTTTGCATAAAAATTAAGAAGAAACTCGATCACAAAATAATTTATGACCAAAAAAACTAATGCACTGATCCCCATCGTAAGGTAAAACTTTTGATCGGTGTTTGAAAAACCTTCCTTCAAGGCATCAAAGATGTATACCACCAACAGCATAACCGCCGTCATGAGCAAAGAGGTGATAAAGGTAAGTCGCTGGAAGTTCATGTTCTAAAGATACTCCTTTTATTTATAGGAGAAAGAATATAGAAATTAGACCACCAATTTGTATCCTATTCCTTTAAGAGTCTGGATGGACTGAATGCCCAGTTTCTCACGAAGCCGACGAATGTGTACATCAATGGTTCTTTCGCCCACGATGACATCATTACCCCAAACTTTTTCTAGAATTTCTTCCCTCTTAAATACTTTTTCAGTATTGGAGGCGAGCAGATACAACAAATCGAATTCCTTTTTGGGCAGTAAAAACTGTTGGCCGGCTTTGGTAACTTTAAAGTTGTCCTTATCAATAGAAAGGTCGCCAAGGTTAATTGTTTTGGTGGAATCTGAGACCTGCGAGGTGAGTTGCAACAGTGCATTAACCTTGGAGATCAGCACTTTAGGTTTAATAAGTTTTACGATATAATCGTTGGCTCCTGCCTGAAAGCCCGCCAATTGCGAAAATTCTTCACTTCTGGCCGACAGAAAAACGATGAGCGTTTTACCGAGTTCTTTAATTTTGCGAAGATCCTGACAGGTTTCAATGCCGTCTTTTTCGGGCATCATCACATCTAACAGGATAAGATCAGGAATAATTTCCTTTGCTTTTTCGATGCCTTCGGCTCCATTATTTGCCGTGTACACCATGTATCCTTCTTTTTCGAGATTGTATGAAAGGAGTTCTAAAATGTCCATTTCATCATCAATTAAAAGAATTTTTTTCTGATTCATTTCTACGTTTTAACCTTTCAAAGTTATGCATATTTAACATGGTAAATCCGGGGCTGTTTAAAATTCACATAAAATTAACATAATTCGTCGGACGTTAAAAATTTCGTAATGAAGATTTAAAATTAAGAAAACATGCTTGCCGACCATTCTGTATTTCTTTGCAAAAGTAAAAAGTAAAGTGAAATTAGGCATGAAAATTAATCAATTGACCATTGCGGTGTTTTTCTTAACTGCTTCTGCATCAGGAATCTATGCACAGCAAAAGAAAAGTGACACCATTCAGAAAGAAAAGAAGATAGAAGGAGTTACGATTCAAGGAACCACGAAGAAAAGCACGGAGGCCAATATCATCAGTATCCAGCGAAAATCGGTCGAGGTTATTGAACGAGTAGGTGCAGCACAACTTTCCAAACAAGGCGTTGGTGATGCCGCAACAGCGGTAACGAAGGCGACGGGAACACAAAAACAAGAAGGAAGTGGCCAAATTGTTGTTCGTGGTTTAGGAGATCGATATAATGCAACTACACTCAACGGACTTCCCATCCCATCGGAGAATCCAGAAAACAAAAACATCAATCTTGAGATATTTAAAACCTCAATCATTGATTACATCTCGCTCGACAAAGTATATAACCCTAAACTGGCAGGGGATTTTGGAGGAGCCACTATTAATATCGTTTCCAAGGAGCATTCTGGAAAACCATATTTTAAAGTAGGCATAGGAAGTAGTGTAAATTTACAAACAGTGGATGTGAAGAACTTCCGTATGCAAAACGGCGCACCTGGATTTTTTGGTTTTAAGGAAACTACCTTCAGAAAAGGAAACCCCTACGAACAATATCCTTTTAGCAGCAAATGGAATTTCGATAGCCAAAGTAATCCTTACAATTCCAATATGGACTTTGAAGCCGGATTTCGAGCAGGCAAATTTTCATTCTTTTTGTATGGAGGATTCGAGAATGATTATCGATATAGTAAAGGAAAAGAAGGTTGGTTTGATTCCACGGGTAATCCTATAAAAGACATGGATGTTGATCGGTATACCTACGGAACCAATACCACAGGTGTTGTGAATATCGGCTACAAACTGGATGCTAAAAATAGAATCAATTTCACCTCAAATTTCATCCATGCATCGGAGCAGGATGCAAGATTCTTTAAAGGATACAGCAGGGAAATTGGATCGGATATCATCATTAATCGTGGTGACAATAAAATCACTTCCACCCTCATCAACCAACTTTACGGAAATCATAAACTGACCAGCAGTTGGACTGCAGATTGGGCAGTGGGCTACAATTACCTGAATAGTAAAAGACCAGATCGTCTTCAAAACACTGTCAACGCCAGCACCAGCGAAATTATTGCAGGTAGCGCGATAGACAACCATCGTTATTTTGATAATCTTAATGACAATACCTTTACCGGTTTTGTCAATTTAACTAAAGAATTCGAAAAGTTAAAAGTAAACTTCGGCTACAACGGAAGTTATAAAGACAGAAAATTCGACTACACGACGATTGGGATGAACTTTAAGCTGAATACACCTGTTAATCCAAACGACTTAGATTCATTTATTAATTCGTATAACAGTGGAATTTTTGTGTACAACACTTTCCGCCCGGATAATGAGCGATTCGTGCCCTTTTATTCTAATATTACACAGAATATACAATCCGGATTTGTGAATGTTGATTATAAGTTCAGCGATCGATTCACCGTGCAGTTAGGCGGTAGATTCGATTATATCGATATCAAGAGTGACTGGGATGATGTTATTTTTCGTTTAGGAAAAAACAACAAAACCTATAAAAAATTTCTGCCAGCATTCAACGCAAAGTACAGCGTTTCGGATTCTCAAAACTTACGTCTCTCCGCATCGAAAACGTACAGTTTGCCACAGGCAAAAGAACTGATTCCGATTGCATACTATGACGTAACGGTAAACGTTTATGGAAACCCGGATCTATATCCTGCCGACATTTATAATGTAGATTTGAAATGGGAAATGTTTCCAAAGTCCGGTGAAGTTTTATCAGTAACTGCCTTTGCAAAATACCTCCAAAACCCAATTTCCAGAACTACCTATTCTACGGCTGCATCCAGCGATATGACTTACTTCAATATCGGCAATTCTGGATACGTTGTAGGAGCAGAAGTGGAAATAAGAAAAGATCTGTTGAGCTGGAAAGATTCTAAACTTTATACCTTCCTGAACGCCACCTATATGCACAGTGAGCAGCAATTAAAATCCGAAACCGAATTTGCTAAGGAAAACAATGGCAAGACTATACAGTTCAGTGGGCAATCCAAAGACAGAATACAAGGAGTTGCCGATTTGTTGGCCAATGCAAACTTGGGTTACAACAAGAAATTGGGATCCAATTCTAATGTTGATTTTGTAATTTCCTATTCTTATGTGGGCAAAAGTTTATTTGCATTAGGAACCAATGCGGTGGGTAATTTTTACGAGAATCCTATCCATTTGTTAGATGCCAATCTTCAATTCAAATTCAACCAAATCGGCATAGGCATTAGTGCCAAAAACCTTATTAATTCCGAAAACAAAATTGAGCAAGTCGTTAATAATGCAGGATACGCGCACAAAGCTTATTCTAAAGGGCGCCAAGTAGGCATTAATCTTTCTTATGAATTTTAAAAATAAACTTCAAAAAAAACAAATTTAATATTATTATGAAAAAGAACATTTTTAGAGCAGTTTTTTGCCTGACATTGATGGCTACTGCAACCACAGCAATCGTTTCGTGCAGTAGAAGCGACGACAACACTGAAAACAATACCTCAACAGTAGATCCTGCAAACTTCAAGGGAGAAATTAAGGCAGGAACTACAGTAACACTAGACCCATCTAAGGTATATAACCTTACAGGAAAACTTTTGGTGGAAAACGGAGCTACGCTAATTATTCCTGCAGGAACAGTAATAAAGGGAGCTCAAGGTGCTACTTATTTAATCGTTGACCGAGGAGGAAAAATATTCATGAACGGTACTGCGGAGAAACCAGTGGTTTTTCAAGGGGCACAAGCAGGACAAGGTTTTTGGGGAGGAGTTGTTATCTTAGGTAATGCACCTACAAACAGAAGTGCGAGCGGCACCTCAACCTCTGAACTTGGAGATATGGTGTACGGAGGAACAAATAAAACAGACAACTCCGGAATAATGACTTACGTTATCATTAAAGACAGTGGTTTCAAATACAACCCTGAGAAAGAATTCAACGGCCTTTCCCTTTTCGGCGTAGGTAGTGGTACCACTGTTTCCAATATCGCAATTATGGATGGAGCTGACGACGGAATTGAATTTTTTGGTGGAAATGTAAATGCATCTAACCTACTGATCTTAGGATGTGGTGATGATTCATTCGACTGGACCGAAGGATGGCAAGGAACCGTAACCAACGTATATGCAGCAAGAAAAAAAGAATATGTTAACGCTGTAGAACCTGGAAACAGAGGTATTGAAGCAGATACACAAGATACCGACCCTAATACAACCAACGGCAATGGTGCGTCTAACCCAACCATCAAGAATTTTACTCTAATCGGAAACTCCAAAGGATCAGAATCTCAAGGAATGAAGATCAGAGCAGGATCAAACGGTGTATTTGAAAACATTGTGATTGCTAACTTTAATGTAGGTGTTGATTTTGAAACCCAAAGAACCTACGATTGGTTTACTGGAGCCAATAGAATCACCAATATTCAATTTGTAAATGTGGCAACTAAATCTAAAGCAAAAAGCCCATTCCCAGATGCAATACTTACTGCTTTTGTGGAGAAAGAAAATCAGGGCGCAGGAAATGGTACTGGATTACCATCTTGGGCAAAAGGATGGAGCGGCGTGAACAGCTTCGACGTTGCTGACGCAGGAAACTAATTTTACCTACGACTAACAATCATATCACTTTTACTACAATAATAATGTCTCGCACCTTGCGAGGCATTATTTTTTATTGTTAACTCATTCCTTCTCGCACCCCAGTTTCCACCCATCTCCCATTGTTCTTTAAAAATTTAAAATCATTCACAAAAAAACATTAAATTTGAATAAATCTTATATTAATGGCCTATATCGATTATTACAACACATTAGGTGTCGACAAAAAAGCAACTGCCGACGAAATAAAAAAAGCATACCGAAAACTTGCACGTAAATACCATCCCGACGTGAATCCCGGTGATAAAGAAGCTGAAAAAAAGTTCAAAGAAATCAACGAAGCCAATGAGGTATTGAGCAATGCCGAAAACCGAGAAAAATACGATAAATACGGCGAACATTGGAAACATGGTGAAGAATACGAAAAAGCCCAGCAACAGCAACAACGTCAATATCAACAAGGGGGAAACTTTGGTGGTTTCTCGGGGGGTGATTATGGCGGTGAAGATTTCTCCGATTTCTTCCAAAGCATGTTCGGCGGCAGCGGTGCTGGTGGTGGATTTGGCAGGAGCTCACGAGGAAGCGCGTCTAACAAATTCAAAGGACAAGATGTTTCGGCCGAGCTGAACCTGAGTTTGCGAGAGGCCTCAAAAACACATCAGCAAACCTTCGAAATTAACGGCAAAAAAGTTCGCATTACCATTCCTGCCGGCATTGCCGACGGGCAGAAAATTAAGCTGAAAGGTCACGGAAACCCCGGCCACAACGGCGGTCCCAACGGAGATTTGTATATCACATTCACAATTCCCGAAGATCCTCATTTTAAAAGAAATGGCAATAACCTTTACACCGATGTTGAAATTGATCTTTACACTGCCATGTTGGGAGGTGAGGTCACGGTGAATACCTTAGAAGGATCGGTGAATTTGAAGGTAAAGCCAGAAACGCAATCTGGAACGAAGGTTCGGCTGAAAGGAAAGGGATTCCCCGTTTACAAAAGAGAGGGCGAATTTGGTGACCTGTTTGTAACCTATACCGTAAAACTACCTACCCAACTGAGCGAAAAAGAAAAAGAACTTTTCGGTGAACTTAAAAAATTAAAGCAATGAGCGACAGAATTTCAAGAGAAGAACTCGTAAAAATCTACAATATAGAAATCACATTTTTTGACTCACTGGATGAGTCGGGACTGGTGAAAACCGAGACCGAAAACAATGTGAAGTATCTGCTTTATGATGAATTGCCAACTTTTGAAAGATTGACGAACTGGCATTACGACCTGGAGGTAAATCTTCCCGGTTTGGAGATTATTCATAACCTGCTCCAAAAAATGGAAAAGCTAAGAGAAGACAACAGAAGACTGCGTAGTTTTTCTTACTTTCCAGATGAGGATTGGGATGTACAATAATCCTCAATTATCAAATTTTAATGTTTTGGTTTAAAATCATTCGGAAATCATTGATTTTTGGAGGATTAAAAAATAATTCCATGACGATTAGCGCTATTATGCCTCGCATTATCATTTTTTTTATTACTTTTGGAAAGTTTAACAAAACAAAATCATTATGAAAAAACTTTTACTCTCGTGTTTTGTCGCCTTAGGAATAGGCGCACATGCACAGCTCAACTTCACGGGTGACTTTGAAGATCAGGGAGCAAACGGAGCGTATGGTCAGTTTGGCGGTGGCACAATGAATGGCACAGCAGCATGTAACGGATCATATGGTGGACAACTTGCTATGTCTGCCCTCTATTCTCAAACCGGTTTCATGGTCATGTCTGACAAAATTTCTCAAAGCAGCAACGGGCAAAAATTAACCCTTACTGCTAAATGGAAAAAAGCAGCAGCTCTGGGAGGTACTGCAAGTTTAGCCTACTTTGAATTTAGTGCTGAAGCGAACAGCTGGAGCATTACCCAAATTGGTACTCCTGTTACGCTTACTGCAGGAACTGCCACCACTTGTGCAGACTTTGTTACCGCTACTATTCCTGCTGGAGTATTGAATCCTAATAAAGTGTATGGCTTTGGTGTTTGGGTAACAAAAAGTGCTTCCACAACAGGAAATTTCTATGTTGATGATATCAAATTTGTACAAGAAATTCCTACAGCAGCACCACAGTGTACTACTTTAGTTTCACCAATCAATGCAGCAACTGTTGCAGGAGGTAGCGTGCGTGTAAAATGGAATTCTGTTGCTCAGGCAGCTGGCTACAAAGTTAATCTTGGTACAACATCGGGCGGTTCAGATATTTACAACAGCACGGTTTATGGTTCCAATTTTGTGGATATTGTAGTGGCTCCAAACAGCACCTATTACCTAAAGGTGACACCAACCAACAATGTGGGTGATGCCGCAGGATGCTCTGAAATTACATTCAATACCAATACCGCTATTGGACATTGTGGTCCACTTAGTTCAAGTGCGCCTAACGCAATTGCACCAATTAAATCGGTAAGTTTCGGAGGTATGACTAATACTTCGGATGCATCAGCAACAACAATCGGTGTATTCCCTGTACATCAGGATTTCACTACCGGAATTACTGTTCCAGTAGTACAGCCAGGTTCTTCCAATCCTATTACCGTTTTAGGAACAACTAATGGTAACTCTGCTAATGGATGGGCTATGTCTGTATTTATCGACTGGAATAACGACGGTGATTTTAAAGATGCCGGAGAATCTTATTTTAACACAACTGCTACTATGGTTAGAAAGGCAGGTGTTACTGATAACCCTATTCAGTTGGATGGAATTATTGCTGTTCCAAGCAATGCAGCACCTGGAAACAAAACCATGAGAGTAAAATACAACTACTCTGGTACTACACTTAATACCCCTCTTACTGCAGGATGTGAAGATATGATCAACGGACAGGTTGAGGACTACACGATTAATGTACCTGCACCGTCTACACCGCCAACTTGTACCACAATTACCGTTCCTACCAATGGAGCAACTAACGTTCCAGCCAACGTGGCACTTAAGTGGGATGCAATAAGTGGTGCTGAAGGTTACAAATTGTATTTAGGAACAACTTCAGGAGGAACTCAAGTATTGAATGGTACTGTGGTTACTACCAATACGTATTCTCCTTCATTAACTGCTGGTGTTGTTTATTACCTTAAAGTAGTGCCTTACAACGCAGCTGGTGATGCTACAGGATGTAGTGAAATCTCTTTCACCGCAGGACAAATTGCTTATTGCGGTCCGCTTGCATACGCTAACGTTGAACCTATTACCAATGTTACTTTCGCAGGAATTAATAACCCAAGTTCTGCAGCTACAGGTGGTACTTCTCATGAGGATTTTACTGCTGTAAAAGGTTTAGTAGAACAAGGACAAACCAATCTACCTATCAAATTGAATGGTAACTCGGATGGTGGCTACACCAACTACTACGTTGTATTTATCGACTGGAACCAAAATGGTACGTTAAACGATCCAGGTGAGGTTTACTTCGGTGATGGATCTATTTTCTTAACAGGATCAGACGGAACAGGTGCTCCAGTAACAGGATCAATCTCTGTACCTGCCAACGCGAAATTAGGTGAAACCAGAATGAGAGTGAAGAAAGAGTATTTCAGCTCTGTACCTGCAGCTTCAAGTGATTTCAGTAATCCTTGTGCAGTTGGTCAACCCTACGGGCAAGCAGAAGACTATACTGTAAAAGTGGTGGCTCCGGGCATGGCAGTTTCTAATGTTGACAAAGACAAAGTTGCTGTTTATCCTAACCCATTCCATGATGTGTTGAAAATCTCTGACGTAAAAGGTGTTAAATCTATTACCGTAAGTGATATCTCTGGAAGAGCTGTGAAAACAGTGAAACCAAGCAATGAACTTAATCTTTCATCGCTAAGTGCTGGTCTTTACATCGTAACTTTCCAAATGGAAGATGGCTCTGTAAAATCAGTGAAAGCTGTTAAGAAATAAACATTCTTAATAAAAACATCATTAAACCGCTCCAAATTGGGGCGGTTTTTTTATTCCGAAAAATTAGCTCTGTCTTGAAATGGCATCGTTCTTAGAAAATTTTCTTGAGGAAAAAATTATCCATTTCAAAAGTCAATAAGGTTTCTAAAACATTGTAATATACCATAAGTAATTTTGCATTAAAATTTTCGTGTTGATAATCAATACATTAAGATTAAATTAAAACATTTTTACTACTTTGTATTGCATAATACTATCTTTATTACATATCTTTGCTTTGTAAAGTTGAAGAAGCAGATTTTAATACAAGCGATCGCCTGACTCTTCAACCGTGTTAAACCAATTAATAACCTCATAATAATGAACGCAGAAAACACCAAAGCGCAAATGCGAAAGGGAATTCTGGAATTCTGTATCCTGAGTTTAATCGACCAGAAAGAAATGTATGTTTCTGACCTGATTGACGAGCTTAAGAAAGGAAAACTAGATGTGGTGGAAGGAACCCTTTATCCCTTGCTCACAAGACTTAAAAACAGCGAGTTCCTCACCTACCGCTGGGAAGAATCTACCGGTGGGCCGCCAAGAAAATACTACCAGATCACTGAAAAAGGAAAGCTCTTTCTTGCTGAACTTACCAATACATGGAATGAACTTACCGATTCCGTCAATCAAATCACTCAAAAAACGATAAACTAACCAACATGAACAAGACACTCTCAATAGGATTAGCCGGTTTCTCTTTCACCATTGAGGAACACGCATACATCAAGCTCAACGATTATCTTGCAGCGCTACGAAATTCTTTGGACGCCAGCGAAGCAGATGAAGTAATGCACGACATCGAAATCAGAATGGTAGAAATTTTCAAAGATACACTAGGAAAACGTGAAGTGATTAATGATACCGACGTAGAAAAAGTGATTGCGCAAATTGGTAAACCCGAACTCATCGAAGAACAGGAAGAAGTATATTTTTCTGAGAAAACCCAAAAAAGCGAACAGAAAAGATCAGGAAATTCCACCAAGCAGAAACAACTCTTCCGCGATCCTGAGAAACAAAAAATTGCAGGAGTTTGCGCTGGTTTAGCCCATTATGTGGGGATGGACATTGCTGCAATGCGTGCCATTTGGGTGGGATTATTTTTACTGCTCATCCCCCTTCCTGGCTCACCGATGCTTATCGTTTTCCTATACATCATTCTTTGGCTGGTGATGCCCAAAGCAGAATCGGCCGCCGATTTCCTAAAGATGAAGGGTAAACCTATCAACTTTGATAACATTAAAGAAGAATCAAATAAAATCGTTCAGTTTGCCAACGAATCTACGCAACGTGTGGGAGAAATCTATACTGAAAACAAACCCTATATCAATAAGGCAGGAAGCGGTCTTTGGAATGCAATCCGGTATATTCTCGGTGCTATATTTGCGCTAACCGGTGGTTCTCTATTGCTTTCCTCTTTTGCCATATTTGGTTTTGCTGGGAGCAATAATGTCCATTTCTTTGATAATCTTGGCTTTTACCTTCAGGATAATAACCTTGGTTTTCTTGCCATCGCAGTGGGTTTCCTCACGATCTTTATTCCCGCACTCATCTTCTGCTATCTCGCGATGAAGCTGTTCTCGCCCAAAACAAGACTCAATAACACTGGATATGTTTTTGGTGGATTGGTGATTTTGTGGATCGTTTTGGCTACAGCTACAGGTTTAAGTGCTATAAAACTGAAGACCCAATACAGCGGAAACAATGATGAAAGTGAAAATGTGGCAATCAATACCACCTCAGATTCTATTTATGTCGATATTAAAAAAGTCAATATCCCTCAAAATTTCGATTCTTATTGGGATGATGTTTACTCCGATAAAAAAACGATCTTCAAAAAAGATTATCCTAATATTGAAGTAAAAAGAATGGATGTGAAAGCGCCATATCTAGAAATTAAAAAAGGAGCCGATGGGTATAACATCCCCTTAAAAATGCAAGTTCCGGTTGAAATTGTAGACAATAAAATTATGCTTCCCAATTACTTCTCTTATCCGTATGATTACCGTTTTCGAGATTATCGGGTAGATTATCAACTGGTGGTGCCCAAAAGGATGAAAGTAATTGCATTAAACAATGAAAATGGATTCTATTTAAATGACGATTCGGCTAAAGACGATGAACATGATGATGCAGACAGCACAACAGTCAACAGTTCTAAAAATTCAATTGTAGTATCATCCACCGACAAAGACTCTATTATTGTCAATGGTAAAAAAGTGAGTAAGGAAGACGGCGATCTTATTCTGAAAAAAATCGATAAGAAGGACCTTAAAGACATCGACATCACCGTGAAAGACGGCAAAAAAGAAATCATCATTAAAACAAAATAATGAGAGTGGATGAGCAAAAGCGGAATCCTGAACATCAACAGTTTTTTCGCTTTTCGCTTGTTCATCCGACTGAAAATTTAAATAAAAATTAACAGAGCAATGCGTTGTACAGATTAAAATAAAAACTATCTTCGTACTGTTAAATGTTTAAAAAAACATAACCTCAAATATAGACCCGCCATGGTACAGTTTGTTATTGAAATCGCCATTAAGATTATGGATTTCGTCAGCCAATTTTTTTAGTCAGAATTTTAAATTCAGTATATTTGTCAAGTATAACCGATTAAGTTGGGTTATACTTTTTTATTTCAATCATCCACAATAAGTTTTCGGTTTCACATGAAAAAATTCATCGGCAAACTCATCCTGAAAATCATCGGCTGGAAGGTCGTTCTGCAAGGCGATGTTAATAATCTTGACCGCTGCATCCTCGCCGTTGCGCCACATACCCATAACAGCGAATACCTGCTCGGCAATCTCGCCTATTGGTCATTAGGAAAACCTCTGAAAATCATCATTAAAGATACCCATACGAAAGCTTGGTACGGCGGCATCGTAAAAGCGTTAGGCGGCATCGGCATCGACCGGTCACAGAAAAATGACCTTGTAAATTTCGTTGCAAGGCAGTTCGCAAAAGAGGATTTCAGCTTGGTCATCACACCAGAAGGAACCCGAAGTTGGGTACCGAAATGGCGCAAAGGTTTTTACCACATGGCACTGGCTGCAAAAGTTCCTATTGTGCTTGCAGCAGGCGATTTCAAAACGAAAACCATGTATTTGGGGTATAAAATTCCGTACGAAAAAATTGCCAGTTCATCCTACGAAGAAATCATGAAGGAAATTCAGGAGTATTATGTCAATTACAAAATTACGCCAAAAGTGCCGCAAAACTGGAATCCACAGATTTACTAAAACAAAACGCTATGAATTTCGATCACAAAGAAGAAATACTGAACCGACTCAACCATTGGGGTGGAGAAAATTTAGCCAAAAACCTCGATATAATATTTACCGATGTTTCCGAAAACTCGTTAACCGCCACCATGCCTGTTACGCCTAAGGTGCATCAACCCTACGGAATTTTACATGGCGGTGCAAATTGCGTTTTGGCAGAAACTCTGGGTTCTTGCCTCTCAGTTCTTCATGTAGATACCAATGTGGTGGTACCAGTGGGCACCAATATCAACTCTAATCATTTGCGAAGTAAAAAAGATGGCATCGTTACCGGAACTGCACGTTTTATCCGCAAAGGCAATACGATGCACGTTTCCGAAATTGAAATCCGTGACGAGAAAGGTCACCTGATCAACCACACCACCATGACCAATAATATTATTCCCCGCCCTCAATAGCGATAAAGCATTATTGAATTTTTGATGCCTTCAATGCTCTTTTGCCTCAATGGATATGCTGTATTTTAAGTTGCCTTTTTCCGATCAAATCCTGACTACTGGGGAAAATTCTGACAGGAATGCTGTGAACTTTATCTCCTTCAATGGTAAAGAAACTTTAAATTTCTTCGGTAATATTTCAACGGTAAAAAAAGAAGAACTCATTGCGGAACCGCTATTATCAGACCAATTATCAATACCGCCCATCAATTTCGAAGAAGAAAGTAAGCAAGATTATTTGCAAAAACTAAAGCAGGTCATTGCATTGATCAACGCAAATCATCTGGCTAAATTGGTTATTTCCAGAAGAAAAAAAGTTCCTTTTGAAAAGTTGAATCTTACGGAATCTTTTCTTAACCTTTGCCAATCTTATCCCAACGCATTTTCCTATTTGTTTTTGAAAGACGGAAAATCATGGATCGGCGCTTTTTCTGAAGTGTTGGGAAAATTCAACAAGAAAACCTCCGAATTTGAAACCATGAGTTTAGCAGGAACACTTCCTTTGCACGAAGAATGGACATCGAAGGAAATCGAGGAACAAAAACCAGTTACCGACTATATAGCAAAAGTCCTGGCTCATTTTTCCACTGAAGTACAACAATCGGAAACCTACAGCCATGAATCGGGGAATATTAAACATTTGCGAACCGATTTTAAAACCGTCATCGACAAAAACGATCTCGAACAAATTATTTCGGCACTTCACCCTACTCCCGCTGTCTGTGGCATCCCGAAGCAGTTTTGCGAGGAAGCCATTCAAAAATTTGAAAAATACCCCCGAAATTTCTACGCTGGTTATATTCGATATGAAGATGACGAAACTGTGCAGTATTTCGTTAATTTACGCTGTGCTGAATTGTTCTCGAACGCTGCATTGCTTTATGTGGGTGGCGGAATAACAGCCGACAGCTCGCCAGAAAACGAATGGAGAGAAACGGAGCTTAAAGCTGAAGCAATCATGAAAAATTTAGATTTTTTAAATTGATGAAAAGATGAAAATTCACCACATTGCCATCATCTGTTCGAATTACAACGTATCGAAAAAGTTTTATACGGAGGTTTTGGGCTTAACCATTCTTCGCGAAATCTACAGAGAAGAAAGAAATTCGTGGAAGCTCGACCTCGGCATTGGAGATCATTATATCATCGAGCTTTTTTCTTTTCCCGAACCTCCCAAAAGACCATCACAACCGGAAAGTTGTGGCTTGCGGCATTTGGCTTTTGCGGTGGAAAATGTGGAGCAAAAAAGACAGGAAATGATGAATCATGGCTTAGAGTGCGAATCCATAAGAACTGACGAATATACAAGTAAAAAATTCTTCTTCACCCAAGATCCGGATCAGCTTCCGCTGGAATTTTATGAAGAGTAAAACCATCAATAATCATTAAATACAAACCCATGAAAATAGGAATCCTCGGCGGCGGACAGCTCGGTCGAATGCTCATTCAGAACGCGTTAAAATACGATGATCAATGGTTCACGCTCGATCCGGCCGAAGATGCTCCATGCGCTACAATTTCAGCGATTACCATTGGTAACTTTAATGATTTCGACACCGTTTTTGATTTTGGAAAAGGCAAAGATGTTCTCTCGATCGAGATCGAGCATGTGAATGTGGATGCGCTTTTTGAACTGCGCGATTCAGGGATTAAAATTATTCCAAGCCCTGAGATCATCCGCATCATTCAGCAAAAGATTTTGCAGAAAGAATTTTACTCACATCATCAAATTCCCAGTCCTGCATTTCAGACAATTCAGCAAAAATCTGAGATGCATTTTCCACTTCCTTTTGTTCAAAAAATGAATACGGGCGGCTACGACGGAAAGGGCGTGCAAGTGATTCGCACAGAAGAAGATTTGAAGAATTTATGGGATGTGCCGTCGGTTTTGGAAACCTTGGTTGATATCGAAAAAGAACTTTCCGTTATCGTGGCCAAAAATGAAGATGGCGATACCCAAGTTTTTCCGGTAACCGAGATGGTTGCCGATCCACAATTGAACTTATTGGATTTTAATATTTGCCCCGCCGATATTTCTGCCGAAGTTCAACTTCAAATTGACCTGATCACCAAACAATTTATCAATGCTGCAGATTCGCCTGGTCTTTTTGCAATCGAGTTGTTGTTAGATAAAAATCAAAAGGTTTGGGTCAATGAAACTGCACCTCGCCTGCACAACTCTGGCCACCAAACCCAGGAAGGCAACGCTAATTCTCAGTTTGAACAGTTTTACCGCGTCCTCAAAAATCTTCCCCTTGCAGATACCGACGCCATCGGTTTTTCCGGAATGCTGAATTTGGTTGGTGAAGAAGGTTATCAGGGAAAAGTAAAATACGAAGGTTTGGAAGAGGTGCTGAAACTGCCCAAAACCTATGTTCACCTTTACGGAAAAACAGAAACCAAACCCGGTAGAAAAATGGGACACATCAATGTATTGGCAAATTCCAGAGAAGAACTGATGAAGAAATTGGTATTCATCAAATCATTAATTCGGGTCATTGCATAACAAAATTAAACGGCGTGGAGGGCGTAATGACATTGCACCAAAAACGCCGCAATCGCTTTATTGATGAGATTTTCACATTAAAATAAATGTATCATTATCAAATTTAAAAAATAATACTAACTTTAGTACTTAAAAAATAGTACTATGAGTAACGTTGCAACAATCTTCGCCCGTAAAGGTGGTTTCAATCACCTGACTATTGATCCTGAAAGTACGGTTTTGGAAGCGCTTCAAATGATGGCCAACCATAATGTGGGTTCCATTGTGGTGCATGATGCGGACCGATACTATGGTATTTTTACCGAAAGAAATTACTCCAGAAATGTCATCCTGAAAAACCGGCATTCGTCCGACACACAAGTGAAAGAGGTGATGACGGTGAATTTGCCTCAACTCAAAATGCTGGATTCGCTGGAACACTGCATGCAGATGATGTCCGATTATAATATGCAATATCTGCCTGTCATTGATGACGGCCAAATGATCGGCGTTATTTCCATTAAAGATCTCATTCGTGAACAAGTTCATCAGCAGAAGGAATTGGTGAATCACCTCCAAAATTATATTCAGGGTTAAATTTCATTACCGCTCCTGTGTTTTTGCTTATCTTTAAGCCATCAAACAAAAAAGTACAATGGTCGGAATCATTATGGGAAGCCAAAGCGATTTGGCAATTATGGAGCAGGCAGCTCAATTTCTACAATCGCTGGATATTCCTTATGAATTGACGGTGGTTTCAGCACATCGCACGCCAGAAAGAATGCTAGACTATGCGAAGACAGCCAAGGATCGTGGTTTACAAGTGATTATTGCTGGTGCAGGAGGTGCAGCACATTTGCCGGGCATGGTTGCAAGCTGCACCACATTGCCCGTTATTGGCGTCCCTATTCTATCATCTAACTCTATTGATGGTTGGGATTCGGTTCTATCCATTTTGCAAATGCCATCAGGAATCCCCGTTGCTACTGTTGCCCTAAATGGCGCCACTAATGCAGGAATTCTCGCCGCCAAAATCATTGGAAGTACTAATGATTCCATTGCCCAAAAATTAGAGATTTACCAAAATTCATTAGAGGCAAAAGTTCTTTCAACGGTTGATGAAATTAAGAAGATTCATCCTAATCATTACGGATAGTATTATTCTTCATCCTCATATTGTTCCAAATAATAGCTGAAAGTGAAGCCGTCGATTTCTTCTTCGGCATCTTCTAAGGTGGTGATTAAATCCTCAAAAATATCGAGCTGATCTACACTCATGTTGACAAATTCGATATGAAGCGGCATTTCCAAATCGCCGGTAATACTGTCGTACAGTGCATTCAAATTGTCTCCAAAATATTCCGGAAGCGGCAATTTTTCTTTTAACTGCTCGTAGAAATCTTCATCATCGCCTATATTGGCAAAGTCTATGTAAACGTTCATTATTCTATTTTTAAGATTACTTGGAACAAAATCCAAAATAATTAATTATTGCTTCTCGAAACTTTTGTAATGATTTTTGGTGAGCCAAACATCGCCATTTTTTGTAAAGATAATTCGGTCTGCATTTCTACGGCCGCAGCGATAATTTACGTCTGCTTCGTAGTATTGCTCCCCTTTTGGAAGGGTTTTTTCTCGGTTCGAAAAATGATCTCCTCCAATGGCACGACCCGGCAAAACATCGCATAAATTACCTTGAGATGCAATCCATCCTTGGTTTCGTGCTTGGTTTTTCGTTATGTAACAATCGGGCAAGCGATGGTTCTGTTTTACATAATTAATTACAGTGCGTTCATCTGTTAGCTGATCAATTGACGAGTTGGTGCGAGGTTCCGAAGATTTAACAGGAGATTCTGAATTTCGATTTTCTCGCTTAGTATTTTCCTTTGATTCATGAGAAGATGAAGCCACCGAAGTTGCGGAATCCTTCTTCTCAATCGTATAATTATTGACAAAATACATCACCAGAAATGCCGATAGCGCGCCAATGACGAAGTAAAGAAACAGTTTAACCTTTGGATTATTCATAAAGATGATGCATTAAAAATTCAGTATAAAATTCTTTCATGGTGTACAGGTCACGACCGCCATTCTTCCGGGATGTCACAAATGGGAATGGGCTGAATTTTATGCTGAGCCGCGCGATTCATTCTGCTGAATATTTTGAACACTTCCAGATCCCGACCTGAATAATCTTTTTCAGTTTTTGCTCCCCACTCTTTCTGAATTTTCTCGAGTTCTGGGTAGGTGGCTCCAATTTGCTGTTCATCGGTTCTTTCCGCATCCCACAATCCGTCAGTTGGAATAGCATTTTGCACAGAATTTACGAGATTAAGCGCACGGGAAAGTTCGTAAACTTCTGTTTTATAAAGATCGGCGATAGGCGAAACATCAACGCCACCATCGCCATATTTGGTGTAGAAACCGATCCCAAAATCTTCTACTTTGTTGCCAGTACCACATACGAGCATTGAGTTAATTTGGCCGTAATAATAAAGAGTAAGCATCCTCAATCTACTTCTTGAGTTGGCAAATGCCAGTTTCTCCGCAGGATACTTTTCTTCATCTACATCAAAAGTCTTATAAAGTTCTTCGAAAGCTGGGGTAAGATCAACTCGCATTGCTTTTGCATTGGAGAACCGTTTACATACATCGTTCATGTGTTCCCAAGCTCGATCGATTTGGTCAGCTTTTTGCCGAATGGGCATCTCGAGCATCAAAACCTCAAGCCCTGTCATCGCGCACAAAGTAGAAACCACAGCAGAATCCACACCGCCAGAAACACCTATCACATATCCTTTTACCCCGGCCTTTTCGGCATAATCTTTCAGCCAAGTGACAATTCTGTCTATTATTTTTTGAGTTTGCATTGCTACTATTTATTTCTATTATTTATTTTCTTCAAGTAAATTTCTTTAGGCATTTTGAACCAAACGCAGATCCCATCATCTTCATCAAAAGTACCATTTTGCAAAAACCCTGTTTTCTTCAATACCCTGATGGAAGCATCGTTTTCAGAATGTGCGTAAGCATAAACCTCATCCAATTTTAAGAGATTGAATGCCAATTCCAAAGATGCTTCTACCGATTCGGTGGCATAACCTTTCCCCCAAAACTCAGGTAAAAACCGATAACCCACTTCATAAAAATTCTGGTGATGATTTACCTCTTCCCTATTCAACTTAAGTCCACTCCAGCCAATAAGCAGGTTGCTCTTTTTTTCAACGACAGCAAACCGACCTATGCCGTTATCCTTATACTGTTGCTGAATCATGCGGATAACCTCATCGGATTGAGACCTTTCAGTGAGTACCGGCATCCCAATGTAACGCATCACTTCCGGAGCACTGTCCAAAAGAAACATCCGTTCTCCATCGCTTTTCTCAAGTGGGCGCAACACTAATCTTTCTGTTTCAAGTGGTTTCAGCATCATTAAAATCCTTACTTTTGCGTTTTAAATTTGATGTAAAAATAATGAAGTTTTTTCGAAATTTTATCTTTTTCATAACGATCTGCTCCGTAATTATTTCTTGCAAAAAAGACAGTGGAAACCGATGGAATACCGAGATTAAATCGCCCGTTCAGAAAGTCAACGTTGTTGATATTTCTAAAACATTGTATGATCCGGCGGTAAGTTTGGAAGCATTTAAACAAAAATACCCTTGGTTTCAGGGAAATATCCCCGATGATGTATTGGAGACGAGACGTAAAGATACGGCTGAAATTAGAATTTATCGAAATGCGATTTCCAAAATCGACATCAGTAAACTCAGCATTGAGCTGACCGATTTATTTGGAAGAATAAAAAATTATTACCCAGAATTTAAGGAGCCGCAAACCTATCTTTATTCATCTGCTTTGCAAAGCGCCATGGATCCCATTATTTGGCAGCAAGAACAAAATATGCTTTTTATCGACATTACCGGCTTTATGGGCGAAAACAATAAGGACTACAAAGGCATAGAACAGTATTTTCAAAAATCGATGAATCCTCAGAATATTGTTCCGAAAGCGTCCGAGGCCTTCGCTATGAATTTAGTTGCCAGGAATAGTGATCATTTAAAATTCCTGGATGTGATGGTCTATTACGGAAAACTGATGACCCTACAAGATGCCTTCCTGCCGAAATTTCCCGATTATCTCAAAATAAATTATACACCACAGCAATACGAATGGGCAAAAGCTAATGAAGCCAATATTTGGAACTATTTTGTGGAGAACAATTTGGTATTTAGCGACGATACACGATTGGCAGAGCGATTCATCAACCCTGCACCATTTTCTAAATTTTATACCGAGGTCGACAACGATTCATCACCTCAAATAGGAATCTTCAGTGGGTGGCAAATCTGCCGAAAATTCTTTCAGGAAAACCCCAAAACGGACTTGAAGACTTTCTTAGCCATGAATGCCCAAGACATCTTTAACCAAAGTCATTATAAACCTAAAAATTAAACTGCCTACGCAGTATTCATCAACCTTATTAAAACATATCGAATGCGCAAAACCCAAATAACGATAGATGTAGAACTCGACGAAAACCATGTGCCTGAAACCATGACTTGGAACGCCGAAGATGGTGGAATAGAAAAAGAAGAAACCAAAGCCACCATGATCTCGGTGTGGGACGACAAAAAAAATGAAGCCCTTCGAATCGACCTATGGACCAAAGACATGCCCGTGGATCACATGAAAATGTTTATCCACCAGGTTTTACTTTCGCTTAGTAATACGTATGAAAGAGCCACTGGCGAAGAAGATGTAGCCGATTGGTTAGAAGATATGGCGGAAGAATTTGCCCAAAAAGCGGCCATTAAAATGTAAAAACATACGCAAAAACTCTTATAGAAGCTGTTCCACGCCACGGAGCAGCTTTTTTTACCCTCAAAAACAAACCAAAGCCAAAAAAACGATCTCCATTGACTGAGGGAGAATAATGAGCAGGATAAAAAAATCATTCCCTTTCCTAATGCCAAAAAACCGTTAAAGTCAAGGTAGATTTTCGGCACCGAATCTTTTCTTCTTAAATTTGAGAAAATTATTTTAAAAATGGAGATTACTCAATTAGATCCTCAAATGATCTGGAAAAATTTCAGCTTACTCAATGCTGTTCCGCGCCCTTCCAAAAAAGAAGAGAGGGTTATTGCTTTCATCAAAAATTTCGGAGAAAAACTTGGGCTCGAAACGAGAGTGGACGAAGTTGGCAATGTAATTATTAAGAAACCTGCCACTCCGGGAATGGAAAATAGAAAACCCATCGTTTTACAATCTCACTTAGACATGGTTTGCCAAAAAAATAATGATGTTGATTTCGATTTTGAAACCCAAGGCATCAATATGGTGGTAGATGGAGATTGGGTAAAAGCAAAAGGGACTACTTTGGGTGCCGACAACGGTTTAGGCGTCGCCTCAATTATGTCGGTTTTGGAGAGCAACGACATTCCTCATCCCTCATTGGAGGCACTTTTCACCATTGATGAAGAAACAGGAATGACTGGCGCCATTGGTTTAAAACCTGGCGAACTGAACGGAGAAATTTTACTGAATCTTGATACCGAGGAAGACGACGAAATCGACATAGGTTGTGCGGGCGGTGTTGATGTGACGGCCACCCAAAACTATCCGCTACAAAATGCGGACGGAAGTGTCGTAAAAATTGAAATTAAAGGATTACAAGGCGGCCACTCCGGAATGGACATCCATAAGGGCTTCGGGAACGCTAATATTTTGCTTGCCCGCTTGCTTTTCATCGGTATCGGCGAACAGAATTTGCAACTCATTTCCATTGATGGAGGTGGTTTGCGAAATGCTATTCCCAGAGAGGCAACGGCCATATTTACTGTAAAAGACAGCGCTGGTTTCATCGAAAATGCCAATGCACTTAAAAAGGAGATAGAAGAAGAATTTGCAGCTATCGAAAAAGATCTGAATATTACGATTGATCTTTCTTCGTCAGCTAATAAAGCGCTTTCAGCAGGCGATTCCCAAAAGATTATTTTAGCTCTAAAGGCGGTTCACAACGGAGTTTACAGAATGTCTCCCGACGTACCCGATTTAGTAGAATCATCAAATAACGTTGCACGAGTAGAGCTACTGAATGGTGATCTCAAGATCCTCAACCTGTCGCGTTCTTCAGTAGAATCATCGAAAGCATCTGTTGCAGAACAGTTAACTTCGGTATTCGAATTGGCAGGAATGAACTTTGAGCTGAGCGGTTCCTATCCCGGTTGGAAACCGAAACCCGGTTCTGAAATTGTGCAACTCATGGAGAAAATCTACAAAGAAGATTTCGGTACCGAACCTCAAGTCGTGGCTTGCCATGCCGGTTTAGAATGCGGAATTATTGGAGCAAACTACCCGACAATGGAAATGGTAAGTTTTGGGCCGACGATTCGTGGTGCACACTCACCGGAAGAGAAAGCAAATATTCCTTCGGTGCAGAAGTATTGGAAATTTCTCAAACAGATCTTGGCAGCAATTCCAGAGAAAAAATAAAGACCACATGATGAGCGACAGCATGATTTTTAAAGTGTGCTGTACACGAAATCATTTCAAAAAAATATCCCGAAGAAAAATTTCGGGATATTTTTATTTCTAATTTATTACCTAAGGATAGGGCGCTAACTCTACCTCAAGTCCATCAATTTCAGGAGTAATTGGGATTTGACATCCTAACCTCGAGTTGTCTTCCACATGAAAAGCTTCTGCCAACATTGCATCTTCCTCAGCTTCCATTGGATTCAGTTTTTCAGCACCATTCAAAACATAAACCTGACATGAAGCGCACATTGCCATTCCTCCGCAAACCCCTATTGTTCCTTCTTCCACCAATTCGTAAGAACGAATCACTTCCATCAAATTCATCGACATATCGGTGGGCGCAATTACCTCGTGAAGAGTCCCATCTCGGTCGGTTATTTTTAAATTTACATCCAACGGCATTGCTTAGTCAATTTTCATTACCACTGCCTTCTCGGCCTCTTTCCTACTGCCATCAAAACCGTCAACGCCACTCACTGTGGTATATTTTAGTACATACTTTTTACCCGGATTCAGGATATTATACGCACTTTGGCACATCAGTGTTGCTTCGTGAAAACCGCACAAAATAAGTTTGAGCTTTCCGGGATAGGTATTGATGTCGCCAATGGCAAATACGCCAGGAATATTGGTTTGGTAATCTAGTGCATTGTTCACTACAATTGCATTTTTCTCAATTTCGAGCCCCCAATTGGCCAATTCTCCCAACTTTGGAGTTAGCCCAAAAAGAGGAACAAAGAAATCTGTTTCAACATCAAAGGTCTCTCCTTCTTTCTCTATTGTAATGGCCGAAATTTTACCATCACCTTTCACACCTATCACTTCTGCTGGCGTAATAAGATTGATTTTGCCCTCATTTTTCAATGCTTGCACTTTTTCTACTGAATCCAAAGCACCACGAAATTCGTTTCGGCGGTGTACCAACGTCACTTCCGCGGCAACATTCGCCAAGAAGATACTCCAGTCTAAAGCAGAATCGCCACCACCGGCAATGACCACTTTTTTACCACGAAAATGTTCAGGGTCTTTAATGAAATATTCAACGCCCTTTTCTTCATAATCTGCAATGTTTTCGATTGTGGGCTTTCGGGGTTCGAATGTACCCAATCCGCCTGCAATGGCCACTACTTTTGCGTGGTGAACAGTTCCTTTATTCGTGATGACCTCAAAAGTTCCATCCTCCAGCTTGGTTAATGTTTGCGCAGTTTCGGCTAATGTAAATCCCGGTTGAAACTGTTTGATCTGCTCCATTAAATTATCAACGAGGTCGCCCGCATTCACCGATGGAAAACCAGGAATATCAAAAATTGGCTTTTTAGGATACAATTCAGTCAACTGACCGCCGGGTTGTGGCAGTGCATCAATCAAATGGCATTTCATCTTGAGCAAACCTGCTTCAAATACAGCAAAAAGACCCGTTGGTCCTGCTCCAATAATCAATATATCTGTAGAAATCATTTCGTAAATTTTTGTCGAAAAATATAATGGTGCAAATTTAAGAAAAATAAAAGAACGACGGCGCTGACTATTAACAAGAATCAATTAATGCAGCACTGAAATCGATTAATTATATTTGTGGCAAATTTTTTGCAAACCCCTTTCCATGAAAAAGATTTTAAGCATTTTGGCGATCATGATTTTCGCCATTGGGTTTTCTCAGAAACTCGCTAATATACAATCCGGTGAACAACTCAATTACCGGATTCACTATGGAATTCTGAATGCAGGAACCGCTACTTTAACGACTTTACAAACAGTTTATAAGGGTCAACCCCACTTTTATGTGAAAGGTTATGGCAAAACGACCGGTGCTGTGCGGGCATTTTTCAAAGTTGAGGATGTTTATGAAAGTTTTATCAATATCGATACGGGATTGCCCAGTTACTACGTAAGAAATGTGAGAGAAGGAAGCTATACCCAACACTTGGAAACGGCCTTTAACCATAATAACCAAACATTGATACTTACCGACAAGGAAACCAATATCTCCAAAGTGATGAACTCGGTGAAAGGCGTGCAGGATATGCTCTCAGCATTCTACTATCTGCGGAGTTTGGACAGTCTTGACCTGAAAGTGGGCACCGTAAAAAAACTCAATGTCTGGATTGATGATGAAATGTTTCCTTTTCAGCTAAGAATTGCAGGAACCGAAAATGTGAAAACAAAATTCGGCACCATCAATTGTCTTAAAATTGTACCACAGGTCATGAGCGGCCGTGTTTTTAAAGACAAAGAAGGTGTAACGCTATGGGTAACCAACGACAGAAATTACGTTCCCGTTCTTGTGCAGGCGCAGCTGGCGGTAGGTTCCCTGAAAGCCAGTATAGATTCTTACAGCAATGTAAAATATCCCCTGAAGTTTAATTAATAATAAGAAATACGCCCGCTGAGCGTATTTTTTTGTTTAATGCTAAAATATTCAAAATCGACTAACCAAAAAATGCAGCACGAATCTTTTAATAAAAATTTTAAACAGGTTCGTCCTTTGCATGCCACATATTCCATTACATTTGCAGTATGCTAAACGATCAGAAAATTGAAAAATTCCGGCAAATTGTAGAAAACAAGTTCCAAATCTACAACTCACTCTTTATGAGTTTGCCTTACGATAAAATGACCAATATCGGGATGCTTCTCCCCTTTCTATACGAAGAAAGCAAGGAGGGTTACGAAAAAGGTAAATCGCCAGAAGAAATTGTGGAAGAATTTTTCCGGAACCATACTACGCTGACCAATGAAAAGCAAAAAACCGAGTTGCTATTCAAGATCATTCAGTACATCGAACGGCAGGTTGTGCTTTTTGATAGTATTGAGGATGCGGCTTTCCAGCAATTGCACTCCGAAAACGATTCGGGCACCATCCTCAATCTTTACGAAAAGGCATCCGATGAGCATCATCTTACTTCAATTCGAAAAAAAATGGATGATTTTGCAATTAAAATTGTGTTTACGGCGCACCCTACACAGTTTTATCCCAACGCGGTACAAAGAATAATTCATGATCTTAGAGATGCCATCATCAGCGACTCTGTCACACAAATTGATATGCTTTTGCAACAGCTCGGCAAAACCCCGTTTGTGAACAAGGAGCGGCCAACACCGTTAGATGAAGCTATGAGCATTATCTACTACCTGCGATACGTATATTACCAAAGTATTGGAGATCTCTATAAAAAAATAAAACAGGTTTTTGGCACCGAGCATTTCAAACCCAATACAGATCTCATCCAACTTGGTTTCTGGCCAGGAGGCGACCGAGACGGAAATCCGTTTGTAACCGCAGACATTACGCTGAAAGTAGCTGAAGAACTTCGAATTTCAATCCTTAAAGATTATTATGGCCATTTGAAGCTCATTAGACGACGACTTAGTTTCCGTGGCGTATCACAGGCATTGGAACAGCTAAGCAAAAATCTTTACGCTGCTATTTTTCAAAAAGACATTCAACTTTCTGCTGATGAAATTATTGCTCAAATTAATGTGGCAGAAAAAATATTGGTGGAAGAACACAACGGTCTTTTCCGTGATGTTTTGGATGATTACCGGGATCGGGTCAAGATTTTCGGAACCCATTTTGCCACTTTAGACATACGGCAGGATAGCAGAATTCACCAAAGCGTCATTGATGATATATTTGCTAAAATTAGCGGTGAAAACGCTGACGGAAAAACGGCAGAAGAAAAAATTGATTATTTACTGAGATCAGAAAAAGTCCTCGATCCGGATGATTTTGACAATGAAATAACCCGCGAAACCCTGAAAAGTATTTACAACATTCGCCAAATACAGGCACGAAATGGCGAAAGGGGAATGCATCGCTATATCATCTCCAATTCGGATGAGATTAAAGATGTGCTGAATGTTTTTGCCATGATGAAACTTTGCGGCTACAGCGATGAGGACATGAAAATTGATATTGTTCCCCTCTTTGAAACCATGGAAGGACTAGACAGATCCGAAGAAGTAATGCGCAAACTTTACACGCATCCCGTTTACCAGAAACATCTGCAAAGAAGACAGAATCGGCAAATTATAATGCTCGGTTTTTCCGATGGTACTAAAGACGGCGGCTATCTGAAAGCCAACTGGCAAATCCATACCTCCAAAGAACACCTTACTCAAGTGTCTGAAGAGAATGATATTAAAGTGATCTTCTTCGACGGACGAGGCGGGCCACCGGCAAGAGGTGGTGGCAAAACCCATGATTTCTATGCGTCTCAGGGAAAAACCATTGCCAATAACCAGATCGAGCTCACTATTCAGGGACAAACGATTACCAGTGTTTTCGGGAACAAAGATCAGGCAAAATTCAACTTCGAGCAGTTGCTGACTGCTGGCTTGGAGAATGATATTTTCAACAATCCTAAAAAAGAGCTGAATGCAAAAGAACGCGATTTGATGTCGGAACTGGCAGAAATAAGTTATCTAAAATATTCAGCACTGAAGGCGCATCCGATGTTTGTGCCTTATCTGCAGGAAATGAGCACATTAGAATATTACGGAAGAACCAACATTGGAAGCAGACCCAGCAAGAGAGGTGCAGGCAATGAACTTAAATTTGAGGATTTACGCGCAATACCGTTCGTAGGTTCTTGGTCTCAGCTGAAGCAGAATGTTCCCGGGTTTTTCGGTTTTGGTTATGCGCTGAAAGCGTTAAAAGATGAAGGCCGTTTTGATGAAGTAAAGCAACTTTACCGAAATTCGGATTTCTTTAAGACATTGGTACTCAATTCAATGATGTCGATGAATAATACCTATTTTCCGCTTACCTAT
>MKTK01000034.1:26246-89077 GCA_001898255.1 Chryseobacterium sp. 39-10 | reverse complement strand
TAAAATATTGATGCAGGAAGAACCACTAAGCCGAAAATCAGTGAAAATCAGGGAAAAAATTGTGTTGCCACTGCTTAGCATTCAGCAATATGCACTGATGAAAATCCAGAAAAAAGAAGGTGACCGCGAAACTTACGAAAAACTGGTGATGCGTTCCCTTTTCGGCAACATCAATGCCAGCAGAAATTCTGCCTAAAAACAGTATGTATTAAACGCAAAAAACACCGTGCAAAATCGCATCGGTGTTTTTTATATATCTGCCTAATACCGCATAAAACAAATTATTCTGTTTCTGATCCAGGAATTTTTGCCGCCAATTCATAAACATTACCCTGCATCAAATACTTAATTCTTTCGCGGGTGGTTACGGTATTTACTTCACCATCTCTCACCACGATAATTCTGTCGCCTGGCGCAATATTTTGATCGCCAATCCAATCTTCTGGTGCTACATCATTCTCCTTTTCTTTTTGAGCTTCTAAAATAATTTCTGCCATTTCCTGAAACTTGGGATCATCAGAATAAAGCACCTGATATTCCGGTGCCAAACCTACTCTAAATGTTCTTTTATCCGCAATTAAATGTCCGTCGGTGTTGGGCATCGGACTATCGGACCCGTCGGTGAAACCCACTTCAATCAGCTCTCCGTGATGTTCTTTTGCAAAACTCTGGGCTTGGTCGAATGTATCAAAATTGGTTACAATGGTGTAATTGTCGTATGCATATTTATGCAATTTTTTAGGGGTGTCCATGTCTATATTTTTTAAGTTATTGATTTCGTATGAGAAGGCAAAATGCCTGTGGCAAGCTTACTGTCAGATTCTTTTTCTATTCAATAATATTCCAAGATCCTCACCATCTTCTGCATTTACCACTGTTTTTTACCCACAAAATTAATGCCACATCATTTTCTTTGAGTTATAGTTGAGATATTAACAAAAAGAATAGAAAATTAGAAAAAAGTGAATAACAGCGAAAGAAAAACCCGAAACCGGTAGATTTCGGGCCATTAAATTCATCCCATTTATGATCAATGGTATAACTGAATCACTTGATGGTATGGATTGATTTGACGATGCTCAAATTTTTTTAGGCATAGTAAAATCCCTTAATAGAGATGCTCCCGAATAAATTTGAGACTTCCCAACGCGAGTTCTTCTGCATCGTAAGGTGATTTTTGCCATAGTGAAACCGCCTGCTGCATTCCGGGCACAGCGGAAGAGAAATTCTCAAGCACCAGATTTCCTTCAAAATCAATTTCCTTTAATGCAGCAAATAGCTCAGCCCAATTAATTGTCCCTTCTCCCAACATGCCGCGGTGCGATTCAGTCATGTGAATATGTTTTAGTTTTTGGCCTGCCAATAGCACAGGATCGTGAAAGTTATTTTCTTCAATGTTCATGTGGAAGGTATCCAGATGAAGAAAAATATTGTCTTTCCCTGTTCGGTCTATCAATTCCAAAACATTCTGAGCGGTATTACAAACATACGATTCATAACGATTGATGGGCTCTACGGCGAGGTGAATGTTTTTGCTTTTAGCATAATCCGCAACCGACGACCATACTTCGACGATGGTCTTTTTCTCGTCTTCGGCCAATGGATTTCCTGAAAAAACACCGATGCCGCCATGCAAAACACCTCCCAGGAAATGGGTTTCCAGTTCGTGGGTTTTGTCGATGGCTTTTTTAATGAGTTGTTCTGCTTCTCTGGGATGAAACGCAATGTGCGCCTCTTTTGGTAAGTTAAGGGAACAAACCACTTCAAGATTGTTTTGCTTAAGCTGGCTTTTTACAGCTTCAGTATCGATATTCATATCTGGAGGCAAGAGAATTTCTATCAGATCAAAGCCAGCATTGGCCGTTTTTTCTATTGCCATTTTTCCTGCTTCGGCGTTCCATTGTGGAGTCATCCAAGATAAAAGCGAAGCCCCTATTTTAATTTTCATTTTTTTATTATTTAATTTGATTGAGAACAATAACCTAAGGATAATAGATTAAAAAAGAACCGCACGGAGAGGAAATGAAGTGATTGATATGGAAAATTTCCGCACGGTTCATGAAATCAATATTTTAAAAAACCCACCACTCGGCTCTTGCGCCAAAGTAGGTTCCGTATCTTTTGGCCCCGGATTGCTGCAAAAACGGAGAGTACAGTGTATTCATCGCCTGGTCGTTGTATCTCGACACTTCTGCGATAAGTCTTATATGAGGTCTTGCCCAAACGCTTCTTTCAGCAGTAGGAACAATGGTTGGAGCAATTGCCAACTTCCACATGGTTGCCGCAGATTGCGTTCCATCTTTTCTGCTGGCATAATGCAGTTCGGATAAAATATGAAACCAATTATTGAAGTAATAAGTGGCTCTTAAACCGGTATTGAAATCTTCTTTTTTGTTGAATATTTGTCTCCCGTAGTAATCATTTGCCATGTTACTGCTTTCTGAGCCGCCCTTAGACAAGGTATAAACTAAATAAGGATTCACTGACCATCTATTAGAAATATTCCATAAAAAATGCTCCACCACAGTAAAAGAATAGGCGCCTTTGTAGGTATTCGTAGTTTCGCTGGGAGCGCCGTATGTGCGCCAAGTTTGGGTATTTCCGCCATCACCACCATTGGCAATGCCGTAGCCGTAGCGCAATGCAAACTGATTGAAAGATCCTGGTAGCGCAGTTTTTAGATTGGTGTTGAGTTTAACACCGGCAACAAAACCATTGTCGGAAGGATAATTTTCCAATGTATTTTTACCGGAATTGTTGACATGATGGAATTCAGCCAATAGTTTAACCGTGTGATTTTTAATAGGCACAGAATGTTCAAGGACAAAAACTTCCCGCTGTCTATACACCAAACTTTTAACACCACTGATGATGTTGGTATACGAATACGGCGTGGAGTTGGATGCAGCTGTATCAATCGCGGCAGGAAAAAACATCGAAAATCTGGTGTTCTTGTATTTTACACCCCAACCTGTCGAAGAATGGTCATCAAAATAGAAGTAATCCGAAATATGCACATCATCATACCTCAGCCATCTCGATCCTGCCCAAAAATCCCATTGTGTTCCCATTACATTTCGGGCTTCTATAAAGGCCTCGGGCAGTGCAACGATCATCCCGTTGGTGGATTTGGTATCTACATTTCCTAGGAAAGTGCCGCCAGAGTAAAAGCTTAATCTGGCCTGGAAATCAATTTTTGTACTGTCTTTGCCAACCACGGGCGTAAAATGGACTGCGGGCAAAAAATCAACATAATCACTCTGATCCAATCGTCCACCCAAAGAACCCTGATTGCGCAGATTAAGCTGTTGTCCGGTATTCCCATCGGAATTGGGAGAAAATCCGGCACCAATTCTTCCAGTTGTCCCGAAGGAAAACTTTTTGTTGGTGATGACAATCTGACCCGATAGGCGATTACTCATGCTGATCAGCATTAAACATCCAAAAAGTAAATAAAACGTTCTCATTTTTATCTGATTGTTTTTGGCTGATAAAGCTTTGTTGCGAATGCTAAAATCACCAGGTAACAAATTATGGGCAACAAATAAGCGTGGGCAATATCTGTCTCTGCAATATGCCCCATAATCGGTGGGAAAACCGCTCCGCCAAACATCGCCATCACCAGGAATGAAGACGCCTGCTGTGTGTTTTTGCCTAATCTTTTTAACCCAAGACTAAAAATGGTAGGATACATCACACTCAAAAATAAATTGAGAAGAATTAAGCTGACGAAGGACACCCAGCCGAAGCTCTGCGAAATAATTAAACATAAAATAATATTGCAACCCGCGGCAATTGCAAGCAACTTGTTAGGTGCAATGTATTTCATCAGGAAAGTACCCAGGAAACGACCTACCATCATCATGGCCATACTGAGTGAAAAATAATAAGATGCCTGCGTTTCGGGAATGTGCATTTTCTCTACACCGTAATTGATGAAAAAAGCCCATGTTCCGCCTTGTGCAGCAATGTTGAAAAACTGCGCAATCACCGCAAAGATGAAATGCTTTTGTCGCCACAATGGAGCATCAGGATCGTAATTGGCTTTGCTTTCGGCAGTGTTGTCTTCGGGGTGATTTTCACCGGCGTGGGGATCTTTCAGGTCAGGCACTTTAATGAAAGAAAACGCGATAGCAATCACAAGAATAATAATACCGATCCAGGTATACAGACTTTTTACGGAACCAAGATCATGGGAAGCTGAAGAATGCCCGAAGATGAAAAAACCACCCAATAATGGCCCTATAATGGCGCCCAACCCATTGAATGACTGCGCAAAGTTTACCCGTTGGTCACTGGTTTGTTCATCACCCAAAGCCGCCACAAAAGGATGCGCTACCGTTTCTAGCGTGGCCATGCCCATTGCCAGAACGAAAAGTGCAAATCGAAAGAAACTGAAAGAAGCATTATTGGCTGCGGGAATAAACAGAAACGCACCGAGTGAAAACAGCGACAGACCGATTAACACACCCGCCTTATAGCCATACTTTTTCATCAAAAGCCCCGCCGGAATTCCCATTAAAGCATAGGCGCCAAAAATGGAAAGTTGCACCAATCCCGATTGAGATTTTGAAATATTCAATACATTTTGAAAATGTTTGTTTAGCACATCTCCCATGGTGAGAGCGATGGCCCAAAAGAAAAACAGGGAAATTACGAAAGATAATACCACAATATATTTTTTCTCTGTAAATTTTGCAGTGTTCATAAGATGTAAGGGATTTTTGTTGGAATTAATGATGATTTTCGGTTTTGCTTTCTCGGAATCGGCGGAATTCTTCATAACTATAATCTGGGCAGGCGCCAGATTTGGAAGTGATGTAAGCGCCCAGTGAAACGGCTTGTTTCATAATTTCTTCGGGGGATTTGCCTTGGATTCTTTTATGTAAAAATCCTGCTAAGAATGAGTCGCCGCTACCAACGGTATCAGCCACTTCGATCGGAATTGCAGAAAAGGTAAAATTGTTGTCGCCGATGAAATAACGTGCACCTTTGCTTCCTTTGGTAAGCACTACTTCATTGATGTCAAAGTACTTTTGGATGTGTTTCACACTGGTTTCTTCATCCACATATTGCTCACCAAGATAATCGATAATTTTGCGCAATTCCGCTTTATTCATCTTCACGAGATCGGTTTTGTGAAGCAATTTTTTAATCAGCTCAAAATCGACAAAAGGCGGACGGAAATTAACATCGAATACTTTAAATTTGGCCCATTCCAAGAGTTGGAAAAGTGTTTTGCAAGAGGTTTCATTTCGCGCTGCCAAACTTCCGAAAACGAACGCATCGGCATTTTCAATCACCTCCTTATGTTCGGGCAGAATTTCGATAAAATCCCAAGCTACGTTTTGTACAATGTCGTAATGGGCTTCACCACTTTCGTCGAATTGTGCTAAAACTGTTCCTGTAGGATGCACTTGATCCACCGCAATGAGATCGGTTGGTATGTTCCAATTTTTAATCTGATCAAGAAGTTGATCTCCGAGCTTGTCATTTCCTATTTTGGAAAGCATTCGAACTTCGGTTCCCATTCTGTTGGTATTATAAGCAACGTTGAAAGGTGCTCCACCTGCTCTTTCGCCACTTGGGAAAATATCCCACAGGACTTCACCAAAACAAACAATGTAAGGACTTTTTTTATTTTTCATAGCGGTTAAACGTTTAAGTTAATAAGTAATTTTTTTTATTTGATTGATTCGCCTTCAATTAATTCGGACGATAAGATGGTCATGGTTCCATCGGCTTGGTACTGGCCGATTAGCGCATCCAGCACTTCCACGGCTTTCTCTGCCATCTCATCGAGAGGTTGTTGCAAGAACGTGATTTTGGTTGGGAACAGCGAATAAGCTTCTGTTTCATCAAACGCCAACACCGACACATCTTGCGGAACTTTTATATCATTTTGCAAAAGATATTTAAGCCCGGATACAGCCAACTTATTACTCGAAAAATACAAAGCTGTGTTCTTGGGTTTACTCCCTAGCAATACCTGCAATCCGTCCTGAATTTCCTCCGAAATACCCTTTAAACCTACCAGCAATTTCTCTGTTCTACTATGGTTTTCAGCATTTGAAACTGCTTCATCAAAGCCCCGCTCCCTGTCAAGAAGATGTGCTAGCGAAGTTTTGTAACCGATATAGACCAACGTATCAAAATTCTTTTCTATCAATTTTTGGGTGGCTTTCTTGGAAATTTCCTTATTGTTGATGACAATGGCCGGAATTTTCACCTCTTCAATGAATCGGTCGACCATCACAACGGGATATTCTTTTGTTACTAAATCGTTCAAGCACTTTTCCGATCCGGCAACCGGCGCAATGATGAGGCCATCCACTTGCTGTTGGGAGAAAAGCTCCACCAGCATTTGAAATTTCTCTGCATTTTCATCGGAACTTCCAATGATTAAGCTATACCCCAATTTCAAAGCTTCATTTTCAATCTTTCTTGCTAAAGTAGAATAGAACTCGTTCGAAATATCGGCAACTACCAAACCCAGCAGTTTACTTTTACTCGTTTTCAACCCTTTTGCTGCTTTATTTGGTTGGTAATTAATATCTTTCGCAATCTGCAAAATTCTGGCTTTTGTGGCCTCACTAATTTTTTGCCCCTCCTTTTTATTGAGTACGTAAGATACTGTAGCCACGGAAACACCGGCTATCTTGGCAATATCTTTAATGGAGGTACTCTTCATAAGGCATTCATTTACAGTACAAAAGTAGATTGAAATTTATTCTGAAAAAAGAGCAGATTTTTTTTTGCACATTCAGAAAAAAGTGTAGTTTCGCAAATTTTGCAAATTGATGAACAGTAAAATACAAGATATTGAAAATCAATTTATTAAAGTTAAAAATTAGAACTGATTGTGAATGCTATATGAACTATATGTTAATTAAAAACCCACTAACCCTTCATTTTAGTTAAACGTTTAAGTAGGTGTTTTTTGAAAAAATGACGAAAGTCAGTTTTTTTTGAATGTTTTTCAAGCTCTTTTCTTCAAATACTAACTTTCTGCAATCACAAAGTGCGGGCATTTTCAGTTTCTTTTAAATTCCGTAATTTTAGCCATTCAATCCAAAAAATTGTATTCATGATTAAGAGAAGTTTTTTACTTTCGGCGGTCATCGTTCCTGCGGTGATGGCATTTGCACAGCAGTATGGCGGAATGTGGATTCCCACCGAAGTGAACGAAAAAGAAATGAAAGAAATGGGCATGAAGATCAGTGCCAAACAAATCTTCGATCCTTCCAAACCCAGCATTAAAGATGCAGTGGTACAATTCAATGGTGGTTGCACCGCCGAAATTATTTCGCCCCAAGGTTTACTCCTTACCAACCACCACTGTGGCTATGGGCAAATCCAGAAACATTCAACCGTGCAAAATGATTATTTGGCTGATGGATTCTGGGCCAATAACCCGAATGCTGAACTTCCCAATCCGGGCGTAACCGTCGATTTCATTTCCGACATTAAAGAAGTTACCGATCAGGTTTTGGGTGGCACATTACTGACAGAGGGAACTGCAGCGGAAAACCTCATCAACAAAAACATCGAAGATGTTAAGGCCAGTTTTAAACTTGAACCCTGGCAAAAAGTGGTTATTAAACCCATGTATTATGGCAATAAATATTATGCTTTCATCATAGAAACCTATAAGGATGTACGACTGGTAGGTGCACCACCAAGCTCCATCGGTAAATTTGGTTCTGATACTGATAACTGGGTTTGGCCCAGACATACTGGCGATTTCTCCCTCTTCAGAATTTATGCAGATAAAAACAATAAGCCCGCAGAATATTCTAAAGACAATGTGCCTTATCAGCCCAAATACTTCCTGCCCGTTTCCATTAAAGACAAACAGGAAAATGATTTCACTTTTGTGTTTGGATTTCCGGGTCGCACCACCGAATATTTGCCGTCAATTGCTGTGGAACAGATTATGAATCAGATTGATCCCGCAATGATCTCTGTGCGCGAAGTGGCACTAAAAACACTGGACGAAAAAATGCGCGCCGATCAGCAGACCAAAATAAAATATGCCTCTAAATATGCTTCTATCGCCAATTACTGGAAAAAATGGATTGGCGAGGTGGAAGGTCTTAAAAAATCCAACGCAGTACAAAAAAAAGAAGCATACGAGAAAAAGCTGATGGATCAAAACAAAGCCATTATTCCAACGATTTCCGAGCTCAACCGACTGTATTCGCAACAAGCACTGTATGCAGTGAACCGTGCTTATTACACCGAAATTATTCGAAATGCAGAAACACTTGCGCTCGCCAACCACTTCAGTAACTACATTGAAAACTATGAAGAGGGAAAAATGGATGAGGCAACACTTGCTAACTTTAAAAAACGCATCAGTGCCATTTACAAAGATTTTGATCCAGAACTGGATGCCCAGGTAACCGCCAAAGTATTGGCATTGTACGCTAATAAAACCCGAGTTAAGTTTTTACCCACAGGATTTGATCAATATAAAGATGCGAATGCCAACCTTTCGAAAATTGAAGAAATGTCTAAAAACTCTGTGATAACAGGGCGTGGCACCTTCAATGGAACTACTGCTGCGGCAGATATTGACAAGGTTTTTCAAAACCCTACAACGCTGATTCAACAACTGAAAAAAGATCCTTTGATGATTTTATTTCAATCGCTTAAAGATGTGTATTCAGAAAAAGTTGAGGGCTACTACGCCGCTTACCAAAAGCACATAGACATTGCTCAAAAGAAATTCATGGCACAGCAAATGGAAACCGACAAAGACCGAAAATTCTTTCCAGATGCCAATTCTACACTTCGGGTTACGTATGGCAAAGTAGCGGGTTCTAATCCTCGAGACGCTGTGTATTACGGCTATCAAACACATTTAGCAGGCGTTATGGAAAAATATGTTCCAAAAGATTATGAATTTGATGTCCCGAAAAAGCTGATCGACCTCTATAATACCAAAGATTATGGCGTTTATAAAGATAAAACCGGTGACGTACCTGTGAATTTTACTGCGACCAACCACACCACTGGTGGAAACTCCGGAAGTCCGGCATTAGATGCCAATGGAAATCTCATCGGTCTCAACTTTGACCGGCAATGGGAAGGTACCATGAGCGATATCAATTACGACCCTAAATTCTCGCGCAACATTATGGTAGATACCAAATATATCCTCTTCATCATCGAAAAATATGCCGACGCCAAATGGCTGCTTAACGAAATGAAGATTGTGAAATAATCCCTAATTTCATCCTTGAAAATTCTAAATCCGCATTTTTGTAATGCGGATTTTTTGAATATTGGTTATCCATCTTACAGCGAGGTATCCAAACGAAAACCTCCTATTTAAGACGCTTACGAATAACTTTTTTTATTTGATGAATATCAATTGTTTCGATAATTCCTTGTCATACTTTTGCAATTCGCAAAACAAAAAAATTCCGCAAAAAACTGCGGAATTTCAAATTCTCATGGTTACCAATTATTAACTCAACCCAAACACAATTTGTTATACTATTAAATATTATGGCTTTCCAAAGTTGCAACTTAAATTCGAAACGCAACACCGTGAAATCACCCTTTTTTAATTTTCTCCCACTCTACAGGTGTTCAAACAAAAAAGTGAAACAGATGTTCCACTTTTATGATCAATTGATAAGGTTATATTTAATATCCAAAAATCTCATCCAATGTTAATTCGTGAAAAGAGCCCAACTTGCTTACGGCCTTCATATCGAGGTTTTCCTTCTTCCCGATAATGGCCGAATTAAATTTTAACGGTTTCACCTCAGCATCATAGAATTCAGTCAGCTCCTTTAGTGAGAGTTTCTCGATTTCCTTGTAAACATCCTTTCTGAAATCATCATCAATTCCTAATTTCTTCAAATTTAAATGATTAAAAAAAATGTTGGTTCTTGTAATTCGCTGTGATGCAATTTGTTTGAGTGCCGAATTTTTTGCGTTCTCAAACTGTGCAGGTATTTGTGGCAAATGGGCCATCAAATTATTCATGGTATGTACAGCTTCCGCAAGTTTGTTGGCTTGGGTACCGAGATAGGTCGTCACATAGTCCGGATGGTTCAGTTCGCTGTTCGCGATATAGGAAACATAAGCAGAATAAGCCAAACTTTTACTTTCGCGAATCTCCTGAAAAACTATAGACGACAACCCTCTTCCGAAATATTCATTAAACACATTAATTTTTCCAAAGTTTTCAACACTCACATTGCGGGCTTTTCCGATTTTGCTCATCTCCGTTTGCACCATGTCATAATTGATAAAATAAACTTTGCCTTCAGTGTTGGGTTCGGGATAAATTTTCCTTGTAGGAATTTTCATGGTTTCCTTTTCCACAAAGGTTTTTGCATAAGTTCTAAACTTCGCGAAATCGTTTCCGTAAAAGAAAATCTGATAGGGCATTTGAAGTAAATGAGCCATTTTCTTTGTCATTTCTTCAGACTCAATGGCTTGCAGACGATCTTTAGAAACCACATCTCTCAATCTCGACTCTTTCCCGAACTTGGCATAATTGGAAAGTGCCGCCATAATTCTGGTTTTGTCTTTTTTGGCCACATCGCGGCTTTCAAGAATGGTTCGCACGTTTTCCTGAAAAATCTCCTGGTCGGGTTTTGCGTTCTGCAACCAGTGTTTCAACAGCTCGATTCCTTTGGGCATGTTCTCTTCCAAACCGGTTATTGAAATCATAAGTTGGTCCGGCGCTGTACGAAAATCGCTGGTAATGCCTAATTTAAAAAACTCCTGCTTTAGCTCTTCCGGTGTGTAGCGTTCGGTCCCTAAATATTGCAATACCTGCGTTGCTAAACCAAGCTCTTTGTCATGATCACTTCCGAACGGGAAAATAAAATAAACCTGCGCCACATCATTGTATTGATTTTTGACGAAACTGACCACTTTATCACCGATTTTATCTGTGTCGATGGCTTTGGAATAATCGATAAAGTGTGGCTCAATTGGTGCTGGTTTTTGAGCCAGTATGTTTTTCAGGAATATAGACTGATCTTCATGATTGATCTTAACCGGCGTAATTGCAGGATTCTCAACACGAATCAACTGATCGTTCACCCCTTTTTCTTTCTTGATGACCACATAATTATCTTTAAAGAAATCGTTGGCAAAGCCCACCACATCACTTTTGGTGATTGTGCTGTACTCATTCAGTTCGTTCAGTTCTTGCTGCCAACTTTCATTATTGATATAGGTTTGATAAAGCGTTGTGGCTAAACCATCGGCCGTTTCAAAAGCTTTCATGCGCTGAATCCTAAAGTCGTTCACAATCGACGGAATCAACCAATCAGGGAAATCTCCTTTCTTAACAAGATCAATTTGCTCCAGCAAAAGTTTTTGGGCATCCTCTAAAGTTTGACCGCTTTTAGGAACAATCACCATCGAAAAGTTACCATAGTTTTTAAACGGCGACTCGTATGCAATGGCGCGCAAAGCTTTTTGCTGCTGATTAATATTGAGATCAATAAGCCCAGATTCTCCCGAGTTGGTTAAGATATTGGCCACCATGTCGGCAAGCCGCGCTCCCTTCGTTCCATAAGAATCAGAACGCCATGCCATCTGAATGCGCGGTGCAGACGGACTTTTAACGGTTCTCTCCACAATTTTGGTTAGTGGCGGTTCAGTAATTGTTTCTTTTGCCGGAAGCTCTTTTCGCTTAAAAGCACCAAAGTATCGATCAACAAGTTGAATGGTTTTATCGTAATCCAAATCACCTACCATCACCAACGCGAAATTGTTGGGCACATAATAGGTTTCAAAATATTGATGAATCGCCATCATCGAGGGATTCTTTAAATGATCAGGTTGACCAATTGTGGTTTGCTGACCGTTTGGGTGATTGGGGAATAAAGCGTCCATCAGCTCATAATGCACCAATCGCGCATCGTTGTCTTGGGCACGGTTGTATTCCTCATAAACCGCTTCCAGCTCTGTGTGGAATAGACGCAGCACCAGTTCCGAAAATCTTTCCTTTTCAACCTGCAGCCACTTTTCCAATTCGTTGTTGGGAATGTTGTTTTTGTAAACCGTTTCATCAAGCCAGGTGTGTGCATTGGTTCCTGTGGCGCCCAACGACGAAATCGCTTTGTCGTATTCGTTGGCAATGGCATATTGGCTGGCTTCCTGAGAAACCTCGTCAATTTTTTTGTAAATTAATTTCTTTTTCTCGGGGTCTTTTTCGGCTTTGTGCTTTTCATAAAGCTCCGAAATTTCATCCAAAAGCGGTTTTTCTTTCGCCCAGTTTCCGGACGCCAGATTGGATGTTCCTTTAAACATCATGTGTTCCAGATAATGGGCCAAACCTGTATGATCAGCAGGATCGTTATTGCTTCCCGTTCTCACTGGTATATACGTTTGGATTCGGGGCGCATCGTCGTTTTGGGCAAGGTAAACTGTTAAACCATTTTTTAAGGTATAAATTCGGACCTGATTTTGGTCTCCTATCACTGTTTCATAAGTGTATCCGGCCGGATCGGTGATGGTTTGGGTTTCGAATTGTTGGGTTTTTGTCATTCTGTCATTACATTTAGAGGAAAGGTTCATAAACCCTCCTTCATCAATTTTAATCATTAAACATTACAGATTCTTAGAGAAATCAGTGCGGTTTAAGCATGTTTTCTGGATCCAGAATCGCATCCAATTTTTCTTGGGAAAGCAATTCTTTTTCCAAAACCAGATCGTACACGCTTCTACCTGTTTCCAAAGCTTCTTTGGCAATTTGGGTCGAATTTTTGTAGCCGATGTATGGGTTTAACGCCGTCACGATTCCAATGCTGTTTCTCACCATATTAAGGCACACTTCTTTATTGGCCGTAATTCCTGTAATGCATTTCTCTCGCAGGGTATCAATAGCATTTCCAAGAAAAGTATTGCTCTCCATAATGGCATGAGAAAGTACGGGTTCCATTACATTCAATTGCAGCTGCCCGGCTTCTGCCGCGAAAGTTACGGTGAGGTCATTGCCAATTACTTTATAACAAACCTGATTCACCACTTCAGGAATCACAGGATTTACTTTGCCCGGCATAATGGATGATCCCGGTTGCATTGGGGGAAGATTGATTTCAAAGAGACCCGCCCTTGGACCTGACGATAATAAGCGAAGATCGTTACAGATTTTCGACAGCTTTACGGCAAGACGCTTCATTGCTGAAGAGTATATGACGTAAGAGCCCGTATCCGGAGTAGCTTCCACTAAATCTGGTGCCGAAACAATGGGGAATCCACTGATATGCGCAAGATTTTTGGCACAAAGATCGGCGTAGCCCACCGGAGCATTTAAACCAGTGCCAATCGCGGTGGCACCCATATTAATTTCCACAAATAAATTGGCATTGGCATTGAGCTTGGAAATATCTTCTTCTAAGTTAGCGGCAAAAGCTTCAAACTCCTGTCCCAAAGTCATGGGAACAGCATCCTGAAGCTGGGTTCTACCCATTTTGATGATTTTGGAAAACTCCTTCCCTTTTTCCCGGAAAGCAGCAATAATATGCTCCAATTTAACGACCAATTCCTGGTTCATGTGCAACAAAGCAAGTTTGATGGACGTAGGGTAAGCGTCATTGGTAGACTGCGATAAGTTAACATGATCATTAGGTGAGCAATATTGATAATCACCTTTTGCCCTGCCCATTTTTTCAAGAACACGATTGGCAATGACTTCGTTCGCATTCATATTCACCGACGTACCGGCACCTCCCTGAATCATATCAATGGGAAATTGATCGTGCAACTGCCCTGCAATCAGTTCATCACAAGTTTCTGCTATTTTGTGATAAAGATCCTGATCCAGTAAACCTAATTCGTAATTGGTTTTCGCAGCCGCTTTTTTCACCATTCCTAATGCGGCAATAAAGTGTGGATAGGAAGAAAGATGCTGTCCCGAAATCTTGAAATTATTAATTGCACGCTGTGTTTGTACACCATAATATGCATCGATAGGCACTTGCAGCGTACCTAGCAAATCAGTCTCATTTCTGAAATTTTCCATAAAAAATAATTTGCTGAAAAGATAAGATTATTAAACGATTCTCAACAATTGATCATCTCAATTTTACTGATCGACTCTGGCGACAGTGGATATCGATATGATGCAAAAAACAGATTTTTTTTACTTTGAAGGATATTTTTTTATGAGAGACTGTAAAATAACCCATGTTTCAGCATCCATTACACCATCATACTTTTCTGGACGAAAATGATATTGAAATGCCTCGATGGTTTTTTTAGTGGCATCATCCAGCAATCCGGACGGTTGTATATCATAGCCGAATGTTTGAAGCGCGGTTTGGTATTTAAAAATAAACTGTGGCGTACTAAGATTGGTTCCGAAATAAGGATCATTGAGCACCTGCGTAGTCATGATATCCTGTTTGGTTGCATCATCGTACCACATTCCTATTTGATAGTCGTCATAAAGTTTTTTCCAAGGAAATTTTGGTCCCGGATCTTGTTTTCTAGTCGGTGCAATATCGGAATGTCCTAAAATATTAGTTGCGGGAATCATGTATCGATTGGCGATATCCTTCACCAACGCCGCCACTTTTTTAATCTGTTCCGGGTCAAAATCGGGAAAAATTTTTGCTCCTGATGCATCAGATTTGTAGCCACCATTCACAATTTCGATGCCGATGGAAGTATCATTGAGGGCTTTATCGGTTCTCCACGCGCTAATTCCTGCATGGTAAGCACGTTTGTTTTCATCGACGAGCTGATAGATATCCCGGTCGCCCAAATTATTAACCAAGTAATGCGCACTCACGGTTTGCTGAGTAAGAACGGTAACCGATTTATCGTCATCAAGCGCGGTATAATGCAGAATAATGTATTTCTGCCTATAGTTTTGAGCCAGTGAAGGAAAATAGGTTTTAACCACCTTGTAACCTGCCGGATTGGCCGAAACAATAGATCCATAACTGATGGTATTATTATTCTTGGTAGCGTCCGCAATATTCACTTTATAGAAATCCTCATGACCTTCATGCTGCACCTTTGGTCTTTCGGGCATTTCCGGCTTGTGAACGACTGCTGTTGGACCTGTTCCAGATTTTGTTTTGTTTGATGTTACTGTTTTTTGCGAACCACACGAAATGATTAAAAAACTTAACCCGATGAAATATAATGAATTACGCATTTTACTTTGAATAAAGAATTTTCACTTCCAAAAATACGAAAAAAATTAAGTAAAAAATTTTGGTAAATACTGAAAACTGTGCTATATTTGCACTCGCAATTACAGAAAAGAAGTTCTTAAAAAAATTGCAAAGGAGGGTTGCCGGAGTGGTTAACGGAGCAGTTTGCTAAACTGTCGACCCGCAAGGGTCGCGTGGGTTCGAATCCCACACCCTCCGCAACCTTTGGCCAATTTCTCGGGGCGTAGCGTAGTCCGGTCATCGCGCCTGGTTTGGGACCAGGAGGTCGCAGGTTCGAATCCTGCCGCCCCGACTTTACAAAATTCCTTCGGGAATTTTTTTTTACCTTATCTAAGGGTGCGTAGCTCAGCTGGATAGAGCATCTGCCTTCTAAGCAGACGGTCACAGGTTCGAATCCTGTCGCGCTCACTTTTTAAAACGCTAATAAATTCATTGTTAATTTATTAGCGTTTTTTTATCCTTACCACTCAATTAAAATCTCACTTATTTCACCGCCGGCGGATGAGAAAGCAATATGTAAAGTAATGGCCTATTTTGATTGTTACCTTTCTAAGCCCCCATTTCGCCTGCTGCAATTTCCGAAGAAAACGAGTATTTTAGCACCTTTAAACAAAAGGAATGAACACCACAAGCTACATACAATCTCATCTCGGCCTGCCTGCAAAAAGCATTGAAGCTACCCTTCAACTTTTATTGGAAGATTGCACCATTCCCTTTATTGCACGCTATCGGAAAGATAAAACACATAATCTGGATGAAGTTGCGATCGAGCAAATTGCCAAGCTGAATAAACAGTTTGACGAACTGATTAAACGCAAAGAAAGCATCCTGCACTCCATTGAAGAACAAAACGCACTCACTTCCGACTTAAAGCAAAAAATAGAACAAACCTTCATCCTACAAGAACTGGAAGACATTTACCTTCCCTACAAGAAGCGAAAAAAAACCAAAGCAGATGCTGCCCGCGAAAAAGGTTTAGAACCCTTGGCCAAAATCCTGATGGCACAAAACAGTAATGATATTTATAGTAATGCATCGCGATTTGTTAGCAACACCGTACCATCAGAAGAACACGCCCTGCAAGGTGCACGCGACATTGTTGCCGAATGGCTTAACGAAAACCTCTACATTCGGAAAAATCTTCGCCGTCTGTACCAGAAAACCGCCCTCATAACCACCAAGGTCATTAAGTCCCAACAAAACGAGGAACCGGCTCAGAAGTTCAAACAATATTTCGATTGGCAAGAATCCTTACACCGCATCCCGTCTCACCGCTTGTTGGCAATCCTTCGAGCAGAGCATGATGGTTTCATTAAGAAATCCATTACCGTAGATCAGCGGGAGGCATTGCATCAGATGGAGCGAGCCATTATCAAAGCTCAAAACGAAAGTGCTGACCAGCTTAAAATAGCCATCGCTGATGGATATAAACGCTTGCTCGATCCCGCTATTGCTAATGAAGTCTTAAATGATGCAAAAGAAAAAGCCGACCAAAAAGCCATCGACATCTTCGCAGAAAATCTTCGCCAGCTCTTGTTGGCATCACCCTTGGGAGAAAAAAGAATTCTGGCAATTGATCCCGGCTTCCGAAGTGGCTGCAAAATAGTGTGCCTCGACGAAAAAGGCGATCTGCTGCACAACGAAACGCTTTATCCGCATGCACCACAGAACGAAACAGGCATGGCGATAAAAAAAATCCGTTCCATGGTGAATGCCTACCACATCCAAGCCATCTCCATTGGCAACGGAACTGCGAGTAGAGAAACAGAAGCTTTTATTAAAAAAATAGCATTCGACCGGCCATTGCAAGTTTTTGTGGTGTCTGAAGCAGGTGCATCGGTTTACTCCGCTAGTAAACTGGCCAGGGATGAATTTCCCCAATACGATGTCACAGTTCGTGGCGCAGTATCTATCGGACGAAGATTGGCAGACCCTTTGGCAGAATTGGTCAAGATCGATCCCAAATCCATAGGCGTTGGCCAATATCAGCACGACGTGAACGCTGCGCTATTGAAAGATGAATTAGCCAATACAGTGATTCGCTGTGTCAATTCTGTTGGCATCAACCTGAATACTGCGAGCCAATCTTTGCTGAGTTATGTTTCGGGCATTGGCGAAAAACTGGCAGAAAACATTGTAGAATACCGCACAGCCAATGGCGCATTTACAACAAGGCAGCAACTAAAAAAAGTACCACGTTTAGGAGAAAAGGCCTACCAGCAAGCGGCAGCTTTTGTTAGAATTAAAAATGCTGAAAATCCGCTTGACGATTCTGCGGTGCATCCAGAATCTTATAAAACCGTAGAGAAAATGGCTAAAGATTTAGGCCTGAAAACTGCAGAACTTATCTCTAATGCAGAAAAAATTGCACAAATTCGTCCTGAAAGATACACCACAGAGTCAATTGGAATTCTAAGCATAGAAGATATTCTGAAAGAACTGCTAAAACCTGGATTAGATCCCAGAAAGGCGGCGAAGGTTTTTGAGTTTGACCCCAATGTAAAAAATATTACCCACCTGAAGCCAGGCATGATATTACCGGGTATCGTCAACAACATAACAGCTTTTGGCTGTTTTGTGGATATTGGCATTAAAGAAAGTGGACTCGTGCATATCTCGCAGCTTAAAGAGGGCTTTGTATCGGATGTAAACGAAGTAGTAAAACTCCATCAACACGTGCAGGTAAAAGTGGTGGAAGTAGAAGAACAAAGAAAACGGATTCAGTTAACGATGATTCTTTGAAGATAAGTCTGGCAAAAACTCCTCACTAAAAACAAAAAAACCTTCCGAAACTATCGGAAGGTTTTACATTTTATAATGATTTGATTATTTTAAATCACCATTCACATCGCGTACTGCTTTTGCGGCAGTTTCGAAGCTTTCTTTCTCCGCATCAGTTAATGGGATTTCGATGATTTTCTCAACACCATTAGCACCAATAATCGCTGGCACACCCAAGCAGATGTCACTTTGTCCGTACTCACCATCAAGCAACAATGAGCAAGGAATCATTTTTTTCTGGTCGCAAACGATAGACTGTACCAATACTGAAACGGCTGCACCCGGTGCATACCAAGCTGAAGTTCCTAAAAGTTTGGTAAGCGTAGCCCCACCCACTTTGGTTTCTTCAATTACATATTTTTGTTGATCTTCGGTTAAGAAATTAGTTACCGGTACGCCGCCTCTTGTGGCTTTGCTCATTAATGGAACCATTCCTGTATCGCTGTGTGCAGCAATCACCATTCCGTCAACATCAGAAATTGGTGCTTCTAACGCTTCTGCCAATCTGTATTTGAAACGAGCAGAATCTAGCGCTCCACCCATACCGATGATTTTATGCTTAGGCAAACCAGATGTTTTGTGTACCAAATAAGCCATGGTATCCATTGGATTAGACACTACAATGATGATAACCTCTGGGGAATGTTTCACCAAATTGGCTGTAACTTCTTTTACGATACCTGCATTAATCCCGATAAGTTCTTCGCGAGTCATGCCTGGTTTTCTTGGGATTCCGGAGGTGATGACTGCTACCTTAGAACCGGCAGTTTTGCTGTAATCTCCTGTAGTACCGGTAATCTTGGTATCAAAACCATTCAGCGATGCGGTTTGCATCAAATCCATCGCTTTACCTTCGGCAAAACCTTCTTTAATATCCACCAAAACAACTTCGGAAGCGAAGTTTTTCATGGCAATGTACTCGGCACAACTTGCCCCTACTGCTCCTGCTCCAACTACGGTAACTTTCATAATGTAATAATATTTATTGTTGATTAATTGCGTTTTTAGAACCTTTCCATTTTCATTCTGTAAGAGAAAAATCGGTCTTTTTTTCGACTTTCAAATTTACGGATTCTATGATGCACCAACAATTTTTCGCACCATATTTTTATTCAAATGGAATATGATTTTTATCAAAACTATTGCTCTTCCTCAAAATACAATCGATAATATTTACCATTTTCATCCTGTCCTGTTTCAATCTTTTTACGATCGCCATGAATGTAGATATGGAAATTCTTATCCAATTTGATTACGCTTTTAAAATGCCTTTGGTTTTTCTTTACCGCCGCGGTATTGATGGCGAAATCTTCTGAAATGGAGACCTGCATATCACTTTCGTAATCGGATTTGAAATTGCCAAAACTCTCGATCACATTTTTATCTTCCAACACTTCGTTCACAAAATCATCGTATTTGAATTCTTCTTTCTCTTTGAAAAAGGTGAGCGATTTATTGAGAAAATCGGCCTGATCGGCTTTGGACACTTCAAACTCTTGTGGAAGCTGCTTGGTGATAAAATCTTTGTAAACCGCCAAGGTTTCCTGGGTGTGGAAGTACTCGTCGTCCCGTTGCTGAACCTTCAGAAAATCCTCGAACCAGTAGTACATGTCGCCGTTTTTATTATTATCGACCACCGAAACAGCATAACCGGTTTCTTTAAACTGGTTATACACGATGCATCCTTTGTCCAGTTTAGAAAGCCCGATACCATAATCTTTATCGATCTCGAAAGACTCGTTTTTTGGGAAGATCTTGAGGAAAGGGTTTTTGTTTTCTGTTTTAAAAATACCAATAGAATCTATTTTACTGCCGTCTGCATTTTCATCCCCCTCAAAATAAACCACGAAAAGCTCTCCGCTTTGAACACGAGGGTTTTCGGTGATGTCGTATAAATGCCTGGCAATATTTTCGGATTCCCAAAGGAATTTTTCAGGATCTTCGAAGATTTCGGAAACCGAAGAAAACACGGGATTGTTCACCAGATAAGAATCGCTGTAAAAGCGAAACTGCTCTTCGGATTTGAATGCCTTCAGGAAAAAATCCTGCAGCAGCTCCTTCATTTCTTCATCGAGCTGCAACTCTTCCTGCGACAAGATGAGCGCTTCCTGATTGATCTTGTTGCCCACTCTGTGTACAACTATTTTTGAGAACATATTTTGCTATTTTTTCAGAATCACAAAGATATTTTTTAAAGATGGGATTCCGAAATTTTAACGGAATAAAAACTCTTTGCTTTTTTAGTGAAAAATTGTTCTGTATACGATTAACGGTATTTGAAAAGATAAGTGCTATCTCCTTTCATTTTTCAGGATATCCAGCAATTGACCGATCTGCCCGTTGTTCATGAGCCCATAACTCCGGTAAACCACATTGCTTTTCTCATCAAAAACAATCCAAAGCGGGTAGCCCAAAACCTCGTTCTTTCTTTTTCCCAATTTTTCAACAAATTCTTTTCCGGTTTCAAAATAATGCTGATTAAAAGTAATACCATTCATTTCTTCCACCATCCACGGCAAATAGTAAACTTCTGCTGCTAAACGTTGTTGAAGCTCGCTATCTTTCTCCAACTTCTTTTGCTGCATCATACAGTATATACAGGTTTTAGAACTGATGTTCATCACAATGTATCGCGGTTCCCAATCCATTTTCTGACGAAGGGCATCGAAAGAAATTTGCGCGTTTGCCCAGCCCGAAATCACAAAAAGCATGAGAAGGAAAATCCTCCGCAAACATTGCTGAAAGGGAAATTTCTCTTTGTTAAAATGAATATGTTTTGACCTGATTATCATTAAATGAAGATTTAAAAACTGTATCTCATTCCCAAGTAACCGATTCGGCCTTGCTGCGGCGTATAATTATATTCGGTATCAAATTGCAACCCACCAAAAGATCTTGCTCTATCATTAAAAGGATCATCAGTGTTCACCAACACATATTTCGGCATATAATTGAAGATATTTTTCAACCCTCCATAAAACTGTACTTTTTCGATTTTGTAGGTAAGCTGTACATTCATTTTAGTGAACCACGGAGAACGTTCAGGACGTGGATCCCTGATGCTACCTGTAACATTTCCGGCTGCATCCAGCGTTTTCATTTCGCCTTGTGTTGGCAGCAACATTGGCCCTTTCCAATCGCCCGTTATATCAATAGTGAATTTTTTAGAAACATCATAACTCGCTGCGTAAACGCCCATCCAACGGGGAGAAAATTCAAAATCACGAGCAACAACACCTTTACTGGTTCGGTTACCATCAACATCTCTTTCATATTCAAACAGTTGTGCTTTATTGAAGGAAATACCACCGGTCAGGCGCAAAGGAAAGCTGAAGTTCAGTGCGATATCCAATGACATCCCGATATTTCTAGCATATTCGTCACCGTCGACATTAAAATAGGTCAATGTTTTGGCTTGATCATTTCTTAACGGATAAATTTTATTAAAGAAATGAGTGTAGTAAGCACCGATGTCATAAGTTAAACCGACACTTTCTGTCGCAATTCTACCCTCGTAATCGAGCGTTCCGCTAATGGATTTTTCAGGTTTAAGGTTTTCACCAAATTGAGCTTCATATTGCCCGCTGAGGGCACGGTGATCTTCACTGAAAATATTCACCACTCGATACCCTGTGCCTACACTTGCGCGAAATGTATTGCTGGAATTGGGTGCAAATTTAAATGCTGCCCGCGGCGAATGCACAAAATTTTCGTGACCTCCGTTGGCCGATTGTGTTTTGTCATAATCCATTCGGTAACCTAAGAGTAGACTTGTTTTTTCGCCTGTTTTCCATAAGTCCTGAACAAAAATTCCGGGCAAATAGGTTTCGAAAGGGTAAGCCCCGTTGGCGGAGGCGATGGTATTGTCTTTAAACCAGGTGTATCGGTAAGCAACACCGGCCAAGAGATTATGGTTTCCAAGTTTTTTATCCCAATACACTTGTCCGAAAGCGGTTTTTTGATGAGCCATAAACAATTCCGTTCCGTACGCCGAATTCTGGTCGTGCTGATTGTAGGATGCCTGAATAGTCACATTTTCCTCAATGGGCAGTTCCCATTTTCCTACCGCTTCAAATCGGCTGGTGTAGATGGATTCCTGATACTTCATGTCATCAGCAAACTGGGCATCGGGATTGATGTTTCGTACATTTTGCATCCATTCTTGTTTTTCAGCTTCTGTCATAAATCTCGGCACCCGGAATCCTTTTGCATATTGCTGATTAAAAACCGTATATCCATTTGGCAAAACCGTATCACCATTATAGCCGGATGAATTCGGATCGTTATCCTGCTCATTAAACTCAACAAAACCACGGTGATCTTTGTTCCAGCCCATTTCTCCGCCATGTCGATTTTCGTTGTAATAGCGTAGCGATATACTTGCTGGCTTATCGTTTTTCTGCTGGATGTCCCATTTATTAAACAACGAAATCCTCTGTTGAAGGGTTTTATCCATATAGCCATCGTTATTTTTGTCCATCGGCGTGTTGTAATAATACCCATCAGCATTAAAAAGCGTAGAGACATTCTTGCTAATGGTCGCGCCGAATCCTGCATTTCCGGAAAGCTCGCCCCAAGTGGACGAGTTATAATCGAGAAAAAAGGCAGGCGACTGACTGGCTTTCTTGGTAATGATATTGATGACACCACCAATAGCTTCGGAACCGTAGAGTGACGAGGCAGGACCTTTCACAATTTCCACCTGTTGTATGATGCTGTTCGGGATTCCGCTGAGCCCGTAAACTGTGGAGAGTGAACTAACGATCGGCATGCCGTCAATTAAAACCATGGTATAAGGCCCCTGCATTCCGTTGATGCCAATATCAGAGGTATTGCACATATTACAGTTGACTTGGGGATTTAAACCATTGATCTGATACAATGCATCGACCACATTGGAAGTGGGGTTCTTTTGAAACAATTTTGCTGAGATAATGGTAACCGGCACAGGACTTTCGGATTTGCGTACCTGCTTTAGGGTTCCGGTAATCACCACTTCTTCCACCTCTTTGGTGGCTATGGTCTTGCCCTCATCAATGGTTCTTGGTTTGATCTGTTGCGCTGGGCTCCAGTTGGAAACCCCTATAAAAAATGCACTCAGGAGTAATGTTGTTCTTGTTTTCAATATATTATATTAATGCTACTTATTAAATTACAATTGCAAAAGTAATAAGTTAGATTAATCTAACAAAATAAAAACAAGATTTTTCTTCAGCACTCAAAGAATAGTCATAAGAGAACGAAAGAAGTTAATCAGAAAGGATTAAACAAAACCAAACACAGCGTAAACACAAGAAAAATACACCACACCGTTATTCTATTTGTATTGCTGATAGTATGACAAATAAAAAACGGGAGCTATAATACTTCCCACTCCCTTTTCAAAATGGCAAACTGCATCGTATTCTCGTACTTTGGCGTACCGTCTTGATTTTTAATGAATGAAACGTATTCTACAAACGTACCTTCAGGGCGCATTCCGAGGCGTTTACAGAGGTTTTGCGAGCGGACGTTGTCTTCTTCCACATAACCATAAACGCGGCGCGCGTTTTTTTGCGTGAAAAGATAATCCAACAATCCTTTTGCGGCTTCAAAAGCCAAACCTTTGCCTTCATATTTTGGGTTGATGTTCCAGCCCACACCAAAAGTATCGCCACCGTGTTCGGGATAGGCAAAAAGATTCCCGATCAGCGTATCATCGGGCAGGCAAACCGCATATTGTGATGCATCGGTGCTGCGTTTCAAGACTTCTGTCCGCGACTCTTCCAAAGTATTGAGTTTTTCATCAATAAAACAATTCACCCGCGGTTTCTCAAAATAATCGAACAAGGCCTCGGCGTCGCCTTCCTTAAAACTGCGCACCACCAATCTTTCGGTTCTGAAATATTCCATTGTATACTTAGATTTTAGTCTTTAACTTTTTATCGGTCCAGCCACAGTTTAAACTGCGGCATTTTAATCCGGCTGACGATCACTTCCGCCTCGCGATCGTGCTTGAGGATGATTTTTGCCTTTTCATTGAAATGCTTGTGAATGCTATCAATGCTGTGAATATTCAAAATATATTGCCGGTTGACCCGGAAAAAATAGTACGGATCAAGCTGTTCTTCCAGTTCTTCCAGCGTGTAAGGCACTCCCAAAACGCTGCCATCAAGTAAACGGAAATGAACGATTTTGTTCTCCAGAAAAATGTAATCAATCTCTTCTACCGGAATCATCTTGTAGGTTTCGCGATAATGCAACAAAAACCGGCTTTTGTAATTCTTTTTTTTGGTTTGTAGCATCTCCACAATTGCACCGATATCATCCCCAGAAAACTGTGGCTGAATGCGTTTCACTTTTTCCAGCGCTTCTGCCAGTTCTTCTTTTTCAATCGGTTTCAGCAGATAAGCCGCCCCATAAACTTTGAACGCCTGCAAGGCATATTCGTCATACGCCGTGGTAAAAATCACGGGCGACTGCACCTCGGTTTGTTTAAAAATCTCGAAGGACAGGCCATCAGCTAAACGGATATCCATAAAAATCAAATCCGGTTTGGGATTGGCCGTCAGCCATTCCACGCTTTCCTGAATGGTCGGCAATATATCAAGCAATTCGGCCGTATCATCCAGCTTTTCCACCAATCCTTTCAGCAGTTCGGCGTTGTAATGTTCGTCTTCAATAATCAGGTATTTCATCGCTGCATTTTAAAGATTTAACAAAGGTAATCGCACCTCAAACGTGTGTTCGTTACTATTAATTTCCGGCGTTGTGCCCTGTAAAAGTTGGTACCTTTCGCGGATATTTTTCAGTCCCATTCCGGTCGATTTATAATCGATTTTAATCAACTGCACATTATTTTGCACCACAATACTGCCATTTCCCGCACTTTCAATCGTCAGACATAAGGGCTGTTTCAAGGTCGAAATATTATGCTTGATGGCATTTTCCATCAGCAACTGCAAGGTTACCGGGGGAATGCCTTTGGTTCTGTCATTGTCATCAATTTTCATCGTGAGCTGAATGCTTTCGCCGTGCCTGATTTTAATCAAATGAAAATACATTTCCACAAATTTCAATTCCTCTTCCAGCGGCACTACATCGCGTTTTCCGTTGGTTAAAATGTATCGGTACACACGGGAAAGATTCGATAAAAATTCTTGCGCCGATTTTTGATTGGTCTCAATCAACTGCGTCAAAATACTGAAATTATTAAACAAAAAATGCGGATCCAACTGTAGTTTTAAAACTTCCAGCTCAGACTGCAAAGCATTTTCCTTTAATTGTAAGGCGTGAATTTCCAGTTTATTGCTTTCGATGACTTTCGCTTTCCATTGTTCAAAAAAGTAAAATGAGTTATAAAAACTGTTCACAAACGCCGCTACGACCAAATTTACCACCAGATAATTGCGGACACCCTGCTCTATTTCTTTGCTGTTTTCCGATGGTTCTGGCCAGATCCATTCGTACACCAGATTTTCCAGAGAAAGCAACAAAAACATACAGATAATCACTACGACCGTCGTCAGGATAAAGTGCGCCAACACGTTGTTTCGAAACAGCCATTTACGGTTGGCCCACGCAGACAACAGGGCAATAATCCAGAACAAAATCGCATACATTACGATGCCACCGGCAATGGTGGCCAGCACTTCCGTTAATTTGGCTTTGATGTAAAAATCCCACCAGCTGCTTTTTGGATTGAGCAAATACTGAATCAAATTGGCCAGCGCCAGCGAAACCAGCACACCGCTCCAATGGAAAAGTCCTTTCCACTGCTGTTTTACCGGTATGCTTTTATTGGTTGCCATTTTAATTTCCTCCGAGCGCTTTATACAAAGCAATGTACGCATTTATTTCTTTCTGAATGACCAGCGCATACGCCAGTTCAGACTGCAGGTAACTTTGCTGCACCGTTAAAACTTCCAAATAATTGGCTTCGCCATATTTATAGAGAATCTGTGCATCCGAAATCGCTTTATTCATCGCCGTTTTGCGGTTATTTACTTCCGTCATCTGTTCTTTGATATGCGTGATGTTGCTGAGCGAAGTGCTCACTTCTTCCACGCCCATTAATACTGATTTTCTAAAATCGTGAACGGCCGCTTCGCGAAGGTGTACCGCCTGTTCGTAATTGGATTTTATATTTCTTTTATTGAAAATAGGTTGCGTTAAACCTGCCGCCGCATTGCCAAACAAAGAAGCTGGAATGGAAAACCAGTTGCTGGCTTTCACGGCATTGAGACCGCCCTGTCCGGTAATTTTCAGCGCCGGATAAAAATCGGTTTTCGCAATCCCAACTCTCGCATTGGCTGCCTGCAATTCAAATTCTTTTTGCTTGATGTCGGGGCGGTTGGCCAATAAATCTGCCGGAACACCACTTTCCAACTCGGTAGCAAAAGCTTTATCCTGCAAAGATTGCGCGCGTTTTACGGAACCAGGATAATTTCCTGCTAAAGTCTGCAAGGCGTTTTCCTGTGCTTTGATGCTTGCTTTAATGTCGGGAATCAACGCTCGTGTTTCCGCCAATTGCGCTTCGGATTGCTTGATCGCCAAAGCCGTTACATCGCCGACCGAATACTGTGTTTTCAGCATTTGGAGGGTTTCCTGCATACTTTTTTCTACCGATTGGGTAATGCGCAACTGCTCATCCAAAGACAACAAATTGTAATACGCCTGCGCTGTTTGGGCAATCAACTGAACCCGCAATGCACGGCGATTTTCTGCCAAACCAAAATAGCCGGACACCGCTTCTTCGCGCTGCCTTTTCAGTTTTCCCCAGAAATCTACATCCCACGAAATTGAAGGAGCGAGATTGTATTCCTGAAAAATCTGTCCGCTCGACATCGCACCCATCATACTGTTCTGCGAAAGACGTTGTACACCGGCACTTACCTGCAAATTAATGTCGGGTAGGTAATTCAGTTTTACACTTTTCAGCCGCGCTTCTGCTGCCAAAAGTTGTTCGGCAGCCATCTGCAAATCGGTATTTTTTGCCAAGACCTGATCCAGCATTTCTTTCAGCAAAGGATCATTGAAATACTGCTGATAAGCCGGAACTTCGTTGATTTTTTTTTCTGCATTCACCGAAAGGTTGTCAAAATTTTCGGGCAACTTCAGCTCCGGTCGCGAGTAGTCTTTGGTTACTGCGCAGGATTGCAGCAAAACCACTAATAAGCCGACCGCACCGCTGTTTTTTATGAATCGTTTTTTCATCAATCTAAATTTTTATTCGCTGAAATTTTTTCCTGTAAACTCTGGAAAATCATATACAATACCGGAATAATCAGCAATCCGAGTAACACACCACTCAACATTCCGCCTGCCGCACTGATACTGATGGATTTATTTCCAATCGCAGTACCGCCCGACGCAAACATCAACGGAACCAAACCTGCCACGAAGGCAAAGGAAGTCATCAAAATCGGTCGCAAACGCATCCGCGCTCCGGCAATCGCCGCATCAAAAATGGAGAGTCCCGCCTTGCGCTGCTGCACGGCAAATTCCACAATCAAAATGGCATTCTTAGCGAGCAAACCAATGAGCATTACTAAGGCAATCTGGACATAAATATTGTTGTCCAATCCAGCAAATCCGGTGGCGATAAACACACCCAAAATCCCTGTCGGCAAAGACAATATCACCGCTAATGGCAAAAGATAACTTTCGTACTGGGCAGACAAAAGGAAGTACACAAACAAAATACTCAGCGCGAAAATGAAAACCATCTGCGAACCAGATTTTCGCTCCTGCAATGCCAATCCGTTGTACTCGTAGCTGTATCCTTTCGGCAATTCTTTTTGCAGCACCTCATCAATCACACTCATCACTTTCCCGGTACTAGCACCTGTGCCGGCATTGACATTCACGCTGATGCTGTTGTACAGATTGTAACGGCTGATTCCCTGCGGACCAAATACTTTTTTGAGCGTCACCAAAGTTGAAATCGGCACCATTTGATTGAGGTTATTTCGAATCATAATATTATCCAACGACGCTTCATTTTTTCTGAACTCGGCTTCGGAACGCACATTCACGCGGTACAAACGACCAAAACGAATAAAATCAGTGGTTTGCGATCCTGTTAAATATAATTGCAATGCATCCATCACTTCTTTAGGTGTTAAGCCCAATTGTTGTGCTTTGTCTTCGTTGAGCTCCACTTCGTACTGCGGATAATCGCTTCGGAATGTGGTAAAAGCCATCCCAATTTCGGGGTGTTTGCTGAGCGAGCTGATCATTTTTCGGCTGACATTTTCGAACTTGTTGATATCGCCCGAGGTCCTGTCCTGCAACACAAATTCAACACCGCCGGCATTCCCAAAACCTTCTACCGCAGGATTACGGAAAATCAGAAATTCGCCACGGATTTTGCCTTTCATTGCTTTTTCGATCTTGTGCATCACATCATTGATGTTGGACACTTTGCCTCGATCTTTTGGTTTTTTCAGGGTGATGAAACCAATCGCCGCATTGGGCGACACGCCCGAACTGAAAAGACTGAAGCCCGAAATGGTACTGATGCTCTTAATTTCCGGTAGTGATTCGGCAATTTTGGTGGCCTTTTCCATTTCTTTGGTAATGAACTGAAGATTGGCACCGGCTTGTAAATTCACCACAAAAGTGAGGTTATTATCGTCTTCTTCGGGCACAAAACCTTTTTGCGCATTGTTCATCAATACAAAAGCGCCTATAGAAATCAGCAGTAAAGCGCCCATTGCAATCAGCTTTTTCTTTCCCAAAAAGCGTACAGCGCCTACATATTTAGTGGTAAGTCTTTCGAAACTGGTATTAAACGCATCGGCAAACCGTTGGGTAAATGCTTTTCTTTTGCCTTCACCGTGATGGTGATTTTTGAGTAACAATGCACATAAAGCCGGACTTAACGTCAGTGCATTAACCGCCGAAATTAAAATTGCAATGGCCAAGGTGTAGGAAAACTGTTTGTAGAAAATCCCTGCCGGACCTTCCATAAAACCAACCGGAAGAAACACCGCCGACATCACCAATGTGATCGAAACAATCGCCCCACTGATTTCGCTCATTGCAGAAACAGTGGCAGTACGGGCATTTTCGCCGGTATGTTCCATTTTTGCGTGCACGGCTTCCACCACCACAATGGCATCATCCACCACAATTCCGATGGCGAGCACCAGTGCAAATAGCGTGAGTACATTGATGGAAAAACCAATCAGGTAAATGAAAAAGAAGGTTCCGACAATGGAAACTGGTACGGCAATCGCCGGAATAATGGTGGAACGAAAATCCTGCAAAAACAATAAAACCACAATAAATACGAGGACGAATGCCTCAAGTAAGGTCGACTGCATCTGCGAAATGGAAGCATCCAAACGATTTTTCACGTTTTGAATCACCTCAAATTTAATTCCGTCGGGCACACTTTTCTGAAAGCTTTTCAGGGACTTGTCCACTTCTATGGCAATGTCGTTCGCATTGGAACCACTGGCCTGAAGCACCGCAAATACCACCGAAGGTTTGCCATCGGTATAAGTATCACTGGAGTAATTCGACAAACCAAATTCCAGCCGCGCCACATCGCCCAGCCGCAAAATAGAACCGTCTTTTTTGGAGCTGAGGATGATTTTTTCAAACTGTTCGGGTTTGTTGAGTTTACCCTTGTACCGAAGAACGTATTGTAACGAAGCGTCGGTTTCTTGCCCCAAACTTCCGGGTGAGGCCTCAAAACTATATTGCTGAATTGCGTTTTCAACATCGGAAGGTACCAAACCGTAAGACGATAATTTCGTAGGATTGATCCACACCCGCACCGAATATTCTTTGGAACCGAATAAGCTCACATTTCCAACACCGGGAATCCTTTTCAGTTCGGGAATCAGGTTGATATTCGCATAGTTTTGCAGAAATGCTTCATCGTATTTGTCGGGTTTTTCGCTGTTGATATTCACAATCATCAGGTAACTCGTCTGCTGTTTGGTGGTCGTCAGTCCCAACCGAATCACTTCCTGCGGAAGCTGCGCATTCACCTGTGCCACACGGTTCTGAACATTTACCGCCGCCTGATCCGGATCAACACCCTGTTTGAAAACAATGTTAATGGAAAAACTTCCGTCGTTGGACGCACTGGAAGTCATATACTGCATATTTTCAACCCCGTTGATGGCCTGTTCCAAAGGTGTTACCACCGATCGGATCACACTTTCGGCATTGGCACCGGGATAGGTTCCCGATACGAAAACCGTTGGTGGTGCAATTTCCGGAAACTGCGTCATTGGAATTCGCAACATTCCCAAAATCCCCAACATCACCAAAATAATGGAGATCACCGTAGCGAGTACGGGTCTTTTTATAATTGTTTTTAGCATTTTTTAGTGAATTTTATTGAACGGATTTCGGTTTGATTACACTGTTTTCGGGAATGCTGGCCAGTTCATTCGCAATAATTCGGTCACCCGATTTTAAACCGGATTTTACGATATAGAAATCGCCAGATTTTACGTAGCCCTTCAAAGCTACACGATCCATTTTGTTTTGTGCGTTGAGTACACCGACAAACAATTTATCCTGCACTTCGTAGGTGGCCAACAACGGAATTTTAAAGACATTGCTTTCGTTAGTTTTCAAAACAATTCTTCCGGTATTTCCTGTTCGGAGCAATCCTTCTGGATTCACGAAAGAAGCACGCAAAGCCACCGATCCTGTGGTAGCATCGAATTGCCCATCCATCATATCGATTTTTCCGAGATGTTGGTATGGCGTACCATCTGCCAAAAGCAGGGTGATATCCTGAAAACTTTTCAGTTTTTCGATCAACGTGGTTCCCGGTCGGGAAGCATTGATTTTTAAAATTTCATTTTCGGGAAGGGAGAAGTAAGCGTATATCTCATTGACCTGAGACAAAGTGGTTAAGGGCTGTGCATCTGTAGGCCCCACCAACGCTCCTAAACGATTGGGAATGCGGCCAATATAACCGCTCACCGGCGCTTTCACGATGGCAAATCCCAAGTTAACATCTGCCGATGCTACCAGCGTTTGCTGTTGTTTTACAGCGGCTTTCGCATTTTCGTAATTGGTTTTTGCTTTCCGGTACTGGAAGTCTGCCACGACTTTATTGTCCGTCAGCACTTTGTATTTGTCCAGTTCCAGCTGTGCCGAAGCCAATTGTGATTTCGCCATAGATAATGACGCCAACGCTGTATTTTTTTGCTCGCGATACACACTCGCATTAACACGGAACAAAGGTTGTCCGGCTCTTACAAACGCCCCTTCATCCACATAAATGTGATCGATATAACCACTGATTTGCGGGCGGAGCTGCACATTATCTTTCCCCTCCAGTTTTGCGGGAAAGGTCTGATCCATTACCGCAGTCGTGGGTTGAAGGGTAATGATTTCGGCAGCAACTGGTTCGTTTTGCTGTTGCTGGTTTTGATCTTTATGTCCACAGCTTTGCAAGGCATAGGCGGATGCCAGAACCAAACCCGCTGTTATTATTTTCGAATGGATAAAACGCTTCATGAGTTTCTACTTTTTTAATATTTCCATCGGCAAAAGTAGAACGCTAACCCTTTTTAATTAATAGAAAAAGAGCCGAAGTGACAAAAATGGGAAGTGAAATGCGAACATGAATGTTTGAATTTTAAGTAGCATACAGGATTAATGATCTGATATCTGAAAGAAGCAATTTTACTTGCTTCACCTATCATTAAACAAAAAACGCCTCCTTGGGAGACGCCTGCTATGATATGAAATGTGTTTTTTTAAAGTGTGAATTTGAATCCTAAGCCAAATCTACCGATGGTTGATCCTCCATTTTCGGAGAGGAAAAATTTTGGCCTCCAATCTGCGGAAAAGGATAACGGAACACCCGTAACTTTAAAATCCAAACCCACAGCTGGAGAGAGATAAAATGTATTACCTCCCCCTTTGTTAGCGAAAATTAAACCAGGACCGCCTCCAATGTACCAGCTCAATCCTTTTGCACCCGGAATAGGATCATTGTACTGAAAAAGCGCCTGTACCGCGGTGCTGCCACTTCCAAAAAGGACATCAAATTCTCCAGCGCCGTGCTTTCCAAAAAAGTGCTTAATGTGCGGACCAACGTAAGTTCCGCCCTCGCCGACGTCAATCATCAGACCCAAACCGGTTTTATACGATTGTGCGTTTACCGAATTTCCCAAAACCATTGCAGTAACTAGCGCTACCGCTGAAAATAATTTTTTCATACTATTTATTTTTAATGTTAAATCTTACCTCTATTATGGAAATGAATATCACAAATGAGTTTATCGAATAAGGTAAAGAAGGCCGAACTGCAGATTCTGATGTCGAAAAGATTTTGCATAACGATTTTCAGTACTAAAAAATGGGGTCGCTATCCCTAAATTCATGCGCAAATTGACAGCTATATTGGAGGTGATATAATAACCGGCGCCGAGTCCCCAAGCGAAGTTCATGCTTTTGGTGTATTCTTGCCAATCGGTTACACGGCCGTCTTCAAAGATGAATTTTGAAGAAATGTTGTAGCTGAATTCGGGACCTGTTTCTAGATATAAACGCGGTATCAATTCATACTGCAGCAGTATAGGAAGTGAAATGTAATCCATCTTAATCTTTCCTTTTATATTTTCATCTTGCTTGTCTTTCGAATTTGTCCCTAGGACGTTCCAAAGCAACTCTGCCTGCATACCCAAGTTATTGTGCATGTCATATTTAACCAGCAGACCTGCATGATATCCTATTTTACTTGAAAAATATCTGGTTTCATCATCACCCGTTATTCTCGAATAATTACCACCGGCTTTGAAACCGAATTCCAACTTGGATTTTGCTTTATGCGCAGGTTTCTGAGATTGTTTTTTCTGTGCAAAACAAAAGGAAACCATCAGCATCATAGTGATTGAAATTAGTTTTTTCATAAACAATTATTTACGGAATGAAAAAATAACGGTCCCATCATTTGCGGCCAATGTTAATTGCAGCGTTTGATTATTATCCAGCAACTTCACGGGGAGATTTTTCTGCTGCCCATTTTCGGTATAGTAGTATGCACCACTATTGTTTGACCACTGGTATTGCTCATCCGAAACCTGACAACCGCCGCCATTTCCATTTGAAAAACTAAGATGGAATTTCGCCGTGCTTTTGTCCACATTTAACGTTGTATCCTTCCAGCAATCTACATTGCTTACGTCCTGCGACTGGCCATTGGCGGTGACCACCTTTAACTTCCAGTTGCCAATTAAAGGATCTGTATTTTCGGGTTCGTCGGTACTGCTTCTGCATGAAAATAGAAACAAAAACGAAAGTAAGATCAAAGTCAAAAATGGGGTCTTTGGTGTTGTTTTCATAATTCGATTTTTAAGGGTTTCAACTTCACCAACAAAAGTAGACGGATCACCAACAGCAAACAATCCATTAAAATATGGAAATTATTCTCCCTATTTTTAGGGATTTTTTGTAAAATCCGCAATCCATCGGCAGCGTTTTCACTTTTTATCCTAATTTTATAACATCATTAAAATGTTATTGTGAAGAGAGTGGTGCTCGTTTTTCTGGTTTTTGTTTTTTACAACGCTTTGGCTCAGGTTTCTCCAAAAGATTCTAAAGCGAAAGCGTTGGAAGAGCAGTTTGCCGCGGCTAAATCCGAAAAACAGAAAGCGCTTTTGCAAATGGAATTGTCGGATTATTGGTCGTACCGCGATACGGCGAAAGCATTTCGGCATCTGGACGAAGCACAACGTTTTATCAAGCAGGATGAATACCTTAAAGGACTTTCCCTTTTTTACAAAGGCGGAATTTATTTTGATCAAAACATCGAAAAAGCGCAGCAACTTTACCGGAAATCCGATGCGATCCTTCAACATTTTGAGACCAAGGAAGCGTATGAATTTCGGGCAAAATTATGGCACAACTTTGCCACGCTGGAACAGTTAAAAGGCAGCAGCCAGGAATTTATGGAGATTACGCTGAAAAAGTGCATTCCATTTGCCCAAAAATCAGAGAACAAATTGCTGCTTTCGGGTTATTATGTGGACATGGGACTGGTATTTTACAATATGAAAGAATTTCAAAAATCCATTGCTTACTATCAACAGGCGATTGAAATTCTTCAGAATGAAAAAAACAACAACGAAGCCGCTTCTTGGGCTTATCTCAATCTCGCCAATACCTACCTCGAATTGCAGCAACTGGAACCCCTGAAACAGGCCCTCAATAAAGCCGATTTTTATCTGAAAGACATTCCCGAATCGCAGTACAACTCGATTGCGTTCATCCAAAAAAGTAAATATTACAACGCCATTGGCGATAAGAAACAGGCCTATCAAAACATCAGAAAAGGGATTGCTTTTTCTAAAGAAATGAATTTGGATTATGATTTCATTACGCTGAATTTTGAACTTTTCCGTCTCTTGAAAGAAGAAAAAAAATATCCCGAAGCACGAAACATTTTGCTTGAGTTACTGGCGGAAAAAAAATATTCTGGAAACAAAAAAAACCGGTTGATGTTCCTGAAACAACTTTCCGAAGTGGAAAAACTGATGGGGAATTTTGAGTCGGCATTGCAATACAAAGAGCAATATATCGCACTGAACGATTCGGTACAGCAGGACAACGAGAAGCTAGAAATTTTGAATCTTGAATCTCAGTACAAATCGAAAGATCAACAAAAATCACTAGCCCATCTGGATTATAAAAACCGACAGAAAAGCATTATCATCGGCATCAGCGCGGTGTTGTTTGCCGTAAGTGTGATTTTCTTTTTGTACGCTTTAAAACAACGGAAGCAGAAAAACGAAAGGGCATTGGCGGCAGTGGAACTCCAGCGCAAAAATGAAATTGAAAAAGCCCTGTATGAAGGTGAAGCACAAGAACGCGACCGCATCGCCAAAGATTTGCATGATGGGATTGGCGGCAGAATTACGGGAATAAAAATATCCCTGGAAAATCTGGCGCAACACAACCACAGCCCCGAGCTGAAACAAATGTCGCGGCAACTGGAAATCTGCCTAGCAGAACTGCGAAATACCGCCCGCAATCTTACTCCCGAAACGCTGAAAAAGTTTGGCCTTGAAGATGCCATCAAAGACTTTTGCCAACTGCTGAACACCGCGGAATGCACCATTTCCTGTTACACCAAAAATCTGGACCAATGCACGGATTTGAAGCAACAAGTCAATATATTTCACTTGATTCAGGAGACGGTAAGCAACGCGGTAAAACATTCGGGAGCGACAAAAATTCTGGTGCAGTGCACCATTGAAAACCAATTGCTGATGATTGATATCGAAGACAACGGCAAAGGATTTTCGGTTCCGCTTGTGGCACGAAACCTCGGCCTAAACAATATCGAGAAAAGAGTTTTTGCACTGAATGGCAAGCTGGATATACAATCGACTCCCGGCAAGGGAACGGTGGTGAGTATTGAAGCCAACGTCTAATTTAAAATGAATATGATACGACTTGTAATTTGCGACGATCATCCCGTGATCACCCAAGGTCTGGAGGCATTTTTAAACCAGCGGAATAACCTGACGGTCGTGGCAACCTGCGGTTCGGGCGCAGAACTCATGGCGATTCTCGAAGAAAATCCCATAGATATCGTGCTGTTGGACATCAATTTGCCTGACACCAGTGGCATCGAGCTTTGCGGAACGGTAAAAAAACACTTTCCCGACACCAAAGTGATTGGATTCAGCAATAATAACGAACGCAGTTTTATCATGCGGATGCTTGCCAATAGTGCTTCCGGCTACTTGGTGAAAAGTGCCTCCGTCAATGAGATTGAGGCCGCGATCGAAAAAGTATATGAGGGCGGTATCTATTTCGGCACCGAAGCGCAGAGCGTATTGGCGTCGCTGGCGCGCGATGTGATGGAGGAAATACCACCTGTTACCAAGCGGGAAAAAGAAGTTTTGCTGTTGTTGGTGGAAGGACTTTCGTCGGTTCAAATCGCTGAAAAATTATTCGTTACCCAGCAAACGGTGGACACCCATCGTAAAAATCTAATGTCCAAATTTTCGGTGAATAAAACTGTCAATTTGCTGCAGAAAGCCAAAGAACTGGGGATTATTTAACTTTCAGAGGATGATTTAATTTTAAAATTTTCAACAAGTTGAATCGGTTTTTCAAGCACTAGTTATTCCGGTTCTATTTTCTGATCTGCAGCACCCAATTTTTGCAAAGGTGGAGAGAGGAAACCGAAAAAACTGACGGCACACCCAACAAAACCAATCACCACAAACAACCAGCGGATGCCGAGAAGTTCACCCAACGGATTCGCCAGCAATAACCCGACTGGAGCAGCAACGCCCATCATCATATTCAGCAAAGATAAAACCCTCCCCTGAAGTTCATTGGGAATAATGGTTTGCAAAAGTGCGGTCATCGGTGCATTTGCAAAACTAAATGAAAGCGAACTGATCAGCCACCAAAAAACGCCAAAATAGAAAGCATTGGAAGGCACCAAGGCCGTTAATCCCAAACTCAAACACGAGATTCCCAAACCACTGAGAATCCAGACGACCTGCCGTTTTGGAGCGATTGAGGTCACCAAAATTCCGCCCGCAATCATCCCGGCACCAGCCAATCCTTCCATAATACCCACCTCTTTTACCCCACCGGCAAAATGTTCTTTGATCAGCAACGGTACAAAGGTAAACGTCGGCATAATGATCAATACTACTGCGGTCAACAGCAAAAACAGGCGATTAAGCCCTTTGTGGTTGATGATTACGGAAAGTCCTTGTTTCACGTCGGTTACCATATTTGCGAGTGCGTTTTTCTCGCTGGGTAATAATTTCTGTGGAATAGTGAAAATAATTAACGGAACAATCCCTATCATTGCAGTCACCACATCGATCATCAACGTTTTATTCAGCGGCATTATGCTGATGGCGAGTGCTCCCAGCGGCGCGCTTGCCATTAAGGTAATCCCATGCACAATCTGGTTGAGTCCTGCAGCTCTTGGAATGAAAGATTTCGGAACCAACATGGCAACACTGGCTTCTGCAGCCGGTTCCTGAAAAGCCTGCATGGCGCCCCGAATGCCCAACATCACGTAAATATGCCACAGCTGGATTTGCCCCGTGGAAAAAAGATAAATGAGGATAATCATGCACAAAGCGCTGATGATATCGGCAGTCATCATCACAAAACGGCGGTTGTAGCGGTCGGCAATCACGCCGCCAATCGGACTTAAAATAGCCTGCGGAATGAGTGCCGCCATTCCTGCCATGGTGAGTTTTTGCAAACTTCCCGTGGTATCGGTAATCCACCACATCAGCACAAATTGGGTAAGAGAAGATCCGATTAAGGAAAAGGCCTGTCCTAAAAAGATCATCCAATAGCGCAGTTTCCAGCGTTGGTTTTCCTCCGGTTGCGGTTTGAATTCGCTAAAAAAGTAGGCTTTGTTGTACATTATTTTTCAATCATTTTGGAGGGCAAAAATAGGGTTTTCAGAAGTTTACCTGATTTTCTTCATGACCGAAATGACAAAAAAAGGCATTGAAATGACGAATGGGTGAACGGAAAAACGGCCTATATCTTATCTCATTTCATATTGATTCCACTTTGATGGATTGTCGTATTAAAAAGGATTCAGGAATGGGCTTTTTTAAATTTCACCAGCATCAAAACCATCAATCCCAACATTGCCATAATGAAATATCCAATACTTAAAACCGACTGGGAAAACGGATGTAAAACCGCCACCACCGCATAACTGAGCGCCGAAGTGAGCACAAACGCAACGCCTCCTGTAAGGCCGCCCGCGATGCCTGCCGATTTTGGAAAACGCCCAAGGCAGTACGAGAAATAATTATTGAAAATAAAACCGGCCGTTAAATGAATAAGAAAAGCAAAAATAACCAAGGTGTAAAGGTCGGAAATCCAGTAGGAAGTGCCGAACATCAGCGCAATCAGCAGCAGTTGAATAAAATTGGCATTCCTGATTTTGGGTAAAAATGCGGTCTTTATCATAGCTCGGCCCAAAAAGCCACCACACATCCACGCCAATCCCATGATCAACGATGCATAACCGGTAACCACCGCCGAAAACTTCATCTGATGTTCTATAATAAAAGGCCCCGACAAATTGTAAAACATGACCATGGCGTAACTGATACCGCACATCAACATGCCGTAGAAAAAGTCTTTGGTGGCCAGCATTACCTTAAATTCGTGAACCAATGTTTTGCTCTGGAATTTCTTTCTCTCTTTCAGTGTTTCACCGGAAAATACCAGTTCCAGAATCAGCAGTGCTGCAGCGTAGACGGCGAGCACCAAAAAGTTGGATTCCCAACCAAAATGTGCCTGCAAGTAACCACCGATAAATGGTGCAATAATGGGTGCCAGCGACCAAACGATGGTCATGATGCTCAGGTAATGCTTGCGCTCGTCGCCCTCGTAAACATCCACAAAAAATGCTCTTTTTGAAACCACGGCACAACCCGCCAAAACGCCCTGAATGATCCTGTTAAAATAAATTACATAAATATTGCCGGTATGCGCCGTCCAGTAAAAGGAAATCACAAATAAAAATAAGGAAACCAGCGAAAGCCAGTATCGCCCAAACGCATCGGCAATGGCTCCCACAAAAAACTGAGAAATGCCGTAGCTGATTAAAAAGAGGGATAAGGTGAGTTGGATTCTGGTTTCCGACAAGCCCAAATGAGTGGCCATCTCTGGCATCGACGGGAGGTAAATATCCGTTGCCAATCCTGAAATCGGGATAACAGCAAAGGCGAGGACGGTAGCAATAAATTTATTTTTAGCAGCTATTCTTTTTTGAAACATTCAGTTTTTTTTAATGTATAATGTGTTTACTATTCTTGAAATGAAAATAAATAAAATAATATCATTCCGCAGAAATAATGATTGAATCATCTGCGAAATGATACTTTTTTTTGCGCGGACAAGATTGATTATATTCTTTATCCAAAATCCTATGCGATTCTTCTAAACTTCACCATTGTAATTAATTTATAATAATAAAATTAATTATTCACCAGCTTCATCGCGCCTTCGGAATACCGCGGACCAACATTTGGATATCGATTTAAAATCTCATCGATTTGTTTAAGTTCGGCTTCGGTTAATTCCACTTCGGTGGCGGCAACATTCTGTTCTAGATATTTGATACGTTTGGTTCCCGGAATCGGAATAATATCTTCACCTTGCGCCAGTACCCACGCCAATGCGAGTTGGCTGCCGGTAATATTTTTCTCAGCCGCCATTTCATTGAGTGCTTTTGCGAGATTTTGGTTGTTTTCACGGTATTCTTTCTGATAGCGCGGCAAAGTCGAACGGAAATCATCATTCGTTAATTCGTCTGCATGGTTTATATTCTGAAACAACCCTCTGGCCAGCGGAGAATACGGCACTAATGTAATTCCCAATTCTCGGACGGTAGCAAGGATTTCTTTTTCCACATCTCTGGTTACCAACGAATACTCAGATTGCAGAGCAGCAATGGGATGAATTGCATGGGCTTTTCGTAGCGATTCAGGTGATGCTTCGGACAAACCGAGGTAACGGACTTTGCCTTCTTTCACCAACTCTGCCATGGCACCTACCGTTTCTTCCACCGGAATATTAGGATCAACACGGTGGGCATAATACAAATCGATGACCTCAATTTTCAGTCTTTTCAAACTATTTTCCACAGCTTCTTTCATCCATTTTGGAGAACCGTCAAAGTACGTTCCGTTGGCTCCACTGGGTGCAGCGATGCCATCTCTATATCGAAAACCAAATTTTGTTGCAATAAAAACCCGATCTCGATTGGGCACCAGCACTTTAGAGATTAATTTCTCGTTTTCGCCATTGGCATACATATCTGCCGTGTCCCAAAAATTAATGCCCAGATCCAATGCTTTGTGCAGTACGCTAATATTTTCTTTTTCATCAGTTGCTCCATAAGCAAAGCTCATTCCCATGCAGCCCAATCCTATTTCTGATAGTTTTTCGCCTGTTTTTCCTAATGTTCTGTAGTTCATTTTAGTCAATTTTAAATGTTTAATTTGTACGTGATTGAATACTACAAAATTAAAAAGGTGTGTTGGTTTATAATTGAAGAATTCAAACCAAAAATTATAAATTTCAAACAAACAAAATTACAGCACCAATTTCACATTTCGGATTTCCTTAGGGGTAAAGCCGGTATTTTTCTTATAAAAAGTATTGAAATAAGCCGGTTCCTCAAATCCCAATGCAAAGGCAATCTCGGCAATTTGCCAGTTGGTATGCCTCAACATATCATTGGCTTCGGAGATGATTCTTTTGCTGATATGATGACTGGTAGTTTCGCCCGTCACTTCTTTCACGGCACGATTCAGATGATTGGTATGCACCGAAAGCTGTGCTGCAAAATCCTTGGCCGACCTAAGTTCCAAGACATTGAAATTGGCATCAATGGGAAACTGACGTTCCAGTAGTTCCAGAAACAACGCAGTGATTCTTTCGGAAGCATTGTGATGGTACTTGAGATGATGCGCCGGCTGCATCTTGAGCACCTGATGAATAATAAGATGGAGATAATTACGGAGCACATCCTGCTTGTGTTGGTAATTAGCGGCATTTTCTGTCATCATTTTTTCGAAGAAGAACGCAATTTCATTTTCTGTTTCGCGATCCGGATAAAACAATTTATCCGTCCCAACCTGAAACATCGGCAGTTTGGTAACCAGTTCGTTTTGCTCATTTGCAAAGGGTTCATTAAAAATACAAAACCACCCCAATTGCTCGCCTGCGGCCGGAACCCAGCGGTACGGTACTTTCGGTGTTGAGAACAAGACAGCCGGCCGATCTACCTCAAAAGCTTTGTCGGCATATTCCAGCAGCCCCTTTCCCCTTACCAACGTCACTTTATAATAATCCCGCCTGGAGTAAGGCGCCGCACCTTTGCAGGAAGCACGATCAAAGATGTTGATATGCGGCTTCAGCGCGGTAACTTCCTCCTCGGTTTGATGAGCGATTCTTTGATAAAACTGCTGAATATTTTCTGATGCATTCATGATGCAAAGCTATAAAATTCAAACAACACCATCCCTCTTTTATCATATTTAACCACTAATCTATTAGAGAATAGGAGAAGATCATATCTCTAGCCCTCATCATATCGAAAAAAATTCGTGTACAAGTTATTAAAATTGATAATTTTGCACGCTCGGATGATCATCAAAAAAATCCGGAAGCAAAACAATTTTACGTTTATTAACATGCTGGAGAATCTCCTTATCTGGATTATTGCGCTCACCTCCATCGCACTGATCATCATACGACCTTTTAAATTGGCTGAGTTTTACTGGACGTTAGGCGGCAGTTTTCTGTTGCTGCTCTTCCAATTGGTGACACCGACGGATGCATTTGCCGGCGTGATGAAAGGGATGGACGCCTATTTGTTTATTGGCGGCATGATGCTGATTTCGGAGATTGCAAGACGCGAAAAACTCTTCGACTGGCTTGCTGCCATCGCTGTTTCGTATTCTAACGGATCGGGATTTCGGCTGTTTATCGGCATCTATCTCGTTGGAGTGCTGACGACTATTTTTTTATCAAATGATGCCACCATTGTAGTCCTGACGCCGGCGGTGATTGTTGCGGTAAGGGCGGCTAAAATTAAAAATCCATTGCCGTTTCTGTTTATTTGTGCTTTTGTAGCCAATGCGGCATCGTTTGTTTTACCCATTTCCAACCCTGCCAATATTGTGGTGTATGGCAAAGATTTGCCTCCATTGGAATCTTGGCTGCGACAGTTTGCCTTGCCATCGATAGTGGCGGTGGTGGTTACCTTTATTTGCCTCTACTTCAATCAGCGTCGAAATATTAATTTGCCCATTGAGCGAAATATTGCCATCCCTCCACTCTCGAACGATGCGAAAATCTCCTTTATCGGAATTGGTTTTGCAGCGGTAGTATTGCTGGTGTGTTCTGCGCTGGGGTACGACTTAGGTTTGCCCACTGCAATGAGCAGTATTGCACTTCTGCTCATTATTATCCTGAAAAAAGGAACGACCGAACTCAAATTACTCCAACACATTTCTTGGGGCGTATTGCCAATGATTGCAGGACTTTTTATTATTGTGGAAGGGCTGATGAAAACCGGCCTTCTTCAGTTTATGCACCATGCACTGGAAAAGGGTTTAGCCCAATCTGAAACACAAACAACCTGGTTGAGTGGCGTAGGCATTGGGTTTTTGAGCAATGTGATGAACAACCTTCCTGCCGCACTTGCCGTATCCGACGTGGTGCAAGCCGGCGTTCCCGAGACCATCAAACGCGCCATGCTCATCGGCATCGATTTGGGCCCCAACCTCTCCATCACCGGCTCACTGGCTACAATTTTATGGATTGTAATCTTACGAAAAGAAGGCATCGAAATCTCCGCATGGCAATTCCTAAAAATAGGATGGATCGTCATGTTGCCCGCGCTGCTATTGAGTATTGCGGTGTTGTGGGTATAAAAAGTCGATCAAGTTGCCTCTTTTAAAAGATATTTCTTCACAAATTCAGGAATTCAAAAGCGCTATTTTTACGTTATGGATGATTAGAATTTAACCGAATTGAGTTTATTGATCATTTTTAATGAATTTCCTGAGTTTGGAATTATTTTTTTTACCTCACTAAAAGTGTATCCAATAGAAATCATCCAACCACGATTATATATTTTAATATTATCGGTTTTGGTATCTCCATTAGTATAGCTATTGGCGTATTGGAAAATATCGGTAAAACCGTGTATATACTTTGCTCCTACGGAAAGTCCAAAATCAAAACGGTATTCTAATCCCAAATTCGCTCCGAAATCGAACTTTTGAAGGTAGCGTGTCTCGGTTTCGTCATTATCGGTTGTGCCAAAAATGCTTTTATCCTTATACATTTTTCCGTTTGCATCGTTGCGCTTTACGTTGGCATTGAGCAATGCACTGATATATGGACCGGCATATAGCTGAAAACTACCTGCCTGAAAAGTCAGGCTGGCAGGCATCAGGTCAAGGTAGGACGTCGTGAGTTTCGATTGGTACATTTCGTCGTTAGCATCTGTGAGCGATACACCGATGCGCTTTTGGCTGAACAGCAACTCGTGTTTCAACCCAAAATGTTTTGACATCCGTGTATCTACGAATATCCCAGCGTGAAACCCGGATTGGTACTCCGTTTTGCCATCGGCAAACACATAGTCTATTTCCTTTCCGTAGAGGTTGCTGTAATTCCATCCTGCTTTGATACCGAATTGAAGATTTCCGATTTCCGATTTCGGATTTTCGATTTCGGATTGAGCAAAAGCGTTCAGGCTGATTAATCCAAAAAGTATTGCTGTGATTATTTTGATTTTCATACGATTTCTTATTTTTATTTCGGATTTCGGTTTTTTTGATTTCGCGCTAAATCCGCAATCTCACCTCCGCATTCCTCAATCCTTTAAAAGTTAATATCCCAAATACCGGCTGCTCTTTCCAGCTCTACCAATGCGGCAGCGTGGCTGTAGAGGGTTTGATAATAGTTTTGCTGCACATCATTATACGTTCGCTGGGCATTCAGGACTTCCAGCAAAGAAGTTTCTCCTCGTTGGTAGCTGTATATCTTACCGTCCATAATTGCCTTTGCTTCGGCAAGCAATCCCGTGTTGAACTGCAAGACCTGTTTTTGAGCAGCTTTGTAAGTATAAAAAGCCTGAGTTACTTCGGTTTCAATGGTCAGTTCCGTTTTCTTGTATAGTTGTTCTGCCTGTAGCGCACCGTATTGTGCCGCCCGAAGTTCTCCAGGGCGGTTATTTGAAAATTTGAGTGGAATGCTAATCCCTGCATTCACCGTTGTAAAAGACGGCGTAGGGGCAATAATGTTCCGAACATACGAATTATAACCTGCGCCCACTGACAAACCTAGGTCAATGGCTCTGTTGGCTTTCGCCAGCTTAATCATACTTTGCGAAATATTCTTGCTTTGCAAAGCGGCTTTCAGGTCTGCCCTGTTGTTTTGAGCCATCGGTATCAAATCCTGTAGTACAAAATTCCTGTCAAAGCCCGTAAATTCTTCTTGGGTATAAAAAAAGGCTTCCATTTGTTTTTGACCTGTCAAAAGCGACAGGTTAGCCAATGCTGTTTTCAATTCGGCTTCTGCTTCATATACCTCATTCAGCATCGTACCTGCTTCGAGCTTTGACTGCCGTGCATCAACCTGTGTAATAGAACCCAACTTAAAACGGATGCTGTCTGCTTCTGCCAGCTTTTTCATTTGCTGGTAGGAATTGAGTTGCACATCTAATAAATGACGGTTCTGAATGGTTAGCAGGTATGCCAGTGTAGCATCTGCCCGCAGGTTGCGAAAATAATCTTCGAGCAGGAGATTGGTAAGCTGTGCTTCATTTTTGGCAAGGTCTATCCGTGCTTTCCGTTTTCCACCGAGTTCCAGTGTCCAGGACAGTTGAGAGGAAAAGCCATATCCCATTCCCATTCTTCGCTGACCGTTATCTGCATAGCCGAAACCAAGTTCAGGGTCGGGAAATATTTTGGCTCTAAGGATGTTTGCTTCCGCAATATTGATGTTGAATTTCTCGGCTGAATATTCCAGGTTATTTTTACCAACCAACCCAATATAGGTAGGATAATCTATTTTTCTCTTGGTGAACAATGTGTCTATTTCCTGTGCATCTGCCATATAGGAAAAATACAGGAATGCCACACTGACAAATATTTTGATGTACTTTTTCATTTGCTCTCTTTTTTTAGGATTTCGGAAGGCGGGGGTGAGATTTCGGATTGTTTTTAAATCCCAAATCTCAAATCACAAATCCGCAATCATTTCTTCCATTTCTTTTCTACGAGGTAATACAATGCGGGTAGTGCAAACAGCGTGATTAACGTAGAGAACAACAATCCGTAAACGATAACCATTGCCAAAGGACGTTGCACATCGGAGCCGATGCCTGTTGCCAGCGATGCGGGAAACAGACCAAGCACCGCTACAGTTGCCGTCATCAGCACGGGTCGGAAACGGTGTTTGGCTCCCTCTATCACTGCCTGCAATAAATCATAGCCTTTACATCTTAGTTCGTTGATGTGTGAAATCATAATCACTCCGTTCTGTATCGCTACGCCAAACAGAGCTATAAAACCAACAGCAGAAGATACATTGAGCGTCATTCCTCTTACATTGAGTGCCAGCATACCCCCGAATAATGCCAATGGCACGATGCTCATCAGCAACCCTGCCTGCCGAAACGAACCGAACGCACCATACAACAGTATAAACATAATCCCCAATGCCAATGGAACGATAACCAAAAGTCTTTCATAAGCCCTGTTCTGGTTCTCGAACTGACCACCCCATTGGATAGTATACTTCTTATGGTCATACTTCACATTTTTCTCAATAGCTTTCTGTGAATCATTTAATAGAGATTTCAAATCCCTGTTGCGTACATTCAGTTTTACGGTCAGATGCCTTTTGTTCATGTCCCTTGTAATGGTGCTTTCTCCTGTACTTAGCTTTACTTCGGCTACCTGCGACAACGGTATCTTTGCCCCGGTTTTGGAGGTGAGCATCAGGTTAGCAATCTTATCGGGCGTATTACGGCTTATCTCGCTGTACCGACAGATGATATCGTACACTTTATGTCCTATGAACAGCTGCGAAACGGCTTTTCCGCCAATAGCTACTTCAATCAATTCCGCTACATCGGAAACATTCAATCCGTATTGGGCAATCTTATCTCGGTCTGCGTGTATCTGCAGCTGTGGCAAAGGCGGCTCTTGGTCTATGTCCAAATCCACTGCACCCGGCACGGTCTTTAGTGTTGTCATTACTTCCTCGGCAATTCTGCGGGTTTCCTTAAAGTCATCGCCATATATTTTTACCACCAGTTCACTGTGTGCTCCCGAAATCTTATCCATCACGCCGTCTATCATCGGTTGTGAAAAACCAACGGTAAACCCGGGAAGCTGCTCGTATTCCTTTGCCAGTTCTTCGATAAGGTCGTACTTGGTTTTGCCTCTTTTCCATTCTTTGTAAGGCTTGATGCCGACAGATACCTCAAAATGCGAAGCTGTCCACGGGTCTGTACCATCATCGTTACGCCCTGCCTGCACCATAATGTAGGTTACTTCTTCGTGCCGCATCGTTCTTGCCCGCAAAGTATCGCTCATTTCTTTGGACTTTTCAACCGAAATGCCTGGTGGCAACTGTACCTGTAACCAAATAGAACCTTCGTCCAATGGCGGCAAAAAGTCTTTTCCCACACGGATAGTCAGTGCCGATGCCGCCACTAAAATCAATATCAGTGGCAGAAACACCTTTTTCGGTTTGCGCATTATTTTCTGTACGGTACGGTTGTAAGCATCGGTCAGTTTTTCCAGCCATTTGTTGTGGTAAAGTTTCTGCGGTTTGCGATACAACACATACGCCAGTCCGGGGATAACCAATAAGGCAACAGCCAAAGCTCCTAACAAGGCATATCCTACCGTAAACGCCATTGGTGTAAAGAGTTTCTTTTCCACTCTTTCAAAAGCGAATAGCGGCAGGTATGCAGTAATGATGATAATGGTGGCAAAGAAGATGGGTTTGGCCACTTCTGCTGCCCGTTGTGCAATGGTTTTTTCCTGCAATTCTTCTTCGGGATTGTCTTCCCGTTTTTTCAGGATGGTTTCCATCATTACGATGGCTCCGTCCACGATAATGCCGAAGTCAATAGCGCCAAGGGAAAGCAGGTTTGCCGGAATGTTGGTAAAATGCATCAGTATGAATGCAATAAGCAATGACAGCGGAATAGTAATAGCCACAAGCAACGCTCCACGCCAACTTCCGAGAAATACTATCAGCACGATAATGACCAATGTCATTCCCTCCAGCAAGGTATGAGATACCGTATTGAGCGTTGTATTGACCAAATCGGTTCTATCAAGGAAAGTATGAATACGTACGCCATTGGGCAAACCTCCGTTATTCAATTCATCAACGGCTGTGTGTATGCCCTCCAATACAATGGAAGGATTTTGCCCTTTCAGCAGGAGTACGATACCTTCCAGACTTTCTGAATAGTTACGCTCCCGGTCGGTATAGCCCAATACACCTTTACGCTCCAATGTACCGTATTTCAGCTCCCCAATGTCGTTCAGGAAGATGGGTACGCCGTTTTCGGATTTTACCACAATTTTTCCGAGGTCTTCCAGATTTTTTACCAAGCCTATTCCGCGGATAACGTAGCCTAATTCGCCTCTCGGCAATACGCTCCCTCCGGCATTCACATTATTCTTCTCTATGGTTTCAATGACCTCACTGAGCGTAATGTTGTACTGCTCCAGTTTGCGGGGATCTACCTCCACCTGAAACTGTGTGGTAATGCCTCCGAAATTGGTCACATCGGCTACGCCCGACACCTGTTTGATACGGGGAATGATGGTAAAGTTTTGCAGGTCGGTCAGTTCCCGTAAATCCTGACCGCCGTTAGTCTCAATGATATAACGGTACACTTCACCTATGGGCGATGTAAGCGGGTCAAGACCTGGTACTGCCTGATACGGAAGTTCAACTTCATTGAGCCGTTCTTGAATACGCATTCTTGCCCAATAATCATCTACTCCGTCCTCAAACACAATGGTAATCATAGACAGGCCAAAGGTGCTTTTGCTACGCATCACGTGCATTCCCGGCAAGCCGTTCAGCGCCCGTTCTACGGGTATGGTAATCTGCTGCTCTACTTCTTCGGCAGCCAGTCCGGGCACCTGCGTAACCACCTGTGAAGTAACGTCTGCAATATCGGGGTAGGCTTCTATAGATAACTGTTTCCACGAATAGTACCCGAAAAACGCCAATAAGGTAAACAGGGCGACCATTACCCAGCGTTTTTCTACGCTTATGTGTATTAATCTGTTCATTTTTTTCGATTGTTTAGCGTGATTTTCGCCTGCTGTTAATAATTTCTAACCATTAAGGAACCTCCCTCTGATACGATAATTTCCCCCGTCTTCAAGCCTGACGTAACGACTACGCTTCCGTTGGATGTTCCGGCAGTTTCAATCTGTCTTTTCTCAAAACGGGTATCGTCAATTTTTACAAACACAAATTGTTTGTCCTCTTGTTGGAATACAGATTTGGACGGAACCAATATGGTGCGTTCGGGCGTGTCTTTGAACAGAACTGTAACGTACATACCCGGCTTCAAATCGTGGTTGGGGTTTTCACATTCTACCAATACTTCCACGCTTCGGGTATCTTCATTCACGATTTCGTTAACGTGGTAAACTTTTCCTTTAATCGTACGGTTGGGGAACGCCATCACTTTTACCTCGACCTCATCCAGCTCGTGTATGAAGCGAATATCTTTTTCCTTGACCTGTCCTACAATCCACACTTTGGACAGTTCTGCCACCTTAACAATGGCCGGGGCATCGTCTTTCACGTATTGGCCCAATACGATAGTGTTATCTACTATTTCGCCTTTTATGGGAGAGCGGACAATCAGCGGCTGTCCCAATACCACACTACCGGCGTCCATCCTAAAAGTTTGCAGGGCAGCTGATGCATTTGAAAGTGCTGTTTTTTTTGTCAAAAATTCTGTTTCGGCTTCTTCGAGTTCCCGTTGTACGCCTACACCGTGTTTCAGCAAATCCTGCTGGCGTTTCAGCTTCAGTTCGGCCTGGCGAAATTCCTGCTTGGCATCAAAATAATCCTTTTGGATATTGAAATAATCCGGGGAACTGATTTCAAATATGGGAGAGCCGGGAACTACTTTTTGTCCTAATTTCACATACGATTTCAACACTCTCCCGGCAAAAGGCGGTGCGATTTCGGCATAAGCATTCGGAATGGTTCTGACCGTGCCTGCAGTAGTCATTTCCCTTCTAAAATTCTGCTCGTCAATGGTGCTGAATTTCAAACTCGATATTATATTTGTGTTTTTAGTTAACACAACGGTATCGCCTTTTATGGTGTAGTTTGGTGTGTTTTCTCGACTATCTTCTTTCGCATTATTGCAGGAATAAAACAGGTACGAAGACATTGTGGTGAGCAATAAAAAGAGGATTGTAGTGCTACTAACTTTGCGGGTTTTGATTGTCATCATCATAGTTTATTATGAGTTTGATTATGTTTAAAATTTCAATCTTCTGTTTCCTTTTCAGAAGATGCGGCAAAGGTCAGCAGACTACGGCCTTTTTACCGTTAGAAAACCCACAGAAAAAAATTAGAATTTTCTTAGAAAACGTACTGTTTAAAAACAAAACAGGGATGAAATATGTTCATTCCATCCCTGTTTATTATTATAAACTGGCTATACAGTTACAACCACGTATTAAATTTTTTGATAAACCAGTTTTTTACCCATTGCGTAAGGAAACAATATCCTGTTAATATCCCGATTAACCAAGGGAAATAACTCATTGGCAGAGGTTGCGTTTTCAGCATACTGGCAAAAGGTGAAAACGGTATCAAAATTCCGATTACCATAATGAGTGAAGTGAGTGCTACCACCGGTTTGGCAGCCCAACTTTGTATAAAAGGTATTTTTCGTGTACGGATCATATGGATAATCAGCGTTTGGGAAAGCAAGCCTTCTACAAACCAACCGGTTTGGAACAAGGTCTGGTGTTCGGGTGAATTTGCTTTGAACACAAAGAACAACACCGCAAATGTCACAAAATCAAATACCGAACTTATTGGACCGATGTATAGCATGAATTTAGACACGCTTCCGGCATCCCATTTCTTGGGTTGTTCTATGAATTCTTTATCCATTTGGTCCCAAGGGATGGATATTTGCGAAATATCATAAAGCAGGTTTTGCACCAAAATCTGTACGGGCAGCATCGGTAAAAATGGTAAGAATGCACTGGCACCAAGCATGCTGAGCATATTACCAAAATTGCTGCTGGCCGTCATTTTGATATATTTAATGATATTACCGAAAGTTCTTCTGCCGTAAACAACGCCTTTTCGAAGCACCATCAGGTCTTTTTCCAGCAAAATGATGTCGGCACTTTCTTTCGTAACGTCTACGGCGGTATCTACACTAATGCCTACATCGGCCTCTTTGAGTGCCGCAGCATCGTTGATTCCGTCGCCCATGAAACCTACGGTATGCCCTTGAGCACGCAATGCTTTTACCACCCGCACTTTTTGCAAAGGATTTAATTTGGCAAAAACTGAAACATGGTTTACCTGCTCCTGCAAATCTGCATCGGACATCTTTTCCAGGTCGCTGCCGTTAATCAATTGCTGTACAGAAATCCCGACATCGCCGCATATTTTCTTCGTTACGGTTTCGTTGTCGCCCGTAATCACTTTGATGCCAATGCCCAATTTTTGCAATGCTTCAATAGCTGGTTTTGATGAAGGTTTTGCGGGATCAAGAAAACCAATAAACCCTGTTAAGGTCATCTGATTTTCGTCCTCAACGGTATAATTAAGCGGATGTGTACCATCAAACTCACGAATGGCAACCAACAAAACGCGAAGCCCTTCTTCATTTAATTTTTTGGAGGTGTTGACTACGATTTCCCGTATTTTTTCATCCATCGGCACCACTTTATCCCTTTCCATATGGATGGTGCGGTCTTCACCCGGATCAAAAGCGCTGCTGCACAATTCGAGCATTTCTTCCACCGCGCCTTTACAAATCAGCAAATGTTTACCGTCATTTTTTTTGAGTATCACCGACATTCTCCGGCGTTGAAAATCGAAAGGAATCTCATCCACTTTCACATATTGTTCATCCACTTTCAGGTAATCGTTCACTTCTACATGCTCCAACACCGCTTTATCCATCAGGTTGCGCAATCCGGTTTGGTGAAAGCTGTTCAAGTAGGCCCATTTCAAGACTTCATCATCCTCTACACCATCCACATTCAGGTGTTTTTCCAACACAATCTTATCCATGGTTAATGTTCCGGTTTTATCGGTACAAAGGATGTTCATTGCGCCGATATTTTGGATGGAGTTTAAGCGTTTCACAATCACCTTATGTTTACTCATATTTACGGCGCCTTTGGCGAGATTGGCGGTCACAATCATGGGTAGCATTTCGGGAGTTAAACCGACTGCCACTGCAATAGCAAAAAGTAATGCTTCACCCCAATCACCTTTCAATAGACCATTGATTAAAAAGATGAGCGGAACCATCACCAGCATAAATCGGATGAGTAAAAAGCTGACCTTATTAATTCCTTTATCAAAACTGGTCTCCGGACGTTCGCCCACAATAGATTTGCTGATGCTACCAAAAAAAGTATAACTGCCCGTTGCGACAACCACCGCGGTAGCAGATCCACTCACCACATTGGTTCCCATGAAACAAAGATTATTGAGCTCAGTTGGTTGTTTGTTTTCAGCATCTCGAATTGGAAGATGTCCTTTTTCAACGGGTAATGCTTCGCCTGTAAGCATGCTTTCGCTTACGAATAAATCCTTGCTTTGGACAATGCGGCAATCCGCAGGAATCATATCACCGGCGGAAAGGTAGATTATATCGCCCGGCACCAGTTCTTCAATAGCGATTTCTTTTCGTTCCTGAAATTTCCGCTGCACCGTGGCGGTGGTTTTTACCATGCTTTTGAGCTTTTCGGCAGCGGCATTACTTCTGTATTCCTGTACAAAACGCAGAATTCCACTGATCAGAACCATAATGTAAACCACGACAACCGTTTTATAATCGCGATCTTGTGGCGTAGCAAGCCAAACATCGATCACCAAAGAAATCGCCGCGATAAACAGCAAAATGTAAATAAAGGGATTGGCAAATGCCTTCAAAAGCTGCACATACCATTTGGGCGCTTTCTGATGCTGTAACTCGTTGGTGCCAAATTTTTGCCTGCGGTCTTCGGCGGTTTCGTTGCTGATGCCTTCTTCACTGGTTTCGAGCATCGCATACACCAATTTATCATCCTGCTCGGCAGCGGATCTTAGTTTGGTCACCGTGCCCATGTTCATTCCGGTCGAATTCACTACCGAATGCAGTCCGTTTTGTTCTTTAATATTCTGTTTTAGCATTGCCTCTGCTTTTTAATTTTATTTATAATTCTGATTGTGTCCCTATAATTTCCCAACTCACTTTTATCACCTGATCTTCAATAGTCAAACGGCTGGCAGCACGTTCTATCAAACTATCCTGTTGGCTGAAAGATTGAATAACGGCGGTAATCACCACGGTATCAATATCCTCGGTATCATCACTGCTCAATGATTTTAACAGTATTTTTTCATCATTGCCTAACATCTGCACCAGCAGTACTCTAATGTGATTTTCTGCTGCCACCTTGCATTTTATGGTAAATAAGTAATCGATTTGTGTAGCGGCCGTTTTAATCAGTGTAAAAGAACTCACTTTTTGTCCCAAAGGACGAAGCAAAAGATGCGTAAGCATAACGGCTGCGGTAACTACGGCGGCTTCGCGAAACAACCCCAAACCACAAAGAGAACCTACCGCTGCTGAGCACCAAATTGTAGCCGCCGTATTCAATCCTTGCACACTTAAACCATCTTTCATGATAACGCCTGCTCCCAAAAAACCAATTCCTGTAACAATCTGCGCCGCAATTCTACTGGGATCACCCGCAGTTTCCGTCATCGAAACAGAAATTAATAAATACGCTGCCGAACCCAAAGAAACCAAGGTATTCGTGCGCAATCCGGCACTTCTCTGGCGCCACTGGCGTTCAATACCAATCGCAACCCCGAATAGTAAAGCAGCGAATATTCTTAGTGTAAATTCCAATAATCCCATTGCTTTTCTCTTTTATTAAAACAGATTACAAAGGTCTGAAACCCGCTTTACAACACGTATTAGAGATGCGATAGAAAAAAATTAGAATTTCATTAGAAAAGTACGAATTAAAAGAAATTTTTCCAAAATCAATTTTGAAAATACGATTCAACGGTAAAATTTTGATTTAGCACGAGGGCAACTCCACCGAGAAAACAGTTCCGCGATGCGGTACCGACTGCACAGCGATGCTCCCTTTGTGCAACGCAATAATTTTTTCGGTCAGAGGAAGTCCGATACCATTTCCTTCAGCGAAAGATTGATTGTTGCCGCGATAAAACGGATTAAAGATATTTTGCAGTTCATCCTCTGAAATACCAATGCCGTGATCCTTGAAGTTAAGTTTGATGAATGAAGCGTATTGAATGGAAGATTTTGGATTCGCACTTTCGGATGTATGGAAAGAAATAGAAACCGTGCTGCTTTTGTCGGATGAAAATTTGCAACCGTTTTCAAAAAGATTAACAAAGGCAACTTTTAACAGATATTCATTCCCTTTCACGGTAATCTGCTGGTCGTTGTCAAAATCATTTTCAAAATGAATATTGATTTTGTAATCGGGATTGGCCTGTACAACTTGCTGCCTGGCATCCAATAAAACCTCATCAATTCGCGTAGGTTTAAATGCAATTTCTGATGGATCGTAACTTGCTTTCGCCAAATCCAGTAAACTGTTGGACAATCGGGCTAATTTTTTGGCATCGTTGAGCGCATTTTCGCTTGCATTTTTATATTCCGCAGTCGATCGGTCTTTGCTCAGAGACCAATCCAATTCGGTAATAATGGCGGCAAGCGGCGTGCGCAGTTCGTGGGAAATATTGGATACAAAATGTTTTTGGGCATCAAAGGAATTCTCCAACCGCCCCAACATTTCATTAAAGGTATTCGCCAATTCCGAAAGTTCGTCTTTGCTATTCTTGGACGGTAAACGCAAATCGAGGTTCAGCGCGGAAATATCGGCTGCCTGTTGCGTCATTTTCTTAATCGGATCGAATGCTTTTCGCGAGAAAAAACGTCCCGCCAGATAAAGAAATGCGATGGAAATAATGAAAACAATCACCATCGTCTTTAGTAAATTGTCTAATTTATCGTAGCCATACTGATCAATCGCCGCAGCAGTAATAATGTAATTTTTCCCTTTAAAATAATACTTTAAACCGATAACCTGCCATTTTTTCTGATAAAAACGAATTTCATTCTTTTGATCAATTTCGTTGATCATTGGTTGGGTTTCCTTCACAAAATCAATATCCACCGCATCATGATACAATAAATGAAAATCGGTATCGTATATTGCGACTTCCACTTCATTCAAAATCTGTCGGTTATTGTGGTAAATGTCCTGTAACGTGGCTTTATCAACCTGCGCATTTAAAAACAAATTGGCTTTGGTAATGGCTTCCTTTTTGAGCAGCGCATAAAACTCTTTTTCCCTATTTTCCTTAGCGATAACATAGATCACAGCCGCAAACGCCATTAAAATAGTAGCGGTGATAAGGGTGAATAAAAGGGTGATACGGGTGCGGATTGTCACGTTTTTAGTGATTAGTTATGAGTGATGAATGATGAGTTATTTTGGTTTGTTTTTTAGGGTAAGAATAGCACTTCGAAGCATTTTAAGTAATTCATTTGCATCTGAATAAACAGACGTAATTTCAACTTCAGAAATGTAATTTGCTTTGTAAAGAAGCTCTAACCAATATAGGGTTTCATCGCATTCTTTTTGTGCAATCGCAAGTTTATGAATAAAATCCATCTTACTCTCTGCATTTTGAGCTTCACGAATGTTTGCGCCAACAGAAGTTCCACTTCGCAATAATTGTTTACTCAGAATAAACTCTCTTTTTTCCTCGCCTAGAAATTGGTATAATTTTACCGTTTTCAATGCAAACAAAAATGATTTTTCTTTCAATATAGACTTTCTTTCCGTCATAACTCATCATTTATAACTCATCACTCTTTAGGACAAATCCCATTCCCGATTTGGTATGAATGAGTTTTTGATCGAAATCCCGGTCAATTTTTTTTCGGAGATAGTTGATATAAACATCGATGAAGTTGGTGCCGGTATCGAAATGGGTATCCCACACTTTTTCGGCAATTTCCACCCGCGATAATACCCGTTCCGGATGGTGCAGCATGTATTCCAACAGATTAAATTCCTTTGGCGTGAGGCTTATTTCTTTATCACCACGCTTCACAATTTTGGTATGCAAATTCATTTCAAGGTCGGCAAAGCGCAGGATAAAACCAGAACCGTTAGTCATTTTGGTGTTGCGTTTCAGCAAAACCCGAATACGTGCCAATAATTCCCGCATCTCGAACGGTTTTACGAGATAATCATCGGCTCCGGCATCAAAACCTTCCACTTTATCATCCGTTGTACCCAACGCCGTAAGCATGATAATGGGCATATCTGGTTTGACTTGCCTAATCTGTCTGCACACATCGATACCATCCATTTTGGGCAGAATAATATCGGTAATCATCAGGTCGTAAGAATACTGCAACGCCAATTTCTTACCCGAAAGTCCGTCGTAGGCGAGCGTGGTTTCAAAACCTTGTTCATCCAAACCTCTTTTTATAAGTTCGGCTACTCTTGTGTCGTCTTCGATGATTAAAATTTTCATGGCGTGCCTTGTATTGCGATGACAAAATTACGGAATTATTCTTGGTGCTTTCTTTTTTGATTTTCAGTTTGAGTTGGAAATAATTTTCTAATTTTATTCGTTGATAAAAAGTCGGATCTTATGATCTACCCTTTTTTATCAAATTAATTTCAGTGCATGTTTGAACAATTTAAAGATCAATTTCCGCTCGACGATCATTCTTGGGAAAGGTATATCGGGTATTTTAATCGGATCGAGGTTCCGGCGCGCACTGCACTTTTAAACGAGGGCGAAATTTCCAAAAAGCTTTTTATTATTGAAAAAGGATGCATTCGGGTATGGTTCAATAACAATGGAAAGGATGTTACTACCCAGTTTTTCTTTGAAAACCATATGGTGGCTTCCATTGAAAGTTTCCGAAAAAACACGCCAAGTCCGGTGACGATCGAAACCATTGAACCGAGTACTGTCTGGTGGATTGCAAAAAAAGACCTCGACCGCATTCTGGAAGAAATTAAAAATAATCCGGACCTTCGGGACATGTTTATCAACGGCATCTTTGAACGCACGTTTGATTATATGAAACATTTTATTTCCTTCATTAAAGATACTCCGCAGCAACGATACTTGCACCTGATCAAAGAAAAGCCACAGCTAATTCTGCGTGTTCCGCAACATTATATTGCCTCGTATCTGGGCGTGACGACGGTTCATTTAAGCCGAATCAAAGCCAAGCTCGTGAGAGAAAAATAATGTAAAAATTTGATAACAAATGTTATCGCCACAAACCTTAAGACCACCATAATTTTGCATTGTAATCTTAAGGTAAAATGAAATCTCAAAAAATAATCTACTGGTCGGCAAGTATTCTTTTCTCGGTTTGGATGTTGGCGAATGCATATGCCTATTTAACCTCAGATAGAGCAAAACAGCTGTGCGATCATTTTGGTTTTCCCGATTATTTCCGGATTGAGCTGGCCGTTGCCAAAATTATGGGAGTAATTGTAGTACTCGTTCCGACGATAAATGGCAGATGGAAAGAATGGGCTTATGCCGGATTTGTCATTACGATGATTTCTGGGTTTATTGCCCACTTGGCATCGGGCGATTCCTTAGTAACAGCATCTTCGGCAATCCTTGCACTGGCCTTACTATTGACTTCTTATATCACGTATTCCAATTTAAAAAACAATAAAAAATGAAAGCAGCAGTAATGTATCAACAGGGCGAAATGCCCCAATATGCAGACGTTCCGGACCCTGTCGTGAAAAGCGACGATGAACTGCTTATCTCTGTGAAAGCAGCAGCCATCAAACATTTTGACAAATCAAGGGCAAAAGGCACCCATTATTCCGCGGAAAACCAGCCGAAAAAAGCCACGCTGATTGGCGGAGACGGCGTCGGTTTGCTTGCAGACGGCACAAGGGTGTATGCTTTGGGTGACGGGATGATTGCCGAAAAAGCTATTATCGACAAAAGAAGAATGGTAAAGCTACCCGAAGGAATTGACGATGCTTCGGCCTGTGCCTTGCCCAATGCAGTGGCGGGTTCGGCGATGGCTCTTCGTTTCAGGGCGAAAATGCAAGCAGGAGAAACGGTATTGATTAACGGCGCAACAGGTTTTACAGGAAAAATTGCCGTTCAGGTGGCCAAACACTACGGAGCGAAGAAAATCATTGTTACGGGAAGAAATGAACAAACTTTAAAATCTCTGTTAACGTTAGGTGCGGATGAAACCGTTCTGACTACGCAAAATGATGAGGATTTTATAGCGCAGATAAGAAATATCCACAGCCAAACGCCCATCGATATTATGATTGATTATTTGTGGGGACACACAGCAGAACTGCTTTTGGCCTCTTTTAAAGGAAACGGATCTTTCACCCACAAAACAAGATTTGTATCCATCGGTTCGATAACGGGCGACAAAATTCAATTATCGGCAGAGAACTTAAGAAGCGTAGACCTGCAACTTTCCGGTTCCGGTGTGGGCAGCTGGACAAAGGATGAAATGAAACTGTTGTTTTCTGAAATACTCCCGGAAATGTTCCAACTCACCGCCGAAAACAAACTAAAAGTGGACACCATCAAAGTAAACCTAAAAGATATAGAACAATTATGGGAAATGGAAGTCACCGATGGAAAACGCCTTGTGGTCGTCATTTAACAAAACAATACCCTATTCAATGAAACAGGATGAAGATCATTTCTTCGTCCTGTTTTCTTTTAAAGTATTTTGAATCCGTTTCCTCATAATTTTTTCACGTTCTCAACGGTAATTTCAATGATACAAATTGATGAATCATGCAAAAAATTTCTACCGAAACCTTTGATTACTGTTGCTGCTGATGAACATTTCGTTTTTCTTTTCCGAAATAATTTCGACAAATCGTCCGTAGTGTTTCAAGACGTCGGAAATCAATTCATTTTTCGTAAACAATTGCACATCGTATCCTTCGCGATCGTCTCCAAAATACGATTTCGGAAAATAACTGTGATCGTTCTCGGCATCCGGAAGATTATCTTCGTTCAGCAAATAATCTGAGATTATTTTGGAATCACTTTTCACTCCGTAAATAAAATTATTTACCACATCGTACTTAATCTCAATTTCCACTCGTGCTGGTTTTTCGTGAGAGTGTACTTTGGCTTCAATACCGTTTTTTGAAAACTCCTGCTGCAAATCGTGGAAGGCATCTTGTACGGTGGAATGAATAAACGCATCCACCGATTTTTTGTCGTGATAGGAAACAATTTGCTTCAGGCGGTCTTTCCAATATTCTCCCGACCATGGAATGGTGGTGGCAGAAAAATCGCGTTCGTAATAATTTTGATCGATGGATAACGCCTTCACCAAACTCACAATAAACAGCAACATAATTACCGAAAACGGAAGCGCCGTAATTAGCGTCATACTTTGGAGTGCGGTTAGTCCACCGGCATTCAGTAACATTAAAGCCAATGCCGCCAATAAAACGCCCCAGCCGACCGTTTGCCATTTTGGAGAAACCTTTGCATTTTTGGTCGCAATGCTGTTCATCACGAACATCCCGGAATCGGCAGACGTTACGAAAAAGATGATGATAATGGCAATGGTGACGAAACTGACGATGGTGGAGAACGGAAAATATTCCAGAAAACGGAACATCAATGCATCCGGATTGACGGAAAGCATACTCAGTGCACCATCTGCAACGTGCTGATCAAACCAGATTGCACTGTTCCCAAACACCGACATCCAGATGAAATTGAACATGGTCGGAATAATTAAAACCGCACCAATAAATTCCCGAATGGTTCTTCCTTTGGATATTCTGGCGATGAATAATCCCACATACGGCGACCAGGAAATCCACCATGCCCAGTACAAAATCGTCCAGTCGTAAAACCAAGGTTTTAGATTTTCTTCGTAGGTGTGGGTATTGAACGTGAGACTAAAAAAGCTGCTGATGTAGTTTCCGAGATTATCGGTAAAGCTGCCAATCAGATAAACAGTTGGCCCGAAAATCTAAATAAACAACAGCAAAGCCAAAACGCTGATGATGTTCACATTGCTCAAAATCCGGATGCCTTTATCAACACCGCTTACCGCAGAAAAAATGGAAAATGAAACGAGCACAACCACAATTAACACCTGATAAATAAACCCAGTTCCCGGCAAAACTCCCAGCGTCTGCAATCCGGAATTGATCTGTACCACGCCAAATCCTAACGAAGTGGTGATCCCGAAAAAGGTACTGCACAAAGCAAAAACATCGATCACATTGCCCCATTTTCCTTTTATTTTATCTTTCAATAAAGGATAAAAACAACTCCTGAGGGAAAGCGGCAACCGATACCGGTACGTGAAATACGCCAACGAAAGTCCCACAATGCCGTAAATTGCCCAAGCGTGAATTCCCCAATGGAAAAAAGTATACACTTCGGCAACTTTGGCTCGCTGAATCGGTGTTCCATCGGCAAATGCCGGATTGGAGTAATGCTGCATCGGTTCTGCCACACCAAAATACATCAAACCAATTCCCATTCCTGCCGCAAAAAGCATCGAAATCCATGAAAAAAACGAGTAGTCTGGCTTGCTGTCGTTTCGGCCAAGGCGGATGTTGCCATACTTGCTGAACATCAAATAAATAAGAAAAATGACAAAGATCGTTACCGACCAAATGTAGATGTAATTGAGATTTACGAAAATAAAATCTTTCACTTTCTGGAGCAGTTCACCCATAAGATTTGGAAAAATTCCGGCCAAAAGGCAAATACCGATGATGAAAACCAAACTCGGTATTACCACTCCTTTATTTAATGTCGTTCTGATTTTTGGTAATTTTTTCATCATGGAGTATAGATTTAATGATAGAATATTCAGTGAAAATTAGGATTCGCCGATCATGAAAAGTCCTCCTGGAAATCGATGAATCAAAAAGCATCGCCTTGATGCTGAAAGTAAGAATTAGCCGCAAAAAAAATGACTGGGCAATGAGAACAGTCTCATTATCATGGCTATTTTGCAAATATATGAAAATCTAAAATCTTTAAAGAATGGCTTAGAATTAAAAGGAGTAGACATCTATTCTATTGTTAATATCTTTTATAACGAAAGGGTCTTGTTTTTGTTGGAGTTTGTTCCGATAATATCTCATCAAGTGAGCAGTTTTTTATTCGTACCATTCAATTGAAACCTTAGTTTAGGGAATATAATGAATGGTTTGTGCTGTCATTCAATAAAATTTCTGTTGCTTCATCAGCAAGCAAATATTTGGATTATTTTAACCCCAGAAACTGTTTTCAATTTCCCATCTATTTCCTTAAATTTGTAGTTCTAAACGAAAATTATGTCGCTTCAGATCATTCAGCTGACCAAGAAATTTGGCGAACAGACCGCCTTAAACCAAATCAATATCGAAATTCCAAAAAACGAAATCATTGGTTTGCTGGGACCCAACGGAGCCGGAAAATCGACCCTCATGAAATCTATTGTAGGCGTGTTGAATATTGATGAAGGGCAAATTCTTTTTAACGGAAAAGACATCACCGAACACGAAATAGAAAGCAAGAAAAAAATAGGATTTCTCCCCGAAAACAATCCGCTTTATCTGGATATGTACGTGAAAGAATACCTTAATTTTGTGGCCGAAATCCACCAGATACCCAAAGAAAGAATTGACGAAATAATAGACTTGGTGGGTATTACGCCTGAAAAGCACAAGAAAATTTTGCAGCTATCCAAAGGGTACAAGCAACGGGTAGGTTTGGCGCAAGCGATTCTGCACTCGCCAGATTTACTGATTCTGGATGAGCCCACCAACGGTCTTGACCCCAACCAAATCATCGAAATTCGAAATGTAATTCGAAAGATCGGGCAAGAGAAAACCGTAATTCTGTCAACGCATATTATGCAAGAGGTGGAAGCTTTGTGTTCGCGCGTAATCCTGATCCACCAAGGCAATATTATCCAGGATTCTCCCATTGAGGAATTTAAAGGAAGATATGAAAACCTGGAGGAAGCATTCGCAGTTTATACTCATTAGCGACCAAAAATTTCAGTATCATAAAAAAATCCCGAAAACGTTGGTTTTCGGGATCATTGTTTTGAACCAATTTGCAGCACTACAGTTTTTCGATATTATCAGTAAGCGAATTGATAAAATTTTGCAATGGTTTCTCCACCATCATTTTAATGAACGGATTAAAATTACCATCAAACAGCAACTGCACTTCGGTTTGCGAATCATTCACCGGCGACATAGCACCACGCAAAGCAAAATCAAGCGATGAACTTGCCGATTTCAGCACAATTTGGTTGTCGGAAACCTCTTCTACTTTCAAAGCGATCTCAGGCATTCCTTTTAAGCTGAACTTAAACCCGTTATCACGCGTTTCAAAGCTTTGCAGCGAATCGGGCATCAGCGTTTTATAATCTTCCGGCTTGGCCAGCATATTCACCAGCTCGCTTACTGATTTATTAACGATGATTTTGCGTCCTTCTAAATTCATTTTTATATTTTTGTAACAATTATTAAAGTGCTGCAAATGTATAAAGTTTTTGTCAATGAAAAAAAATTAACATTGAGTAAACATCCCCAAGAAATGGAAAAGAAATTGGAGTTTGAAGGGGTTGCTACTTTGGAGATGGCAGTGGATCTGCTGGAAAACACGTCTTCTTCCGAAATCAATGTTTATGGTGAGCAGCTGGATGACTTATGGGCGGAGTTTTGTCAGCTTTTTAAAATAGTTAAAGCTGCAGGTGGTGTCATTCGCAATCAGAATGGGGAAATCCTGTTTATTTACCGCTTGGGAAGATGGGATTTGCCCAAAGGTAAAATCGAAAAAGGTGAATCCGAAGAGCAAGCCGCCATTCGAGAAGTGGGTGAAGAAACGGGCTTAAAAAACCTTAAAGTAGAAAAATTCTTAAACAGCACTTTCCATATTTATACCGAAAGAAACGGACAAAAAATATTGAAAACAACCTATTGGTTTAAGATGACATGGCTTGGCGATGAAGTACCAAAAGCTCAAACCGAAGAAGGCATTTCCGAAGTATGCTGGAAAAATGAAGCAGCAATACAAAACGATGTGCTTCCAAAAACTTTTGAAAACATTAAACTGATTCTTCAGGACGACCGAAATTCCTGATCAATGGATAAATTCCAGCACTTTTTCCAGCGCAATACCACGCGATGCCTTGAGTAAAACATTGGTAGATTCGATTGGATTGTTTTGCAGAAAATTTGAAAGTTCGGCCGTATTTTCAAATGCTACACCCTTAGTATTTACTTTTTTGAAGCACTTACCAACGGTGATAATTCCATCAAAATGAAGCGATTGCGCCAATGCTAAAATTTGTTTGTGCTCATCATCAGACTCATCACCCAACTCTAACATATCGCCGATAACAGCAGTTTTGCTTCCGGTAAACTGACTAAAATTTCGCAGCGATTCTGCCATCGAACTGGGATTGGCGTTGTAGGTATCGATCACGAAAACCTTCCCATCTTTTTCCAAAACCTGTGATCGCATATTGGTGGGCTGATAATTTTCGATAGCCGCTTTTATTTTTTCAAAATCGACCCCAAAATGAAACCCTAAACTGGCAGCAGCACAAAGGTTGGTAAAGTTGTAGCGCCCCGTTAAATGCGACTGTGCTTCATCACCATTCCAGCTTAAACCCACAAAATTCTGATTGGCAAATGACTCAAAATAATAATCTGAAGATGGCGTACCAAAGGTGATCTTGTTGTCGTAATCTATTGTTTTTTCCACCTGAATCGGATCATTTTCGTTAACCAAAATGGTTTGTTTATGGCTTCTTAAGTAATCGTACAATTCGGATTTTCCTTTAATAACACCTTCAAAACCACCAAAACCTTCTAAATGTGCTTTTCCAAAATTGGTGACATAACCAATTGTCGGTTGTGTAATTTTGCACAAAGCTTCAATTTCTTTTTGATGATTGGCACCCATCTCCACCACCGCCATTTGATGATCAGCATGGATGGAAAGCAACGTAAGCGGAACACCAATATGGTTGTTCAGATTACCCAAAGTGTATTGCACCAAAAACTT
>MKTK01000034.1:0-26141 GCA_001898255.1 Chryseobacterium sp. 39-10 | reverse complement strand
ATGACTTCTGCTCGACAATTACCGCCAATGCACCTTGAGCAATAGCATCCTCTGCCAAAGTGGCGGCATTAAAATTTTCACCGGAAAAAGCGAAGAAGATAGCTCCATTCTTAATTTTTCTACTGTCGATGGTTACTGCGGAAGACCGCACATAGATGGGATAGAATTGTTCTGCATTCATGATTCAAAAATAAAAAATCCTTCTCCAAATAGAGAAGGATTTTATCAATATTTTAACTAAAGTATTTATCTTTTGGTTCTGCCTTTTCCGGTAGACTTTGCATCCTGAGCAACACGGAAGCCCACCCAGCCAAATGCCTTTCCTTCGTCGCGGTATCTTCTTTGTCCCGGATCGAGCCAATACGCTCCGTCCAGCCAAGAACCACCTTTAATTACACGTACTTCATTTGATACTCTTGTTGTTCTTGATTGTTGATCTTTTTGAAGAATAACTCGCCCTCTTTCATCAACAACAAAACGTTTTCTTTTTGAGTTGTACATGTTGTAACCTGCAGTCGTACTATCTTCTGCTCTGCCATAGCCGGCATCAAGCGAAGATTGGAAGTCACCATCCCTGAAATTTCTATTATCAGCAACAACTGTTCTTTCGTACTGGCCGGGAAGCCCTTTGTACACTAACCTTCCGTCAGCTAAGGTATCGTATTTTACAGCATCAATTTTCTTCACAGTTCCATCTGCATTTTTTACCACTTCCTGAGAAACATTTCCTCTATAGTAGTTAAAATCGCTTGCTTCTTCATCGATAATTGGTCGATAGACATCAGCAGTCCATTCTGCCACGTTACCAAACATTCCGAAGATTCCAAGATTATTGGATGGATATTGTTTTACATCAGAAGTGGTTGGTGAACCGTCGTTTTTCCAACCGGCAACACCAGAGTAGTCACCTTGACCCATTTTAAAATTCTCAAGATACATGCCTCGGTTTCTACCTTTGGTACCTTTCAACTGTTCAATTTCTGGTTTTTTATTCATGTAGAGATTATACTCTCTGTCTTTTTGCATTCCTAAAGCGGCAAATTCCCATTCCACCTCGGTAGGTAACCTGAACTTTTCAACTACACCAGCGGTTGCATTTCTGTTGGCTGCCGCAATACGTTGATTACTGGTTTTAATTCCTGATTTTTGTTTTAATCGTTGCTGATTAACGTACGCCTCCATTTCCGGATCATTGCCCTTAAACTTATCAAGGTTAAATGCATTGGCGCCCTGATTATTAGCATCGTTGCTATAAAAATCTTTTGAAATAATTCCCTGTTCCATTAAAGCTTTCTCGTTGGCACGATCAGTTAACCAATCGCAATACCTTGAGGCCTGCAACCAAGAAACACCCACTACAGGGTAATAATCGTATTCCGGTCTTCGGAAATAGGTTTCTGCAAAATCGTTTCTGGATAGTTTATTATTCCACACCAATGTATCTGGCAAAGCTCCAGAGTAAATATCTTTAAAACTAGGATCGGACGGAGGGAAAACAAATTTCAACCAAGTTACATATTCGCGGTATTCGTAATTGGTAATTTCTGTTTCTCCTATAAAAAATGCACTTACCTGCATTCTTCTGGGGGTGTTGTTCCAGTCGTGCATCACATCGTCTTTCACAAGACCCATGGTAAAGGTACCACCTTCTACATACACCATTCCAGGCCACCCTTTTTGTTTTTGCTGTTTTCCTGTAAAAAACCAACCCTTTTGATCATTGGGTTTCCAGCCAGTTTTGCTGGTAAAACGTTTCGTACCGCCGCCTTTCTTAGAGTTTCCACCTCCGCCACAGCTTACAAGAAAGATTGTTGAGCTTAACGCTAAAATAGAAAACAACTTCAGTTTACTCATAATAGATCGTAATATTTTCAAAGTACAAAGAAAAAATAATTTATTTAATTAATCAAATTATGTATTGATTTTTTTGCAAAACGCCTTTAAATTAATTTTATTGCCTACTCATACCATTTATTATTTATTTTCGTTTAATTTGTAACCTGAAAAAATGCAATCCATGAAAAGACTTTCGACTCTTTTGTTTTCGCTATTTCTTGTTCACCTCCTTTATTCACAAAACATTACAATAGATTGGGAAGGGACTAAAACAATAGATTACGAAAGCACCAAGTTCCGAGTTCCTTCCATTAAAAACGGTTTTTCTTTTGAGAACGGAAGTGTATTTTACCGTTCCATGGAAAATTATTCCGGTACAGACCAAAAGATCAGCAATCTGGTGTGGGAAAGAATCTCCGAAAGAGAACTGGTGGAACTAAGCCCCTCTTCTGTGCCTACCAACGAAATTGCAGAGGTTGGCTATTATACAGATCCTTATACCCAAAATAAAAAAACCAATATTTTCGTTTCCGTACTTAAAAATGATAAAGGTAATCTGTACCGTCTGCGTTCTTTCTCTATAGGAAACAGTGGTGCATTAGAAAAAAACAGCTATGCCCGATATTTGGGTACCACTGAAAACCCACTGAAAAATGGTGGTTTTTACAAGATTAAAGTTAATAAATCAGGAATATTTAAGATTACGGCTAAATTCCTCCGTGATAATGGTATTAACCCATCCAGTATCAATCCTAAAAACTTTAGAATATACGGGAACGGTGGCTTAGCGCTGCCTGAGTATAATAATGACACCCGCTTTGCCGCTTTGCAAGAAAATGCCATACAGGTAGTGGGTGAAGAAGATGGTGTGTGGAATGATGATGACTATGCCCTTTTTTATGCACAAGGTCCCAATGGCTACAATGTTTATAAAACCTCCGGAAATACCAACGGAAACGGAAACCGACGAATTGAAACGAGAACTGACAACTCTAGAAACTTCGTCAATATTTATGAAGATTATGCCTATTATTTCATCAATTTTAACATAGGCCCCGGAAAACGAGTGCAGGAAGCGGACCAGCCAACCAACACGAATGTTTTCAACCGCTACGACGAGTACCAATATCTGAATGAAGAAAAATTCAATCCTTTGAAAGTAGGAAGAATTTGGCTGGGAGATGTATTTGCCAACCGAACAGTGTCATTTACTACCAAATCACCAATTCAACCGGAAGACGTTATTAAGTACCGAACGAGAGTGGTTGCATACGAATCGGATAAAAATGTAATTTCGATGACTTTCACCGGACAAAGCCCCAATACGGTAACGATCCCAGTAAACGAAAAGAAGATCTATATCACCCAGGTTTTCGACGGAACGGCGACGAATCTTCAGGGCAACCAGCTGAGTTTTGCTTACGAAGCCAATACCTCAGTGAATCCTAACGGAAAATTTTACTTTGATTATGCAGAAGTACAGTATCGCGAGGATTTAAACTACAACAATTCGCAATTTAACTTCCGAAGATATGACGTGGATGAAGGCAGCGGAAATTTATACACCTTTACTGTCTCAAATGCCTCATCATTCGATCAGGTGTGGGAAGTATCTGACACTACCAATGCCAGAAGAAAAGTGAATAAGGCGGGAAGCGGTTCTACGTTTAGTTTTGGATATGTGGCTACAAGCAATGATTTTGTGAATGAATTTGTTGCATTTAAAAATACAGAAGGGTACGATCCGGTTTTTGTAGGGCAAGTTGCCAACCAGGATTTAGCAGGTTTAGCGAATATAGATTATGTGATGATAACCGCACCCGAAATGATGGGAAATGCCCAGCGGTTGGCCAATATGTACCAAGGAAAGTACAATGTTGCCGTTGTGGATGTCAACAAAATTTACAACGAATTCAGCAGTGGAGGAAAAGATGTAACAGCCATCCGTGATTTTTTCACCAAGCTAAATTCACCAAGTGGCAAGCTAAAATATGCATTTATTCTAGGTGATGGATCGTACGATTACAAGGGTAAAAATTCTCCCGGATCCGATGTTGTTTCTTCTTATGAAAGTGAAGAAAGTGGCGACTATTCTAATTCTTTTGTAACCGACGACTATTATGTAATGACATCGCCACAAGGCGTCGGAACTACATCCATCGCAAGTCTACTGCCCGATCTTCCGATTGGCAGGTTGCCTGCATCCAACGTTTCAGAAGCCAAACTGCTAATAGACAAAACGCTGGCGTACAATAATGCGCTTCCCGGTCAATCGAGCCCTTTTGGTGAATGGCGCATGAAACTTGATTTTATTGCTGATGATGATGCAGATAGTGGCACACCGTTCCACAATACCATGAACAATGCCATCATCAAGGCAGAGATGGAAAATGGATCACCGACACCTAACCTGCCGCCCACCGTCTATCAAAACAAAAAACCGGAGTATAATATCCGGAAACTCTACTTAGATGCATTTCCGGCAGAAACCTCATCTGGTGGACAAAGATATCCTCAGGTAAACCAGGCCATTTCTAATGATATGGGCAACAGTCTGTATTATTTCTATTTCGGACACGGCGGTATCAATGGTTGGGCACAGGAAAGAATTCTCACGCTCAACATGATTCAGAACTTCAACAACTTTAATAATGTCTATAGCCGCTTTCCGTTGGTTTCAACCATTACCTGTGAATTTACCTTGTGGGATGATCCGGATACCTTCTCCGCAGGCGAGCAGGTACTGAAATCCAAAACCGGTGGCGCAACGACCATGATTACTTCCAGCCGCGCGATTTATGTGGATTTTGGAGAAAGATTTACCGACTTACTCACTAAACGCGTTTTTGCTTTGAACAATGACCAATTCGACGCGCTAGGTGATGCTTTGCTGAAAGCTAAAATTGACAAAGGCCCTCATTCCGATCATCTGAAGGTAAATTTTCTGGGTGATCCTGCAGGCCGGCTAAGCCGCCCAAAAAGGTTGCTTAAAATCGATAATATCGAATCGCCGGTTCCCAACCAACTTCGCGCACTAGATTTTGTCAAAATTACCGGTCACATTACCAAAGAAGACGGCTCAATCAATGAAACGTTTAACGGCAGAGTTGTCATCAATATATTTGATAAGAGAGTAACGAAAACCACGCTCAATAACGACAATTCACCCAGGATGAATCGTAAACTTACCTTTACGGAAGAATTAGGGCCAATTGTAAAGGCATCGGGAACAGCAACCAACGGTATTTTCACCGTTGAATTTTATGTTCCTAAAGACATCAACTATACCTTAGGCACGGGCAGACTGCTGGCTTACGCCGACAACAAAGTATTTGATGTATTTAACAATCAGGAGCAACAAATTGGAGGCATTAATCCAAACGGAATTAACGATAACCAACCACCTGCAGTGAAACTTTACATGAACAATACCAATTTTGCTGATGGAGGTATTACGAATCAAAACCCTACGTTGCTGGCTTGTGTAACAGACGATAAGGGAATCAACTCGACCGGCTCTGGTATTGGCCATGATATTACGGTGGTATTAGACGGTAAAATTATTGATACCATTGTGCTGAATGACTTCTACTTCTCGGGAGAAGGAAACGGATGCGTCAATCCCTCCCTCGCCGATTACCAGAAGGGAAATATCAGCTACCCTTTCCGTAACCTCTCGCCAGGACCTCACCAATTGGCTTTCAAAGTTTGGGACATTAACAATAATTCTAGTTCTGCTACGTTAAACTTTATAGTGAAAGATGAAAGCGAGCAGGCCTTAACCGTTAATAAACTCCTGAACTGGCCCAATCCTTTCACCAGCAAAACGTACATCCAGTTCGAGCATAACTGCAACGACATTCTGGATGTTAATGCACAAATTTATACCATTACGGGCAGGTTGGTGAAAACCATCAGTACGTCGGTAACAGCAGAACCCTTTTTACAAGGATTCCGCACACCAAAAACTGCGATTGAGTGGGATGGCAAAGACGACTTTGGTGATGCAGTAGGCAAAGGAACATACATCTTTAAAATAAATGCGAGGAGCCAAAACCAAGAGAAATGTAAAGGCAGCGCCACCGCAGTTGAGAAGATGGTTTTATTAAGATAATAAAAATAAAAAGTATAAACAAAAAAATTGACTTTATGACATTGACTAAAAAACTCTTTTTAGCTGTTGGATTTGGAGTGGGAATTGCCGCAAATGCACAGGTAGGCGATATTCGACCTGTACTCACCGGCGCACCTTTCCTAAGAATTTCGCCAGATGCAAGAGCCGGAGGTATGGGAGATCAGGGTGTAGCCACTACTTCCGATGCATTTTCGCAGTTTTGGAATGCGGCAAAATACCCATTTAGCAAAACCACTTCTGCCATTGGTGTAAATTACACGCCTTATATGAGTAAACTCACCAACGATGTGTTTCTGCTGTATGCTTCCTATCACCAATTTTTAGGGGATGAGGAAAGATCAACTCTTTCTGCAAGTATTTATTACTTTAATATGGGTGAAGTGGAACTTACAAAACTTTCAGCAGGTGGGAACAGTTTTGAACCGGGTGGTACTGCAAAACCCAACGAATTCTCCATCGATGTTGCTTATGCCTTGAAGTTATCCGACACCTACTCTATGGCGGTAACCGGACGTTTTATTCGTTCTGATTTGTCGGGAGGTTTTGGCTCGGACAATACGTTGAAACCGGCCAATACTTTTGCAGTAGATGTTTCAGGTTACTACCAATCGCCAAAGCATACCAGCATCAACGAATTTGAAGGAAGAGCTAGAGCAGGTTTCTCTATCCAAAACCTAGGCCCAAGATTAGATTATACTGGTGATGAAGAATCCAGATCTTATCTGCCGACCATGGCAAGATTAGGTGCCGGATACGACCTTTTTATCGATGACCTTAATCGCGTAGGATTAAACTTTGAAGCTTCTAAAATCCTTGCTCCCGGTCCGGATGAGAAAGGAGTTATTCCTAACGTGGGACCCATGGAGGGAATTGGCAAATCGTTCAGCAACCCAAAAAGTATTATGATGAGCGGCGCATTGGAGTATGAGTACGACAACGCATTTGCAGCAAGAGCCGGGTATTTTCACGAAAGTGCTGAGCAAGGAGGACGGCAATATGCAACTGTAGGTGTTGGTTTAAAATACCAGTCTTTTGGGCTTGATTTATCATACCTGATCAATACCTCTAAAATTAACTCTGCTTTAGATAATACGCTCCGTTTTGGTTTAACCTGGAATATTGGTGAAGATTCATCCAATGCGCAGGATTATTAATCATGGATTAAGTTAAATGAACTTATCACAAAGCAGTGCAGATCTTTAAATTTGCACTGCTTTTTTTTAACCTCTACTTGTTTTACTGCAAAAAAAAGGAGTCTGCTCTGTGCAAACTCCTTTTAATTGTTGATGAATAGTTTATTCAGCTTTTGGTGTAAATCCGTCTTCGCTCAATTCGCGATGTACATAATCGGCCTTCATTTCGGCTTCATAATCTACTTTTTCATGATGACCCATTCTTCTTAATAAGGAATCCATTAATGAATAAACAACGGGTACAATGATTAATGTGAGGAACAATGAGGACAAAAGCCCACCGATAATCACCCATGCCAAACCGTTGTTCATTTCGGCTGCAGCACCTTTAGCCAATGCAATAGGCAGCATCCCGAAAATCATTGCAATGGTGGTCATCAAAATCGGACGAATCCTTGCATGGTTGGCCTGGATCAATGCATCATGTGTATTTTCACCAGCTGCTTTTCGCATATTGGTAAAATCCACCAACAGGATTGCATTTTTTGCCACCAAACCAATCAACATGATCATCCCCAAAATGGTAAAGATATTGAGTGAATTACCCGTAAGCGCGAGAATCCAGAAAACTCCAATCATTGCCAGCGGAATAGAAAACAGTACCACAAACGGATAGGCGAAACTGTCGTACAGCGATACCATAACCAGATACACTAAAACAATGGAGGCCAAAAGGGCGATACCCAAGGTTCCGAATCCTTCTTCTTGGTTTTCCATATCTCCACCCCATTGGTAATTAATTCCTGCTGGAGGTGTATTTTTAAACTGATCAGCCCATTCTTTAGCCACATCGCCAATTGGTCTGCCCACTGCTTTTGCTTTCACTTTTACTGCTGGCGACTTATCTCTTCTTTCAAGAAGACTTGGTCCGGCACTTAAATTTACATTGGCAAACTGAGACAATCGCACCTCTTCACCCGCATTATTGATGAAAATTAGATTGCGTACATCATCGATCGATTTTCGACTGTTGTCATCAAACCGGATATCAATATCATATTCATATTCGCCTGCACGGAATTTTCCGTCAGTATTTCCGTTGAAAGCAGTTTGCATGGTTTTACCTACAGAAGAAAGGTTGAGCCCCACTGCAGACATCTTATCACGATCAACTTCTACCCGAATTTCCGGGCTTCCAGCTTCTGCAGAAAGTTCCACATCGGCCGCACCGGGAATTTTTCTCAAAAGATCTGCAATTCTGGCAGCTTCTTTTCTTGCGGATGCAATATCGGGACCGGTAACAGCCAATTCTATAGGTGACCCCTGAGCTCCCATCAAACCAATTGGTGCCGTTTTGAATTTTACACCTGTGTATTTGCTTTCGAGATCACGTTTTACTTTTGCTGAGTAAATGGTGGTTTTATCGGCACGATGATCCTGATCGACCAAAATCACCTGAATTTCTGACTGATAGGGAGTTGCTTGCGAAGCTCCAAAACCTCCGGATTGCTGCCCAACGGTGGTAATCAAATTAACAACTTCGGGTTGGTCTCTCAGGTATTTTTCCACATTCAGTGTTACCTGATTGGTTCTTTCAATAGAAGCATCTTTAGGCAATTCGATCTGTACCAGAAACTGCCCACGATCTGTACTTGGGAAAAATTCTCCACCAATAAAGCCAAAAGCCACAAACAGAGAGGAACCGATCAACAATAAAAAGGTTGCCGCTATGGTTAATATTTTTCTCCATTTGTTTTTCAGAGACCATTCTAAAAGCCCGGTAATCCAATGGGTGAAATCATCAATCATTCTTTCGAACCAAAGAATAAATCGCTGGAAAATATTTTTCCCTGTAAGATGCTCCAGTTTACCAAACCGCGAAGAGAGCCACGGGATGATGGTGAAGGAAGCCAGTAATGAGAACATGGTTGCAATAACGACCGTGACACAAAACTGTGCTAAGATATTGGCAGCAAGCCCTGAACTCATGGCAATTGGAAGGAAAACCACCACAATAACCAAAGTAATCGCTGAAACGGTGAATCCAATTTCTGATGCTCCGTCGTATGCAGCTCGAATTTTACTTTTACCCATTTCCATATGGCGGTAGATATTCTCTAATACCACAATTGCATCATCCACCAGAATCCCTACAACTAGCGATAGCCCTAATAGTGTCATCAAATTAAGGGTATATCCAAAAAAATACATGCCAATGAAAGTGGCTATAAGCGAAGATGGAATAGAAACCATCACAATAAACGAGTTTCTTACGCTGTGTAAAAATAGAAGCATCACCACCGCTACAAGAATAATTGCAAGAAACAAGTCTTTAATCACGTGGTCGGCAGCATCCAAAGTAAATTTACTGGAGTCGTCCACAACTTGCATTTTTATATCATTCTGCACATAGTCTTTTTCAATTTTTTTCAGGGCAGCCCTCACATTTTCGGATACTGCTACAGCATTGGCATCCGATTGCTTCATCACCTGAACAAGAATGGTAGAATTCTGATTGTACCGGGCAACTTTGGACACATCTTTTTGCGTATCCAATACCACAGCTATATCGGAAAGTCTTACTTGTGCACCCTTCTTTTGAGAAATCACCAAATTGTTAAGCTGCTCAACAGTTTGATATTTTCCTGAGAGACGAATGGTGGAAGAAGATTCTCTGGTTTTCACACTTCCCGTAGGGAAATCGAGATTAGAACTTAAAATAGCTTGTTGCACCTCACCAATCGAAAGCCCATAACCCTGAATTTTCTGACGATCAATATTGACCTGAATTTCCCTTGCCTGACCCCCTACAAGGTTCACCTGTGCAACACCATTCACACGGGAAAGGATGGGTTTGATTTTCTTATCCAGTAAATCATACAAATCCTTATTATTCATTTTAGAACTGGTGACACTGGTCGTAATAATCGGTAAATCCGACAAGGAGAACTTGTTGAGCGATGGCGTTTTGGCATCATCCGGCAGGTTGGATATGATGGCATTTACTTTTCTCTGTGCATCGTTAAGCGAGTAATTCATATCTACCCCCTGATTCAGCTGCACCATTACCACCGAGAGCCCTTCATAAGAGCTGGATTCTACTTTTTTAACGTTTTCCAGCGAGCCAACGGCATCTTCAATCTTTTTGGTAACCGAGTTCTCTACTTCACTTGGGGATGCTCCCGGATAAACGGTAGAAATCGTAATTACGTTGATCTCAAACTTGGGGACCAACTCGTATCCCATGAAGGAATAACTTAAGATTCCGCCCAAAGTCAGCAATGTAAAAAGTACAATGATGATGGACGGTCTTTTAATGGATATTTCTGCTAACTTCATGAAATGCTATTATTTAATAATATTAATTTTTGAACCGTTGTTGAGGTTAATCTGCCCGCTGGTAATCACCTGTTGTCCTTCATTCAGTCCGGAAATAATTTCTACTTTATCACCATAAATTTTTCCTACGGATACCTTGATGAGCTTGGCAACGCCGTTATCTGCCACAAATATCTGTCCGGAATTAACACCATCCACAAAGGCACTGGCAGGAATCACCAACATGCTCTTGTTTTCTGCACCATTATTGGTATTGAATAAGGCAGAAGCATACATCCCGGCTTTCAGTGCGCCATCATTAGCTACCTCAATTTCAACAGGAAAATTCAACGAATTATCGGCTTTGGGCGCGATGAAACTGATTCTTCCGGAATACGTTTTATCAGGCAATGCATTAACGGTAACATTCACCGTCTGCCCCACCTGGATTTTACCCACTTGGCTTTCATCCACCAAAACACTTAGCTTAAGGGTATTGATGTTCACAATATCGAACATTTGAGTACCTGGCGCCACCACAGATCCGGGTTCAATATATCTTTTGTTCACAATTCCTGAAATTGTTGCTCTAACGTTGGTATCGTTCACACGAATATCCTGCGCACGAACAGCGGCTTGAGCATTTTTCAATTGCAATCTGGAATTATCAAGCTGTTGTTTGGTAACACCACCTGTTTTAAAAGCATTTTCGTACCGCTGGTTGTCGATAATAGCGTTCTGCAGGTTATTTTTGGCATGCGTCATATCCACTTCAATGGCATCTTTTTTAATGATGGCAAGGGTTTGTCCTACCCCTACTCTTGAACCTTCAGTTACCATCACCCGTACAACTCTTCCGGAAATCTCCGAAGGAAAACTGAGCTCTTGTTTGGGCAGGAAAGTTCCATTGGCACCGTAATCAGTATTGATGAATTCTCTTTTTGTAGTAATTGCATTCACGTTAATTTTCTCTACCTGTTTGGCCACTTCGGCAACATCTGCTTCCTGCTTCTTTTTGTTGTTGAAGATGGTATATAATACTGCGGCCAATGCAACAGCTGCTGCGATATAGATTAGAATTTTCTTCATGTTGGTTGTTCTATGGTTGTTGTAGTGTATTGATTTGTCCTTTGGCTTTAATTAGTTTAATCTCGGCCAGTTTATAATCGAGTAAAGAGTTGGCATAATTTTGTTTCGCCTGGGTGAGCGCATTTTGAGCATCCAGTAATTCCGTAAGATTGGCTAATCCGTACTGATAATTAGATTTTGTGTTGGATTCTACCCGCTCGGCTAGCGCCACATTGTCCTTCATACTTTGCAGACTGATTAATGAGTTTTCAATATTGCTTACTGCATTTTTATAATCCAAATCAAGTCCTAATTTAGTGCTGGCAATATCCTGATCCAGCGATTCGATGTCGATTTGTGCCTGTGCTATTTTGGCTTTGGTTTGCCCGCCGGTAAAAATGGGTATTTTAATCGCTAAACCGATGGATGAAAAATCGCTCCAGTTGGTACCGTCTTTCTTTCCCGAAAAATAAGGAAAACTGTTGCCCAAACCTTGCCATCCGTAATTAGCGGTAAGCCCTACTGTAGGATACAAATAGGCCTCTGTTGCCTGTTTGTTGAACTGAAGCAACTCTCTTTGTTTATTGAGCACTTTCAGCTCGCTGCGCTGATCAAGATCTGCAGTTTGGTTCAACAGCTGAGGTTGCGGCTCTATATTTTTTTCTTGCAGTTCAATAGCGGTTTCAATAGGAATGCCCATATAAAACTTCAATGCATTTTTAGAAAGTTCTACCGCATTGATGAGCTGTTGCCGGCTGGCAGAAATATTGGCCAACTGCACATTGGTCCTGTCCAGATCGATTGCTTTTGCAAGACCATTGTCCACAAGACTTTTAATGATATTGCGAACCTTTTCTGTATTTTGGTAACTGGCAACAATGGTATTAAGATTTTCTTCCTGAACAAAAACACTGTAATAAGCGGTAGCCACGTTCTCAATAAGCTGCTCGTTGGTTAGCTCAGCATTAAGAACATAAAATTCGCGGGTTGTTTTCGCTGCTTTCAGCCCTGTAAAAACACGCTGATCAAAAATATTCTGGTAGAGGGTCACCGAATTCGAGGATTGCCATTTGGTACCAAAAGTTACCGGGATCAGTTCGCCCGGCTTCCCCATCAATTCGCCCGGTAAAACGCTTGTTTGAAGAATTGGGTTATAACTGTTGTTGATGGCAGCGCTGATCTGCGGTAATGCTCCTGCTTTGGCTTCATTAATTTTGTACTCGGCTTTTTTCACTTCCAAGGAGGCCTTTTTAGCTTCCGCCTTGTTCTTCAGTGCCTGCGCAATAGCTTCCTTAAGCGAAACTTGTTGCTGAGCAGACACCATGAAAGAGCCGAAAACCATTGCAGAAGCGCTGAGCAAAAATTTCAGTTTTGTTACAGTGCTTGGTTTTCTGTTCATATTGATTGTTTATTTTTCATTAGTTATAGACGAGCGAGTTGTGAAAATACTCTATCGTACCTGTTAATTTTTAAAAAGAATGTTCATAATAATACTCTTTCTATCGGAAATAATCTGGTCAAAATCCTGATTGCTTATTTTGAGTTTTTCGGTAAGCAAAGGCCGCACCGCACTCGGAAACATAAGTAATGATGCCAGATTGATCACAAACTGTATCGGATCCATTTGATCAACACGACCTTTTACCATTTCCTCTTCAAGATTCTTGCAGAAGCGTTTCAACACCTCATCATCTACCGGGATTTCATTTTCGCAACAACCCCGATTCATCTGCATAACGATATAGGTTTCCAGGTAAGGATATTTTAAACTCGCATTAAGACTGTTTTCTATATACCTTTCAACCTTTTCACGAAAAGGCAGTTTGGAATTATCAATGATTACCGATTTGCTTTTTTCTGCCTCCTTTGCCTCCTCGAAAACAATGTTCATCAGATTATCGCGTGACCGGAAGTAATAATTGATCAATGTTCTGTTAACCCCTGCAGCGTCCGCAATTTCTTGTGTAGTGGCATCAAACTTCCCCTCAACAAAAAAAAGCTTCATAGCCGTTTCTTTGATGAGCTCTTGGGTTAATTCTTTCTTCTCTACCAGATTTGACATTTTTATTTAACAAAATTGTCAACAAAAGTAGATAAAAGATTTTCAATGGCAAAATCCACAACAAAAAAACTCCTTTCGGGGGAGTTTCTTTTATGGGGTACAATTATATTTCTTCCAAACATTCCAAGATAATTTTGCATCCTTCGTGAATTTCTTCTGTGCTTAAAGTCAGCGGTGGGGAAATCCTGAGGAATTCGTTGCGATACAGCTGCCAGAAAACAATCAACCCTTTCTCCATGCATCTTTTGGCAACCTCCAAAGTGTAATCTGGTGACCCCAAATTTAAAGCAAGCATCAAACCTCGGCCATTGATCTGCTTAATTTTAGGATGTACCAGAAGCTGACGAAAGAGGAGTTCTTTTTCTTCTACTTTTTGCATTAATCCACTATCAAGGACTTCTTTCAGGGTAGCGTAGGAGGAAGCTGCAATAAGTGGATTTCCTCCAAAGGTTGTAATATGCCCCAACTTGGGCGCATAAGAAAATGTTTCCATGATGGACCGTGAACTCATAAATGCACCCACCGGAACGCCACCTCCCATTCCTTTACCCATCACCAAAATGTCGGGCACAATACCGTAATGCTCAAATGCGAAAAGCTTACCGGTTCTTCCGAATCCTGGCTGAATCTCGTCCAGAATTAAAAGAGCGCCCACTTCCTCGCATCTGTTTTTTAGTTTTTTGAGGTAGTCGTTTTCAGGAACCAAAAAGCCCGCCGCTCCCTGAATGGTTTCCAGAATAACACAGGCGGTTTTACGGGTAATCTGGTTTAAATCTTTTTCATCATTAAAGTTGATGAAGCTAATCAAAGGCAATAGCGGACGAAATTCTCTTTTATGATACTCGTTGCCCGAAACCGATAAAGCGCCATGAGTATTGCCGTGGTAAGAGTTTTTGAAGGAAACAATCTCTTCCCTTCCCGTATATCTTTTGGCCAACTTCAAGGCACCGTCAATCGCTTCTGCACCAGAGTTGACCAGGTATGTCATTTCCAGTGGTTCTGGTGTGGCTTCTGCCAACAACTTACAGAGTTTTACCGGCATTTCCTGTGCATATTCGCCATACACCATTACATGCAAGTACTGATCAACCTGCTTTTTAATGGCTTCCACGATTTTGGGATGGGAATGTCCTAAGGTGTTGGCCGAAACGCCTGCTACGAAATCGAGATAACGCCTGCCGTCGGTGCCGTAAATATAACTACCTTCTGCTTTCTCCACTTCGAAACCTGACGCAAATGGCGTTGTCTTCGCCTGAAACTTAAAAAAATCGTCCTTCAACATTACTTTGTCAGTATTTAAAAATTTTTAATCCCGTTCTTAAATGAAATTTTTTGCGCCATCAATTTACTTCCTCGTCCTTTTGGGCTTTTTGGCTTCTTCTTTCGCCTTTGCATCATTGACTGCCTTCTGAGCTTCGTCGTAAAGTTTATCGTCGGATTCATACTTTACTTCCTCATAATCTGGGGTATCCAGGAATATATCTTGCCACTTGCGGGGTCTATCCTTGGTATTCCAATTAAAATCCGGGAAAAATCTTTTCTCACGGGAGATCATGCTCATTGGATAAATATCCGTGTTGGCACCCACGTTGCACGAAATGATCTGAACTTTGCGACCTTCAAACTCAGCTTCTATGGTTCCACATGTGGATAGCGATACGCCTATTCTTTCTACTTCTTTGGTCTTTTCATTCTGGTCGTCGGCATAAGTTATCGCTTGTGCATTACCAATCACTTTAGCAAGTTTCACCTCGTTTTGATCATAATACACAATCATCAACTTACCTTTCACCTGATTAAATTCGTCCTTCATGTTGAGTGAGTCGGCTTTACTGATGGCAAAGGCATTACCCACCACTTTCAGCGAATCGATAAATTCTTTTTCGGTATCGAAATAAGCTTCAATTTTGTCGCCGGTAATTTGCTTTTCGCCACTCCATGCGATTGGTTTCCCAAACAGATGCATAATACCGTCGGTTTCATTAAAACTTAAAGAATCTGCCCGCAACTGAATGTTCGACTTAAACATTCTTGCTTTGCGATAACCACGAAGAAAACTTCGTTTAAGAAGCGGGTTGTGCTCGTCCACTTTTTGATAGGCCAATAATCGTTGCGCTGAGAAATACATGGAATCTTTCTCTAATATTTTTACTGCGTACGGCTTCTCGGTCATCATCGCAGAATCTTTTTTCTCATAGATCTCGCCGTAGCCACCTTTCATATAGCGGTTTTCTTTAGGATCGCGCAGGGTAACATTTCCTTTTGCTTTCCCAAAACCGGTAATTTGATTAAAGTACATATCGTCTCCGGTGAGCACTTTTCCATTATAATGGATTCTAGAGTTTTTCTTAAGGTACACCTCTTTAGAATTCATGTTATACGATCCTTTTTCCGTATAGACGAGGTTTGCAGGATTTTTCTTATTGATGATGGTGGTAGGCCCGAAAAAATCTGCTGTATTGGTAATTTGATTTTGTTTGATATTAGTTCCATCAACCGTGTAATCAGGGTTGTTGATTTTCACATTACCAGTAAAATCAATCATTCGGGTGTTCAGATCATAGGTGGCCGATTGGGTGTACATCGTATTATTAGCATCCGAAATAGTGCCGCCAGTATTGAAATAGGCATTGTTAGAAACCCTGTCGTAATACATGGTTTCTGTCTTTATGGTTTGATGAGGATCGGTAAGTACTACATTTTTGCGCGCAATTCCTTTTTGGGTATTGCCATCGTATTCCATTTCTCCAGAAGTGATGACCGAGCCGTCTGCATTTTGAAGTTTTACATTGCCAATGGCTTTCACAAAATTTTGTTCTTCGTAGAAGATGACTTCATCTGCGGTAAGCAAAGAGCCCTGATGTTGGAATTGTACATTTCCCGAGAAAAAAGGGTTGCCATTGTAACGATCCGGAACTTTCTGGAAAAAATCGGAGTGGATAAGGCGCACTTTCTCGCCTGGTTTGGCATTGGCCTGCGAGTTAAAATAAGGATCTTTCACCAAAGGATCTTTCGGCTGCGTATTGATCTGCGCCCAAACATTGGCACCAATCAGCAGAAAATAAAGAATTAAATTCCGCATTAATCTTTTTTGGTTCCGTAAAAATACAGTGAGTGCGAATCAATATTTACACCAAATGCACTTTCAATTGCTTCCTTAATCCCCTGAATACGTGGATCGCAAAACTCAATAATTTCCTGGATTTCTTTATCTGAATCTTTTTTATAGATCACCAAATGATCGTGCTGCTTGTCAAAATAAGATTTCTCGTATGACGAAGAAGTCAGCGTTTTTTCTCCAAACTGGTGTTTACGGATAAGCCCTGCATCTAAGAAAATTTCGATGGTATTATAGATTGTCGCTTTAGAAACATGGTATTTTTTCTGCATCATCAGCAGGTACAGATCATCCACATTAAAATGGTGATCCATGTTGTAAATTTCTTCTAAAATAGTATATCGCTCGGGAGTATTCCGAAAACCTTTTTCCTGAAGGTATTGCTTCAGTACTTCTTTTATCGTGGTCAGGTTAAGTTTTTTCTGTTTTGTATCCATTGTTGTGAATAAACGACAAATTTAATGAAAATTTTCGGGACTGATCCTGAATGCACTCAGCAAGTATCTCCTTGTACAGGTTATTGATTAAGCGTCGTAATGCCGAAATGCTACCTGCTGAATTTTATTCGCACCCAGCTTTTGATCCAGCAATGGCGCCGATTCCACCACCACATTATGCGGCGAAACACCCCATGCTTTAAAGTCGTCGCTACCAATGTACTTCACAAAATTATAAATATTGAGGGTAATTTTTTCTTTCACCGTTAGTAAAGTATCGTTGATATAGGTATTGTCAATAATGACATACTTGAGATCCGGCGGGATGTTGTGCGCACGAAGCGACGGATGCGAGCTTCTACTCGGGATGATGCCCTCTTCCATTAAATCGGCCAACACCTGATCGAAATAATCGTTGATGCGGCGGTCAATTTTAAATCCAAGCAGAAAGTTCACCCGATAAATGGTGCCGGGCATAATTTCGTCCACATCATATTTAAAGGTGAACGGATCTTCCTGATTGATGATGTTCAGAATAAAATAATGATCTGCCCTCTTGGGCTGCTTACGCATGATGGAATAGATGATTTTCGATTCGATTTCGCCCTCTCGTTTTGCACGACTCAGAAATGCGAGATTGGTGGCATATTTCGGGATAGACTCGTCCAACTTAAGATCCTTAATGGTGGAGATGTAATCATTCAGCTTAACGAATTTGATGAACTTTGCCTTAATCTGCCGGCCATTAAACCAAGCATACATACATGTCGCAATAAAACCGCCAAGCACCATCGTTAACCAACCGCCATCAAAAAACTTAATAACATTGGCATAGAAAAAGCCCAGCTCAATGAAAAGATAAACCGAAATAAAAACAATTGCCAAATACTTCAGCTTTTTAATTTTACCAATCCAAAAGAAAAGCAAAACGGTGGTCATAAGCATGGTAATTGTGATGGTTAAACCATACGCCGCTTCCATAGACTCGGACCGTTGAAAATACAGCACCACAATAAAACACAACAACATTAAACCATAATTGATTCTCGGGATGTACATTTGTCCTTTCACCCCACTCGGATAATCGATTTGCTGATTAGGCCAAAATGTGACCGACATGGCTTCCGAAAACATGGTAAAAGATCCTGTAATCACCGACTGGCTTGCAATAATTGCCGCTGCTGTTGCAAGAATAACACCTGGCAAAATTGCCCATTCCGGCAAAATACCGAAAATAGGATTAATCCCCTGTTTCACCAAATGATGATGATCTAACAACCATGAACCTTGCCCCAAATAATTGAGGATAAGCATCGCTTTAACGAAAACCCAACTTACCCGGATATTTTTGATACCACAATGCCCAAGATCTGAATATAATGCTTCCGCACCTGTGGTACATAAAAAGACAGCACCCATGATGATAATAGCACTTGGCGAGTGTGTAATGAGGTTGTAGGCATAGTAGGGATTGAACGCCTTCAGGATGTCGATATGATCGAAGATATGTGAAGCACCAGAAATACCGAGCACCAAAAACCATAACACCATGACGGGTCCAAAAAATTTACCAATAAATGCGGTTCCAAATTGCTGCACCAAAAAAACGACAGCAAGAATGATGAGGGTAACGGTTACGACAGGTGTATGAGGATTGAATATTTTCATTCCCTCTACTGCTGACATTACCGTTAAAGAAGGAGTAATGACACTATCAGCAACCAAGGTGGACGCACCTAAAATTGCAATGAGATACAGCCATCTCTTTTTCAGTTTCTTTACCAATGAATACAGCGAAAGAATACCGCCTTCACCCTTATTATCCGCACGTAAAGCAATTACCACATACTTTACCGTCGTTTGCAACGTGAGGGTCCAGATGATGCACGAAAGCGCACCTTCTATGTACTCATCAAATGCTAAAGACGCGCCACCGCCGCTGTACGCATTAACAATGGCTTTCATCACATAGAGCGGCGATGTACCGATATCTCCAAAGACAATTCCTAAAGAAACAAGCACACCTACTGCGGTGAGTTTTTTGGCATTAAAAAGATGGCCGCCTTCTGCAATTCCAGACATTGACAATAGATTTTAAACCTGCAAATTTACAGTAAAATAATTTCGCAGGATCGAATTGGAAAAAAAAGTTTTCGAAACAAAAAAAACTCCCTTTCGGGAGTTTCAATATTATGCTTTTACATACATGGCTTTCTTAAGCTCTTCTTTCACTTTTTCAAGTTTTGGGAACCACTCTGCAAATAAAGCTGCAGAATAAGGAGCCGGTGCGTCCGGAGTAGTAATTCTCTTGATTGGCGCATCCAAATAATCGAATGCTTTTTGTTGCACCATATAAGTAATTTCTGAAGATACGGACGCAAAAGGCCATGCTTCTTCCAACACCACCAAACGGTTGGTTTTCTTCACCGAATTAATAATGGTATCATAATCCAACGGACGAACAGTTCGAAGATCAATCACTTCCACCGAGATTCCTTCTTTTTCCAGATCTTGTGCTGCCTGAATCGCCAATTTCATGATTTTCCCGAAAGAAACCAGTGTAACGTCTTTTCCTTCTTTTTTCACTTCAGCTTTCCCAAGTGGGATGTAATATTCTTCGTCCGGAATTTCCATTTTGTCGCCATACATTTGCTCAGATTCCATAAAGATTACAGGATCATTGTCCTGAATTGCCGTTTTCAGTAACCCTTTTGCATCGTAGGGATTAGAGGGCACCACGACTTTAAGACCGGGACAATTGGCGTACCAAGATTCCAACGCTTGCGAGTGCGTTGCGCCCAACTGACCTGCAGAGGCAGTAGGACCACGGAAAACAATGGGGCAATTCCATTGACCGCCACTCATTTGCCGAATTTTTGCGGCATTATTGATGATCTGATCAATCCCAACCAAGGAGAAATTGAAGGTCATATATTCTACAATCGGCCGGTTGCCGTTCATTGCGGAACCCACTGCGATCCCCGTAAAACCGAGTTCTGCAATTGGTGTATCAATGACCCTTTTCGGACCAAATTCATCGAGCATTCCTTTTGAAGCTTTATAGGCACCATTGTATTCTGCCACTTCTTCACCCATTAAGTAAATTGATTCGTCTTTACGCATTTCCTCGCTCATTGCCTGCGCTATCACTTCACGAAAAGTATATTCTGCCATAACCTGTTAAAAAATTAAGGTACAAAAGTACAGATTTTTTGCCATACTTTTTATGAAATTGGTCATGAAACGCAATGTTTAATATTGTTTAATGCACCAGCCAAATCGCTCAAAAAAAGCAAGACCCACCCAACAATCTGCTTTAGAAATAAATATGAATTATCGGGGTTGAAAAGAAAAAAAAGGTAATCAGCTTCTGATCCACTTCCACAGTTCTTTTGCGCTGGCTTTATTGCCATACATCAGGATGCCGACACGATAGACTTTTGCCGCAATATAAATCATGAGCAGCGTTGAAAAAATCAGTAATACCATGGAAAGTGCAATTTGCCAAACCGGGACACCAAACGGAATTCGGGCAATCATCGCGACCGGCGAGGTGAAAGGAATCATGGAAAGCCAAAAACCAAGCGGACCATCGGGATTGTTCATAATGGTAAAACTTCCATACATCCCTAGCGTTAAAGGAATAATGGCAAACAGCGTAAACTGCTGTGTTTCGGTTTCGTTATCCACCGCTGAACCAATGGCAGCATACATGGAACTATAGAAAACATAACCCAGCAGAAAGAAAACGATGAACACAAAAATAATCAGGGGAAAGTTCATGTCCAGCAAAATATGCGAAACCTCCGTTGCTGTTTGCTGAAAATCAAATTTTTTGATCATCTCCGCGGATTCTGCACTACCAGGAATTTTGGACTGCATTGCTGCGAAACCAGTATTCAGTAACAATGCGCCAATAACTGTCATCGTAATCCAGATCAGGAATTGCGTAAGTGCGACGAAGGTTACCCCTAATATTTTGCCCATCATCAGTTCAAAAGGTTTTACAGAAGAAATGATGATTTCAACTACTCTGTTGTTCTTTTCTTCTAAAACGCTTCGCATCACACGAACCCCATAAATAATGATGAACATGAAAATGGCATACATCAGAACCATGCTGAGACCTGTTTTTACGCCAAAAGATAAACTATCGTCTGCTCCTTTTTCATCGATCACATTTTTGGTTTTTAAGTCAAAGTTTTTATCCAGGTCTTTGAGCTGATTTTCTGAGATACCAAGTGTTTTAATCTTTTCATTTTTAATGATTCTCGACAAATCCTTTACAATCCCCGTTTTGGTATCGAAACCAATTTTTTTATTGATAAGCAGTTGGGTGTTATTCTCTAACTGATCAAAATTATGGTCATCGAGCGCCGGAATAATCAGTAAACCATCAATCCCTTGCATATCTTTGATGGTTTCGGTAAGCGCACGCTCGTTCTGGGCAGGCACAAATACATATCTAGTGGTTTTGCTGCTTTTGAGCTGATGCACAAAAAGCCCACTTTTATCAATGACATTAAATGTGTTCTCGCTTTCGTTGGCTTTGAACATAAATGCGATCAGCGCACCGAAACCAATCATCATTAAAGGTGCGAGAAGCGTAAGAACGATGAAGGATTTTTTCTTAACCTGCGTAAGATATTCGCGGCGGGTAATGAGCAATATATTTTTCATTTTTGAGAAGCTTAAAAAAATAATGGTTGTACTTAATGACCAGAAACAGCGTTGATAAACACTTCGTTCATGCTCGGAATTTTCTCGTCAAATGATCTAATTTTTCCGACTTTCAGTAATTCGTTCAGCAAAATTTGTTGCTCGGTTCCGCTTTTTATTTCAAAAGAGATCAAGCCATTTTCGGTGGAGAAATCGGCAACGCCAAATTGGTCACGGAAAAGCTCAAACCGCTCTGCATCAACATCAGAAATCGTTACGCCAAAGATATTTTTCTTGAATTTTTCGCGCACATCAAAGACTTTCCCGTCCAAGATTTTGCTGGCATTGTTAATTAGTGCTACATAATCGCACATTTCTTCTACGCTTTCCATGCGATGCGTCGAGAGGATGATTGTCGTGCCCTGCTCTTTCAGTTGAAGGATTTGGTCTTTAATTAAATTGGCGTTCACGGGATCAAATCCGGAAAAAGGTTCATCCAAAATCAGCAATTTTGGGCGGTGCAAAACGGTGACTACGAACTGTATTTTTTGCGCCATCCCTTTGGAGAGTTCAGATAATTTTTTCTTCCACCATTGGTCAATCTGAAGTTGCTCGAACCAATATTTAGCTTGCGAGAGTGCATCATTTTTCGACATGCCTTTCAGTTCGCCAAAATACAAAATCTGGTCGCCTACGCTCATATTTTTATACAACCCGCGTTCTTCAGGCATATAACCGATTTGTTTAATGTGCTCAGGATTAAGCAATTGTTCATTAATAAATACCTGACCTGAATCTTGCTGGGTAATCTGATTAATAATCCTGATGAATGTTGTTTTACCGGCGCCATTTGGCCCTAAGAGCCCGTAAATACTGGCTTCGGGCACATTAAGTGAAAAATCGGATAGTGCCAGTTTTTTTCCGGCATTATAGGTTTTGGTTACATGTTCTGCTCTGAGCATTGTAATTTCTTTTGAATATTAGTAAGTGCGACCCATCTATTGTTACAGTTTAAATGGGCTCTTTGCTGCAATCGACGGAAGGGTTTGGTTGAGATGGTTGTTCTAGGCAAACATATTTTGTCTGTAGAAATTTTCGGTTTCTGCAATTACCGCATCCATTTCCTGTAAGGTAAAAACCTCTAAGAACTTCCTGCGAAAATCTTTAAAATGAGGAATGCCACGGAAATAATTACTGTAATGTTGCCTCATTTCAATTAATCCCAGCCGCTCGCCTTTCCACTCGGCGCTCCATTCTGCATGTTGGCGCACTGCTTCCAACCTTTGAGTAATCGTAGGTTCAGGTAAAACTTCACCGGTCTTGAAAAAATGCTTTATTTCATTAAAAATCCAGGGATAACCAATCGCTGCACGACCAATCATTATACCATCGCAATCATACTTTTGTTTATAGAGCAGTGCTTTTTGCGGTGAGTCGATATCGCCGTTACCAAAAACTGGAATTTCGATATTGGGGTTGTTTTTTACTTTAGAAATATAGGACCAATCGGCTTCACCTTTGTACATTTGAGACCGTGTACGGGCATGTATGGTTAAAGCTTTAATGCCTACTTCCTGCAAACGCTCGGCGACCTCCATGATGTTAATTGTGTCGGTATCCCACCCCAATCTGGTTTTTACAGTTACAGGGAGATGAGTTGATATAACGACAGCTTTGGTTAATCGCACCATTAAATCAATATCCTTTAAAACTCCCGCACCTGCCCCTTTGCAAACTACCTTCTTCACGGGACAACCGAAGTTGATATCCACTAAATCGGGCTCTACTGTTTCTACAATTTTTGCTGAAAGTGCCATGGCTTCTTCATCGCCACCAAAAATTTGGATGCCTACTGGTCTTTCATAATCGAAAATATCCAGTTTTTTCTTGCTTTTCATGGCATCACGAATTAACCCCTCCGATGAGATGAACTCCGAATACATCATATCTGCACCGTGCATTTTGCATAGCCGTCGAAAAGGGGGATCCGAAACATCCTCCATCGGCGCAAGCAGCAAAGGGAATTCGGGCAGTTGTATGTTGCCGATTTTTATCATGCCGCAAATGTAAGAAAAGTTGAAGAACTGTATAATTTAGCGCTAACAACTGTAGTATGTGAAGGGCTATTTATCAATCAAAATCGTGATGGGTATCATCTTTAGAATTGCGATACACAAACCACATCCCGATGGTTAAACCAACAACACCTGCACCGGCAGTCATTAATGCGCGCTCCAGTTTATCCGGAAGGTCATTGCCAATATAATTCATCAAAAATAATATAATGAATGTAATCAAGGCGACCAAAAAAAATTTCTTACTTCGAATATTCATGCTACTTTAAACGGTAAGAAATCATTACCCCCCCTTTGTAAGGCACCCACTCGCCGCTACGGTTGTATTCTCGGGTTGGATCTGGGTCATATCTGATACCTGGTATTTCTTTATGAAAACCTTTGTAAAAACCTTCGGAATGCCCGCCACCAACATACAAATCCAAATTCCAATGATCATTGATTTGCCATTGGTAACCTACCGTTGCACCTGCCATAATAGCGAATCCGTCCTGGTAAAGATCAGAAGTTTTATAAACAGGAAAACCTGGCTCGTACTGATAGGGTGCATCAGGCCAGTAGTTGTATTTCTGCATGATATATCTGGCGAAATGAAGGTTGGCTCCCACATAAAAGTGTTTAAATGCTTCGTTAAAATAATAACGCGCCTCTACCGAAGCCATATAAACCTGTGCATATTTGCCCATAAAAGATTTCCAGGGGGAAATAAAAATTTCTTCCTGCATTGTCCACTTCGTGCCCAGTTGATGTTCTACCCCCACATTCAACATACCTATAGGAAGGAAAAGAGCGTTGCCCTTCAGGTAGACTTTTTTCTGATTCGCGGAGTCTTTAATCTGCGCATGACCGAACGAGAAGATGGCAACAGCCATCATAAACAGCATTTTTTTCAAGGTAAAAATTTATTTTAAATTATTTAAAAGTTGAGTGGCTAATGCAGCATCTTTTCCTTGTGCTTCAGCAAGATGCCTCGACATTTCCGCATAAGATTTTGCCTGGTCTTTCTTGCCAAGCTTTGAATAGATTTTGGCGAGAATATATGTATTTTCCGGGGTTTCAGATTTCATTACTGATCGCTCTGCCCAGTTTTCAGCTTCTTTTAACGAAGCAGGGTTGGTGACATGATCACTGAAGATCCAAGCGGCTTTTAGTAATTCTTCTGCATCGAATAAATCAGCATTTTTATAATACTGCAAAGCGGCCTTTTCGTAATCGGTGAAGTTTCCTATGTTCGGGTAATATAGCACCTTCATGCGGTTGAGTGCAGTTTCAGCATCATTTTTCCCCACAAGTGGAATGGCATTGCTGTAGAAATAATCATCATTAATAACCCCTGTCTTTTGATCTAATGAGTTTTCTAAAATCTTAGAAATCTTGATATTCACGTCAAACTGTTGGTAAACATCTGCTGACATAATTTTGACTATTTCGTCTTTGCGGCTGGTAAAAACTTTATAGTTCGGATCATTTGGAGATTTCAAAAAATAAAGCAGCAAACCTACATCTTCACGCGTGAGCGGATCTTTTTTCTTTTCAAAAAATCTTTCCGATGCTTTCTTGGCTAGTTCATAATCACTGTCGGAATAAACCTTCATCATATTCAGCAAAAATTCCGGATCGCTTTCCCCTTTAGCAAAAAGTTCTTTGTACGAGGTATTTTGCAGTTTGGGATTATTGGCCTCTTTGGCAAATGCCAAAAAAGGACCTTCCTCCATATAACCATAATTTTTCATCACAATTTCGCCATCACCGTTCAGAAACAAATAGGTGGGATAAGAGCGTACACCATACTTTCTGGCAATATCTCTTCCCTCACCTTTCTCCATATCGAAGTGGGCATTGATGAAACTGGTATTGAAATAATCTTTTACGGCTTTTTGTGGAAATACATTTTTCTCCATCAGCTTACAAGGACCGCACCATGAGGCGTAGGCATCGAGAAAGATCAACTTTTTCTCTTTTTTTGCCTGAGCCAGGATTTCTTGAAATGTTTTGTTTTCGAAGTTGATGCTTTCCTGCGCTATTGCAGAAAAACTGATGAGTATTATAAAGAATGAAACAATTCTCTTCATTAAAAAAAATTTGATGCGAAGATAATTATAAAATAAATATGGCGTATTAAAATAACTGTTGATTTATGAGTATTGAACGCGTAACACGCCGCAATCATATTTCACATAATGTTAAAAAAAAATTAAAACATGAAGAAGATTGCTTTTATAACTTTGAAGCATACAAATACACGTCATGAAAAAAATGCTGCAAACGCTTAGAAAAAACTATCACCTATGGGTTAGTAA
>MKTK01000033.1 GCA_001898255.1 Chryseobacterium sp. 39-10 | reverse complement strand
GTGCCTTGATAGATGTGATGAACGAAATAGGAGATGTAATTGTAGTTGCCCCTGATAGCCCACAGAGTGCTATGGGACACGCCATTACGGTAAACTCAACCTTGTATTGTAGCCCTATTACGATTTCTGAACAAGACATACAATTGGAATACAGTTGTAGTGGAACACCTGCAGATTGTGTAAAACTTGCTGTAAATGAAATACTCAATCGCCCACCTGACATTTGTATCAGCGGTATAAATCACGGTTCAAATTCCTCAATTAATGTAATTTATTCAGGCACAATGAGTGCAGCGGTTGAGGCTGGAATTGAAGGAATCCCGGCCATAGGGTTTTCATTATGTGATTATTCTTGGGAAGCCGATTTTGAAGCTGTTAAGCCCTATGTCAAAACCATTACACAAAACGCCCTTAAAAATGGCATACCCAAAGGTGTTGTACTAAATGTCAATTTTCCGAAACTCAAAAAAGATCAAATTAAAGGAATTAAGATTTGTCGACAAGCCAAAGCGCGCTGGGTAGAATCATTCGATAAGCGAACAAACCCAATGGGACGGGACTATTATTGGTTAGCAGGTAAATTTGTCAATCAAGACAAAGGAGAAGATACAGATGAATGGGCCTTGGAGCATGGTTATGTATCGGTTGTTCCTGTACAGTTTGATCTGACGGCTCATCATACTATTCAAGACCTTAACACCTGGGATCTGAATGATTAGAAAGGAAATTATTACTGGTTTTTTAGTTGGAATCATTGCTAATATTGTCGGAACCCTAGGTTATTTATTATTATTTTCAGACCTTTCTATTGCCAGTAGTTTGCAAATTGCACAGAAACAGGGTCATATTGGAAGCATATTAGCCCTGGGCGCACTTCTAAATTTAGTCGCCTTTTTTGGTTTTATTAAATTAAAACGTGACCATAGAGCAAAAGGGGTGTTGATCGCTACATTTTTAACTGCAATAATAATCCTACTGTTAAAGTTGTTTTGAAATTAAATTAAAAGACTGTGAAATACTATATCATTTGTGGAGAAGCATCAGGGGATCTGCATGCATCGAATTTAGTAAAAGCACTTAAAACGGTAGATAATAAGGCTGTTTTTAGAGCCTGGGGTGGTGATTTACTCAAAGCAGAAGGCGTAGAATTGGTCAAACACTATAAGGAGCAAGCATTCATGGGATTTTTCGAGGTGCTTTTGAACCTGAGAAAGATTTTTTCTAACATACGCTTTTGCAAGGAAGATATAGAGAAGTTTAATCCTGATGTGCTGATATTTATAGACTATTCCGGTTTTAATTTGCGGATTGCCAAATGGGCAAAACCAATGGGATACAAAACCTTCTATTATGTGTCACCACAAATATGGGCCTCTAGAGAATCAAGAATAGAGGCCATAAAAAGAGATATTGACCAGATGTTTGTTATTCTCCCTTTTGAAAAGGAATTTTACGAAGATAAACACAATTATCCTGTTCATTTTGTCGGTCATCCTCTTCTTGATGCTATAAATAACTTTGAGCAAATCACCCCTGATCAATTCAGATCCGAGAACAAACTCGATCAGCGGGAGATTATCGCGCTATTACCCGGGAGTAGGAAACAGGAAATTTCCAATATGCTAAGTGTTATGCTCAGTATAGTGGATGAGTTTAAGAACTATCAATTTGTGATCGCCGGCGCTCCTAGCCAGGACTATCAATTCTACCGCCAGTTCATCAAAAAAAGCAATGTGCATTTTGTAAGCGGTAAAACATATGAACTCCTTAGTGTTTCCAAGGCTGCTCTGGTCACAAGCGGAACAGCTACTCTGGAGACCGCATTATTTAAAGTTCCTGAAGTGGTTTGTTACAAAGGCAACTGGATCAGTTATCAAATAGCCAAACGCATTATCACACTCAAATATATCTCTCTGGTAAATTTGATTATGGATAGAGAGGTTGTTAAAGAACTCATACAATCAGAATTCAATTCCAAAAACCTTAAAAGTGAACTAGAAAGGATACTCAGTGAGCCGGTGAGAAAACAAATGTTTCTAGATTATTTTGAATTGGAACAAAAATTAGGTGGGAATGGGGCAAGTTTAAAAACAGCGCAATTGATTTACGATAAAATTTCTTAATTTGGCTGAGGTACCCAAAAAAGCATCATGAAAAATATATTTTTAGCATTTCTAATTATAAGTCTTATCGGATGTAAATCCAAGCAAAAATCAGTTTCCGTAAGTGGATCAAAACCTCATATTGAAGTAGAGGGTAAGCAAACCAACACAGAGACTAACTATAATAAAAGCAATCGTAAAGGCTCGAAAAAATCCAATGCAATTATAAAAACAGCCATGGAATATAATGGCACCCCCTACCGATATGGAGGCACTACCAAAAGGGGAATGGACTGTTCTGGACTTGTCTATGTATCCTTTAATGAAAACGGCATTCCATTACAACGTATTTCTTCTCAAATGGCAAAACAGGGCAAGAAAATAAAACTAAGGCAGGTTGAAAAAGGAGACTTATTATTCTTTACTACCAGCAAAAACAAACGAAGAATTAATCATGTTGGTTTGGTTGTAAGCACTCGTGGCGGTGATATTCAATTTATCCATTCCACTACCTCTAGAGGAGTTTTGGTATCATCCCTAAGTGAAGGTTATTGGAATTATGCTTTTAATCACGCCAGAAGAATACTTTAAACTAACTTTTAGGTAATTTCAGTCGTTAAATTATTTTATCGAAAAATAGCTTGTATTTTGTAACTTTACTAAAATGTATCAACTATGTTTTCCAAAAAAGATCCAAGACAGCTAAGTGAGATTGATATTGATCAACACGAACTTATAGAAACGGCCCAAAGTAGAATACGACAAAAAAAGAGGCTATACTACCATTTTATACTTTTTCTCCTAGGAAGTATATTTATGATCATTGCCAATAAATTTTTAAACTACGGAGTCCAATACAATTGGTTTGTATGGGGAATAGGCGTATGGACCTTTATATTCTTAATACATTTTATCAATGTTTTTATCACCAATAGGTTCTTGGGTAAAAAATGGGAAAGAGAACAGCGAGAAAAACTAGTAAACATCCAAAAAAACAAATTAGCAAAAATCCAACAGGAGATCGAGAAGGCCAAGTCCTCAGAAACTTCTACAAATACAAACCCTGATAACGCATTGACTTAAATGATTACCATCATAGCTGCAGCAGCCGAAAATAATGCCCTTGGAAAGGATAATGACTTAGTATGGCATCTACCTGATGATTTCAAGAGATTTAAAGTACTTACAAGTGGGCATTCGATCATCATGGGACGAAAAACATTTGAGAGTTTACCCAAGACCTTACCCAATCGCACCCATATTATTATCACAAGGAGCCAAGATTATAAAGCTGTAGGGAATTGCATTATAGTCCACAGCCTAAAAACTGCATTACAAGCAGCTCAAAACGATGATCAACCCTTTATCATCGGTGGAGGGGAGATCTATAAACAGAGCATGGATATAGCAGATAAAATAAAACTGACCCGAGTTCATACCCAGGTAGAGGCCGATACCTATTTTCCAGAAATCAACCCGGAACAGTGGGAACTAATATCACAAGAATATCATCCTGAGGATGAGAGACACAAATACGCATTCACTTACCTTACTTATATACGAAAAAAGAAGGCTTAAGATCCTAAAAATCTACTTTTGCAATTGTTTTATCAGCAGAAAGAGACCCCAAAAAACTTTCAAGTACACCAAGGTCTTTGTTGGTATAGAATCTAAAATTGGGTATACTTTTAACCTGACTGAGCAGACCTCTTTGATCTAAGATATTTTTAGTTTGCTTAGCCACCGCATCAGCAGCGTCAATAATCTGAACCCCAGCGGGCAGTATGGCCTGAATTTGAGAACGCAGAAAGGAATAATGCGTACAGCCTAATACAAGGTAATCAATCCCAGCTCTTATCATAGGGGTTAAATATTCGGTGAGTAGGGCCTGCATTTGCTTTGACTCGATTTCTCCGGATTCAATAAGTTCAACCAAACCATCACCGTATTGCTCAATGACTTTACGATCCTTTGCATATAGAGCAGCTGTTTTAGCAAACAAACTACTGGCCAGAGTTCCTCTGGTGGCCAGAACTCCTACCACCCCGGTTTTAGAATTTAAAGCCGCCGGTTTTATAGCCGGTTCTATTCCTATAATGGGAACACTATAGGATTGGCGTAATACATCAATCGCATTTGTTGTAGCGGTATTACAGGCCACAACAATGATCTTACATCCATGCTCCAATAGATAATCCACATTCTTTCTACTAAGTTGGATGATTTCACTCTGAGGTCGCCCGCCGTAAGGTGCATATTTACTATCTGCCAAATACAGTACAGACTCTCCAGGCATCAAATCATAAATAGCCTCCCATACAGAAAGTCCTCCGAGTCCAGAATCAAATATACCTATAGGCTTTACGCTCATCCAATTAACAAATAAAAACTGCCTATAAAGATAGGCAGTTCATTGAAAATTATATTAAAATAACCTGATTCTCCGCAAACACACCTAATATTTTTAGTATATTAGCGCTCAAAAAGCAGG
>MKTK01000032.1:2873-46672 GCA_001898255.1 Chryseobacterium sp. 39-10 | reverse complement strand
TACAAATTAAACAGACGGTATTTTGGAGACAAACTCTTTGACAGACTAGTAATTGCGAATATAACAGGTGCATAAACGGATAATCAGTAAATTTAATAATAAATTGGAAAAGGAAAAAGACATATTAGACAATCTTGAACTACGTTCAGAAAACGTGCAGGATATTCTCACGCAGCCGCCACATTGGATGATTCGATGGGGAAACACGGTAATTTTCGTCATTCTCCTGATGGTTCTCTTGATGAGTTATGTAATTAAATATCCTGAGTTTATACCTGCCCCCATAGTCGTAACTTCCAAAAATCCACCTGAAAAACTTGAAGCAAGAACAAATTCTAAAATTGAAAAAATTTTAGTGAAAGATCATCAGTCTGTAAATAAAAATCAAGTCATGATGGTGCTTCAGTCAGCTGCTGATTACAAGGATATTCTAGCTCTAAAAGATATAGTTGATTCAATGTCATCATCACAAGTTCTCTACTTCCCTACTCAACAGGCATCAACCTTCAAACTTGGCGAAATACAGGGAGAATACAATAGTTTTGCAAAAGCATTGCAGGATGAAAAACTTTTTACTCGTCTTAAGCCCTATGCTCCTGAAAATATTGCAGCAAACCAAAGTCTTGGGGAATACAGGGCAAGGATTGCTACATTACAACAGCAGCGGAACTTAGAAGTTACAAAATTTGACCTTACCAAAAAAAATACTTGCGCTCCCAAGAATTGTTCAATCAAGGTGTAATTGCCGCGATGGAACTAGAAAATGAAAAAACAAAATTTCTACAGGCAGAACAAAATTTGAAAAATATCAATATAACATTGTCACAGATGCAGGAAGCGGTTTCAAATCTAAATAAAACCAAAAGCGGTGCATCAATAAATACTGAGAAAGATAAGATTACATACAGCTCCCAAACGCTCCAATTATTTGAACAGCTAAGAAAATCACTGAGACAATGGGAACAAAATTATCTCATTATTTCTTCTACTGAAGGAGTAGTTAGTTTCCAACAATTTTGGGGCGAGAACCAATTTGTAAAACCCGGTGATATTGTGATGTCTGTTCTACCCAATGATAAGGAATTAGTTGTTGGTCGGATGTTGATTCCATCAGTGAATTCCGGTAAAGTTAAACCAAATCAAAAGGTTTTAGTAAAGCTTGATAATTACCGATACCAAGAATATGGAATCGTTGAAGGCAAGGTCCAAAACATTTCTCTTACTCCAGATGATAAAGGGAACTATTATGTTGACGTTTTGCTTCCAAAAGGATTGCGGACTTCTTTTGGGAAAAAGTTGCCATTTGACAGAGAGCTCAAAGGAAGTGCCGAGATTGTCACCGAGGATTTAAGGCTAATTGAAAGGTTTTTCTATCAAATTAGGAAATTGTTGGGGTATCAAGCTTGATGTTTTTTTTAAAAAAATAATTGTTAATGCTAAGATTTCTTACAGAAACGAGGGATTTCCGTGCATTATTAGTGCAAATTCTCAACAAATAAAGTCATCTTTTTCAAAAACCTGCCTGATTTAACCACAGGCAATTTTTCAACCTGCGTAAATTGGGCACATCCCAATCACAAAGCCGCGTAAAAAAGCCCATTTCCAAGAGAATCTTTTTCATTATTTTTAATTCCAAGATTATCTAAACTAAAATCTAAAAAATAACTCTGAAATAATCATCTACAGAATTTTCAGTCCTTCCGATTCTTTTGTTAAATATGCACTCCCAAAGTAACCACCTGCGAAAAATAGACACAAGTTCAAAATCAACCTGGGTAAAATAGACCCACCCTACATTTTCCTAAATGATAAGCATTCTGACAAAAATTTCAATGATAAAAAGACACACCTTCCTTCAAAACCTGCACCAAATAAACTTATCTTTTTCAATAAGTTGGGTAATTTAGCTACAGGTTATCATGCAACCTGCGTAAATCAGCCACATCCTACTCGCAAACGTGGGTAGAAAAGTTACACCTCAATTCTCCCCGTTTTCCATGTTTTTTTCCTTCCAAAGCAACTTTATCATAAAAAACCGCAAAACAACCCTAATATAAGCATTCGAGGAACCTTTTCAGACCTCTAAAAAAATCAGTAAACTTTTGTTGCAAGATGTGTCTTTGTACCCACAAACTTTTCAAGTTTTGGGACAAAGACGGTCTTGCCTTTTTGCAAAAGGGGAAAAAACGGCGGAACTTGTTTTTTTTAATCACCAAATCTGGTTCAAGCATCTAAACTCGTCTAAATTATTCTTTTTTAATCTTCGGAGAATCTAAACTCGTCTAAATTGTTCTTATTTAGCCCACGCCCCATGAACACTATTGTTTTCACGGATTTGATGTCCCAATTTTGCAACAGAAATTTTAATCAAAAAAATGAAAGCAACCCTCTATGTTCTCCTGACACTTTTTGCCATCAACCTCAATGCGCAGGTCGGAATAAACACACAGACACCCGAAACTACTTTTGATGTAGTAGGAAAACCAAACGACACCTCACATCATGACGGGATTATTCCTCCAAGGATAACGGGCGACCAGTTGGCGAACAAGTTTTACACACAGGCAAAAAAAGGTGCGGTTGTATTTGCCACCGCTCCGGCTTCCAATCTTTCGGGGCAGGTCATCAATATTTCAGAATCAGGAATGTATTATTTTGACGGCAACGTATGGCAGAATTTCGCAAAGGAGAAACAGCCTGTCGAATACAGAATTGTACTCACCTTCGATCCCAACAGCACCGCCGCACTGACAGCAACTTCAACTTGGTCCGCCCCTGTAAACTATTCGGGAAATAGCCACGCCTATCTTACCTCCTCAAAATATTACACCATCGGAACCAAAAATTTCGGAGGACTAAAGGGAGCGGTTTTGTTCAGAAAAGTACAGGGAATTGTAAATGTATGGTTTCAGATGTACAGGTCTTCTGATTCCGCACCGATTACGGGAAACGCCTTCATCAGCATTGCGAGCATCTACAGCGACATCGGATACATTCCCAACCAGATTGTCTTACTGCATACGGAAAATTCCACGCAATATTTTCCAGCCCTGCTGGAGAATTACAGCATCCAGATTCCGCAAACCTCCCTAAACGCAATGTCCACATCCTACTACACCTACGGAGAAGTTCAAGGATATTCCAACTGGATCAAGCCTTATCTGCCCTAATTGATGATTCAACAAAGTCCTTAATGGAAAAAGAAGACTACATAAAATTCAGAATATCCAAAACCAAAAAACAGGACTGGAAAAAAATATGCAAAGACAGAAACCTCACATTGACCGACTTACTGACGGCATCAGTTGAGAACAGAATTTTAGACAACGAAAGAAGACAGATACTGGCGTTCATTGAAAAACAAGACAACGTCTTCATCAAGATAGAGACCAACATCAACCAGGTAGCGAAAATTGCAAACGGACAAAAGTTTATTTCGGAATCAGAACTGAAAAACTTCACCGCAAAGCTTTCAGAAATCGCCAAATTGAAGAAGCAGCAAAACCAAATCTTCGAAAAGATCTATGAAATGCTCGCAAAATGATTGTCAAGATTATTCCTGCTTCAGGCTCGGATTTTCACGGCGTTCAGTACAACGACAAAAAGATGGAGAAAGGAACAGGAGAACTGATGCTGATGAAAAACTTTCCCTCCTTCATCAATGGGGAAAGCAGTCCGGAGCAGGTTCGGGACTACTTCAAATCCATTTCAAAAAATGAGAAGGTAAAGAAACCACAGTTCCACGCCGTCATTTCTGCAAAATATCAGAATCATGGCAAGGAAGAAATCACCGAAATCGCCAAAGACTTCATGCAGGAAATGGGCTACGGAAAACAGCCGTTCATAGTTGTTTACCACAGCGACACCGAGAACAACCACGTCCATATCGTCTCCACAAGGGTTGACAAGCAGACCGGAAAGAAAATCAACGACAGTTACGAACGCTTGAAAGCCCAAAAAGCATTGGCAGATACACTAGAAAAACGATACGGAGTAAGTTCCGAGGAAAAATTAGAAAAACTGCTAAACTATCAAATTGCTTCACTCAGCCAACTGGAACTCCTGCTTGAAAGAAGCGGGTTCAAACTAACTAAAGACACAAATGATGAAAATGACTTTTCCATTCTGAAGAACGGGGTAAAACTTAAAACCATCCACGGTAACCAAATCAGTTTTACCCCCAATTCGGACAACGGACGAATGAGACAGCTGAAAGCCATTTTGAGCAAATACAAAGACCTCTGTTCCAATAAAGTCTTCAAGGTAGAGGACAGAAGGGCGCAGGAATCACTGCTACCGGAAGAAAGGCACAGCGACCATTGGAAACCCAAGATAGAGTTCGAGAGCGAGCTCCAGAAAAAATTGCGGGACATCTACGGACTGGATGTGGTCTTCCACCACAAGGACGGACAGAAACCCTTCGGATACAGCATCATCGACCACAAATCGGGAAAGGTGTTCAAGGGAAGTGAGATCATGAAGATGGACGACCTGTTTGAGATGACCGATGAGAAAATTGACAAGAAACTTTTTGAAAGTCTAAAGGACTATAATCTGGCGGACAGTTTTTCAAAACAAATATTAATGGAGCATCTGAAACGCCAGAATCCCGAAAACGCTATAATAGAATTTATGCTTTTCGAGTCTAAGAAAATAAAGAACAGGGAGGTTTTCAACGCCATAAAAAACGAGGTAAAGGATTATGTCGAAACACAGAATAACAAGGATGTCCACCTCATAAAATCGGAAGATGGAAAATATTATGCCGTCCACTCCAAACTGCATTATGTGGGTTCATTGGAAAACTTAATTGGAGAGAATGCCTATCAAAAATTCCTCAATCCAAGCAAAGAATTGACACCGGAAAGTAGAGATGAAAATCTTTCCAAGGAACTGGATAGAACCATAGACGACCTGATTTTCCAATTCACCAAACCGTCGGGAGGAACAGGGAGAGACCCTGCCGAAGAAGAGTTAAGAAAAAGACGCAAAAATAAAAAAAGAACATAAGAATGATCATCACATTTGCCACCCAAAAAGGCGGAACAGGGAAAACCACCCTCGCCATCGCATTCGCCAACTATCTCTCCAGAATTTCTACAAGGAAGATCAAGGTGTTTGATTTCGACTACCAAAAATCCTTCTTCAACAAATGGAGGGAGGATGCGGACTCGGAACTGCCCAAACTCTACGAGGTGGAAGTCATTGGCGAAGATGACGATGAGCCGCCTTTCGAGGACTTGGAACAGGTTGTCGACCTGAAAGAAAGCAAAGACCTGTTCCTGTTCGATCTGGCGGGAACACTGGACCAGAGATACAGCGATGTTTTGGTGTACAGCGACTTCATCATCATTCCCTTTGAGTATTCCGATGTGTCCGTAAAATCAACCTTGGTATTCAAAAATCTTCTGGGTTTGTTGGAAAGCGAGGCGGAAAGAATCTTCATCCGCTCCAAATACGACAAGGGCTACAAATATCTCAACCAAAAGGAAATGGATATCGAGTTGGCAAAATACGGAACTCTACTAGAAAATCCCGTGTTCAAGAGAAACTGCCTCCAAACCATCGACACGAGAAAACTCACCTACGAGCAAAAATACGCCGTAAAGAAGCCGTTCGACGAAATTATACAGCAGATCAGCGAGGTCAAAAAAGTTGCGCTTTAACGAGAGACAAAAGAGACAAGAAAAAAATAATCCATAAACCACAAACCTCAAATCAATACATTATGTTAAAATACTCACTCATCCTTTTAGGAGCCTACTTTCTGTACTATGCCGGAAATATCGTCTACGACCTTTTCCTAAAAAAAGAGAAAACCGTTCAGACCGATGTTGCAGAAGAATACTCACTCGGCGACTTTGCACAGGCGGAGAATGAGGAACCCACCTTGATCGGCATCGAGGATGTGGAAAATCTCAAAACCCCGAAATCATTCCTAAAAAGCGAACCCATTCCGATTCAAAGACAGAACAATTTTGAAGACAATCCCAGTTTGGAAGAATTGAGGAAACGATTTGAAGAGGAAGAGGATTTGGATGGGACCAGCTCAAAACAGCCCGAAACCAAACACCATGAAAATCCGCCACAGCAAACGGAAATCAGCAAAAAGCCAGAAATTATTGAGCCAATAGTTTCCAAGAAAAAAAATGATGCACAGAGCAAGAAAGACCAATGGAAAGAATTTGTCAACCTTTCTGAAACCAACGTAAAACTGGTGGACAATATTGAGGGACAAAAGGTTTACCACTCGACGATTTAACCAATTTACCATACATAACTAACCTAAATTTTAAAAATGATGAAAAATTTTATCAGAAAAAACGTGACAAAAAAGAAAGTTCTAACCCTTGCCTTGGTGATGCTGGCAATGACCCCGATGCTTGCGCAGGGCGGAGCGACCGCCATCTCCAATGCCGCTTCCGACATTAAGGACTATTGGGACCCCATCAAGCTGATATTAAAGGCAGTCGGTGGACTCGTAGGATTTATCGGAGGATTGAGGGTGTACAACAAATGGACGAACGGCGACCAGGATGTCAACAAAGAAATCCTCGGCTACGGCGGTGCGATGATCTTCCTTATCGTGGTTCCGGAATTTGTAACCGCATTCTTTGCTTAAGATGGGATACTACCTGTACAAGGGGCTCAAAAAACCCCTTGTATTCTTCGGACTCAAAGGCAAATACATCATTTATGCGGTAGCCGTCATCGGCGCAGGTGTGGTTGCGGCACTCATCTTATCCAAATTCGGATTGCTGGGTTCATTATTAGGTTTATTGGTAACCGCAGGAGGTGTCTACCTCATTTTCAAGAAGCAGGACAAAAACGGACTCTACGACAAGACCAAAAATTTTGACCAGATATTCATTTTTCCAAAAAAACTCAACAACAAAAGATTTTTAAAAGATGGTAAAGACAAAGAAACAGGCATTTGACATTCCCTTCATCGGCTACGATTACGGAAAGGATTTTGGATGGGATTTTGATGTCCTCTTCGGACAGTACGGGAATCCGATTATCGGCATCAGAATTAAGAACATTGTGGAACAGTATTCCGCCGACCCAGACAACTACCTGAACTTCCATACCGTGCTGAATCAAGTCGTATCCATTATTGGCGAAGGAAGAATCGTTCAAAAACTCGACATCTTTTCCAAAAAGAGATATACCGCCGAATCCTCCAACCAGTTCCTCCAGCAGAAATACTCCGAGCATTTTGACGGAAGACTATTTAAAACCATCGAAACGGTACTCCTGTTTACGGACATTGTGGACGACAAACTCAAGAAGAAAAACAAGCACTACCAGTTTTCCGAAAAAAGTTACAAGGAACTTCGCGACAAATGCCAAAAGGTGTTGATGCTCTTGAAGCAGAGCGGTTGCGAACCCCAATTTTTATATGAGAAAGATTTTGAATACTACATTTCGGGTGTATTGTCGATGCAGTTTACGGAAACCCCGGTTTTTGACAATATCAAAAGTACCAACGAATATCTCCAAATCGGAAACCGCTTCGTCAAAAATATTTCCTATGTGGATGTCGAAAATATCGACCTGCCTTCAGAAATAGATCCTTTTTCCATATTGGGAGGAAACGGAGCAGCCTCGGAAACGGCGGTGGACAACTTCACCTTCATCAACGAATTGGAGGATTACGAAACCATCATCTACAATCAGGTCATCACCATTCCTCTGCAGGCGCAACAACAGCGGGAACTCGACAAAAAGAAAAAGAAGCACGAGGGGGCGGCAAACAACTCTCCATCCAACGCCATTATTGCGGAAGAAATCCAAACGCTTCTCCACAATATCGCCATCGACGGACAACTCGTGGTCAATGCCCATTTCTCCCTAATATTTTCAACACATACACTGGAAAAAATGGAAGGAATACAGTCGATGATCGAGAACAAGCTTTTTACGAAAGGAATTATCGTCTCCAAGAACGCCTACAACCAGCTCGAACTATTTCGCTCCGCCATTCCAGGCAATGCCACGGAACTTCGGGAATACGATTTATTTATGACGACAAGCGAAGCGGCCTTGTGTTTTTTTTTTAAAGAAAGTTACCCCGTGAACGAGGAATCCAATTTTTATCTGCGTTTTACCGACCGACAAGGCGTTCCATTGAAAGTTGATCCGGCGGACTTGCCGATGAAGACAGGAAGAATCAACAACCGAAACAAGTTTGTCCTCGGTCCGTCAGGTTCTGGAAAGTCCTTCCTGATGAACAATATCGTTGAGCAATACCTGACCTACAATTATGACGTGGTCATTGTGGACACGGGAGATTCCTATTCGGGAACCTGCAAATACAAAGGCGGGAGATACATCCAATACACTGAAGAAAAACCAATCACCATGAATCCTTTTTTGATGAACAAGAAAGAGTTCAACATCGAAAAAATAGAATTTTTGACCAATTTGATTTTCCTGATTTGGCAAGGTCCCGATGCCACGATGTCGTCCGCACAAAAATCTATTTTGGACAATGTGCTGATGTCGTATTACCACCAATATTTCAATTCGGGAACCAGGTGGTATGAGCATAAGACCTCGGAGGAACTCATTCTCTATCTGAACAAATACAACATCCACGAGGAAGACATTATTTCAGATTTTGAGAACCAGTCGAACGGACAGTACAACTATTACGATATTTTGGGAATCGCTTTCGATGCAGGTTCTGACGAGATTAAGGAGGCTTTCCGAAAACTCGCCATCGAATATCATCCGGACAAAAATATGAACAACCCGAATTACGACAGCGAAAAATTCTACAAGGTTTACGAAGCTTATGAAACCTTGAACGATGAAGATAAGAGAAAAATCTACAATGAGACGCAACTCATCCTCATCAAGTCCAACGAGATTATCAGGCAGCCGAAAACGGCGGAAGAATGGAACGAGTCCTTCCGAAAAACCATCATCAAGAAAATTAAGGAGCTCGAAGAAAAATTGGAGGCAAAAGAACTTTCCTTCAACGGATTCTATGACTACTGCGATAAATTTCTGCCCCTTTACCTGAACAATAAGAAACACCACATCACCGAAAAGGAATTTAATCTAAGGACATTCTTGTTCGTGCTGAAGGATTTCTACAAAGGCGGAAGATATGGAACGACACTCAACGAAAGTGCAGACAACACGCTCTTTGACGAACCATTCATCGTCTTTGAAATCGACAATGTGAAAGACAACCCGAAACTGTTTCCGATCGTGACACTCATTATCATGGATACCTTCATCCAGAAAATGCGTCTCCGAAAAGACCGAAGAAAGGCGCTCATCATCGAGGAAGCATGGAAGGCGATTGCCAGCAAACTGATGGGCGGATATATTCTCTATCTCTACAAGACGGTTCGGAAATTTTGGGGAGAAGCAGTGGTTGTTACCCAGGAATTGGACGACATCATCGGAAATGCCGTCGTAAAAGACAGTATTATTAATAACTCGGACACCTTCATATTGCTGGATCAGACCAAGTTCAAGGACAACTTCGACAAGATTGCATCACTGCTTTCATTGAACAAGGTGGAACAAAACAAGATTTTCACCATCAATAATTTGAACAACAAATTTGGAAGAAGCCGTTTCAAGGAATTTTATCTGAAGCGGGGTTCCAAAGGAGAAGTGCACGGCAATGAGGTTTCCTTGGAGCAGTATTTAACCTACACCACGGAAAAACCAGAAAAATCCGCAGTCGAATACTATGTCCAACAATACGGAAACTACGACGAGGCTTTGCAAAAAATTGTAGGCGATTTGAAAAATTTCGGAGACAGCCTTGAAAACTTGGTATCGCTCGTCAACCTTTATCAAAAGCCATTGGACAAAAAGGTGGTTTCCTATTACAGGATGATGAAGAAGACGCACAAAGGGCAAAATATCTTCAAAATCATCTCGCAGGAATTGGAAAACCGAAATATCCATTTTTCAGAATTAATCAACCAAAAACACGAGGAATATGAAAAAGTATAAGCCCCAAAATCCCCAAAGGGGACTTTCAATAAATTCCCTCTCTTGGAGGGTTTGGAGGAGGCTTTTCCTGTTGATTCTCCCCCTTTGGGGGACATGGGGCTTCTCCCAAAACACCTACATCGACCCGACGGTAACGGCGGCGATGATCCTCTATTCAGAAAACTTGAAAGCCAAGCAGAACGATGTGATTGATGAAACCTCCAAACTGAAGGATGCCCAAGCGTGGGTGGGAACCCAGATGGTGGTTGCCAACGATATTCAGAATAAGATTCTGAAAGGTCTGAAGGAAGTTTCGGGAACCTTGCAGAACGGAATCCAGGTGAAGGAGATTTATTCGGAACTCAACAAATGCTACAATTATTCATCGCAGGTAGTTCAGTTGGCATCGGCACATCCACAATATGCCATTTTCGGGGTAAAGGCTTCACAGAAAACCTATGAACAGAGTATAAAAATAGTGACTGATGTCTCCGACATCCTCGCCTCGGGAGAGCTGAACCTTGCCACTGCGGGAGACCGATACAAGATATTGCACAACATTTCCGAGAATGTCAAAAACCTAAAGCTTTGGCTTCTGGCAATCAAGTTAAGACTGGAAAAAGCCAATCGTTTGGGATTCTGGAACTCCATCAATCCATTTGCAGGATACATCAATACCGACAAGGGAATTGTAGAAAATATTATGAACCGATACAAAAGAAATTTCTAGCCCCTGTCCCCAAAGGGGAACAATGTAAAAAAATAAGATGAAAATGAAACATCCCATAATTAACGCTTTAAAAAGCCCCCTTCGGGGGTTTGGGGGCTTGCTGATTTATTTTGTGCTCACTTCATCCAGTGGCGGCTCCACGCCGTCTTGGCAGCAGGAAAACGTATCCTTTCCGATGATGAACCTAGAAATCAAGGCGACGATGGATGAAAACGAGAGGCAGAAGGAGATGCGGAAAAACCAAATTGCCAATGCCACGGTGGAAACTGCCAACAAAACCCAGTGGAACAATTTCAAGGACAAGGTGACCAAAATTCAGGACAGACTTCGAATCGTATCGTTCGCCATTCAAGCGATTCCCACAGGAATTGCGATGAGCAGGGAGATTACGAAAATCACCCAAAACCAGCAAGCCATTATCCATGAAATCAGTACCGCACCTTATTCCATCATCGCGGTTCTGCCTTCACAGGTTCAGTTTGTGGATGATCTGCAAATGGTGACGAGGCTGATTGTCGGGATTGTGGTTTCCTATGGGGCAATGAACCAGATGGAAAAGTCGGAGCGCAAGATTTTATTGGATTATGCCTTGGGAGAAGTCAAGACGCTGAGCAGAAATTCTACCCATATGCTTTTAAAGATTCGGGACATCAAGGCAAAAGTCTTACGAAACAAAAGAGCCTTTCAATACTATGTGAATCGGGACAAACAGGTGGTCGAGAACATTATGAAAAACATCAAATCCTTTTAAAAATGAGAAAACTATTTATCGGAGGAATCTTGTTTTTTTCTGTTGGTTTTGTAAGCGGACAGCAGATTGTTATCAACGACAAACTCTTGGTGCAGATGACCACCAACCACGGCGTAAGGCTGGGAAGCGAGCAGGCATTTCTAAACTCTTATGAAAAACAGAAGGAACTGTACGACGACATTAAAAACAAGACTGCACAGGTCATCGCCATTCAGGAATACATCTACCAACAACTAAAAAATGTCAACTCGGCACTCACGCAGAGCAAAAAGTTAATCTATCTGTACCAATATCTGGGAAAGGTAGCGAACAACTCCAACAAAATGCTGGACTTGTCGGCGCAACATCCAGAATATGCCGTCTTGGTTTCCAAATACTATGTCGAAATCGGCAAACAGACCTTAAAACTCAAGCAGGAAGTCACGCAGGATATTTTGAACGAGAACAAGGATTTCCTGATGGATCCGATGGACAGGGAGATGCTTATTGAAAAGGTGTTTACCCGAGTTCGGAACATCAATGGAAACATCCTCTACATCATATTGCGGTTAGAAAACGCCAAGAAGATTCCGTACCTGTACCAGGTTCCAGTGCTAAGAAACTACCTCAATATCGACAGGGCGATTGTCGGAGACATTATCCAGAAATACAAATACATATTCAATTAAAAAGATGAAAAAATTAGTTAAAAAATTTGCCCTCGTTCCGCTTTTGCTGACAGCAGTCGGCGTATTCGGGCAGTTTACCGTAAAGCGTTTGAACGACCCCTCCATCGTAGCCCAGCACAAAAGGATGGTGTTCCAGAGTTGGGGCGATTGGCGTCCCTATCCAAAATACCTTTTGGGGATTCAGACCAACTTCGCGTATGCCACCGTTTGGGGAATGTGGGCTCCCAGCAGAAACAGGGATTATAAGGATGGAGAAGATATCCGACCGCTAAAACCGACGGGACTTCAAAACCAGCGTTTTGCCCAAGTGAAATTTCAAGAGGAAGAGGCAAAAAAGATAAAGGCGGCATCCGACACCATCTATAAAAGAAGCGTCCAAGACTTTGCCCATTGGACTTCGGCGACGGTCGATGCAGACCCGCTCTGGTTGCTCTACTACAAAAGGATGCTCAGACCCATTACCGAATTTCCAGACAATCCTCAAAACTTTATCGAATGGAGGCTGAAGAACCAGCAAACCTACGAAACGCTCAATACCACGGGAACTTTAAAAAGACTTCAGGAGGAATTGGACTTAATCAAGGAAAAATATTCAATGTCGAGGTCGATGGATATGCCGAGAGGAAAACGCTTTTTGATGTACCATGACACCCTTATCAAATGGAGAAGGTTCGTGCAGGAATTAAGGAAACACAACGATAAGACGACACTTCTTTTGGACTATAAAAATATTCTGAAAAACCATTCGCCTTATGCATTGCCACAGGCTTGGACTCCCGCTTCCGACAAGCAGATCATCCACAACACGATGCAGCAGTACAAACATAAATTTTAGTGATGAAAAGAAATACTACACCCTTATTTTGCCTCTTGGCAATATTGCTGCCGATAATCGGCTTTGCCCAAACCGACGGCGACTACAGCAACCTGCTCCAATTTCTAAAGGGCGACGGCGCATTTGAGAAATGGTTTATGGAGGTCTTTACCAAACTGGACAACAGCGTTCAAGACGGTGCTGTCGGATCCGCTTTGGTTGGAAGGGCGATCGGAGGACTGGGAGCGTTGATGTATCTCGGATACATGGGTTGGCAAATGGCGGCGGGCGACCGGGAATGGGAAATCACCCCGATGCTCAAACCAATCCTCATTGGATTTACCCTGGTGTATTGGAGTGGTTTTGTCAATCTGATTCAGGCACCCTTTGAAGCCATTGCAGAACCGGGAATCGCCATTTTCAGCGACATTGAGTCCGAAGTGAATGATTTGAGGATTCAACGATTCAAGAAACAGCAGCAGCTACTCGATGCCGTCATCAAACTGAAAGCCGACGAGGATGCGAAGCAGGACGTCATCAACAACACCGGCAAAGATGCCGACGACTCTTGGTTCGACATCAGCGAGGGACTGGACAAACTCATCCAACCCATCAAGGAATGGCAGTTACGGATGGAGTTCCAGCTCCAAAAACTGGTTGCAGAAATTATCGAGTTCGTTTGCCTTTCCATCCTTCGAATCTGTGTCTACCTTATTTTCTTCATCCAAAAAATTTGGGCCTACATCCTCATTATTTTGGGGCCTATTGCGGTAGGTATGGCGCTCGTTCCAGGATTTGAAAACTCGCTGTACAGCTGGGTTTCCAAGTTCATCAACATCAACCTATACACCTTTGTAGCCTATACCATCATCAATATTGGTCAGCAACTGATCGCTTCGGGTTATGAAATGGAGATTGAGCGGTATGACACGCTTTTAACCAATGGAACCATCACCAATTTAGATGCCTTGATGGTTTATGTGAGCAATTCGGGAATGATCTACAACCAGCTCTTTACCTGTGTCGCCTATATCGTGACGGGAATCGGGGTATTGATGACGCCCACCATTGCCGACACCATTGTTACAGCGGGAGGTGCAGGTGCGATGACCAAGATGAAGAGTGCTGCTGGAAGAATGGCGAGTGCCGCTAAAACAACGGTATTGGCAGCCAAAACCGGTGGAGCTTCCGTAGCGGGAGCAGCAGCAAAATCGGCTGCATCAGGTTCCGCATCGGGAATGGTCAACAGTGCGATGAATAACAACAAAAAATAAATAAGATGCTGATCAAAAATATCGAACAAAGAATAAAAATCAACAAGGTAGTTTCGCTGGGAACAATAGCATTTGCCGTAATTATCGTATTGGCGGGCTTCTTCTTTGCCTATCGGATGATTCAGGATTCAAGAAAATCCATCTACATTTTGGACAACGGGGTTCCGGTACTGGCAAAGCAGACCGATGTCTTGTTAAACAGACCCGTAGAATACAAAGCCCAAATTGAACTGTTCCACCGACTATTTTTCACCTTGGCTCCCGATGATGCCTACATCAAGGAGAATATTCAAAAATCACTGTACCTCATTGACGACAGCGGAAAAAAAGAATACACCAATCTCAAGGAAAAAGGCTTCTACAACCAGATTGTGGCCTCCAGTTCCATGGTCAGTATTCATACGGATTCCATCTCGCTCAATATGGAGCAACAGAAATTCTCCTTTTTCGGAAAGCAGATGATTACCAGAAAGTCTGCCGTGATTACAAGAAAATTGATTACCGAAGGATACTTTGAGGACATCATCCGAAGTCCAAACAATCCGCACGGTGTGATGCTTAAAAATTGGAGGATTATCGACAACGAGGAAATCTCCAACCAAACCAAAAATTCCTATTAAAGATGAAAAATTTTCTAAAACAAACCGCAAAAAAGGGATTGGAATGGGCGGCAAAAAATCCGAAGAAGTTTTTCACCCATTCGATGGTTTTTCTCTCCGTGTCTTTTATCGGATCGCTGATACAGGGAATTTTCTTTCCGAGCCAGTCGACATTTAAAATCAAGCCCCCAAACCTCTATTCCAAAAGCAACACGACCCAGCAAATTAATAAAAACCAAGAGAAAGAAATGGAGAAAATAGTTAATGAACTCAAAATTTTAAAAATGAAAAGGGACCGAAAAGAATTCCAAAAAGAAGACAGCCTGAGAATAGAATATTTGTACAACCAATACCAAGAACTGCAACATGGACATTAAGAAAATCAACTTTAAGGAAAAAAAATATGTGATGCCCCTTCTGGCATTGCCGTTCCTGCTGCTCTTTGTGTATGTAGGTGCCCAATTTACCAAAGAGGACACCTCTAAAAAGGACAAGCCGAAAGAACTTTCCCTGTCTCTGGGAGAAACACGGGACTCCATCATGACGAAGAACGATGCCTACGACGCCTTTTTCAAGAAGGACGACAACAGGACGATGCTCGGAGGATTGGACAAGGAAGAGGACAGTCTGCTCAGTTATGAAGACCAGTTGTCTTTGGACCAGAAAAGAAAGATCGATTCACTGAAGGCGGTCTCCAGCAGACAAAATCAGCAGGCGTCAAAAGGAGGCAACTCTTCCTATTACAATCCAAAACAGCAAAATGAGGACAAGGATTTCAAGAGGTCTTCTGAAATCATCCGAATGCTGAACGACAAGTCCAATGGGAAACAGGAAAATGAGCAACTTTCAGAAAATCAAAAATCTAGTAATCAAAATGCACAGCAAGACCCCGTAAAATATCTGAAACAGCAGATGCTCGTCATGGATTCCCTAGAAAAAGCGAGGGATCCCGAATACCAAGCCAAACTCTTGGCGGAACAGAAACTCAAGGCAAACAAGGAAAAGATGGACGAGTTCCTCAATTCCACCTTCAATGTCGGCAAGTCGGGAATCAACAGCGAGTTCAATGCCTTCTACAGGGAAAATGAGAACAGTTTTATCAAAGCCGTCATTGATGAAAACAACAAGGGATTTCTGGGAAGCAGAATCCGGTTCCGATTATTGGAAGACATCTTCGTCGGCAACAGAAAAATTGAGAAAGGCTCCATCCTTTACGGGCAAATCTCGGGATTTTCCATGCAGCGGGTTGACCTCAAGATTGTCTCGGTATTTACCAAGGGAGAAATTCTTCCCGTCAACCTTTCCATCTATGATATCGACGGTTTGAAGGGACTTTATGTTCCGGAAAGCGTCTTCAGGGACATGATTCGGGAAATGGGGAGCAACTCCGTACAGGGAACACAGATGGATATGGGCGGACAGGGATTTTTCACGAGCATCGGCTCAAAATTGTTCACTTCCACCTCCAAATCCATAGCCAACCTCATTAAAACCAACAAAGCCAAACTGAAATACAACTCCTATGTATTTCTCATCGACGAAAAACAGCTTAAAGACTCACAAAACCAACAAAAGAAATAAAAATGAAAACAGCAATCAATATCCTATTATTCCTTATATCCAACCTTTTTATTGCCCAAACCGCAACCAAGGAACAAGTCATTTCGGAATTGCCCGAACTAGTGATTACGGAGGGCGTCAACCTGCACATCATCTCACCGGAACCCATCCAATATGTGGATTTGTCCACCCAAAAACTCACGGGTGATCTACCGAACATCAATATCGCGAGAATCAAGATCACGGATGCTCCTACCAACGTCGACCCAAAGGAAAAGGCAAAAACCACCTCTTTATTGAATGGCGACAAAATAGGAATAATAACCGTTGTAGGTCAGTCTTTTATTGCCCAATATAAGGCTATTTACAGAAATTCGGAAAATAAAAACACCGTGACCAACATCCATATCCAGCCAGAAGAGATGCAGCCGATTGAACTGGACAAAACCCGTTTTTCCAACTTGGAGCTGACCAAGTTTGCGATGGACATCATCCAGAAGAAGACGGAAGAAAATCCAATCAGGGAGCAAAAAGACCTTAAACTCAGTATGCAGCTCAACAATGTGTACGTTATCAGCGACTACATCTTTCTCGATATGACCTTCAAAAACAGCTCGAACCTGAGTTACGATATCGAAGACCTAAAATTTTCCATCGAGGACAAAAAAATCTACAAGGCGACCAACAATCAAAGCATCGAGATGACACCGATTTTTAGACTTTACGCCCCGAAACATTTCAGGAAAAATTTCAGAAACATCTATGTCTTCAAAAAATTCACTTTTCCGAACAGCAAGGTGATGATGATCCGCCTGATTGAGGAACAACTCTCGGGAAGAACCATCGAGATGAAGGTGAATTATTCAGATATTTTAAAAGCAGATACATTTTAGTTATGAACCCATTACCAACAGAATTAATTATTGTCCTTCTCCTGGCGTTCATCGCTTTCATCGCTTCTTGCATATCCATATTTTTTTTATTCCGTCTCAGAAAAGCAAAGAAGGAAATAGAAAAGGAAATTATAAAAATGGCTTATCTGAAAGCGTGGTATAAGGAGATTGCAGTGAAGATTTATGGTAAAGACCGTATTGAGGAAAAAGAGAAAGAGTTTTTAAAAAACTACAATTTATAGGAAGTAATGCAGGAACAACAACACCAAATTAAGATTTACGGATTCCTTCAGAAGGCGGTTTATGCGGTCGTGGCATTGGATTGTGCGTCGCTTTTCTACCTCGATGCAGATATTCCTATAGTTTCAAATCTATTGAAAAATTTCTCGAAGATGAGTTTCTTTTACCCACCCATCAACGCAAAGTTTGCGACCCTGATTCTGATTGGATTGGTTGCTGTCGGGACAAAGGCGAAGAAGAAAAAGGATTTGAACATCGCCACGGAAATCGTAATCCCCATGATATTGGGCTTGTTGATGATTTTTTCTTCACTCGTTTGGCAAAACGAGGCAGGAAACTCCAAACTCCCTAAAATTTTTCCTGCACTGAATCTTTATCAGGTCATCTATGCCGTATTGTCTTTTTTGGGTGCAGTAATCCTTCAAATGGGAGCAGACGCCATCTCAAAACTCATGCAACAAAAAATGGGAAAAGACCGATGGAATGTAGAGGAAGAAAGTTTTGCCCAAAATCAGGAACTGGTAGAAACGGACACCTCGATCAATATCCCATATCTCTTCAGATACAGTAAAAAAATCAACAAGGGATGGGTCAATATCAATCCATTTCGTGGGACGATGGTGATTGGAACGCCTGGAAGTGGAAAGTCTTTCGGAATCATCAATCCCGCAATCAGGCAAATGATAGCGAAAGGCTTCTGCCTGTGTATTTACGATTTCAAGTTTCCCGATTTGGCGCAGATTGCCTACTACCATTATCTGTTGAAGAAAAGCAAAGATTCAGGGTATGAATACGATTTTCATGTCATCAATCTGAACGAGGTAGAAAAATCCAAAAGGGTAAATCCATTGAAAAAAGAATACATCCAAACCTTGGCGGAAGCACAGGAAATGGCGGAGTCAATGGTATCGTCGCTCCAAAAAGGAGGTTCAAGTTCGGGAGGCGGCTCCGATGCTTTTTTCACCCAATCTGCCATCAACTTTCTTTCGTCGAGTATCTACTTTTTTGCCACCTACGAGGACGGAAAATATTCGGATTTACCACATATCCTGTCCTTTATGAACCGAAGTTACAAGGAGATTTTTGACACACTTTTTACCAACGAGGAAATATTCTCACTGCTTTCTCCCTTTAAGACGGCGTATGAAAACAAGGCATTTGACCAGTTGGAGGGACAGGTCGGAACCTTGAAGATATTTCTCTCACGATTGGCGACCAAGGAAAGTTTCTGGGTGTTTTCGGGCGACGAAGTGGAACTAAAAATTACGAACAGGGAGAATCCTTCCATCCTGATTTTGGCATCCGATCCAGGAACGCAGGACATCAATTCCGCCCTTTATTCATCGGTTTTAAACAGGACTTTACGACTCATCAACTCCAAACACAATTTGCCGGGAGGAATTATTGCTGACGAGTTTCCCACCATCTACATACATAAAATCGACAACGTGGTGGCGACCGCAAGGAGCAACAAAGTGGCGGTCTTATTGGGACTTCAGGAAATCCCACAACTCCGACAGTTTTACAAAAAAGAAGTTGCCGACACCATTTCCGCCATTGTTGGAAATATCCTTTCAGGTTCCGCAAGGGACAAAAATACTCTGGAATGGCTGGAGAAACTGTTCGGAAAAATCAAGCAAAAATCCTATTCCCAATCCATCTCCCAACAAGGAACGACGACCAGCATCAACGAGAAAATGGACTTTATGATTCCTGCAGGAAAAATTGCGACGCTCAAAACTGGCGAAATGGTCGGAATGATTGCTCAGGGCGAGGAAAACGACACCGAGGAATACAAAACTTCGGCGATGAACGGCAAAATCAATTTGGATATGAAGGCCATCAAACAGGAAGAACACAACTATGTGAAAATGCCTTCCTATTACTCATTTGTCGACAAAATGGGAAACAATAGGAAAAACGATGTCCTGATGACCAACTTCAGAAAAATCAATAAGGAGGTTGAATTAATCGTAAATGAATTTACTAAAAATGAAAAATAGAACGACAATAATAACATTAACAATTCTCCTTTTAACAGGCGGTTATTCCATGGCTCAATTCAATACGCTGATGCCGACAAAACCACACAAAACGGAAGACTTTAAAATTATGGAAACCCCAAAAGAGGAGAATTCCAACCAAAAAAAGGAGAAAAAATCGTGGAAAGAAATCTTCAACATCACCCCAAAATCGGAACTGAAAAACGAAACCGAAAGTTCAATGAAGATGTTAACGAGTCAAATCGACTCTCTAAAGACGATGCTTAAAAACTACCATAATGGAAACAATCAAAGTAACGTGGACTACAAAAAGATGAAAGATTCACTATTTGAACTGATGCAAAATTTTCAACCCGAAAAAAAGCAGGAAAAGGATTTTGAAACCACCTTTGAAGGTTTACGGAAAAATATCTCAATGCCTTTGCGCAATAGAATTAGCGTGACTTCGCCTTACGGAACAAGGATGCATCCAATTTTCGGCACTGCAAAAATGCACAACGGAATTGACCTCAAAGCCAACTACGAAGATGTTCACGCCGTGCTTGATGGAATCATTACCGAAGCAGGTTGGGATTCCAAAGGCGGTGGAAACTACATCAAAATCAAACATTTCAACCGATTTGAAACCTCCTATCTCCACCTCTCCGAAATCTACTACAAAGTCGGAGAAAAAGTCAGGGCGGGCTTCATCATCGGGAAAAGTGGAAACACAGGGAACTCTACCGGACCGCACCTGCATTTTGCAGTAAAGGAGTTTGGACAAAGCATCAATCCCTACCATTTCTTAAACGACCTAAACAAAGCAAACAATTTAATAGCAACCTACTATGCAAACTGAAAACCTACCTACCGAAGAACTTAAAAAGTTCGGAATCATCAATGAAGATTTGTCATTTTCAAAAAAACTGAAAGCGGACGACATCCAAAAATTTCTGCAGGGCTACACGATTGTCGCAGACAACGACAAAAACAGGGCAACTTTCCAACTCACGGAAAACAACACCCGACTGAAAGTCATCTTTCTGGAGCGGGATAAAAGCATCTCCGAAATCCTCAGAAACAGCAAGGATGGAATTGAGTATTCCACTATTCAAGACCTTTCAAACAAAAATGAGAAGAAACTTTCGCTTGAAAAAAAGGCATTCATCTACGACAAGGAAAACAACATCGTCGCCGAGTTCGACCTCATTAAAAATGCCACCGAACTCACCGCAATCATTGCCGACAAGAAGGATGTCGCGGAAATGAACCGCTACAAAAACGAACTTCAGAAACTGAAAAATTTCCTGATGGATAAAATCGACCAATATCCCGAAATCGCCAAGGAAATTTCCAACGACTTGAACATCGTTTCCAGAGAAATCAACACCGTAAACAGCATCTCACCCGATGAGAAGCAGATTTCAAAAGGTGGCAATTCCGAAATTGACCTGAACGTCAATGACAGGGATAGGTACGAAGACGCGAACAGAAACCGGGAAGAGCAGGAAGAAGAAATCGAACAGGAAATCGAACAGGAACAGGAAAAACGCCGTGGATTCCGCAGATAAATTTTTGAAAAGATGGAAACAGAAACGATCAATTACCAGAGCAAATATGGACCGAACACGAATTTCCAATTTCCGACGGACGAGGATACGCAATATCTCAAAACGTCGGCGGGCGAAATATTACCGTACAAACTCTTCAGTGGGAGAAATGATGCTGACCCAAATTCCGCCATCCTACGGGAAAAGGACAATCAAGGTTACGCCAATGACTTTGCGCTCGTAGAGCGGCAGTTTTCGGAAAACAAAAGTCTTTCATTCATGGCGGGAACCAAAATTTCTGATGTGAACGATGTGGCTTGGCTTTTCCGTGCGCTTGAAGACGAGGCGGTGGAACACACCTTTGCACTCTACAAATTCAAGGACGACAGTTATCTCGTTCAACATCTTTCGACAGGCGGAATTACTTCCACCGTTGTGGATTTACGGTTGTTGACGGGAAACGTCTTCAAAATGCAGCCCGAAAGCATCACGCTCGTCCACAACCATCCGAGCGGACAACTGATTTCGAGCAAACATGACCGACTCATGTTGCAAAGACTGCACGAAATTTTCGACCATACAGGAATAAAGGTGGAAGACGGCATCGTCATCAATCTGCGTTCGGGGAAATATTTGGTATTCAACGGAGATTTGGGAAGCGACCGTGTTCTGGAACTTTCCGAGCAAAATCAACAGCAGGGAAAAGTCAGCACCTTTTCCTTTAACAAGCAGATTTTTGCCGCCAATTATCAGCCGTTCAAAATCAACAGTCCCGAAGATTCCGCCGCCTACATTTCAAGCCAAAAGTTTGGACTGTCCGACAAGACGGAAGCCATCATCCTGAACAATGCGAACGACATCGTTGGGAAATTCATTCTTCCGCAGCATCGACAGTTCGAGAAACTGACCGAACTGATGACGATTCACGCCGGAACGGGTGTCATCCTTTATGGAAACAATGTAAACGAGCAGATGTACAAGGAATACCGCGACAAACTCGAACTGATGGGGTTCACGGCTTTGGATGCGATTTTATTGGAAAGCGGAAACTACCACTCCCTTTACGAAAAGACCAAAATCAACGTCTATGACCACCTTTTGGACAAATTCAGCAAGAACCATCTGAATGCGGAACCCATTGTCGGCGTATCGGAAAACAACCTAAATAATAGTTACTCTAAAAATTTTAGAAATATGGAAGAACCACCACAAAAGGATTACGTCAAACTGTTTATTGACGATTCCGAAGGTCATACCAAGCACGAATTTGAAATCTCCTTGACGGAAGACGACAAAGTGAACTACAGCCAGATTGCCTCAAAAATCCAGCTGTATCGAAAGCCGGAAGACCATGTTTTGCTATTCGTTGGCGGAGAACTGCTTACCTACGAGGGAAATGAGGAAACAGAAAAAATCATCGATTCCCTTAAAAGTCTTTTTCTTCCCGATGAGAAAAAACGGAGCAATTTATTCAGCCAAAGTAATTTTCATTCGAGATTTAAAGAAGAAATGGATGCCACAAGGTCAGGATTTTCGATAGACGACATCATTGGAGAGCCTTCTATAAAAGATTACGCCAAAATGAACGGAGATGACTTAACACAACACCTCAATAAAAACAAAGAATATTTTAACAATCAAACCCCAAACATTATGGAAACACAAAAAGAATTCAACCAGGTAGATTATCTAAAAAATCAGCTTAAATACCTCGGTTTCGGCGAAGACGAAAAACTTCACAAAGAATTGGAAAAAGGCATCAAGTCCAAAAACCAGCAATTCGAAATCAAAACTTCCTCGGACAAGGCACTGCCCGGAAACAAGGTTGATTTTGCCTTGAAATTCAACAAGACGGAAACGGGTGGTGTTTTCCTCAACTCTTACGACGCCAAATTGAAGAACGAGAAAGGCGAAGAAATCACCCACAATTTTTCGGTAAACAGAGAAAATACCTTTACCGCAAAAGAAGCCGTAAATCTTTTGGAGGGACGGAGCGTGAAAATCGAGTTCCACAACCCCAAAAGCGACCAGTCGGAAACCGCCTTCGTGCAGTTCAACTTTGAGGAGCCAAAGACGGAGAAAGGAAACTATATGTTCCAGAATTTCTACAAAAACTACGGTGTCGATACCGACAAAATCGTGGAAAAAGCCAACCTCGTTTTCGAAAAGCCGGAATACAGGGATAACACCATCAAGTCACTTGAAAAAGGAAATGTGGTGAAAGTGAAATTTGAAATGGACGACAAGGTGGTGGAAGGAAAAGCAGTGCTCAATCCGCAATACAAGAACCTGAACCTTTACGACAACGACATGAACCGCATCAACACCAACAAACCTTTGCAGGGAATGGAAAATGAAGAAAAACAGGAGAAAGCCCATGTGAAGGAACAGAGCATCAAACGATAATAAATAATACCTGACTATTATCCGAAGGCGGTAAGTCAAATTTTGATTTGCCGCTTTTTTTAAAATGTAATCATTATGAACATCAAATCCATATTTTTAGTTTTCGTTTCAGTATTTATCCTAAATTCCTGCCACAAGGAAATCAAATCCGAAAAAGGCGGAATCGACCTCATTACCAATGTCTATTTTGATGCCTCCAGAGGATTGGACAAGATGCAGAGTTTCCACATCTCGAAAATGAGTTATTCGGAAAACCAAATTATCGAACTGGTTCCAAACCACACCTTTCCCGAAATGAATCAAAATGCCTATCTCGTGAGAGATTCTTTCTGCTATCCATTGGATGCTGAAAACGGCAACATCATACTTTCCGATATTCTTGAAAAACAAAAACCCGCATTGGTTTGGAACAAGAAGGACGGCGCCATATTCTCAAAAGAAATGATTCCGAACTATAATAACAGGCGGAAACTCTCCGACACGGTGTTATTCAAGAAAAAATACAGACGCTTCGAAATCAATTCGCCTTGGAACTATACCCGTTTCTACATCTATCCGACAGACACGATTCTGCCGTATTCCCTCTACAGACACGCCGAAAAGGATTATGGCGGAAGATTGGAGCGCATCGATTCCTACAATAAAAAGACCGACATCTTTGTAAGCCTGCAACTGCTTCCAAGAAAAAACTGGGACGACACGGCGAAAGACATTTTTGAGTTCAACCACTTCGTAAAAAACAGAAAAAGTGAGTGAGACATCCTATTTAAATCATTCTAGTTCAGAAATTTCCATTATTGAGGGAACTAAAAACGAACTGATTGTCTTTAACAGCGATAACGACAAAGATTCGTTTTTGGAACTTTTGAAACTAAACAATCAAAACAACGGCAGAACCCTTGTAACACTCAATTATAATGAAAATACTGGAAGCTTTGTCGAACGGTTTAAAAACTACGACGGAAAGATATTTCTGTGTCTAACCGGTGATGATGACGGAAATAGGTCTACACAAAAAATCCTCAATGAATTTCAAAATAAAAATATCAAGGACATCCGCCTGCTGTATGGAATTTCTGAAAATGGGAACCAAAACCTGGAAGAATATTTAAAAAATAAACTCCAAGTTCAAGAGAAAAATACTACTTTAGTTGAACAAAAAACGATAAGAAATGAAGACGATGGAACTCAATCCGAAGGAATTTCCGACACTCAGCACTTGGGAGCCGAACTTTCTCAACGAAATTCTGGAGAATCTAACCAAACAAGCAAACCCAAGCAAAACGGAAATCACTTTGGAGGACAAGCTGTGGACGGCAACCATACTGGAAATGGACTTGAAGACACAATCTGGAAGCATCTGGTCGGAAAACCAGAGCGAGGACCCGTTGACGGAACACAACCGCAAAATGCTGCAAAAAATGAGGGAGCAGAACATTCCTTGGGCGGAATCGTATCCGGGAGAAATGTATCCAATAGAATAGCAGAAATAGTAAAAACATCTACTCAAAACAATGAGGCATTAGGGGTTCTTATTTCAAAATATAAAGGTCAAAAACTGACCAATGAACAAGTTGCGGAAGTTGTTTCCGCAGCTTGTTTTGTTTCCAGCGATAAGCAAGTTAAACTCAAGGAAAGTCTTAACATTACCGAGGATTTAAAAGAGATCTGTCATCAATTCAAAAGTGGCGGAACAGCTAAAGAAGGCAGGGGTATTTTGGATGAATACTACACCGATTCAAGGATTGTAGATGCCGTCAGAAATTTAATCAAAGACCAGTTTAAGAACAGGCAGGAAATTTCGGTATTGGAACCCAGCGTTGGAACGGGAAATTTTCTGTATGCAGTGAAAGAATTGGGAATCAAGTCCAATATCACTGCCTTTGAAATCAACGAAACCACCGCAAAGATTGCGAAAATCCTTCATCCCGAAGCCCACATCCATCTCCGCTCCTTTGAAACCGAGTTTATCGAAGAGAAAGGCAACAAGAAGGAATTTGCCGAAAAATACGATTTGGTTATCGGTAATCCACCCTACGGCGACCATCGCGGATTATACAAAGGTTTGGGAGAAGAACCCAAAATCTCCAAATACGAGGACTATTTTGTCAAAAGGTCTTTAGATTCTCTTAAACCCAATGGAGTTTTGGCAATGGTGCTTCCTTCGGGTTGGTTGAACCGACAAGCCCAACTAAAAAATGCAGATATTTTGGAAGGTTTTCGTCTGCCGAATGGTGCTTTTGCCGGAACTCAGGTAGGAACGGACATTATTATTCTGCAAAAAAATTCCCAGAAAATTTCTACAGATATTTCCAATTATTTTGAAAAACATCCCGACAGGATTTTAGGGGAAACCCGAGAGAAAACCAACCGTTTTGGGAGGTTGGAAAACTATGTCTATGGAAATTTAGAGGACGCCTTATCTAGGATTGAGCAACTCAAAAATAAAAAGCAGACCGAAAGAATTGGAAACCTCTTTGAAGATTTGTTTTTGGAGGTTGATCAACCTAAAGGAGAATCAAAAAGCAAAACTTTAGAAAACACCATTCCCGCTAAAACAGAAGAAATTGACCTTGCAGAAACGAAAGATAAAATTGAGCAAGTTCTTTCCAGACTTAATGAAGTAAAATTCAAATCTCCCGCAATTGAAAAGGAGATTGAGAAGTATTTCAAACTCCAAACCCAAATTTTTGATAATCCCCCAAATTTTTCGAAAGACCAAATTGATGAAATTCATCGTAAAGCGGATAAAATTATCCAGTCCCACAAAGAGAAAAATGCGGAATATCGAATTCAGACCAAACCGGAAATCAAGAAAGGGGTTTTAAAATACCAATTTTTCAAAGCCGATGAAATTGTGAATGCCTCGCTTCAGAACAGTACCGATATTACTAAAGAACAGATTGAGGCATTTCGGGACACTTCCTACGACGGCACATTAAACAATCACGGTAAGCACTACCAATTTGCCAACTATATGGACGGAAATTGGGTTCACGATTTTTATTACGCCGAAGGGAATATCTACGCCAAATTAGAACAACTGGAAATAGACTTTAAGGACAGGTTCTCGGTTGGCGGAACAGAAAATCAATATGAGAAACAAAAGGATTTACTCCTCAATGTTCTTCCAAAACCAAAAACTTTAGACGAAATCTCAATCAGTCCGAATCATGAATTTGTCCACCAGTTTGATTTGGGATCCATAGAAAAGGAACGCTGGAATCAAAACACAAGACAGACGGAAACTGTAACGGTTCCCTATAATCTTGCAGAAAAATTCAAGGATTTTGTCGGAACGCTTTCCAGTGAGGCATTTGCAGGTTCTTCATCTTGGGAAGTAAGAAGTTTTGTAGACAACGAAAACGTTACCGGAAGCGACAAGGAACGGAATGCCTTGGTTCGCGAAAGACGAAAAGTCGCCGCCAACGACTTGTTTCAAAAATTTTTGAGGGAAGAATTGTCGGACGCTTTAAGGAAGCGTTTTGTCAATGATTTTAACCGAAACTACAACAATATCTATGTTCCGGACTATTCAAAGTTTCCTTTGTTTTCAAAAATCCATTTGAATTTTAAAGGTCGAGAACTTAGATTAACTGAAGTTCAGAAAGCCGGAATCGGAAGGCAGACCACGAAAGGTGTCGGATTACTTGCACATGAAGTGGGATTTGGAAAAACATTGTCTGGAATCCTGTCAATGCACGAAGCGATGGAAAGAGCAAATGCGAAAAGACCGCTGATTGTCGTTCCCAATGACAGCATTCTGAAACAGTGGGTGGAAACCATTTTTGAAACCATTCCCGAAGCCAAAGTGAATGTCTTGGGAAATCTCGGAAAAGACTTCGACCTCTCAAAATTCGACAACAAGGATGGGGAAATCACCATCGTCACTTACGAGGGTTTTAACAATATCGGTTTTTCTGAAAATATTACCCAAAATCTGGCTTCCAAGTTCTCCTATATTTCAGAAAATGAATTAAGAAGTGTAAACACCATCAGCGAAAGGGATTTTCAGAAAGAACTGGAAAAAGAAAAAGAACTGGTGGGTAAAATGAAGCGTGGCAAGATTTACGATTGGGAAGACTTTGGTTTTGACCATCTGACTTATGACGAAGTCCACAACGCGAACCATATCGTAGGAAAAGTAAGAATAAAAGACCGCCGATTTGCTTCAGACTTTAGAAATCAAAACCAGCAGACTTCAAAGTTGGGTATCAATACTTGGATGGCTGCGCAATACATCCAAGAAAAGAACGACGGTAGAAATGTTACCTTGCTTTCTGCAACGCCATTTACCAATAAACCACTGGAATATTATTCTATTCTCTCCTTGATTGCGAACAAGAGATTAGAAGAATCGGGCTACTTCAATGTGAATACCTTCTTTGAAACCTTTATGGAGGCAGACAACGACATGGAGATTGACGCAAAAGGTGATGTGAAATTCAAGGCGAATGTTCGACGTTTTAAAAACAATTCGCTGTTTCAGCAACTTTTATCTGAATTTATTGATATCAAAGGCGAAGAAGACAATCCAGAATTGGTGCGGCCCAACCGAATCAACAAGGAATATAAGATTGAGCAGAACTATTTAACGAGTGAGCAATACGAAATGCTCAATGAAAACTTTACCGAAACCCAAAAAGGGGCAATTCTTACGCATATCCTTAATGCCCGTTTGATTGCGATTTCACCATATCTTTCTCCCTATTATGAAGGAGAAGAACCGTCTTTAGAAGAGTTTATAGAGGATTCTCCGAAACTAAAACAAACGATGGATTTGATTCGGCAGAACAAAAACGACATTCCGGATTCGGGACAGATTATCTACTCTGAATTAGCTGTTTCGGAATTTCCGAAACTAAGGGAATATTTGGTACGGGAGGTCGGCTACAAACCGGAAGAAGTCGGAGTCATCACCGGAGCAACCAGCAAACCAAACCGTTTAAAGATTCAAGATGATTTCAATTCCGGAAAAATAAAGGTGGTCATCGGAAGCGAGGCGATTCAGGAAGGAATGAACCTTCAGGAAAATACGACGGATATTTACATGCTTTCTCTTCCGTACAACTTTACCTCTCTACGGCAAGTGGAAGGTCGTGCTTGGCGACAAGGAAATAGGAACGAAAATGTAAGAATCAACTTTATGTTGACCAATGACAGCATTGATGTCTTTATGCTTCAAAAATTGCAATCCAAACAGGCAAGATACTTGGAGGCAATGAAGAAGGGAGCCGATGTTTTAGATATTTCTGACATCAGCACGCAGGAAATGAAAACCGCCATCATCACGAATCCCGAAACCAGAGCGAATATAGAAATTGAACTGATGAAAAAGCAAATTGAAACCGAAAAAAATAAATTTTTGGCTGATTCTGCTTTTGTGCTTCGAAAATATGACAGTTTTATTAAAATTCAGGAAGAAGTAACTAAAGCGCAACATAACTACAACCGAATCTTAGGCTATTCCAAGGAAGAGGGCGACAATGCCGAATACTGGAAAAACCAGCTTCCATTTTATCAGAAAACGATTGATTTGACAAAGGAGAAAGTCCAAGAGGAAATTGATATTCTTTCTCAAAAAGGCGTGAATGTGACGGAGATTGAACAGCAGACAAAAATTACTGAAGATAAGATTGCTGAATTGGATAAAAGGTTGGAGGATTTGCCTAATGTTCGGGAGGGATTGGTTGAGAAGTATAGGGAGGAGAAGGAAATGCAGTTGAAAATTAATGAGAGTAGGGGTTATTTAGAGGAGAGAATGGTGGAGAATTCACAATTATTTAAGACGAATATTATCAGAGTAATTGATAAAAATTTTGAAAATGAAAATGTACAAAAAATAGAAATACAACAATATGGAAGAAAGAGATAATAAAAAAACAGGGACTTGAAGTCCCTGTTTTAGTCCCCGCTATGCGTAAATCACTGATTTACAGCGTGTGTAGTAGCCCGTAGGGGAATCGAACCCCTCTTACCAGAATGAAAATCTGAGGTCCTAACCGATAGACGAACGGGCCGGACACTTTATTGAATTAAGCCAGTTTATTAACGTGCTTAGTTAATTTGCTTTTTAAATTAGCAGCTTTGTTTTTGTGAATGATGTTTTTCTTCACCAATTTGTCCAACAAAGAGATCACTTTTGGAAGCTGCTCTGTAGCCGCTTTCTTATCTTCTTCAGTTCTCAATACTTTTACTGCAGTTCTTGCGGTTTTATGATAGTATCGGTTTCTAAGTCTTTTTGTTGCGTTTTGTCTGATTCTTTTCAGCGCTGATTTATGATTTGCCATATCGTTTCCTAAATGTGGGTGCAAAGATATAAAATCTTTTTATAGCACCAAAAATATTTTTTACTTTTTATGAAAATTTTCATTTTGTAGCCTATAAAGGAATCGAACCCCTGTTGCAAGAATGAAAATCTTGAGTCCTAACCACTAGACGAATAGGCCTTGGTTTTTTAAAGTTTGCAAAAATAACCAAAATCTTTGTATTTCGCAACTTCCAATTTATTTAATCGTTTTCTGAACAACAGTGTTTTTAATCCCTTTTCCTTCAATTGCTTTCTGTTCCTTCAGCGCCTCTTCCAAACTGCTGAATTTGCCATACGTGTAATAAAATTTTCCATTGACCTTTTCACGCTCAACATCTTTCAGTGTACCAAGTAATGGTGAATTGGAGCTGAGTTTCTGCTCGGTTACCGCCACCTCAATTGTATAGAAAGCAGCATTCAGCTTCTGATCCGGAACAAATGATATCGACGTTGAATTCTGGAAACCTGCGTCTTTTGCAGAGCGCAAATTACCGTCGCGCACTGATGCAAAGTTCGTTAATCCGTAATAATATTTGTAGAATCCGTTTTCTTTAATCACCAAAATATCGCTCAGCCCTTTCAATGCCGGATCGCCATTATTGAATTTGACAGGTGAAGAAAAAAGCAAAATTCTAAAATCGTTCTTCAATGGTTTTTCTTCCTGTTTAACAGGTTCCGGTGCTTGTTTATTGCGATCAACTGCCTTCTTATAACTTAAAATTGCATCGTAAATACTGGATGCAATTTCATTCTGCCCTCTTTCGGAAGCCAAGTACATGGCATCATCATAATTACTGATAAACCCCGTCTCTATTAACACGGACGGCATAGCATTTAACCTTAAAACGTGCAGGTTTTGCTGCTTTACACCTCTGGAAAATCGCTTGTCTTTCTTCTCGAAATTGCCTTCTACAAAACTACCAAACAAAAGACTGCTTTCCAAATACTTGCTTTGCTGAATTTTGAGTGCAATAAGTGATTCTGGCGACCTAGGGTCATAAGAGGCGAACATTTCCTTATCTTTTTCATCCAAGAAAATTACATCGTTTTCAGCTTTGGCCACTTCCAAATTGGTTTTGTTTTGATCGGGACCCTGCACAAAGGTTTCGGTTCCGTAGGGTGCACTTCTGGTGTTGGCATTGCAGTGTACCGAGATAAAAAGATCTGCTTTGCTCCTGTTGGCTAGATTAGTTCTATCAATTAATGAAGGATACTCGTCGATCTTTCTGGTATAAATAATCTTGAAATCCTTATTCTTTTCCAGCATCCTGCCCAACTTCAACACAATAGCCAATGTAACATCTTTTTCATTCAACCGGCCTGTCTCTTCATAATGACGATTGGCTCCAAAATCGCTTCCACCATGCCCTGCATCCAGCACCACCGTGAACTTCTTTTGTGCAGCAAAAAATGTTAAACAACAGATCCAAAGGAGAAGAAAAAATTTTTTAAGGGAAAATCTATAGATAACCATTACTTGATTTTAAAAATAATGTTAATTTTGAACCCGAATACAGAATCTACAGCATTGGTCAAAACCGGCTTCAAAAATATATTACAATTTTTAATTATCCTAATTTTTAACAATATTTTAGCACATTTGGGTGCTCAAAATCTGGCTGAAAATAAGGAGGTTAACATCGTACAAAAAAAGGATACCATCGTCGCAAAAAAGGAATCTCTGGACGCTGTGGTGAATACCAAAGCAGATAATATCCGCAACGACATTCCCAAAAAAATGACATTCCTGAACAAAAAAGCGCAGGTAAAATATCAGGATATGCAGATTGACGCTGATTATATTTCCATTGACTGGAATAAATCACTCATCTTCGCGCGAGGCGAGCTGGATTCATTAGGAAAAATAAAGACACCCGCCATTGCCACCCAAGGTGGCAAAAAGTACGAATACGACGAGTTTACGTACAACATTAAAACCAAACAAGCCATAGCTTTTAATGCAAGAACGGAGGAAAGCGAGGGTGTCATTGTCGCCGAAAAAACGAAGAAATACAACGACTCGGTGTTCTTTATGCGTCGCGGAAAATACACCACCGACGAATATTTTCTCAAGAAAAAAGACACGCTTGCCGACTATTATCTACTGGCGCCGAACATTAAACTCATTAAAGGAAAAAACAAATCGCAGATCATCACCGGACCTATTCAAATGTACATTGAGCAGGTTCCCACCCCGCTGATAATGCCATTTGCCATTCTGCCCTTCACCTCTACCCGTAGTGCCGGAATTTTGATCCCAAGTTTCGGAGAGCGCGAAGATGTCGGGTTTTTCCTCAACGGTCTGGGATATTACCAACCCATTGGTCAGCATTTCGATCTAAAGATACTTACCGACCTCTATACCAAAGGAAGCTGGACTTTCCGGCCAGAGGTGAATTACCGAAAAAGTTACCGCTATTCGGGAAATTTCTCAGCAGATATTGGCACCACCGTTCACGGGATTAAAGGGCTTTCCAATTATTCTAAAATGGGAACTTATCGTATTGCATGGAGACATCAGCAAGATACAAAGGCCAATCCATTTCTCACTTTTTCGGCATCGGTGGATGTGGTGAGCAATAAGTTCTACAACAACACGGTCAACAACAATTATGCGCTTAGCCAAAACAACCTGAACGCTCAGCAAAACTCATCGGTGAGTGTTATAAAAAGGTTTCTTACACTCCCGGTAACCATTACCGGCTCTGCCTCTTACTCACAAAATTTTTCGACCGGTTTGTCCGATCTAAAACTTCCGATCCTTAATGTAGCCATTAATCAATTTTACCTTTTTAAACCCAAAACCGGGATAAGACAGGGATTGCTGGAGAATATTACCGTTAACACCGGGCTCAATGTGAATAACTATGTACAATCCAATGCAGACGAACTGTTTACCAAAACCATGTGGGATAAAATGCAGACCGGTCTCAAAAACAACATCACCTTAGGTACCAACACGACACTCGCGAAATATTTCACCTTCACGCTGTCTGCCAATATCGATAATGCACTAACGACTAAAACCGTAACAAGATCCTATAATCCATTGACGAATGCAGTGGAAGATAACTTCAATAAAAAAATCGCAGGTTACTCATCATTCTCCACAGGTGCTAGTTTACAGACTGTGCTTTATGGCATGCTGAATTTTAAGAAGGGTTCGCCGATACAAGCCATTCGCCACATGGTAACCCCGCAGATTGGATTCTCTTATTCTCCAGATTTCTCCAAGCCAGGTTTTGGTTACTATAAAAATTATTACAACAACCGCGGAGAAATGACGCCCTACTCTATTTTTGACCGCGGTATCATAGGCGCACCAAACTCTCATCTGGTACAAGCCATGACCATCAGTATAGGCAACAACCTCGAGATGAAGGTGAAATCCAAAAAAGACTCTACGGGAATTCGTAAACTTAAAATTTTCGAAACGCTCTCCTTCAACACCAGTTATAATTTTGCGGCACCCGTCAACAAATGGTCAATTTTCCAGTTTAATGGGCAAACGACACTTTTTGAGAAACTTAATCTGAACACCGGTTTGACGCTGGAACCTTATCAAATCTTATTTGCGCCAGGTGAAGATACCGGCATGAGGACTGATAATTTTGGCCACTTTAGCGTGCAGGGATTCAATGCCCAGATTTCTTATCCACTGAGCAGTGAACTTTTTGGAGGAAAAGAAAAGAAAGACCTATCGAAAATTTATAAAACCAAAGGTGAAATCCGCAATGAAAACTATTATTTTGATGACGACAATTACGCAAGATTTACCCAACCGTGGAGTCTGAATATCAATGCGCAATATCAGTACACCAAAAGTTTAACGCGCTTTGGTAACAAAATGGCATCGGTGGGTTTAGACGGCAACATTAAACTTACCCCCTTTTGGACGCTGCACGGGAATCTCTATTACGACGTCATCACGAAAGAAATCGCCAATACAAGAATCAGTATATCGCGCGATCAGCGAAGTTTCACCATCAATGTTAATTGGATTCCTTACGGGCCATACAAGGTTTATGACTTCTTTATCGGTATTAAAGCCAATATCCTGAGCGATGCACTGAAGTATAAAGAAAACAGCTCCACTCAGCAGAATGCAACTTTCTAAGAAGTTAACTTCACATGATCTTCAAAAAGTTGATCACTTGAATGTTGAAGGGGTTTTAATTTTAAAGCAGCCATTAAAAAACACTTCCACCGTTATTGAATATGTTTTATATTTGCTGATTAAATCTCTCTGAAATAGAATAAAGATGAAAAAACTAATTTCTACAGCTGCCGCGCCTGCTGCAATAGGTCCTTATTCGCAGGCAAATTTGGCCAACGGAATCCTTTATATCTCGGGGCAAATTCCTTTGAATGCGGAAACTGGTAAACTTGAAGAAGGCATAGAGAAAGCCACGCATCAGGTGATGAAAAATCTTCAGGCCATTTTAGAAGAAGCCGGAATGGGTTTTAAAAATGTAGTAAAATCAACAATTTTTCTTAAAAGCATGGACGATTTTGCCATCATGAACACGGTGTATGCAAGCTACCTAGAGGAGGAATCTTTTCCGGCGCGGGAAACCGTGCAAGTATCTTGCCTTCCCAAAAATGTGGATATAGAAATTTCTATGATTGCTCATCAATTCTAAATGAATTTCCTGCGGAATACATTGGCGGTGGTAATAGGACTCGCTGTTGCGGCATTAATTATCTCGGTAGGAATTCGGCTGAATCCCTCATGGGTTAATTATGAAGAGATTTCGCCATTCCAACAATGGGAACGGGTACTCAAAAGTGTGAGGCATAAACCGTACTTTTTTGTCGCACTGCTCATTTCATCAGGAGTTGCGGCCACAGTAGGCGGGGTAGTAACTGCGGTTATTGTGAAATATGCCAAAGTGGCTTATGCCATCCTAATTGGGTTTATTTTACTGTTTGTTGCCATGCTCGACATTATTATTTTCCCTTACCATCCAACATTTTACAAGATTTCTATTTTCCTTATATTTTTCCCTTTTTCCTGGATTGGTGGTAAAATTACGGAGATCATTTACGAAAGAAAAAAGAAGCGCAAAAGGATGCAAAAGAAAGGTTAAACTTTGCCAATGCTGTGTTTTGAATATCTTCAAAGAAAAATCCGCCTCACTGTACAGTAAGACGGATTAATTTTTTTAAAGATTCGGTGTCCACACTTAAGGCATCTTGAATCCTCTCGTTGTAATTCTTCCGTATTCATCTACGTATTTTACCTGTACATTTCCGCTGTAGCCCTGCAGAATTTTCTCAACATCCTTTTGGGCGTTCACTGGTTTCCCATTGATTTCGATAACAATATAATTATCAACCACACCAATTTTTGCCATTTCACTTCCATCGACAACGTTTTTAGCAATCACGCCGCTATTTAAGCCATAGTCTGTTTTAAATTTTTCACTAAGCGGTTCAAATTCGCTACCTATCTTTTCGGTGACAGATAAATCTGCTTTGCTGCGGAAGGAAGTTCCTCCTTTTTCGTCGCGTAAAGTAACGTTGACAGTACTTTCTTTTCCGTTTCGCAGATAGGTTACCGCCACTTTATCGCCTGGTCTTTTGCTGCCCACGGCGTAAGAAAGATCGTAGTAATTGGTCACCACAGTATTATCGATTTTCGTAATAATGTCTCCATTTCTTAAACCTGCACTTTCTGCACCGCCTTTTGGAGTAACTTCAATGATATAAACCCCTTCACCAGATTTAATATTGGTTTTCATCTGCTGATTGTACTGCGCAACGGCTCTCGTATCGGAGAGATCTACTGACCGCACACCAATGAATCCTCGCTGCACAAGTCCAAATTTTTTGATGTCTTCCACCACTTTTCTCGCAAGATTAGAAGGTACTGCAAATCCGTAGCCCTCATAATAACCCGTTTTTGAAGAAATGGCTGAGTTGATACCAATCAATTCACCATTAGGGTTTACTAAAGCACCACCAGAATTCCCCGGATTAATTGCTGCATCGGTTTGAATAAAATTCTCAATTGGTGTTCTGGATTGCTGGCTCAGTAAATCAATGCTTCTTCCTTTCGCAGAAATAATACCGGCTGTTACGGTGGAATTTAAACCCATTGGGTTACCCACAGCCAAAACCCACTGGCCAACTTCAACGTTGTCAGAGTTAGCGAAATTCAGGTAAGGCAATCCTTTTTCCTCAATTTTCAACAAGGCAATATCCGTTGTAGGGTCGGTACCTATAAGATTCGCGATGTATGATTTTTTGTTGGACAGTACCACTTCTAATTTAGTGGCACCAGCAATCACGTGATTGTTAGAAATGATATACCCATCCGGAGAAATAATAACCCCAGAACCCATTCCTGTAGGCATATCTTTAGGCACTTGCTGCTGCTGTCTTTGATTGTTATTGCCAAAAGGATTTCCAAAGAAAAGATCAAACATATCCTGATCGCTTCTTTGTGCCGTCCTGTTAGAAAAATTTTTGATCGATACCACCGCAGGAACGGTCATTTTGGCGGCCTTGACGAAATCATCACCAGTTCCTGCCATATTGAATGACGCAAATTTACCATCAGTTTCTTTTTTAGGTGCGAAGTAGCTAAAATCGGAATCGCTATTTTTAATCCCGAAATAATTGATGGCACCAAAGGTAGTTGCGCCTGAAATAATTCCTACAAAAGCGTAAGGAATTAATTTTTTTAAGTTATTGTTCATCGTCATAAATATTAATCTTTTTTTGATGTTTGCTACACAAATTTAATGCTAAATAGGTAGTAAGTAAAAATGTAATGTTTCAGTTTTAACGATAATTTAACAAGTATTATAATATTTTAATCCCAAGAGGTTAATTATTGATTTTTTTAACTAAATATTGTCACGCTCCGAACGGCAAAAATGTCATCTTTTTGCCTCAATTCTGTGAAGTGCTCCTTGCTAAAAATTTCGTAAGTTTGAAGACTTTGCATACATTTGTATCCAGTACTTTTTTTATGAAACTCAACATCAAAAACGAAACATCTCAGTTAAAATCTGTTGTTTTAGGACAACCCAATTCCATGGGAGGCATTCCCGAACTTGAGAAAAGTTATGATGCCAAATCTTATGATACCATCCAAAAAGGCATTTACCCTCTGGAGGAAGACATCATCACTGAAATGAATGAATTCGAAAAAGTACTTCATCAATACGATGTTCAGGTTTTCCGGCCGGAGATTATTGAAAACTACAACCAAGTTTTTGCCAGAGATGTGGCATTTGTCATTGATGATAAAATGATTATTTCCAACGTCATTTCAGACCGTGCTGATGAACAGGATGCCTACCGAAAAATCTTTGAAGAAGTGCAATGGCGCGACATCATCAACCTACCGGAATCTGCTCATGTTGAAGGTGGAGATGTTATTGTGTGGAACGATTACCTCTTTATTGGTACCTGCTATAGTGAGGACTACCGAAGTTTCAAAACTGCGAGAACTAACGAATATGCCATCGAAATCTTGAAAGAGTATTTCCCCAAGAAAAGAATCCTAGACTTCGAACTCAAAAAAAATGACCACGAACCCTTCAAAGGTATCTTGCATCTAGACTGTACTTTTAACCCCGTTGGGAAAGACAAATGCATCATCTACAAAGACGGATTTGTGGATGAAAATGATTACACTTTAATTGTAGACATTTTTGGTAAGGAAAATTGTTTCCATGTGAATGAGGAGGAAATGTTCGAAATGTATCCCAATATCTTCTCGATTTCTCCGGAAGTGGTGGTTTCCGATAAAGCATTTACCCGCATGAATAACCATCTTCGTAATGAGTGGGGAATGACTGTTGAAGAAATTCCTTACCGTGAAATTTCCAAAATGGGTGGTTTGCTCAGATGTTCTACCCTACCTTTGGTACGGGAATAACTTTCACCTACTGGCTATTCTGCTCCCTGTTTCAAACGTTTAATTTCTCCATCATCGGCAAAAGTATCATATTTCATAATCGCAGACGAATGGAAATATCGGGCACCGGTAAACGCTTTCAGTTCCGAGATATTCTCGGAGCGTACACCACCACCAATGAGGATATTGATTAGATGCGAATATTCATCAACTAAACTTTTCAGTTTTTCACGCCCTTCCATCGCCGTCGGTTTACCTCCGGAAGTAAGCACGCTATGGAAACCCAGTTTGATAAGTGTTTTTATGGAGCTTTCCAAATCTGAAGTCCTGTCGAATGCGCGATGAAATGTACAAGGAATTCCTGCCGCAAGCTCGATCAATTCTGCATTCTTGGCCTCGTCTATTTCATTGTGGGCATCCAAAATACCGAAAACAAAACCGTCGGCACCGCCTTCGCGAAAAGCAATGATGCTGTTCTTCATCTGCAAAAATTCTTCATCCGAATAAAAAAACGGACCACCTTTCGGACGAATCATTACATAAACCGGTTTTTTGTAATTCCTTTTGAGATGCAGAAACTCGTAAAAATCGGGAGTGGTACCTCCCAAATTATGATTAGCGCAAAACTCGATGCGATCTGCAACAGAAGCTAGGGCGGTTTCGGCTGAAGTAATTTCGAAGCAGGCAATTTCTAACATATCATTTTTAAATCTCTATAAATTTAAGTATTTTTGAAACAACTTCAATACTAAAAAAGACCATTAATGCAAACAAGCGATACGGTACTGATGATAGAACCAGTTGCCTTCGGTTACAATGCCGAGACCGCCGAGAACAATTATTTCCAAATAGAACAGCACAACTCCGACGTTCAGGAAAAAGCCCTTCAGGAATTCAAGACTTTTGTGGAAAAGATTACCAATAAGGGGATTAATGTAATCACCATCAAAGACACGCCTGAACCTCGCAAACCAGATTCCATATTCCCGAACAATTGGGTGAGTTTTCACCGTGATGGCAAAGTGGTGCTTTACCCGATGTTTGCGCCCAATAGACGAACCGAACGTCGGCTCGACATTTTAGATACCATTAAAAGTAAGGGATTTGAAATTTCAGAAATCATCGATCTTTCCAAGTTTGAAGCAGAAGGAAAATTCCTGGAAGGAACGGGCAGTATGATTTTCGATCATGATCATCACATTGCTTACGGTTCTGTTTCCGTTCGCTTAAACGAAGCATTGTTTCGCGAGTTCTGTTCAAATTTAGGATTTACGCCCGTGGTTTTTCATTCTTTTCAAACCGCTAATGACCAACGGCTACCCATTTATCATACCAATGTGATGATGTGTGTTGGTGATCAGTTTGCTGTAATTTGTTTAGATTCAATTGATGATGAACTGGAACGCGAGAAAGTGCAGGAAGTGCTTAAATCTACCGGCAAAGAAATCGTCGAGATTTCCGAAGATCAGCTGCAGCAGTTTGCCGGAAACATGCTTCAGGTAAGAAATGAAGAGGGCAAAACATTTTTGGTGATGAGCGAAACTGCTTACCGCTCGCTGACACAGGAACAAATTGACCGCATCACCAATTATTGCGAAATTATTTATGCCGACCTGCACACCATTGAAACCAATGGTGGCGGAAGCGCAAGATGCATGCTTGCTGAAATTTTTCTCCCCAAACGATAATTGCAAAATTGACGAAAGACAAAAAACCCGCAACATAAGCTGCGGGTTTTCGTTGTAATAAAATAATATGAATGATGAATATGTTTATCTCGTTCTGTTTTTAATGTCGCTGTCGGCACTATCGATATCCCTAATTTTCTTTACTTTCTGATTGCCGAAATTATACACCAACGTCACTTCCACACCTTGTCTATATTGATTCTGGTTGATAAAGTTGTAATTACCATTCTGCTGCACATCGTTTATTTTTTCTTTGTAAGTATTCAGGGCATCGCTTACTGCAACAGAGAAAGTCCAGTTGTTCCACAGTTTCTTTAATGACAGATCCAAACTCATTAAGCTCTGCAATTGCCCCAGTTCCATCTGTTGTTGATCTACGTAGAAATAATTGATACCAAAAAACCAGGTTTTCCCTTTATCGAGCCGGATGTTATTGTTGGTTTGGATGAGCAAGCTGTTGCTTGAGGAATGATTTTCATAGGTTGGAAAAATATCGCCAGAAATAGGGTCCTGATTCAAACTGCCGTTGATGACATTGCGCTGCAAACCTATATTGAAATTAGTGGTGACATATCCTTTAAAGAAAGTGCGCTGCATGCCGAGCATTGCGCTCATTTCCTGCTTGTCGCCAAAATTTGTACGGATGTATCTCAACTGATTCTGACCATTGATTACACCCTGAAGAGGCACCTGCGTAATTTGATCCTGTTGCAGAGTATGGCTCAACACCAGAAAATAAGAGTTTTTGTACATGTAGGTCAGTTCGTGTGTATAGACGGAAGCTGCTTTCACAAACGGGTTGTTCTGAATATAGTTAAACTCGGTCAGGAAATTCTTCAGCGGATTCAGTTCCCAAAATCTTGGTCTTCTAATACGGCTTGAGAAAGCATACGAAATATTATTATTGTCGTTCATCGCGTAATTAAAACTGGCATAAGGCAGAAACTTGCCATAATTTCTCTCGATGCGTTGCAGGTTGGTATTGGTTGTATTTTCCGAGTACCCTTCACTATCGGTATTCTCGTAGCGTACCCCCAATTTTCCTAAGAATTTTGGCGAGAATTTCTTTTCTACCGTTGCATAGCCCCCGAAAATATTTTCGTCGTACAAAAAGTGATTGGGCTTATTTTCCGTACTACTCGTTGCATATTTGTAACTGCTATATTGGGTATCGTTGTCCGTCTTGGTTTTGTTAAATATAGCGCCCACCGAAATGGAAAGCTCATTTTTAAACTTTTGGATATAATCGACCTTCCCCGAGAAATTATTGATACGCTGTGGCTGTTCCTGGTTAATTTGTAAAACAGGTTGAAACTCATTTCCCGCCGCATCTGCAGCAATGGTATTGTTCACCGAGTATTGCAAACGCTTATACATTAAGCCGGCTACATTCAATTTAAGTTTGCTGCCCAAGGAATCGGTTTTCAATTCATAATTGAGGTTCATGGAATTGTTGTAGGATCGCGCATCTTCATTACTTCTTGTCCACGAATATTCCGTTTTGTTTTGGGTAAGATCGGTTACCGTATTGAAAAGGTTGATTTTCGAAGCATAACTTCTGTTGGCCCACGAATTATAGGTGAGCGCGATGTTGCTCTTGTCATTCAGTTGATAATCGATATTCAAGTAGCCACCCAGGTTTTTGTTGGGATCGGTAATATTACCTTCCGATTGGCTAGCTGCGCTTTTATTCCCGTTTTGAAGCAAGAAATGTTGTTGCTCGATGTTTTCATTGGTATTGATACTGGTGCTGATGCCGAGTTTATCTTTACGGTAATTCAAACTGATTCCTGCTCCGGATTGGTTAAAATAGGTCTGTTTGTTCACCATTCTCATGCTTCCATTCAACCCATCCGTGGATTTCTTTTTGAGTACAATATTGATGATGCCATCGCTAGACTCCACATTATATTCACTTCCCGGAACAGTAATCACTTCTATTTTCTGAATGTTTTCTGCCGGTGTATTTTTCAGAAACTGTATCAATGAATCGGCGTCCATTTGTGTCAGGCGTCCGTTGATGTAAATCACAGCGTTGACCTTTCCTGCGATTTTCAGGGTTTTATCGTCGGTCGATGAAATCATTGGGGTTTCTTTCAACAAGCCGAAAGCAGTATTTCCTTTTGCAACGGGCGATGCGGCAACATCATAAACAAAACGGTCACTTTCTTTTTTAAAAACTTTCTTGGTCACTGTTACTTCTTCAATGTCTTTTGTTTTTGTGCCTGATTGCTGGGCAAAAGATAAAGTTGCTGTTAGCAGTGCAATCGGGATGATAAATGTTTTCATGTTTTGATTTTTTTTTAATAATTAGAAAAAAAGCCGCAGGACTGAAGTCTTTGTTAGCGTAGTTGGTTATCGTTTTCTGCTGCGGCTCTGGTTTTTGGTTATAGTTCTTTGCTTTGGTTATTAATTTCCATTGCAAAGATATATTTTTATTTTAGTATCTTGCAATACAAAGTACTTAAAATATTTTTATACTGTTGTTAAACAATTGATAATCAGAGTTAAAAATTTCAACTCAAAAAGAAAGAACTGTCATAAGGACAATTCATGAATAAGAAATATTACTTCCGGAATGAAAATAATGAGTAATTAATACAGAATAAAGCGAAGATATGTCTATTGATCCCTATCGAAACGAGCCAATTTTTTATCTACCCAAATGGTAGCAAAAGGGAAGAATGCAGAAAGCAATGCAAATACGGTATCTTCATCATCCCACTGCCAAATTTTGCGGGCAGGGGCAAGCAATAAAAGATACAACGAGAAAAACAAGCCATGAAGGTTGCCAACGACGATAATCAAGATCAGCGCAAAATTTTCTTCCGGGAAATAGCGCTTTATCGGCATCGCAACCACATAAAGAAGAAAGCAGGTAACTGCTTCTATGATGCAGATTTTCCTGAACCAAAGAATAATTTTTTCTTGAGAATATTTTGATATTAATTTGTCTGCAAAATCCATTTTTAAACAATTTAACGGTAAAAAGAAGAACCATCCAAATAGTCGAAAACTTCGGGCGGTAACATTGGACGCACATTTTTGCCCGCTTTTATCATGGCTCTAATTTCAGTGGCCGAGAGTTCTATAATCGGTGCTTTCACGAGATGCACGTTGTCATGCTGGAGCAATGCGGATTCTATCTTCGCACCTTCATAAAGCCGAGGATAAACAACAATTTGATGCTGATTGATGAGCAACTCCGAATTTTTCCATTTCGGAAGCCCCGCAAGATTATCTTCACCAATAATCAGAACAAATAAAAAATCAGGATGTTTCTCTTTCAAATAAGCGAGTGTATCAACGGTATAACTGGGTTGTGGCAAAGAAAACTCCACATTTGAAGCCCTCATTTTGGGATAATTTTTCACGGCGAGTTGCACCATATCGAGCCGATTATGATCATTCAATAAAGATTTTTTATCTTTAAACGGATTTTGTGGACTCACCACAAACCAAAGCTCATGCAGATCAGAATTCTCTAGCAAATAATTCGCAAGAATTAAATGCCCAATATGGATGGGATTAAATGAACCGAAAAACAAGCCAACTTTCTTCATTATGTACGCAGCAAACTTAAGAGAATTTCAATCAAAACAAAAAAACGCCGTTCAATTCTCTTTACTTTTGCCTTATTGCAAAAATAGCAAAAACAAGTTGAACATAGCCATTTGAAAACAATCTATTAAACCGAAAAAATACCATGGATACTAAAATTAAAAAAAATAAGTTTAAATAGAGTCAACATCCCTTGAAAGCTTCATTTTACATTATTTTCCTTATTTCCTCCATTTTTCTGAACGCCCAGAAGAAGCAATATTGGATGATTGATTCCGAAAATAGTCAGAAAATCTTAGTGAAGGATTCTGCACATGCGGTAAAATTTCTTGATTCTCTATCTCAAAATCATTACTTCTTCACAAAACTTCTTGCAGTGAAAAGCGACTCAACAAAGACTGAAATCATTTATGACAAAGGCGGTAATTATAATGAAGCCCATGTTACCATGTTACCCGAATTGGCACAACAGCTGAAATTTAGAGAAGATTTCAAAACCAAAAATCTTGATTCTCTAAAGCGATCGATTAGTGAAAAGTACAGAAGCCAAGGATATTCTTTCAACAGAGTAAAGACAAAATTAACAGGAATAAAAAAAGGTGTTCCGCAGGTAACACTCTCTGTAGAGGTGGACAAAGTACGAAAGATCGATGGTTTTGAACTGCGCGGTTACGAAAAAGTGCCGAAAAGATTTGTGAAAAATCTGGAAAAAGATTTTAAGGGCAAAATATACGCTGACAAAAATATCCTGCAAATTAATCAATCGCTACAAAATCATCCTTATATTTTTCTGGAAAAACCGCCACAAACCTTATTTACGACGGATTCTACAACGATATTTCTGTTTACCCAGAAACGAAAATCCAATGCTTTTGATGGTGTTCTTGGTTTTGGAAACGATAAAAAAGATAAATTTACGCTGAACGGCAGCATCAAT
>MKTK01000032.1:0-2861 GCA_001898255.1 Chryseobacterium sp. 39-10 | reverse complement strand
GATATTTTCTGGCAACGCAATCCCGATCGTGGGCAAACCTTTGATTTGAAAATCGATATTCCTTATCTTTTCGGTACAAACATAGGTACCAATGTGAACGTCAACATCTATCGACAAGACTCCACTTTTGCAAACGTAAAATTGATACCAGCATTCTATCTTCACCTGAACAACCGACAGAAACTGGGACTTCGCGGGACCTTCGAAACGTCTACCTTAATGGATTCCCTCTATGTGCAAGGAAAAGATTATACCAAACAGGGCATTGGGGTTTGGTACGAGTACACCGAACCATCGGAAGTAGAGCTTTTCCTCTATCGGACAAAGATTCGGGGATCGGCAGATTTTATTTCCACGCTTTATTCAAAAGAAGATTTGAAAGTTTCCCAAAACAACATTTACCTGTATGCAGAGCGAAATTTTAAAATCAAAGGCAATAACTGGCTAAATCTACGAGCGGAAACGGCCATGATCAACTCTAAGAACGAACTGGCGACAAATGAACTTCTTCGTTTCGGTGGGTGGAACTCGCTTCGTGGCTTTAATGAAAATTCACTGTATGCTGACCAATATTACTATGCGACAGCAGAATATCGATACGTAATCGGGAGCCAGGCATTCTTTGACGTTTTCGGCCAATACGGTGAGCTGAACAATAAAACCCTTTCTGTAAGGCCAAAATTCTACAGCTTTGGGACGGGTTTCAATTTCTTTCTACCGATTGGATTAATGAGCTTTCAGATCTCCAACGGGAACGAATGGGGCAACCCAATCAAACTCAGTGATACCAAAATTCATTGGGGAATATTGAGCAGGTTTTGATGCTACTTTGTTTTATCTAATACTGCGATACTTCGTACTTTGGTTCCGTTCTCCTCATTCAGAAAATAACCTTCGAGTGCTAAATGTTTGCTGTCCACATTGATCACATTAAAATATCCGGGGCCGTACGAAATCATATTTTCTTTTTCTCCAGTAGTAGGATCTTTTTCCCACGAATAAACGTATTTGAAAGTGACCGCTTCTGCAACTCCACAAGAATACTGGATAAATTTACTTTTGTTTGCATCAAACTCATAAATTTCGTCACCAGTGGGGCATGGTTCATATAAATTCGCAGGATTCTGCTGGTTTTCGTACTCGGCGAAAGTTCCTTTGTATAAACCAGTCACTTTCCACTTGCCATCCAAACGGTCTTCATTAATTTTCCCGTTGGCCTTTTTCACCGACCAATCAATGACATTGACTGCTCCTTTTACCGTTCCAACAGCCACTTTGCCTGCAGTCTTCACCACTTTCGCAGCAGTGCTCACGATACAAGATTGTAACAAAACAGAACACGAGAGCAGGATTACAATTTTTTTCATCATTTCAACTTTTGCCAAAGTTACAATTTAATGCTTTAATGCTACAATGCAATCACAGCATTTTTGATTTCACTTGGCGAAATTTTGTGTACGAATACGCAAAAGGAATGACAACCAGGAATACCATAATGATGATAAAAATGTAAAACAATAATTCGGGATTACTCAAGATCACTGAAAAGACAGCCACTAACAAACCTCCAAAGAACCATAAAATTCCGGCTACACGATGCGTTTCTTTCCACACCACATCACTTTCCAATGTCCATGGTGTACGAATTCCCAGGAAATAGTTGGGTCTAATGGTTTTGAAATAATTCCCCAATGCCGTAAAAAGCAACCCTATTCCACCGATAACAATGTTTGGCTTCATTGAAACAGAATATTGCGAAGAATAGACAACAAATACCATTAAGCCAGTAATAAAAATACCAAGGATGAAGCGCAACTGCCAAAATTTATTTCCCATACCCTCGATCTTTCTTTTAGGATCAATTGATGGGAGCGCCATCAACAAAAAGTAGCATAACAAAGGAAGCAGTACTGAAAGCCAAACTAATTCCGATTTGGAACCATAACGATCTACGTTTCCATGTAGGTCATAATGCATCGCCACGTTTTGAGGAATACGATTCCATACAACGAGTAAGTAAAATGGCGGAAGCAGTGACAATAGGAGAAGCGGTAATTCTTTACGAAGTGTTTTCATATGATTATTTTTTAAAAGTTAGAATCCATTGAAGAATATCTTCTAGAATAGTAGTGTTAAGAGAGTAAACCACGAATTGGCCCTGCTTCTCGCTAGAGATCAGTCCAGCTCTTCTAAGAAGATCGAGATGATGAGAAATACTGGGTTTTGAGATATTGAAATGATCAGCAATTTCACCTGCATTCAAATCATTCTTTTTGAGCAATTCAAGAATTTCCCTTCTTGTGACATCATTTAATGCTCTAAAAACAGCATCCATAATTATATATTTAGACAAATATCTAAATAATATCTTGAACAGAGAAATTATAGTTTATCAGATCCAAAAATATGTTGTTTTAACTTGGAAAAAATATTAGAGGTAGAATCGAAGCTTGGTGGAAAAGCAACGAAGAGCTAGAGATTGGTTAGTACGCTTGAGCAGTGCTGCACTTGAAAAGATACCACTATGATACAATCCCAAGCATTTGCGGTTAACTAGGATATTTCTAAGCGGTGAGATTCAAAACAATTTTTGTTCGACTTCTTGGGAGTCTGAGTCAACCAATTGGAATTTTGTGATACAAAACATAAATCCTTTAAGATTATCTTTCTTCTGGATTTGACTATAGACGCATTGAGTAATGTTGTTTAGCATTTGATCAGTTCAATTAAACCTATACTGAGTATTGACGCACGACTAGTTCACAATTATGCTTTGGGTAGGCAAAAAAAAATCCCCAACTACTTTCGTAATTGAGGATTTAAAAAAAACTGGCGGCGACCTACTCTCCCGCTTTCGCAGT
>MKTK01000031.1:44912-77072 GCA_001898255.1 Chryseobacterium sp. 39-10 | reverse complement strand
TTGTTACGCTGCCAGTAGAGTATGATGCAAGCAACCGCGCACTAAAATGGCTTGAGAGTTCAGGTACGTTGGACAGAAGCGAGCATGAAGCTGCACAAGATTCATTGAAATGGGCAGCAAGAACTTATGTTGTTGCCGCATTAGGATCTCTTGCACAGCTTATTTATTTCGCATCAATGCTGAGTGGAAGAAGGGATTAGAAGGGAGTTTGAAGATAAACGGATGACGATTTGTCACCTTCTTAAAAGTCAACTGCTTTTTCATTCAGGTTGATCTATGAATTTAAACGATAAAAAGTGCATCTCAGACAATAGTTTCGAGATGCTTTCTTTTTGTACTGTTTTGACACTTGCTGTAATAATACATGTCTCCTCAGCATCGAAACGGTTTATTTTAGCATCAAATTTATTCAGCAAAGTGAAAATGATGTTTTGTTGCTCGAAAGGAAATGTGAGTTCAATGATGCTTTCCAATTCTTTGGTGATGATGGTGGCTTCGTCTAAAGTCATTTTAGCCGATTCTTTATAGGCCTTCACCAATCCACCGACGCCCAGTTTGGTGCCCCCAAAATAGCGAATAATCACCACCAAAATATTTGTAAGATTATGGGCTAAAAGCTGATTGTAAATTGGTAAACCCGCGCTTCCAGAAGGTTCACCGTCATCGTTGGCTCTGTAGTTTTCTACCTCGAGTCCCAGGCGAAAAGCGTAACAGTGGTGTGTTGCTTTCGAATGCTCTTCCCGAAGTTTTTCCAGAGATTTTTTGATTTCACTATCAGTAAAAATAGGATAGGCAAAGCCGATGAATTTGCTTCCTTTTTCCTTCATCAGGATGTTTTCAACCGGGGATTGTATGGTGTTGTACTCAAACATTTTTAGCATTTATTCTCATAAAAAACCACTTCATTATCACGAAATTGTGTGGATTTTCCATTCTCGCCATTGAATTCTGGGGTTTTGGTGCCCTTTTCTAAACGTAGATTGGGGTTTTTAATAATGATGGCTTCATCCCAAATCCCGGCATCAATGAACTGTTGCAAAGTAGATCTTCCACCTTCAACCAATACAGATTGTATCTGATGTTCATAAAGTTTTGTCAACAGCTGCTGCATAGAATTTTCTTTTTCTATTTTAATAAAATGAAGATGATTTTCGATTTGATTTTTCATTCCATTAAAAATAATAGTCTGCGCATCCTTATTAAATATCTGATAGGAGCTGGGAACTTTTAAATCAAAGTCAATGAGAATCCGTGTGGGATTTCTTCCTGCAACGGCGCGGGTTGTTAAACTTGGGTTATCATTCAGTGCTGTTTGTGTCCCGACTAAAATTGCATGTTCCTGATTTCTTAAAACATGGACAAACTGCTGTGTTAATGGGTTTCCGATGGGTACTGGTTTAAAATTAGCATCCAAAAATCCATCTTCAGACTGTGCCCACTTCAATAAAATGTACGGACGCTTTTTTTGATGAAACGTGAAAAATCTTTTATTGAGTTCCCGGCATTCTTTTTCCAGTATTCCGTCAGTCACTTCAATTCCTGCCTCTTCAATGATTTTTTTTCCTTGCCCGTTCACTTTTTCATGCGGATCTAATGCTCCTATGAATACTTTTTTAAAACCAATCTCTTTAATTTTTAAGGCACAAGGAGGCGTCTTTCCGAAATGCGCGCAAGGTTCCAGCGAAACATAAATATCCGAGAAAGGTAGAAGTGATGCATCTTTCACCGAATTAATCGCGTTGATTTCGGCATGCACTTCTCCTGCTTTGTGATGATATCCCTCGCCGATGATTTTTCCATTGTGCACAATGATGCTTCCTACCAAAGGATTTGGGTAAGTTTGCCCAATAGCCATTTTGGCGAGTTCGATGCAGCGCTTCATGAATAGTTCATTCTTCATTAATTGATGCTGTTTTTGGAATAAAAGATAAACACCCAACGGTTGTCGAGTGTTTTTATTGATTTACTTTCCGGAAGTGCCGGGCACTTTTATTTCCGGTATTTTATACTCGATGACCTGCGTCATAATTCGGTCTCGTTGCTTTGACAGTATTTTTGATGCCGATTTCAGGTCACCATAAATTCTTTTGGCATAAGAAAACATCAGGAAACTTTTCTGAGTTCCGTTATCGTAACTCTTGAATCGGAAAACGTTATACTCGGCAAAACTGTCGCCCTTTTCCGGTGCTTCGCTGATGATGAAATCTACAATAAACTCGGTTTCATCGGGACTTTCGCTCACATTTACTTTGGCATACTTGTCTTCTTTTTGCCTCGCCTGAACCATTTCTACTTTTTGTTTCACGGCAAGTCGAATGTCTATTTCTTTGTTGAAATAAGAAAAGTCAAGAATTTGGTCAAAGTGTTCAATGGTTTCATCTTTGGGAATATACTGTTGTTGGAACAATGTTTTGGAACGCTGTTTGGCCCGAGCCAAAAAGAACTCTGTACCATCAAATTCAATTGGATTGGGCAACGACAGCAAATTATTCGTTTCCTGTGCATACCACAGCGTGAGGAAACCGGTAAATAATGCGATAAGAAGTTTACGAATCATCATAGAGGTTAGTTTTCGCCTGACAGAATTTGATGGAGTGACTGTTTCATGCTATCAAGTTGTGCTTTTTTCTGGTCAATACTGTCGAAAGTATCTTTTAAAAGAGGATTTTCCCGAGTCGAGTTGCTGAAGAACGCAAGATTATTTTCAAGCTTACTGATTTCTGCTTCCAGATCACCAATTTGATTTTTAATTTTTCTGGCTTTATCGGTCAACTGATTTTCGGATAAACCTTCTTCTTTCAATTCATACTCCGTGATTTTGTTGAGTTTAAGTTTTTCTCTTAATGTTTTATTAAACTCTGTATTGATTGCCAGTTTCTCGCGTGGAACTTTTCCGATGGCGTTCCATTTGTTTTTCAGTTCCTCAATTTTTTCGACGCTGCCTTCTTCATTTCCTATTTCCTTCAACTCGTCCAGCAACTGTTTTTTATTTTTATAATTTTCTTTCCAGTTGTCGTTTACGGCATTATTTTTCTCCCGGTAGTTATTAAAGAAAATATTGCATGCCTCCCGAAATTCGTCCCACACTTTATTGGTCATGCTTCTGGGCACATGTCCTATCTTTTTCCAATCGTCCTGTAGTTTTTTGAAAAGTGGCACAATGGTCTCCCAATCCTCAGAAAGCATATTGTCTTTTGCGGTTTGGATGAGTTTTATTTTCTCATCCAGGTTGGTTTGCTGCACGTTTTTCAGCCCTTTATAGAATTCGTTTTTCTTGGTATTGAAATTGCGAAGGTGCGTTTTAAAATCATTCCAGTTTTGATTAGACACTTTTCGAGGCACACTTCCTAATTTCAGAAATTCGGTTCGCAGGTCTTCAATTTTTTTAATGGCATTTTGCCAGTAACTGTGGTTGGGCGTTTTTTCAGGTGAAGTGATCTTGATGATTTCCTCAATAATTTTATTTTTCTTTTCGAGATTTTCGTTCTGTTCCTTTTCTATTTGCTCAGAAAGTTCCCCTTTTCTTTCATGAATTTTGTTGGAGATTTCCCGGAATTCGTCCCACGTTTTTTCCCGAAATTCTTCAGCAACAGGTTCAGCTTCTTCTTTCCATAGTTTATGAAGATACTGCAGCTCGTTTAGCGCTTTCTGCACCGATGGTTCATTTTCCAGTTCTTTTGCACGCTCAATAATATGCTGCCTCTTTTCTAGGTTGTGTGCATATTCTTGCTCCATGTACTCTTTGTTCATGTCGAGCATCTGATAGAACTGATTAAGGTGGTGGAAATAATTATTGTTAAGTAATTTAAACTCAGACTTTGCCACCTGACCAGCATTTTTCCACTCTTCTTTTATCTCGCGAATGGCTTTAAAGAGGTTGGTTCCCGGCTCGGTATGGGTATAGAGATTTTTCAGTTTTTCGATGATGCCTTGTCGTTCTTCAAGGTTTTTGGTTTGGTTTTCCTGCTGAGTCTTATGGAATGCTTCACTTTTTTCTCGGAAAATAGAGGCCAATCCGGAAATTTTAGCCAGTGCCGCATGCTCCCAATTAAAGTTTTCTTCAGCATTTCCGGATTGGGTAAACTCAGTTTTTTTATCTTCTGTTTCTTCTTGAATCAGTTTCAGTGCCTGCTCTTTCAGTTGGTTAAACATTCGGGAAAGTGCATCTGCATCTGTTTTATTAACGATGGTCTCCAACTCTTTCAGTATTTCCGGTAACGTTAGTGCAGACAGGGTTTCCAATTCGTTTTGATGCTCTTCGTGTTGCTCCTTTTCCTCGTCATGATCCTCCGCCATAACGGCAGGAACAATTTCTTCCGTCGCCACATCGGGCGAAGTCGCTTCTTCATGAGTTTCTGCCGGTTGTTCTGCGGTTTCTGGAACAGTTTCGGCGTTTTCTGTACTGGTTGGTACTTCCGCGGATGTAGCTGCAGATTCATCCAATTGATCTGTAGGTGTTTCGGTAATTTCGGATGTACTGTTGTTTAAAACCTCTTCAGTAATTGGTTTTTTCTCATTGTTGTCAGAGATTGAATCTTCTGTGATCATGGCAAACGATTATGTGATTTTTAGCGAGCGATATTCTGTTCTTCAATAAACAGTGCACTAATTTAATTTATTTTTCCTGAATGTTCCAAATTTCCCAATTTTTTTCCGCCTGTTTTTCGAGCATATAGAAGCCATTGGTGGTTTTTGCTCCTTTTTCTGCGGCATTTCGGATAAAGCGGGTCTCACTGGGATTGTAAATCAAATCGATGATGAGGTGGTTTTCGGTAATGGCATCAAACGGAAATTTCACACAATCTTCCACCTTAGGGAAAGTTCCTACCGGTGTACACTGAATAATCAATAGGTTTTGGGCGACAATGTCGGTAGTGAGGTTATCATAATTCAATGCTGTATTTCTGGAAACTGTTTGGTAGGGGATTCCGTTCTTTTCTAGAACGTACTGTACGGCCTTTGCAGCACCGCCATTGCCTAAGATGAGTGCCAACTGATGGTGGTTTTTTTTATGGAGTAGTAGTGTTTTCTCGAATCCTTCAGCATCAGTGTTGTATCCTTTTTTGATTCCGTTTTCTATCGAAATACAGTTCACAGCACCAATGTATTTTGCCTCATCGCTTAGCTCATCCAGAAAAGGAATTATTTTTTCTTTGTACGGTATGGTTACATTCAGTCCTGCTAAATCGGGTATTTCCAGTATTTTTTGCACTTCCGAAAGGTCACTCAAATCAAATACATCATAACAATGATTGGTAAGCATGAGGTTTTTAAATTTGTTTTCGAAGTATTTTTTCGAAAAAGAATAGGATATATTTTTTCCAATAATACCCAATTTTCGTTTTGTTTCCATTACTCAAAATTAATGAAATTATAGGCAATATCATCTTTGTCGAGGATGATTTAGCATAAAAAATGTGCAGGTGTGGTAAACAAAAAAGACCGCTGACGATGCAGCGGTCTTATGAAAGTAAGAATTGTTGATTAATTACTCAACAATAAATTTAGCAGTTTCTGTTCCTGCTTTTAGCATATAAGCTCCTTTCGGTAAGTTTTTAAGCGAAATTTTTGATGTGGAACGGAATGGTGCAGCGATCGCTTGTACCATTTTACCTGTAAAATCAAAAATGTATGCTACTTCAACATTCTGCAAGTTGTTCCCAGAAACATTAAGTTCACTATGTTTAACAGGGTTGGGGAAAATAGTCAATTTGTTTTGAAGAGCTCCGGATTCCGTAACTGCGGCGCTTGGTGCATAGCAAGTCCAGGTAACATCATCAATTGCAACTCTGTTCGTTGCAGCTCCGTTTTGTTGCAAACGGATTTCCACTGTTCCTGCTACGTCAATCCCTGTAAGAGTTGTTGTAACAGGTGCTGAATTTCTTCCACCGTAAGGGATGGTTTTTCCTGTGTCAACATCATTTACAAAAAGTTTAAGCGTTCCTGCAGTCCCTGAGTATTTTAACTGCGCAGTTACTGTTAATTGTCCGATGCCATTAGGTACAGAAAGTGCAGTTAATGAACCGTTTCTTATAGTTAAAGCTTTACCGTTAATGGTTTCATCGGTTCTGGAATCTTCGGAAGTCCAGGAGATTCCGTTGCTTTCCCAATTGTAAGTTGAATATTGGTTAGGAACAACCTCTAAATTATCAAAATGTTCGTCACCACATGTTGTACCAACTGTTAATGTAGTTGCGGTAACGGTATTGCTCTGCGGTGATACATTGCCTACGGCATCTTTTGCCACCAAATAAATGGAATAAGTAGTTGCAGGGTTCAGGTTGGCGATATTGCTGCTGAGTAAACTCGTGGTACCCATCATGGTTGATCCTACATAAATATCATAAGAAGCTACACCAATATTATCGGTAGCTGCATTCCAGCTTACTACAATGTTATTGCTTCCTACCGAAGTTACGGTAAGGTTGGTTGGTGCAGTTGGCGCCTCATTGTCTGTTAATGTTGTCCCTAAAGCGTCGTTACTTTGTGGAGAAATATTTCCTGCAGCATCTAGTGCGTGTACCCGGAAGCTGTACGTAGTTCCTTGGTTAAGACCGGAGACGGTCGCAGTTGTAGTACTTGAGTTTGTTTTGAAAACGCCATCAGCATAAATTTTATAGGAAGTTACTGCCACATTATCCGTAGCTGCAGTCCATGTTAAATTAGCAGAAGCAGTTGATGTGGAAACCACGGCTAAATTGGTAGGTGCTGTGGGTGCCTGTGTATCGGTTATTGGCGATCCCCAGATTTGGTTTACCCATTCTGGATGGTCGATAAATGGGTTTCTGTTTTTCTGAAAAACGAACGCAGCATTGTTTCTTTCAATTTCTGAAGGTGAAACAGGATCCAATGCAGCCCATTCCAGCAATACATCTCTTTCCCAAGTTTGCAATCCGGGATAAGCAGATGTGCCAAGCATATTACCGCTTGAGAATCCGGAAAGTTGTGATTCGTAGCGTGTAACGAAATAGAAAATCATCCTGGCTATATCTCCTTTGAATTCATCTATAGGTTCGCACACCGATCCACTGTATCCTGCTGAAACACTTGGTCCAACCTTGGTTCCGTTTTTGGAGGTAAATGCTGCATTATTCACTTTACCATAAGGATAATTACTGCGCATTCCATTCACTTTTCCATCCGTTGGGCGCACATGGTGGATGTCGGAAACCATTGGTCTTCTTTCTTTAAAAAAACTTTGTGGTATAACGTGCTCACGGTTGTAGCAATCGCCTTCAGCACTATAGTTTCCACATTTTTTTTGGCCATGCCGAAAGTTATAAGGATCGGTACCTATTGGTTTTTCGGAGTACATGTCGAGTACAGTACCGTCGTTATCATAGAAGTGGTCCGTGTCAGTGGTGGGGTAACCTGTGTACAAACCATCATATCCATTGTCTTTATGCCCGGCGGTGATAATGGCACTCAGTTTTGTTTTGAGCGCAGCACCTGTTAAACCTTCTGTTCCGTCATAATATCCTGAAGGGGCTTGTGCCCACGCAAAGGAAAATAGTGAAATTAGAAGTAAAGAAGTAATTTTTTTCATGTCCTTATATTAAATTTAGGGATGCCAAAGGTAATGAAAAAAAACACTATAAATTGTACTGCTATCACCGTATCATTATTTGTAACATTTTTTTAATAACGGATTAATAAAACGATAATTACCGCTTTTTGAATAGTAAAAAGCCACCGACGATCCGGTGGCTTTTATTAATGATAGCATTTGATTATTCAACAATGAATTTAGCCATTTGGTCGGTATCGGTTTTTAAGAAATAAACACCACTTTTAAGATGGGCTACATCTACAATCGGCGACTGTTTAAGATTTTGCTTTACAGATTTTAGTTGTTTTCCATCTGCAGTGTAAATTTCGATACTGTTTACTTTCTCAAGTCCGTAACCGGCGACATGAAGTTCACCACCACGTACAGGATTGGGAAAAATAGACAGAGTAGCTTTTAAATGATTCATCTCTTGCGTTGACATGGTGCTTGTCCATATCATATTGATCCATTCTGGATGATCGATGAATGGGTTTCTGTTTTTTTGTCTGGCGTACACCGCATTATTCCTATCAATTTCTCGTTGCGAAACAGGATCCTGATTGGCCCACTTCAATAAAAGATTGATGTAGTACTGATTAAATCCACGATTGCTGCTTCCATCCAGCGGACTTGTTGCTGTTTGGAACTGTGTAAAAGACGTCAGTCGATCCTCATATCTTGTGATAAAGTAGAGTTGCATTCTTGCGATATCTCCTTTAAACTCGTTAATGGGTTCGAACACTGTACCCACATAACCTGGGAATGAAGATGGCCCCACTTTCGTTCCGTTGGTAGAAGTCCAACTCGGATTGCTGATTTCACCATAAGGATAATTGGACCGCATGCTGTTCACATAATAATCACTAGGAATTACAAAATGGGCATCATTGGCCATCGGTGCCGCTGTTTGTCCACCAAAATAAGTTTTAGGTAAAGTATGCTCACGGTTGTAGCAGCTGTTTTCATGGTTGCTGCCGTTGCCGCATTGATTGCCGCCTGCCGAAACCTGACCGAATTTGTACTCGTAAGCATCGGGTCCGCTAGGAATTTCGGAATACATGTCGAGAACCGTTCCGTTTTTTTCGTAATATTTATCCACATCGGAAGTGAAGTAAGTAGTCCATAAACCACCCGTTCCGCTTCCATAACCTAGATCCAATGCTCCGTTTGAAATAATAGTGTTCAGTTTTGTTTTAAGGGCGTATCCGGTTAGTCCTTCGGTTCCGTTATAATAGCCGGCGGGAATTTGTGCTATCGCAGTGTTGGCAAGCATGGCTGCGAAAATAAAAGTCAACGTTTTTTTCATAATGTAATTAGATAATACCGTGCAAAGTTAGATAAAAAAGAGAAGGAAAATTCAGGTGATGTTCTTGGAACAGTTTAAAGTTTTCTTAAAAAAGATTATTTGCGATGGACAACGATTAAGTTGAATACCTTACCATCTGAAAAAGTTTGCAGTAAGGAGAAAAGATCATGGTCCTGATCGGTCTTTTGGTGTGTTTAAACATTGTTGAAGAACGATTTGTTGATCTTCGAAAAAAACCATGAAATAGAAAAACCAAATAACGCCGCCGTTCCTGCCACAATAAGATAATTAATGAGACGGATGCGCACTGGAAAAGGCAGGTCAATATTGGAGCCGGCTTTGAAAAAACCAGTTTCAATCTGAAAATAACTGATAGCACTTCCCAAAGTCAAACCACAAACAATGCCGAACGTTACGATAAGAATGCCTGTGTAGAAATACACATTTCGCAACGAACTCAGGTTCATGCCCAGCGATAGGAGTGATTTTGCCTGTCCTTTCTTATCGAGCTGAAGAATAATAATGGCACCAGCCAAATTGAAGGTGGTGATGAAAATAACCAGCGCAAAAATGAGGTATATGAAAAGTTTCTCGGTGTTGATCATTTTCCAGAATGCTGCATTTTCTTCCGATTTCGTGGTGATTTCGTACGACTTCCCGAGCTTATCGAGCAGTTCGGATTTTACCTGGTCGGCATTTTGAGGATTCTTGAGTTTGATGACAATTTGATATGCCGATTTCTTTGGCAAATTGAGTAATTCCTGCGTAAGTTCCAGCGGGGCAATAATCATATTATCCAACTGATCATTTCCCGGAAAAACACCAGAAACAAAGAATTCCTTCTTGTTGAAAATGTCGTCTTGTGAACTGATCATGCCAGTTCCCGGCTTGGGCATCATCAAGACACCCGTATCTTGTCCGTTGGTGCCAATTGGGATGCTCAGTCGGTTGTCGAGTTTATTTTCCATCAGCACTTCGTTGGTATATTTAAAGGAAGGATAAGTACCGTAGAAAATATTTTTGTTGATGGGGTTCACGAAAATGTAGGCAGAATCTACACCACGCAGGTTAGCAATGTCGCCACTCTCTCGATAACTGAGGTACACTTTCTCATCAATGGTTTTCGAATAATGAGCAATATCCTGATCAGAATTCAGTGTTTTGGTTACTTTGTCGATGTTGACCAGGGTTTTTCCTGCTTTGCTTTTAATGGTAAGATCGGCATGGAGGTTGGCGATCATGTCCTGGTTTAGATCTTCCAATCCTGAAAAAACGGAGATAATGATGAACATGGCCGTAACTGCCACCATCATTGCCAATGCTGCTAACCAAGTGATAAAGGTGACTGCGGTGCTTCCTTTGTCTGCCAGCAGGTATCTTTTTGCAATATAAAATGCCGTGTTTTTCAAGAAATGTTATTAGAATTAAAGGACAGGATTATCACCTTCACCTTTCAGTTCACGTTCAATTCTTTCCACATCATCCAGCGTGGTATCCAGGTAAAATTGAAGTTCGGGAATAATGCGCACCTGCTTTGCCATTTTCTGGCCGATGAAGTTTCGGTAATGGGATTTATTCTCCTCGATTTCCTTCATGATTTGTTGGCGAAATTCTTGCGGAAAAATACTCAAATAAATTTTAGCGATGCTTAAATCGGGTGTTACTTTAGCATCAGAAACAGTTACCAAAAAACTTTGTTTACTTTCAGATGCCTGTTTTCTAAAAAGTTCTGCGAAATCTTCTTGAATTATCTGTGCTACTTTTCTTTGTCTGTTGCTTTCGTTCATGCCGCAAATTTAGTATTTTTGTTTGGAAGTTGGAAGGCGAAGTCCGCTTGAAATTTCTTAATTGAAATTCTTGACACACCGCCGATCATTTGATTTTTTTTGACTAATACAATAACGAATCCAAAAAATCTGTTAGGATGAAAATTGAACACTTAGGCATTGCGGTGAAGTCGCTGCAGGAAGCTGATGATCTTTTTGCCCGTTTGCTGGGAAAAGAAAACTATAAACACGAATCGGTAGAAAGGGAAGGTGTTATTACTTCTTTTTATAATGTTGGCGACAGCAAAATAGAATTATTAGAAGCATCCAATCCGGAAAGTCCCATCTCAAAATTCATTGAGAAAAGGGGAGAAGGGATCCACCACATCGCTTTTGGGGTTGATAATATTTTAGATGAAATTGAGCGACTTAAGGGTCTGGGTTTTGTTTTTATTTCGGAAGAGCCCAAAGACGGTGCCGATAATAAGCGGGTTGTTTTTCTGCATCCTAAATGTACTAATGGTGTTTTAGTAGAACTTTGTCAGGAAAAGTAGAAAAAATTTTTGTATTCGCCGCAAAAAAGATTATTTTTGCACACCCAACGAATAACGATGATTTGTTCATTGTTTTCAGGCCTTGTAACTCAGTTGGTTAGAGTAACTGACTCATAATCAGTAAGTCCTTGGTTCGAGCCCAAGCTGGGCCACATTTTTAAATAAAGCACTTGCAGCAATGTGGGTGCTTTTGTTTTGGTAGTGGTCGGTTGCCGGCAAATTACAGACGTGTCGTTATCGGTGTTTATTTCGTTATTTTATTTTGCCTTTCCTCTTTTTTCTGTAGGGTGCAGTTTGTATATTTAGCCATTGAAAAAACGAAATCGTGGCAGTTCACAAAAATGCTCAGATCAGATATAAGGCCTTAGACGGTTGCTTTTCAAATCAATTTAGGAGATTTTATATAAAGGACTTAATTGAGTATTGCTCAAAAGTACTGTCGGATCATTATGCGCAGGAAATGTCGGTTTCGCGCCGACAGATTTTTGATGATATGGATTTTATGAAAAGTGACGCCGGTTTTGCGGCTCCAATTGAGTCCCTTAAAGACGGAAGGCAGGTCTATTACCGCTATGCCACCACTGAATTTTCGATCCTCAATAAACCACTTTCCGTTTATGAACAAAGTTCTTTAGCCGATGCCATGGAAACTTTGGGCAGAATGAGCAATATTCCAGGTTTTGATTGGGTGGATTCGGTACAGGCAAAATTAAGTTCCGTGTTGGATGTGAATAATGATAACCGGAAAATCATCAGTTTTGAAGAAAATGAATTTCTGAAAGGTATAGATTTTCTGAATCCTTTGTATCATTACATTATCAATCGTCAGGTTTTGGCCATAAGCTATCAAAGTTTTAAAGCGATAAAACCTGAAGATTATGTGATTTCGGCCTATTTTTTAAAACAATACAACAATCGTTGGTTCTTATTTGGATGGAATCATTCCGAGCATTATTTGCAGAATTTCCCTCTGGATCGTATCATTTCACTGGAACAATCCAAAGAAAAATACAAAGAATCGCCGATTGATTTTGATGAATATTTTGAGGATATTATCGGCGTAAGCAACGACCCCAACAAAGAAGTTGAGCTAATAGAAGTTCAATTATCAGAAAATATAATTCCCTATATCGCCTCTAAACCCATCCACGGATCGCAGAAAATTCACGGTAATATGCTGACCATTGAAGTCAAAATCAATTATGAACTGGAATCGCTTATTCTTTCTTTTGGCGAAAATATGAAGGTTTTGGAACCCGAAAGTTTGAAACTGAAATTAATGGGTCGAATTCAAAAAATGGGTTAATTCTTATTAATGCACTTCGGCTGCACACATCTGTTTCATCTTTGTTTCATAATCTTAAAAATAAATCAAGATGAAAACAGAACAAATTCACAACGTCATTATTCTGGATGAAAGCGGCTCGATGATGAGCATTAAAAACCAGATTATTTCCGGGTTCAACGAGACCACACAAAGTATCCGAAACGCACAAAAGAATTTTCCCCAACAGGAACATACGGTTTCGGTGATTACATTTAATGGAGAGGCAATCAAAACATTGCATTTATGCGATTCGGTGGATCAGCTCAAAGAGATTGACGCCAATCTTTACCAGCCCGACGATGCGACACCGCTTTTTGATGCCATTGGGAAAGCCGTCGCACAATTAAATTCGAAAATTGACACGCAAGTTGAACATCACGTTTTGGTCACTATTCTCACAGATGGAGAGGAAAATGATTCCCGCGAATTCACAGGGAAAGACATCAAAAAGATTATTGAAAATCTGAAAGAAAAAAACTGGACCTTCACCTACATTGGCACCGACCACGATGTGGATGCCATTGCCCTGAAACTGTCCATTACCAATACTTTGATTTTTGAAAAGAATGACGAAGGAATTGACAAAATGTTTCAGAAAGAACAAAGCGCAAGAAACAAATATTACGCAAAGATCAACCGCAAGGAAGACACAAAGGGAGATTTCTTTGATGATTCAATTTAAAAACCCATTAATTAACGATGAAAACACAAGACCAACTCTACCTTGTCCTTGCTAAAGAATGGTTTACCCAAATATTAGAAGGCCGAAAACACGAAGAATACCGTGCGTTTACCGATTTCTACATCAGCCGCCTTTGTGTGGTTGATGAAAATGGAAAAATTGTGGACACCAAAAAATACAAAACCGTAAAATTTCAGCAGGGTTACCAAAAAAAAGCACCACAAATAATTGTAGAAGTCACCGATATTTTCATAGAAAATGACGAAGACGTTCATCCCGAAAACGGAGATTTTCTAACCACCGACAACTGCAATTTTGTGATCGAGCTGGGCAAAATTATATCAAAAACAAACTGTTGAATTTTTAGTCCGGAATGATGAGGAATTTTTTTGGGTCTTGATTAACCTATTGGTTTCAATTCCTTTGTTTGCACTGACTTTACTATTTATTTTCTTTCTTTTTGGACCTTGGATATTCTGGTTAATCATCATTTTCCTGACTCTTAGAGTCCTGCCCTAAAAAGCGAAATAAATACAATGCAGTTCTACTGCATTGCTCATTCTTACCTTTGAATTATTAATGTAAAAACCTATCAAAATGAAAAAAGAACATTTATCCCATTTCGACATTGCCGGCTTCACTTATTATGATGGTGCATTGGCGTTCAAAGACCTGCGCATCGGCACCAAACTCCGGTTGAAGCTGGATCAGGAAAATAAATACGATCCGCGTGCGGTGGCTATTTATTACGAAGATCACAAACTCGGCTACGTTCCACGATCCGAAAACCGAATCTTTTACAAACTTTTTAGCGTTGGCTTACAAAAGTTCGTTGAAGCCAGAATCCAGCGTATTGCAAAAGATGCGCATCCCGAAAATCAGATTTCGGTGGTCGTGCATTTGGTGAAGTAAATGTGGCTCCGGCTCCGGTGGCTTCGGCTCCGGTGGCTGAGCGAAGTCGAAGCCACGGGAGCAAAGGTGACTTCGGCTCCGCTCAGCCACCGGTACTCTCGGTTGCTTCGGCTCCGTTCAGTCACGGCGCTCTCGGTGACTTCGGCTCCGGTGGCTGAGCGGAGCCGAAGCCAGCGAAGTCGAAGCCAAATGCGTAATTTTGAAAATTATCATTCTAAAATTTTGATTATGCTTGGCTATATGTATATTCTATTATGTTCAGATGGAAGTTATTATACCGGAAGTACCAATAACTTAGAACTTCGTCTTGCACAGCACCAATCAGGAGAAGCCGCAAATCATACGAAAAAGCGGCTTCCTGTAAAATTGGTCTATTACGAGGAATACCAAAGGATTGATAAAGCGTTTTACCGAGAAAAACAAATACAAGGGTGGAGCAGAAAAAAGAAAGAAGCATTGATCAACGGTTGGGAACAAGAACTGAAAAAAGCTGCAGAATGCATGAATGAAACCCATTGGAAAAATTTTAAGAAAGAGTGATTTTCAGCTCTGGTGGCTTCGGCTACGCTCAGCCACCGACGGCTCCGCTCAACCACCGACGGCTCCGCTCAGCCACCGTAGTAGTTGGTGATTTCAGTTACGGTGACTTCGGCTTCGCTCAGTCACCGACGGCTCCGCTCAGCCACCGGAGCCGAAGCCAGCCACCAAAGCCACCAAAATTATCCCTATTTTTACACCTCAAAAATTCAAAAAAAAAATGATTACCGGAGAACTAAAATCTCAAATCGATAAAATCTGGAACGACTTCTGGACAGGCGGAATTTCTAACCCTCTAACGGTCATAGAGCAATTTACCTACCTTATATTTCTGAAACAACTGGACGACAGACAAACGCTTTACGAAAAAGATATGACTGTTTTAGGAAGTTCACAGCGCAAACCAATTTATCCCGAAAATTTAGTACCGTTGCGCTGGTCCAATTTCAAAGATCAGGAGCCGGAAGAGATGTTCATCACTTTTACCCGTCCAAAAGAGCAGCTAAATAATACCACGGCTTTTGATTTTATGAAAACGCTCGGTGCAGATGGTGGCAAGTTTTCCGAGTATATGAAAGGCGCAACCTTTATGATTCCCACGCCCAAACTATTGGACAAAGTGGTGCAGCAGATCGACAAACTGCCCTTAGAAAAGAAAGATACCAAAGGCGATCTGTACGAATATATGCTTTCCAAAATTGCAGAAGCCGGAACCAATGGACAGTTCCGTACCCCACGGCATATTATTCGGATGATGGTAGAACTGATGGAACCCAATAAGGAAGATACCATTTGTGATCCCGCAATGGGAACCGCTGGTTTTTTGGTTAATGCAAGTCAGTATATGCACGAGGTGCATAACGATTGGTTTTTAGAAAAAGATTTTAGAGAACATTACAACAAAAAAATGTTCAACGGGATTGAGATTGATCCTTCTATGATGCGAATTGCTTCTATGAACCTGCAATTGCACGGCATCGAAAACCCCAATCTGGAAGGCGGTAGTGCGTTGGCAGAAAGCAATGACATCAGCAATAAATATTCATTAATCCTTGCCAATCCACCCTTTAAAGGGGCGCTGGATTATGACGAAGTAGAAAAAAGTCTGTTGCAGGTGACGAAAACCAAAAAAACAGAACTTCTTTTTCTTTCACTGATTCTCAGGATGCTGAAAACCGGTGGACGCGCCGCTGTAATCGTTCCCGATGGCGTATTGTTCGGAAGTTCCACAGCACACAAGAATATTCGTAAAGAACTGGTAGAACACCATCAGCTGCAAGGCGTTATCTCGATGCCGAGTGGGGTTTTCAAACCGTATGCAGGCGTAAGTACGGCCATTTTGCTCTTTACCAAAACCAATATGGGTGGTACCAGTAATGTTTGGTTTTACGATATGAAAGCCGATGGACTGAGCTTGGATGACAAACGCAATCTTTTGATTTCTGAAGAGGCGTTTGATCAGGTATTTTCTGAGCCAGAGAATATTAAAGACGAAGTCGCCGGAAAATGCGACATCCCCGATATTTTATTAGCATGGAATCGTCATCGGTGGCTGAGCGAAGCCGAAGCCAGCGAAGCCGATTCCACCGATACCGAAGCCACCGCCGACTCCACTCCGGCAGCACATTCCAAACGGTGGCTGAGCGGAGTCGAAGCCAGCGGAGTCGAAGCCAAAGCCAGAACCCAACAATCCTTCCTCGTGCCCAAAGCAGAAATTGTGGCCAATGATTATGACCTCAGCATCAATCGCTACAAAGAAACCGTTTACGAAGAAGTGCACTACGATGCACCCGAAACCATTATTGCCGACATCAAAGCACTGGACCAACTGAGACAAAACGCAATTCTTGAACTCGAAAAAATGTTGGGATAAATTACCGCTTTAAAAATGATCGTTATGAATTTTGAAATTCTACAACAAAATATACAAAATACTCATACTGCAACACAGCAAAGTGCAGCAAAAGCGGTTAATATCTATCTTACCATAAGAAATTGGTTGATTGGTTATTATATTGTTGAGTTTGAACAAAATGGTGAAGATAGAGCACAATATGGGAAGTTTTTATTGCAAAAATTAGCCGAAAATCTAAATCAGAAAAGTTTATCTTACAGAAACTTAAAACTTTTCAGACAATTTCATCAAGAATATCCACAAATTGGGCAGTCGGTAACTGCCTTTTTAGAAAATAACAAATCTCTAAAAGCGATTGATTCTATTGGCGAACCCGGTTCATTTGCCAGGAATCCACATATCGCATCTATATTTCACGATACCAATCTTGCAGAGACCAAAGGAACGGGAATTAAATCGATGAAAAAACTCTTATTGAAAAGTCAAATGTTGCCCCCAACATTTGAAAGTTCTCATGCTGCAAACAGTTTTACCTTAAGATTATTATTGCATCATCTTATTAATGAAACAGACCATTCTTGGCTAATGAAATTTGACGAGTTCCAACTCAATGACGAGCAAAAAACGGCACTTATATTTTTGCGGGAAGTAGGAGCGTTAGATAATCTTGCATATAGGCAATCAACAGGTGTTAACCTTTTTCAATCCAGTACAGATCTTAGAAAAATGGTGACCTGTAATCTGTTACAACAAAAAGGAAACTCAAAGAAAAACACCTATTACGTACCCGGAAAAATATTTTTAGAATCCTTGGAACTCCACCAGCGAGAACGCTTATCTGGGGAGTCCGATCTCTTATCTGGTAACTTCCATGGCTTATTTGGGGAGTCCGACTCTTTATTGGTGGAGTCTGATTCCTTATTGGTGGAGTTCGACTCCTTATTGTTGGAGTTCCCCGAAGCATTGCAACAAAAAATTCGTGGTTTGGGAAGCAGAAGCAAACCCGAAATAATGGAAGAAGTCATCTTGGAAATATGCAACATAAAAGCATTCAATTTGGATGAACTGTCTAAAATTCTAAAGAGAAGACCACACCATATTCGGGAAAAATTCTTGAATGTATTAATGAAAAAAGAAAAAATAGGATATTCGATTCCCGAAGTCATCAACCACCCAAAACAGGCCTACAAAACCATCAACCCATCCGAAAATATCAAATGATGAAAAATAATATAACCGTCGATGTTAAAAGACAAAACGCAATGCTTGAACTCGAAAAAATATTGAGGTAATGGAGAAAGTTAGAATAGGAGAATTATGTCAAATGCAAAGTGGTGGAACGCCATCAAGAAAAAGTTCTGTTTTTTGGGAAAACGGAACTATACCTTGGGCAAAAATCAGTGATTTAGAAACTTCAAATGATGGATATGTATATTCAACTGAGGAATTAATAACAGAAAAAGGATTACAGTCAATTAATAACCGATTTTTCAAAAAAGGAACTTTATTGTTGGCGATGTATGGTTCTGTGGGAAAAACTGCTATTACGGGAATTGATTTAACAACTAATCAAGCTATCTTAGGAATTAATATCAAAGATGTTGAGCGTTTAGATATTAATTATCTTCGGTATTGGTTTCAGTCTATAAAAGAAAAATTGTTAAATAGAGCGGTTGGAGTAGCTTTGATGAATATTTCATTAGGTATCGTAAAAGATTTAGAAATCCCACTTCCCTCATTATCCGAGCAAAAATCCATTGCTGCAAAACTGGACAAAGCCGATGAAATCCGCCGGCTCAACCAGCAACTCATTGGCAAATACGATGCCCTTACACAGTCGCTTTTCCTTGATATGTTCGGGGATCCCGTGAAAAATGAAAAGGGTTTTTTAAAGGTACTGCTAAAAGAACAATGCAAAATAAAAGGCGGAAAAAGAGTTCCAAAAGGAGAATCATTAATAAAAGAAAATACAGGTTTTCCATATATAAAAGCAGGAAATATCAAGAATGGAAAAGTAACAACAAAAGACTTAGAGTTCTTACTTCCAGAAACACAAAAAAAAATAAAAAACTATATTGTTGATGAAGGTGATGTTTGTATTACTGTGGTTGGTGCTAATATTGGAGATATTGGAATTGTTCCAAAAGAATTACATAAAGCTAATTTAACCGAGAATGCAAATAAAATCTTAGTAAAGAATCAAGAAATTTTAGATAGTAAATATTTAGCTTTTTATTTACAAATGGAATTTGTTCAGAAAAATATTTCAAAAAAAACTATGGCTGTTGGTGTTCCCAAGTTAGCATTGTTTAGAATTGAAGAGCTTGAATTATTACTTCCCCCAATCCAACTCCAAAACCAATTCGCCGAACGCATCGAAAAAATAGAAGCCCAAAAACAACTGGCACAAGACGGCTTAGCCAAAAGTGAAGCACTGTTCCAGCGTTTGTTGCAGGAAGCATTTGTGGCTCCGGCTCCGGTCACTTCGGCTCCGCTCAGTGACCGTAATCCGGTGGCTGAGCGAAGCCGAAGCCAGCGAAGTCGAAGCCAGCGGTAAAAGTTCTACGCAGCCACCGGTCACTTCGGCTCCGCTCAGTGACCGCACTCCGCTCAGTGACCGCACTACGGTGGCTGAGCGTAGTCGAAGCCAGCGAAGTCGAAGCCAGCGTAGCCGAAGCCAGAAGCCACCGAAGCCGAAGCCAGCCGAAACGACATTTAATATCTTGTGAACTTAAACTATTATTCCTAATTTTAGCTTTTCAGATTACTCATCAATGAACAGCAACTTTACTTTTCTCATCACCGAATTTAAGAACCTGTACAGCGAAGCTGCAGAAGCTGAAAAGCATACGTTTACCGCACCCCGTTATGCGGCTTTGCTTTGCCGAAGCACCTTAGAAAAAGCAATGTTCTGGCTCTACGAAAACGATGAAGACCTGGTAATGCCTTATCAGGCAACACTTGCAGTACTGTTGCAAAGCGATTCCTTCAAAGAAATCATTAAGCCAAGTATGATTATGGAGCTGGATATTGTGCGCCGATTTGGCAACAAAGCCGCACACGGAGAAAAGATTCGTGCGCTGGACGCGCTTCAATCGCTGAAAAACATCTTCCGGTTTTTGTCCTGGATCAGCAAATATTACAGCAAAGAAGATCCCGATGTTCCTGCGTTCGAAGAACGCTACATTCCTTACGGCGATCAAAAAGACAAGACCGTAAAACAACTCCAGCAATTGGCCGAAGATTTTGAGAAAGAACGCAAATCGACTGAGAAAGCCCTTAAGCAACAACAAATTTTAGCCGAAGAAAATGCACAATTAAAAGCCCGGCTCAAAGAACAACTTCAAATCATTGCGGAAAGAAAAACGGAAAGAACAGCAATATACCAACATACCGAACCCGTTCCCGAACTTACCTCGGAAGCACAAACCAGAAAACAGCTCATTGATCTGCTGCTGAAAGAAGCCGGCTGGAAATTCCCCTCTTTTCAAGAGGGGTGTCCGACGAAGGAGGACGGGGTGTTGCCGTCCGTAACCGTGGAATTTGAAGTTTCAGGAATGCCGCACTCCACCAATCCATCCGGAAAAGGTTTCGTGGATTATGTTTTGTGGGACGATAATGGTAAACCCTTAGCCGTGATTGAAGCCAAAAAAACACTTTTTGATGCCGCCAAAGGAAAACATCAGGCATTTCTCTATGCCGATTGCCTGGAAAAACAGTTCGGGCAACGCCCCGTCATTTTCTATTCCAACGGATTCGATACCTATCTGTGGGACGATCAGTTTTATCCGGCAAGAAAAGTCTATGGCATCTATACCAAAGAAGAGTTGCAGACGCTCATCAGAAGAAGAACCAACCGGCAGGACATACGCCAGTTTCCGATCAATACGGCCATTGCAGGAAGACCTTATCAGTTGCAGGCCATTCAGCGTGTTGCCGAAAACTTTGCCGCCACAAAAAACGGTACATTAACCGGGAAACACCGCAAAGCACTCTTGGTAATGGCAACCGGAAGTGGCAAAACCAGAACCTCTGCCGCCATTGTCGATATGCTAACCAAAAGCAACTGGGCAAAGAGAATTTTGTTTCTTGCAGATCGAAACGCATTGGTAACACAGGCAAAAAATGCGTTTAAAGAGTACCTGCCTCAACTTTCCGCAATCGATTTAACCAAGGAAAAAGACAATCCCGAAGCCAGAATTGTGTTCTCCACTTATCCCACAATTCTTAACCGCATCGACAATATGAGGAATAATGATGAGAAGTTGTTCGGAATCGGGCATTTTGATGTCATCATTATTGATGAAGCGCACCGCTCGGTGTACCAAAAATACCAGGCGATTTTCGACTATTTTGACGCACTTTTGATTGGTTTAACGGCAACTCCCAAAAAAGATATTGACATCAACACCTACCGCCTTTTCGAGATTGAAGACGATAACCCCACTTTTGCTTATGAACTGAATGAAGCAGTAGATTCCGGTTATCTAATTCCGCCAAAATCCTTTACCGTTCCCGTGAAATTTCCCCGCGAAGGCGTAAAATACAAAGAACTTTCGGAAAAAGACAAAACCCATTTCGAAGAATTGTTCGGGATACAGATAGAAGAAGATCAGGAAGATATCACCACCATCTCGAAATCCAAAATCAACTCCTTCCTTTTCAATGCCAATACGGTTGATCTGGTGCTGGAATACCTGATGAAAAATGGGTTGCATATAGAATCCGGCGATAAGCTGGGAAAGACCATTATTTTTGCTAAAAACCATCAGCACGCCCTGTTTATTGAGGAAAGATTTAATAAAAATTATCCTGAATATGGCGGAACTTTCCTTCAGGTGATCGACAATTATACCGACAAAGCGCAGGATTTGTTAGAACGCTTTTGCTTTGACAAAGGCGAAGAAAAAGACCCGCAGATTGCCGTTTCTGTGGATATGATGGATACCGGAGTGGATGCGCCAAGAGTGTTGAACCTGGTCTTTTTTAAAGAAGTAAAATCTTATTCCAAATACTGGCAAATGATTGGGCGGGGAACGCGTTTGTGTCCCAATATCTTTGGTCCCGGCAAAGACAAGGATTGTTTTCTGATTTTTGATATTTGTGCCAATTTTGAGTTCTTTGATGATTTTCCGGATGGTTACCAGTCCAAACAGCAGAAACCACTGCAACAACAATTATTTGAAGCGCAGTTGGAAGTTGTTTTTGCGATCCAGAATTTAGAAAATGCTTCGCAGGAAGAGCTGGATTTTGCGAAATCGTACACCGATGAGTTGCATTCCAAAATCACTAATCTAAATGAAAGCCGTTTTGAAGTGCGCCGCAACTGGGAAATGGTGAAGAAATACAAAAACCGCGAAAACTGGGAGCACCTGAACCATTCTTCGATGCTGGAAATTCACAACAGCATCTCCAACCTTGCGGCTTATACAGATGACAAAGATGAAATGGCAAAACGTTTTGATCTGCTGATTTATCAGTTAGAAATCGCCATTCTGAAAACCGATAAAAAGCAAAAAACCTACATTGCTAATCTGGTAAATATTGGAAATTTACTCTGGAAAAAAAGAAATATACCATCCGTAAAACAACAGGAGAAAACAATTGAAGCTGTTAAATCGGAAGCGTTTTGGTCATCGGTAACCTTGAATCGTTTAGAAAAAATCCGTACAGAACTGCGCGATCTGATGCAGTTGCTGAAAGATGAAAATCCGGAAAAACCGGTCTATTCCCATTTCGAAGATGAGCTGGATTTTTCCGGCGTCAAAGAAGTGGATTTGCTGGAAAAATACAAACACCTGCAAAGCTATAAAGACCGCGTGGAATATTTCATCAAAAAGAACAAAAACCACTTGGTTATTGATAAATTGTACCGCAATATTCCCATTACCCCAACCGAACTACAAGCGTTGGAGCAATTCCTGACCCACGAAAAATTCAACCTGAGTGACATTGAAAATGAATATGAAACCAAGTCCCTCGGCATCTTTATCCGAAAGATTTTAGGACTGGATACCGAAGCTGCCAACAGGCATTTTGCCACATTTATTCAAAACGAAAACCTGACCGCCAACCAAATGGTGTTTGTTCAGAAAGTGATCGATTATTTAACCATAAACGGTGTGCTCGAAAAATCAATGCTCACCCAGCCACCTTTTACCGATGTGGATGATTCTGGCTTATTTGGGGTTTTCGACGATGCCGATAAATCTGGGAAAATCATTATGCTTATTGATGAGATTAATGTGAATGCAAATGTGGGGTAATCATTGATTTCTCCTGTTTAAAAACTGATTTTTTATGTGATGGTCTTAGCGGGAACTGGCATTAAATATCCTAAAAAAAATATGAAAAAATTCAACCTCCTTTTTGCCAAAATTCTTTTTGCTGTTTTGTTTTTTTGTGCATCATTTCTTGGGGCGCAGCAAAACTACGTCGTTAGTACCAAAGTTCCAGACCATTCCAGTCATTTTACCGATGTGGCCTATAAAACGGTCGATGGAAAAGAAATTCTGCTCGACGTCTTTTTGCCCAAAAACTTGTCCCAAACGCCTTATCCGGTCGTGGTACAGATTCATGGTGGCGGTTGGGTTGAAGGGAATAAGGATATTCCCGCCGGCAGCTATACCGAAAAAACAGTGCTTAAACTCCTCGACAACGGATTTGCCGTGGTGAGCATCGATTATCGCCTGGCGAGCAAGGAGGTTCATTTTCCGGCACTTATCCAGGATACCAAAGATGCCATTCGATGGGTTCGTAAAAACACCGCCGTGTATCATTTTGACCCCGAAAATATCGGTTTGTGGGGCGGTTCTGCAGGGGGTCATCTTGCTTTGCTGGCAGCTTATTCCGGGGATCATGATTTTGTGGGTGATGCCGGTCTTTCGAAATATTCTGCCAAATCCAACTATGTGCTGGATAATTTTGGACCTACAGAAATGAACGAGGTTTTTCAGGTAAACGCGGGTAAATTCAAACTATGGATCATGAAGATTTTTGCACCGAAATTAGTCGATATTCGCAGCAAACTGATTTTTGCGGTGACCGGCAAAACAATTTCTGATGAAACCAAACCCGAAATCAATGCGTTAATGGACGCTATTTCGCCATTGAAATTTGTCGATCACGCCGTTCCGACCCAAATTATGCATGGTACAAAAGACAATGTGGTGCCAATTTCGGAGTCTAAAAACCTGTTGGCCGAACTCCAAAAGCGCCATGTGATGAGCACACTGGAAATTGTGAAGAAAGGCAACCATGGATTCAACAACATCAGCGAAGAGGAGCAGCACCTCCTTGCCCAGAAAATGGTGGAGTTTGCCCGTTCACAATTGGTTGTTTATCAAAATGGTAACATCGCAAAATAAACATCAGGATTACGAAACAGATTTGTTTTATTCGTTTTAACAGGAATTGAGGAACTGTTTAAATGGTATTGCTAAGGATTTTATCGCTATTTTTAAGGGTTTAGTGCCTTTGCGCTGTGCAGTGAACTGATAAAAAAAGCATGAAAGTCACTTCATTTTTCCTGAAGTTTTTCGATGGCTTGTAGCATGTCAATTCCTTTTCCCAGCACCGGTTCGAAAATGTCACCTTTTTCCTGCAGCCGAGCCAGCGTATTATGGATATTAAAATCGGTGGGTTTTAGTCCTTTTTTTACTTCCTGCCACGCCAATGCCATGGACACTGGTGCGCCTGTTCGGGGTCGCAAGCTGTACACGCTTGCCAATGTTTGCCCGCGGCGGTTTTGCAGGTAGTCGAGGTAAATTTTTTGGGGCTCCCTTTTCTGTAAATTTCGTTCCAGTGTGGTAAGATCGGGGAGTTGCTCCTGTATGAGCCGCATCAGCAGTTGCCCGAAGTCCTTTACCTGCTCATACCGGTATTGGCAACCCATAGGAACGTAGATGTGGATTCCTGTACTCCCCGATGTTTTTGGGAAACCGGGAATTCCTGCACGGTCCAAAATCTCTTTTGCAGCAAGTGCCGTTTCCACCACGTCATCAAAGTTGTTTTTTGGGGACGGATCCAAATCCAGTACCAGATAGTCGGGTTGTTCTTCGTGACCTGTTCTGCTCGTCCAAACATTCAGTTCAATGCATCCTAAATTATTAAGAAAAGCCAAAGTTTCCGGGTCATTGCAAAGGATATAGTCGATGTTTTTGCCGGTGCTTTCGGAAAAAACCTTCTCGGTCGCAATCCAGTCCGGTATATCTGTGGGCGCATCTTTCTGGAAAAAACTCATGCCATGAATGCCGTTGGGGAAACGATTCAGCGATTCGGGACGATTTTTTAAATGGGGCAGTAAGTATTGGGAAATGCTTTGATAGAACGAAATAACATCCCCTTTGGTGACATGGTCTTCGGGGAAGTATATTTTATTCTGATGGCTGAGTTTTAGTTCGTGTTTTCCCGTTTTAATCAGAATAACGTCCTGATCTGATGGGGTTTCTGGTGTCTTTTTTTTCATAACAACGGAGGGAGTTGGTGGCGTTTCAAACTTAATTTCTTCGGGATCAATGTCATTCCGCAACCTCAGAAAAACCGGCTGCCGGTACACATGATCCGAGGTGAACTCCGCGAATTTTATTTCAGCCACAAGTTTCGGAATGAGCCACGTGGCTGCGGTATTGGTTTTTGGATTAGTCGTGAAGGGAGACTTTGGGCTGATCAATGGTTTCATTTGTTGAGCGATTTGCTCCAAGACGTTGTCGCTAAAGCCCGTTCCGATGTGCCCGCAAAAAACAAGCTCGCCATTCAGATATTTCCCAAGAATCAAGGAACCAAAGTGCTTTCGTGATCCTCTGGGTTCGGTAAAACCGCAGATCAGCGCTTCTTCACTTTTCACTGCTTTTATCTTCAGCCAGTCGGGGCTGCGGAAGTTTTCCTGGTAAGTGCTATCGGTTTTCTTTGCCACCATTCCTTCCAAACCCAGTGCTGTAATTTGATTAAAAAAGCGAATTCCCGTACCCACCACATGATCATGATAGCGCACATATTCGTGACCCTGCAATGCTTCTTTCAGGAGTTCTTTGCGTTCCAGATAAGGAAGTTTTTCGGTAGAATGCCCGTTTAAATAAAGCAAATCAAAAACCTGATAAACAATAGTGCTGTCCGACTGGTTTTCTGTATTTTGAAGCCGCTGAAAATTCGGTTTCCCGGTGGCGTCCAATGCCACAATTTCGCCATCCAGAATCATTTCATAAGGTTGCATCTGCAGTGCATGGGTGAGTTGACGAAATTTTTGGGAAAAATCCAGACCATTTCGGGAGTAGAGTTGAGGTATCTTTTTGCTTAAATCTGCAATTGCGCGGTAACCATCCCATTTTATTTCAAATGCCCAATCTTTGTTGTCAAATGGGTTTTCTGCAGTCTTGCATAGCATGGGTTTTATGAAACCGCCGATTTTCTTTTCTCCGGAAATGTTGGAATCAGAAAAGTGGCGGACGTTTATTGTCTTTTTTTTTTTACTGCTTTTTTCTTCCAGAAATGCGGTTACTTTAGAGTTTTGGGCAGTGTGTTCTTCGGCATCATAGTGGTCTGCAACGGCGTATTGGTCTTTATGTTTAATGAGGAGCCAATCGTTTTTTCCGTAATCATTTTTAATTTTAACCAAGGCAAATTCACCTTTTAGTTTTTTGCCGTGCAAAATAAATTTGAGTGATTCCTGATGCAATTCGGCGCGCATCACCAGATCATCGGTTTTTCCGTTTACGTGTTCCACCGGTTCGTATGTGCCTTCGTCCCAGATTTCGACTTGTCCGGCACCATAATTTCCGGGCGGAATGTTGCCTTCAAAGGTGCGGTACTGGTAGGGGTGATCTTCCACCATTACGGCAAGCCGTTTATCGGTGGGATTCAGCGAGGGACCTTTGGGAACCGCCCAGCTTTTTAGGACGCCATCCATTTCGAGCCGAAAATCATAATGCAATCGGGTGGCTGCATGGCGCTGCACAACAAAGCGAAGTGCTTTTCCGACAGGGGCTTCGTGACCCTTTGGTTCGTTGGTTTCGGCGAATTTTCTTTTTTCTTGGTATTCGTTTAGTGGCATCTTTTCTGGAAGTTTTGGAGGAGGGTTATATTTTTGGGCAGACGTATTTTTGCAAAAGTTTTATCCGGTGATTTTTTTTTCTTTTTCTAAACTTGCCTTCAGTAAAGCCATTAAATCAGTAGTTTTTGCTTGCTGTTCTGTGGAAGTATATGTTGGAATTTTTTTACCTTTTGCTTTCTGCCGGATGATTTTCAGCAGATCCGAATGGTAGGTGTCTTTGTATGCGGAAGGTTCAAAACTGCTTGCCAAAGATTTTATCAGTGCTTCTGCCATTTTGAGCTCCTCTGGTGGGGCAGATTTTGCGGCAGGGATTTTCAAATCATGATATGTTTTAATTTCTTCGGGATACCGCATGCTGTTCAGCATCAGAACTTTACCTTGAAATGGACGAATGAGGCATAAAATTTCTCGTTCGCGCAGAATAACGGAACCAATTCCTGTTAGCTTTGTTTTGATCAGTGCTTCCAGCAAAAGTTGGTAGGCGCTTTCGCCATTCTTTTGGGGTTCCAGATAATAGGGTGTGTCAAAAAAAGCAGGATCTATTTCGCCCTCTTTCACAAACTGGAAAATCCTGAGAATCTTGGTTTTTTCGGGGCTTGCCGCCTGAAAATCTTTGTCGGTAAGTACCACATAATGTTCATCAATTTTGTATCCTTTCACGATATTGTCCCATGCCACTTCTTTCCCGGTATTCTCGTTTACTCTTTTGTAGCGGATGTTGCTGAGGTCGTTGCGATCCAGCATATCGAGATTAAGCGTATCGGATTCGGTGGCCGAATATAGTTTAATGGGAATATTGACCAAACCAAAGCCCACTGCACCATTCCATATTGCTTTCATAACAAAAAGATTTGAAGGAGGTTAACGAATGCCTGGTTCTTATGCATCAATAATTATTCCGTTATGATTGCGATATCAAACCATGCAAATGCGCCCGGAAATTGGCAGCTGCTCTTCATTAAGAATCGGGAGGTCTTTTAATTTAATAGGACCGGTGATTTTCGGATTGGCAACCCAAGGGAAAGTTTCTGGGAAAACGATGGATGCACGGCATTTGCATTGTAGCAAACGCTCCCCGCATTATTCTTTTATGATTTTCTTTATGATGGTCTTGCCCCATTTTGTAACGGCTGTTATGGTATAAATTCCTTTTGTAAGCATGGAAACATTTACAGATTTGCCATGAACAGAAATTTCTTTTACCATTCTCCCGACAGATCTGTAATGCGTACATTCGAAACCTCCTCCGAGAAATGCAGCATATCTTTGGCAGGATTGGGATAAATTATCATTTCTTTTTTATCGCTGGCTCGCACGGCTAATGTGCAATCGGTGCTATAATTTGCGATCTGGTCTTTTATCCATCCATAGGTGTTTGCATTGTCCACATTATCCACTTGTATGCAAGTAAGATTGGGGTTGTCGTAAACCTGCATATCTGTTAGTATTTCATTATTTCCGTTGCGCAGGTCAAGCATAGCGAGTTGGTTTTGAAAAGCAATGAACTGTTTCACTATGGTGTTTTTGGTGAGGTCAAAATGGGTCAGTTGATTCTTATGACAAAGTAAATATTCCAGATATGTATTTTGGCTAGTATCTATGGTGGTTAAAGAATTGTTGAACGAATAGAGATGTTTCAGAAGTGGGTTTTTACTCACATCCAGACGGGTCAACTGATTATCGTAACAATATACATAAAGCAGCGCCGGATTTTTGCTGGCATCCAGGTTTGTCAGCTGATTTTCAAAACACCACAAGTTCTCCAGTACTGGATTTTTGCTAATATCCAGATTGCTGAGCTGATTATTGTAACAGTGCAGGTATTTCAGTGCCGGATTTTTACTGGTATCTATATTTGAAAGTTGGTTAAAAGAACAAAATAATTCCTCTAACATGATATTTTTGCTCAAATCCAAGTGGGTCAATTGGTTTTGCGAACAATTCAGATAATTTAAAGCCGTATTTTGGCTCACATCCAAATCTTGCAATTGGCAATTGGCAATAGAAAGTACTTTTAAATTTGTGTTTTTAGTTACATCCAAACTTGTCAATGGATGATTTCCGGCATATAAATGAGTCAATGCAATGCTCTTGGTGACATCCAGATCAGAAATCGGATTTGCGCCACACTCCACAAATTTAATTGCTGTATTGTGGGTTAAATCTAAACTTGTTAACTGATTGGCAGAACAGTACAAACTCACTAATGCGGTATTTTGACTAATGTTCAGTTGGGTGAGCACGTTGTTCTTGCATTGCAAAAATTGTAATGCCGTATTTTTAGTTAGGTTCAAATCGGTCAGTAGATTTTGATGACATTCCAAACGGATCAAAGCCGTATTTTTAGTCAGGTCCAGGTTTGTCAGCTGGTTTTGAAAGCAATATAAGTAAAGCAATGCCGTGTTTTTGCTTATATCTATATTGGTGAGCTGATTTGCAGCACACATTAATCCGGTGAGGTTTGTGAACGCCTCGATGCCGGTAAGGTCTGTAATATTCTGATCAGATGCAAGGATGGTGAAGGTGTAAGCGGTAGCTTCGGAAGTCTGTATTTCACCATCACTATTGGTGTCAATAACAGGATAGTGGTTAAGAAGTGCGCTTTTGAACTGGGCATCCGGAATGTTAACAATCTGCGCATTTATGCCAAAGACACCCATCGTTAAACCAAAAAGAAGAACAAGTTTTTTCATAGGGGTGCCGATTTGGTTTTAGTATGTTTTCGCAAATCTCGATCAAAAACCTTGAGCACACAAAAAAATTGGTGATATGAACAATATTTAAAACCGTAACGTACAGGTTGGCCAACAAGGATCAATATGCAGGACTCCTTACCGGTGCAGTTTTTTCCAGATCACGTCTTTAAGTTCTGTTAAGCCCTCACCAGTTACGCTGGAAAAAAATAATGGTTTAAATTTATCGGGAAACTCTGCTGCAATTTCTTTTTTCAGTTCATCATCCAGCAAATCTGATTTGGATACCGATACGATGAAATCTTTGTGCAACAATTCAGGGTTATATTTCCTCAATTCATTTTCCAGAATTTCAAACTCTTTGTAATGATTTTCGGAATCGGAAGGAATTAAAAACAATAGAATTGAATTTCGCTCAATATGACGCAGGAAACGGTGTCCCAAACCTTTTCCTTCTGCTGCTCCTTCGATGATTCCCGGTATGTCGGCCATCACGAAAGACTGATGATTTCGCCACTCCACAATTCCTAGATTAGGCGTTAAAGTAGTGAAAGCATAGTCGGCAATTTTTGGTTTTGCAGCCGACACTGCGGCCAAAAGGGTTGATTTTCCTGCGTTGGGAAAACCGACCAAACCAACATCGGCCAGAATTTTCAGCTCAAAGGTGATAAAACCTTCTTCTCCGGGCATTCCGGGTTGTGCATATCTTGGTGTTTGGTTGGTGGACGATTTAAAGTGCTCATTTCCCAAACCTCCTTTTCCGCCTTGCATCAGGATGATTTCCTGCCGATCGTGCATAATCTCGCCTAATATTTCACCGTCTTCGTTTTTGGCAATGGTACCCAGCGGAACGTCAATGTAAACATCTGCACCATACGCACCGGTGAGTTGGTTTTTCCCACCATTTTCGCCACGGTCGGCTTTGATGTGGCGCGTATATCGCAAAGGAAGAAGGGTCCATTCGTTGGCGTTGCCGCGCATAATCACATGGCCGCCTCTGCCGCCATCGCCACCGTCTGGTCCACCTTTTGGAATATATTTTTCACGTCGCAAATGCGCAGAACCGGCACCACCGTGCCCACTTTTACAATGAATTTTTACGTAATCTACGAAATTTGACATAATATGCTGTTTATCAGTTTTGAAACCTTCTTTTGGAATTCAGTCTTTTGCGCGCTAATTTTTTGATTGATTAATCGCTCGATTTACTTTTCAGTAGGCGTACCCATTGCCTTATTGGTTGCCTAATTACTTAATCTTTTCTACCTCTGCATACAGTTTTCCGGCAATATCTTCTATTTCGCCAACGCCGTTCACTTCCACGTATTTACCGTTTTTTTTGTATAGTTCTGCCACTTCTGCGGTTTTTGCGTAGTATTCTTTTATTCGGTTTCTGATGATTTCTTCATTCGAATCGTCGGTTCTTCCAGAGGTTTCACCTCTTTTTAAGAGTCGGTTGACCAGTATTTCGTCTTCCACAATTAAAGAAAGGCATACAGAAATATCGGCTTTTAGCACATCTTTCACGATTTTTTCCAACGCTTCTGTCTGATTGGCAGTACGCGGATATCCGTCAAAAATAAAGCCGGCTGCATCGGTTGGTTTTTTCACTTCATCAATCAGCATATCGGTGGTCACCTGATCAGGAACCAGCTCGCCTCGGTCGATGTAAGATTTGGCCAGTTTTCCCAGTTCCGTATTGTTTTTCATATTGTAGCGGAACAAGTCGCCTGTTGAAATCTGTTTAAGATTGAATTTTTCGATTAAATTCTGTGCCTGTGTCCCTTTTCCACTTCCGGGAGGACCAAATAGAACAATGTTGATCATAGCGTTTTTTTTATCAGCAAAAGGTATTAATCTGTTGCCAGTTGTATTAGAGGGTAATGATATTTTTTCTTCGATTTTTCAGGATGAATTCGGTTAATGATTGATTCTGCCTTCCGAAAGTTGGTACAAATCGGGTAAGTTTCTGCCCAGTTCGTCGTAGTCGAGCCCGTAGCCCAATACAAATTTGTTGGGGATTTCTTTGGCCACGTAATCGATGGGGAAATCTTTTTTGAAAACATCGGGTTTCAACAGGAGTGAAGCTACTTTGAGAGATTTAGGGCGTTGGGTGTTTTTGAAATATTCGAATAAGCTTTCGATGGTATTTCCGGTGTCCACAATATCTTCCATCAGCACAATATGTCGTCCTTCTACATCTTTGGTGAGTTCCATTTTTTTATAAACGATTCCGGTGCTTTGAAGACCGCCCAGGTAAGAACTCATCTGGATGAAGGCGATTTCACATTGGCCAGGATAATGTTTCAGAAAATCGGCAAAAAACATGATAACACCGTTCAAAACACCTATGAATACAGGGGTTTCGTCTTTGTAATCTTCGTAAACTTTTTCTGCAAGGTTTTTAATGAGTACCTGAATTTCTTCGTTTTTCAGGTAGGGCACGAATTCTTTGTCGTGAATTTTAACTGTCTCCATAGTTGTTCTAAAAAGCAAATTTACATTTTTTTGCCACGAAAACAGCATTGTTTTACTCATAAAAGACGGATTTGTTCTTGTTTTTTTTAAATGGATTGCAAAGAAAATTTATGTTTTATTTTTTGTAACTATTTATAATACAAGTTCTTGAGTGCAGCTCCCGCTTAGTTCGATAAAGTTTTTTACCATGTTGTGGCGAGCGAGGTTTTCATTAGCTTTTTGCCGGATATTACTTAAAGGTTAATGTTGTTTTGCTTTGAATTATTGGTGCTCGTTTATTGTATTTTCGGGCTAGAATTTCCTTAGCCAACTCCTCCCCGCGTGAGGGATTGCAGCGGAAACCCCGCAGTAGCTTGGCCTAAAGGATGGCACGAGGAGTTGCAGCGGAAAGCCCGACCCTTGTAGAGGGAAAAATTGACACGGCAGTTTTGTAAGCTTTGGCAAGGGGCACGC
>MKTK01000031.1:44123-44861 GCA_001898255.1 Chryseobacterium sp. 39-10 | reverse complement strand
ATTTATGTCAACTTATGTGGTCGTTGGTCTTCAGTACGGTGATGAAGGCAAGGGAAAAATTACGGACGTACTTTCGGCAAAGTCGGATTATGTGGTGCGTTTCCAAGGAGGCGACAATGCGGGTCACACCGTTTATGTGGGTGATGAGAAGTTTGTGCTTCACTTGCTTCCTTCGGGCGTTTTGCAATGCAAAGGAAAGTGTATTATTGCCAATGGAGTAGTGGTAAATCCTAAGTCTTTTGTTCGTGAAATTGAGCAAATCGAAAGTAAAGGGCTGAAAACAGATCATGTGTTTATCTCACGCAGAGCCCATGTGATTATGCCTTACCATATTTTGCTTGATACCTACCGCGAAGAAGAAGCCGGCGGTACACAGATTGGCACAACCAAAAAGGGAATAGGTCCTTGCTATGAAGATAAGATTTCGAGGGTCGGCATTCGTATGGTGGATTTGCTGAATCCCGATATTCTGGCAGATAAGATCCGAAAAAACCTGAAAATTAAAAATGCACTTTTCGAAAAGTATTTTGAAAGACCAGGATTAGAGTTTGACGAAATTTATAACGAATTCGTGGAGCTGGGCAAGAAATTGCAGCATCGTATTGTGGATACTGAAATGGAGCTGAACCACGCCATTCATCTGGGGAAAAATATTCTTTTTGAGGGAGCGCAGGCACTGATGCTGGATATTGATTTTGGGACTTATCCTTTCGTTACTTCCTCTTCGCCTTCCACAGG
>MKTK01000031.1:0-44095 GCA_001898255.1 Chryseobacterium sp. 39-10 | reverse complement strand
CCTACCAGTTTGGAAAACCTGATTGGTGTTGCCAAAGCATACACAACCAGAGTTGGGAACGGACCTTTCCCCACCGAACTGGATAATGAACTGGGCGAAAACATCAGGAAAATTGGTGGCGAATATGGAGCAACAACCGGAAGGCCGCGCAGAACCGGTTGGCTGGATTTGGTTTCGCTGAAACATGCCACAATGATTAATGGGATTAATAATTTGGTTATTACCAAGCTGGATGTGCTATCTGGCATTTCTCCGCTGAAGATTGCAGTGGCTTACGAAACTGAAGACGGCAAACAGATTGATTACTTCACTTCCTCCACTACAAAATTATACGATTACAAACCTATTTATCACGAATTGCCAGGTTGGGATGAGGATATTTCGGATGCGCGTTCGTACGACGATTTACCCGAGAATGCCAAGAAGTATATCGAGTTTATAGAAAATTACTTAGGTATTAATGTTTATCTGGTATCTGTGGGTCCTGAAAGAAGTCAGAATATTATTCGTAAAGAATTGTTTTAACGAGAGTTATTGGTGCAGAAGTTTCTTTATGCATCAATGCTTATTGAAAACTTAGAGCGGTGTGCGAATAGCATTCCGCTTTTTTTTATTTTGGTTTTGGCTGATGTAAAATAATCTTATCAGTGCTTTAGCCATTGTTTACTGTGTGTTTGAAAGCAAGGTAAAATTTCTATATTGTCAGTTCTAGCATTTGATGCACAAGTATTCTATCATCCCTTTTTGTGCTTCTGAATAGTTTGATGATTTTTCATTTTCGTCGTTTGAAAGTGAATGCCCGTAATCTTTGGTTTCTTCCTTTTTAAATTTGAATGATTTTTGATGAATGGTAATAATGTACTCAAAGTTGATAGTCACCGGATCAACTCAAGCGTTGTAATCGGAATGACGAAGTTTATCCCTTAATATGCAACAATAAAAAAGGTGACCCCATAAAAAAAGCGGATCTTGATCAATCCGCTTATTGTTTGAACTTTATGTTTTACTATTTAGCAATCAAAAGTTTTAAGGTTTTCTTTTCGGTTCCATTATCCGTATGAAGGATGTAGTTTCCTGCAGGAATATCGGCAATAGACATCATCTTGTTGTTTGATTTTGACTGTTTAATCAGCTTGCCGGTCATGTCATATACTTTCACCGAAACTTCCTGATCTGTTACAAACTTGATAAAATCAGTGGCCGGATTTGGATATAAAGAAATGCCGGCATTTGTAAATACAGAAGAGGTCGCCAAAACAGCTCCTTCATTGATGATTCCTACCGCATCCAAATCAAATCCGGAAGAGGCAAACGGCGTTGGGAAGGGATCGATGGCCACATTGCCATGGCTGTCGTATGTTCTGTATCCTTCAATATTAGTTCCCACCACATCAATAATTTTTACATGGGTAATGTGTTGTTTGTCTAATAGCGGATTATCAGGTAAATCGCTTAGGTCGAAAGGTGTACCGTAATTGGCGATGTATTTTCCGGCAAAATTATGAAGATATCGCGCATCCATGGTGGCAAAACCCGAACCTCCCGGATCATCTGTAGTGGTTGCGACAAAATCCGAAGGATATTCGTTATGGCTTGGGAAGCGAAAGAAATTCACACCATCCGAACTTACCTCTACAAAAGCCAGCTCCAGAAATGCTCTCCCGGTAAAATTGGAGATGAATCCGTTTTCGAAAATGGCAAAATCCGGTCCGTCTCCATTGGTGATGTACTTTGCAAAAGTGACGGTGGCTGTTCCGCCGTCGCCCAAACTTACTACGCCTGTCGCATCCGGTGCTCCAGTTGCGTTAGATGGGATTCCCACCGTAGCATACAAGCCGGAAGTTCCGTTGATCTGTTGTGGACCGCGAACCACTGTGCACGCATTTGCCCATGACTTAAAAAGGGGGCTGTCTTTATGAATGGCTGTAGATCCTGCAACTCCTGCCTGTGGAGGATAGGTTTGAGCAGCATAAAAAGCGGATAAAAGAACTCCTGCTGATATGACGAAATTTTTCATGAAATTTTTATTGATTTACAGATTTATTTGATGATGAACTTCTCGGTGGTGTTTTTTCCATTTTCCGTAATTCGAATGATGTACATTCCTTTTGCCATGCCGGAAACAGTAATTCCGTTACTGTAAACTCCAGATTTTAAGCTTCTACCACTCAAATCAAATAGTGTATAATGTGCATTTTTCGCACCTTTTATGTAAAGGGTTTCACTCACCGGATTTGGATACACTGTAACTTTTACGAAGTTGTTTTGAGCAGTTGCCATCGTAGTGTACACATTTTTGTACACTGCATTTGCACCAATGGTTGTGGTAAAGGTATTTAGCAAAGTTCCTGTTGGTGTATACACATTCAATGTTGAATTTGATATAAAACCGTTGGCATTTCCCTGAAACACTTTTCCGTCAATCGCAGAAAGAGCATACAATTCATCCCAACCCTGACTTGCTGTTACTGAAAATGTAGGGCTATTTGGAAATGAGTTCAGATCGGTATTTAAAGCGTAAACACCTGTTCCCGCACCGATATATAACTGATTGCCATCCAATACGAATTTGTATCCGTAAGAAGCAGTAGAATTGGTTCCGACCAAAGATTTCACTACTGTATCGGTTGTAGTATCTATTTTATGCACAGAACTCACGCCTGAGGAGCAAAATGCGAAAAGATCAGTTCCATTGGTCACCATGCCTTGCAAGGTATCGCCTATGGTGATGGTTTTTACAATGCTGTCGGTCGCAGGATCAATCACTTCGATGCTGTCTCCTGCTCCAAAATACGATTTCATCACATACACTTTATTATTAACCGTTAGCACCTTTTCTCCCAACTGACTTAAAGGAATTTCCTTTATGAAAGCATAGGTACTGGCATCGTGTACGGAAACATAACCGCTTCCTCCGTAAGGTGAATTGGTGGTATAAATTTTTCCGTTCGCGATGGTAGTGTATCTCGGTTGAAAAATATGATTGGTAATCTCGGCTGATTTTACAAAAGAAGAACGGTCGACTACGGTGATTTTGTTGGAGTTGTTCACCACCAAAAACGCTTTCTCGTCCTGAAAGTAAATGTTCTGCAATACATCGCCCAATTGTGCGCCACCGTTGGCAGTAGCATATACATTATTGGTAACAACATTGTTTGCGTCAATGTACGAAATCTCCGCATTTGGAGTTCCAAAATTGCCTTCGTTGGCCACAATATATCCGTTAGAATATTGTGCAAAACCCAACACCAATCCGAATACAGAAAGTGTAAAAGCAATGACTTTTGTGTAGAAATGTTTCATAAAAATAGAAGTTTAAATTATTTTATTATTTGAATAAAAAAGCAAAATGCCCGGGAATATCTCCCGTGGTCGCCCGCCATTTCAGTTTTCCATATTTGGTGAAGCAGAATACTTCGCCATTCGAAATATAATCTTTCGCATCTGCGATAAAAATATCACCGTTATCAGGGTTTACAGCGATACCGTACGGAATAACGATTTTCTTTTCGTTGCCATCTTGAATAAATTGATTGCTGAGGGTTTGATACGTATCGGTATCAATAATGCCGTAGCTGCTTACCGTTCCGGAAGAAGTCCATTGGTAACCGTAATAGTACATTCTGTTTTCTACGAATCCCATGTCGCTAATGGGTTGGTTGATTTCCTTAATCACGGTATCGGTATTGGGATCGAGGACGTACGCTTTTGGCGGAATATCCATATAATTTCCTCTGGAAGTTACCCATAGTTTTCCGTTGTCGTCTTTTCTAATTTTATTGAGGTTGATGGCAACGGTGATTTTTTTAGTTTCTTTAAACGTATTTAAATCCACCACGGAAACGGTATTATCGTAATTGGGATAGCTGTAACCACCAGAATTGGCGACATAAAGTTTATCGCCCACCACTTCCAATTCATCCGGCTGAAGTCCGACAAATACTTTATCCACGATTTTAAGGGTATTCACATCTACTTTTACCACGTATCCCGGTTGGGATTGCCCAACTGCTCCACCATACGAAGTAATGTAGGCATAATTCCCATGAAAGTTGATGTATCTGCAATTGGTAACCGGAATTTCACCGATGTGTTTTGCGGTTTTAGCATCCATCACTTCCACATAATTGGATAAATTAATCACCGCAAAAAGTTTGTCCCGATACACTTTTACATCATTTCCAACATCGCCTAAGCTGTTGACCACAGTAGGATTTTGTCCGGCATAATAATTTTTAGTGAATACTCCGGTGCTGTAATCGAAATAATCCAAAGACGCCTTGTTGCTGCCCATATTGCCTTCATTCAGAATGTATAATCCCTTCACCGACAAATCTTCCGGCTCCTGAACACCACTTGCTTGTGGACCATATTCTATATAATCGTAATCTTCCCGGCAGGAATTCAAAAAAAGAACAAAAACGGAAAAAAGAAGATATATTATTTTTTTGATCATGATAGTTCGCTATTATAAATTAATTTTCAATGCAATACGATAATTTCTTCCCGGCATCGAATAATTTCGGATTACACTGTAGTTCTGATCCAAAAGATTATTCACTTCTAAAGCGAGTTTAAAAGACCATGTTTTCATGCGGAAATCTTTAGACATCGACACATCACTGGTGTACCACGGTTGTTCATAATTTTCCGGAATGTTCATATTCATATTATAGCGTTCGCCCACGTACATAAAACTGTAGTTCAATTGCCAATCTTTATACGTTAATCCCAAAAGCGCGGTGCCGCTGTTTCTCGGTGTATACGGAATCTGGTTTCGGTAGTAACTTGTGATTTCGTTTTTGGTTACATTCAGCGCTTCTTCGAAGGTGTAGGTAAATTTCGTACTGAAAAGCAGATCCTTCGCAATCAGCCAAACGGCCTGTGTAGAAACATCAATTCCTTTGATCTGCACTTCGCCCAAATTCACCATTGTCCAACGGAATTGCTGACCTTTCGGATAAGCGATAATTTTGTCGGTTACTTCGTTGTAATAGGCATCTGTAAGTATATTGAAGTTTTTCAAAACTCCAGTTTCGAAATCTTTAGAATACGAAAATCCAACATCGTACTGATGGGTAAATTCCGGTTTCAGCTGCGAACTTCCGATTTCGGTGTAATACAAATCGTTGAAAGTCGGCATCCTGAAAATTCTTTTGTAAAAAGCATGAACTTTAAAGTCTGAATTAAACGGCTGATATGATGCAAAAACCGCCGGCGTAAATTCATTTTTATTTTGAGGAACAGAATATTTAATATTTTCGATGCTTTCCTGAACAAATGTTCCCAAAACGCTCGCCTGCAACTTGAATTTCTTCAAATCCAACTGCGAAGCCAGCGCCACGAGTTCGGTATTTCTTTCCGGATAGGCGAAATCCCTTAGATTGGCGTCCAGCGTATTGTACTGATAATCGGCAGAAAGGTTCACCTTCCAAAAATCATAAATAGAATATTGATGGGCGGTGGAGAAATAGAATTCCTTTTGCTTGTAGGTGTTGTCGATCAATATAGGAGTTCCGCCAGGATTATCGTTGTAATAATGCATGTAATCATCGGCAAATTTCGCATTGATGAGCAATTTGTAATTCGGTGAAATTTCCTTTTCTAAACTTCCCTGGACGAAGAAATTACGATCCCACTGCCGACTCGAAAAAATTTCCGTATTCTTGGTGATAGCACCTGGAATTCCGCGTTCAGAATCGTAATAATACCCTTTAAGATTCCATTTTCCGCCATTCATTTTTCCGAAAACGCCCGCTTCGGCACGGAGAGATTCCACATCGCCATTGGTTCGGATTCCTTCTCTTTCCCAAGCCATAGCTCCATTCGGAAGTGCTGTTCTTTGATAAAACTTATATTTTCCATCAGCATTGACGTATTCTGTATTTAAAGATACGCTGATATTGTTGTTGATTTTCTGTTCCAACAAGATGGAAGGATTCACCAAACCAAAAGATCCGGAGCGATAACCGATGCTCGCATTGGTCTTTTTCACCCCTTTAAAAACAGGAATTTTGCTTTGCAGATAAATTGTTCCTGAAGAACCAAAATCGCGTGCCGACTGAAAAATTTCACTTTTCTGACCGTTATACAATGAAATAGATTCTAAATTTTCCAGTGAAAAACGTCCCAAATCAACAGTTCCGTTTTGTGCATTTCCAATTTGTATTCCATCGTAAAAAACGCCTACATGCTGCGTTCCCATTCCGCGGATGTTCACGGTTTTCATCCCGCCAATTCCACCGTAATCTTTCAACTGAATTCCCGAAAAATACCGAATGGCATCGGCAACGGAAACACTATTGATCTGCTGTAATTCTGCACCTTGCAATTTCTGAGAAGGAATTACGCCGTGCTCTTGAAGCTTACGATTAAGGATAATTTGTTGAATGTCTTTCGTACGCAAGGTATCTTGAGTGGTCTTTTGAGAAGACAATTGTAAAGGCGTAACACTAAAAAGTACAACAGCGGCAAAAGAATAAAAATGGTTCATTTTTTCCGAAATAATAAAATTTCAATACTGAAATCTCCGGAAAAATTGATAACACGGAAACAGCTGCCCACAAAAAAGAGAGCAAAGCAGAGAACCGATTACACTTCATTCCACGGAAGTTTCATCACAACATTTCTGGCAGGTCTTCTGACTTACTTCATTTTTGAAATCCTTCCCGTTAAAAAAAACAGTGGATGTTATTTTCAAAAAATTTTGGTTTGAAGCTTACAGCAGCGGGTCTGCTCCGGATTTTCACCGGATTCCCTTTTAAGCGCTTTTTCAAGCACACCAGCTCCTGCAAAGGTAAAGAAAATTTTGGTACAACGGCAGCCCAAGTTTCGGTTTATTTTGTCGGATGAGCATGCTAAAGAACTGTTTTTGGTGTTAATGATTGATCTTCGGCTAAAAAAAATTTAATGAGAATTTTGGTACTGTTTTTATGTGATGGTAAGTCACACGATCAAAAAAATGGTGGAAAGCATCAATTTTTTTTGAATAAAAAAAATGCTTTATTACGGCAAATTAAAAGGAAATATTTAATCTAATGAGATGAAAAGTGGTGGCATCTAGCATATTTTAGTTAAAAATTTTCATTTTGATATGGTTTGAATAATATAATTTTATTTATCTCAATTATTTGGTTTGTTATTTGATAATAATTCATTTATATCATTGAATATTTGATGTAATGTTAAATTGATATGGTGAAAATGTTTAACTCAACCCCAAATTTGATGTCATGAAAAATCTACTTCAGCAACAGAAAGACCATTTTGAAGAATTACTTTTTGAAGGTCGAAACAAGCAGTATGGTGCATATGTATTACGGTCAGAATATGAGAGAACTGCTACAAAAGCATTGTTCGGTGGAATTGCCGTATTTGCCGCGATTGCGCTTACACCGCTTTTAATCAATGTATTTCGAACTCCGGTTGAAACTCCGCCGGTGGTAGGAACTGAGCATGTTTTAAAGACCGTAGATACGCCGGATGATCCGATAATTCCAGTGCCTCCAGCTGCAGTGGTTCACCAAAAGCAAACTGAAAACACAGTGAAAATCGAAATTCCAGAACCTACCAGGAATCCGGCAAAAGAAACGCCAGCACCCTCGCAAACGGTGATTTCTGATTCTAAAATTGGTCATGAGAATATCATCGGAACACCGCCAACAACCTCTTATGTGGCACCGGTGGAAAGTACTCCAACGGCTCCTGTGGCACCCGTCGAGCCAGCACATTCAATAGTGGATAACGCCCCGAAAACAACTGTTGATGTTTCTGCAGAGTTTGCGGGTGGCATCAATGCTTTTAGAACAAAAGTGGTGAATGGTTTTGATACTTCGGTGATGGATGGAAGTGGCGAAGTGGTAAAAACAACCGTCGTTTTTATTGTTGAAAAAGACGGAACCATTTCTGATGTAAAAGCCAGTGGTCCCAATGCAACTTTCAATAAAGAAGCCGAAAAAACCATTAAGTCGGTTCGCGGAAAATGGGTGCCTGCAAAACTCAATGGAGAAAATGTGAGAAGTTATTTCAAGTTTCCAATCACAATGCAGTTTGAATAGTAAGTGTAAGGTTGAGGTAACCACGGTTAAGTTTTAATCATCTGAAATCCTACTTTTAGCATCAGAAGTGTTCTGGCGTCTATCCAAAATTATTTATCCACAGAAACCTCAAGTCTGTGGATAATTTTTTTCTTGTATAAACCATTAATTAACAATATTTTAACCAAATGGCAGTTATTAACAATCATGGGAAAATAATAAAAAAGTGTATTTTTGAAGATTAAAATTTGAAGAATGGGTAAAATCATAGGGATTGCCAATCAGAAAGGCGGAGTAGGGAAAACAACTACCGCTGTAAATCTTGCGGCTGCATTGGGCGTGTTGGAAAAGAAGGTGCTCATCATCGATGCGGATCCGCAGGCCAATGCCACTTCCGGATTGGGCATTGAACAGTCCGAATTTTCCACCTACAACCTTTTGGAGCAAAGTGCCGAAGTAAGTGAGTGCATCCAGAAAACAGCTTCACCCAATTTGGACATTGTTCCGTCTCATATTGATTTAGTAGCTGCAGAGATCGAACTGGTCGACCGTGAAAACAGGGAGTATATGCTGAAAGCATGTTTAGAAAAGGTAAGAGAAGAGTATGATTATATCATCATCGACTGCGCCCCAAGTTTGGGTCTTATCACGATCAACGCACTTACCGCGGCAGACTCCGTTATTATCCCCATTCAGTGCGAATACTTTGCGTTGGAAGGTTTGGGAAAATTGCTCAACACCATTAAAAATGTTCAGAAGATTCATAATAAAGATCTTGACATTGAGGGCTTGCTCCTCACCATGTACGATTCCAGATTGCGATTGTCTAATCAGGTGGTAGAAGAAGTAAACTCACATTTTCCGGAAATGGTTTTTGAAACCGTAATCAGCAGAAATGTGCGTTTAAGCGAAGCACCAAGTTTTGGTGAAAGCATCCTGAACTACGATGCCGAAAGTAAAGGAGCGGTACAGTATCTTCAATTGGCAGAAGAAGTATTATTGAAAAACGAAAAATTAGTGCAAAACTAAATGTTGATCATTGTTGGCGATCAGGTCATAATAACCAACGCCTTTGATGTTAAATAAAATCAGCATGTGCAACTGTTAATTTTGATATGAAAGATAAAAAGAGAGCAATGGGACGAGGTTTGGGCGCGATCCTAAGCGCTGAATCCAAAGCAGCCATTAATTCTGCAACCGATGAAGGAGCAGATAAATTCGTGGGAAATATCGTTGAGGTGTCGTTGGTTGATATCTATCCGAATGCAACTCAACCGCGAACTTATTTTGACGAAAAAGCGTTAAATGATTTAGCACAATCCATTAAGAATTTGGGTGTTATTCAACCGATCACGCTAAGAAAAGATGGTGATAAGTTCGAGATTATTTCTGGAGAAAGACGTTTCAGAGCCAGCAAGTTGGCGGGATTAGAAACTGTGCCTGCTTATATTCGATTGGTAAATGATCAGGAACTTTTGGAGATGGCCTTGGTTGAAAATATTCAGCGGGAGGATTTGGATGCCATCGAGATTGCTTTGACGTACCAGCGACTTTTAGAGGAAATTGGATTAACGCAGGAAAACCTGAGCCAGCGCGTGGGGAAAGAGAGAAGCACCATTACCAACTCAATCCGTTTGTTGCGGCTCGATCCTGATGTTCAAAATGCGATTCGCAGCGGAGAGATTTCTGCCGGTCACGGAAGAGCTATTATCAGTTTAGATGATGCTGAAAAACAAAGCATTCTCTTCGATAGAATCGTTAAAAATAACCTGAGTGTGAGGCAAGCCGAGCAAGAATCTGCATTATTGAAAGATCCCAAAAAGACCATTGTAAAAAGCAAAGCAGTATTGCCCAACCAATATAAAAAGGCCGAGAAAAATTTAGCTGATTTGTTGGAGATTAAAGTGGAGATTAAAACAGCTGCTAACGGTAAAAAAGGAAAAATTGTACTCGATTTCAAAAACGAAGAGGAATTGCAGAAAATTCTTTCACATATCAATTAAATGAAGAGATTCACTGTTTTTTTTCTGTTGATTTTTTCGCTAAAATTGTTGGCACAGGCGAGTCCGGTTGATTCGGTGCGTGTTCAGAAACAGTCCAGGGATACCATTGTGTCGACTAAGCCAAAAGGTGAAGTGGAAGTGATAGCGGATATTGAAAAGGTCAATGCTCCTCAAAAAACAGTGCGTTATAACCCGACCAAAGCCGGCCTGTATTCTGCAGTTCTTCCCGGTCTTGGGCAGTACTACAACAAAAAGTATTGGAAGATTCCAATTGTTTGGGGTGCCATAGGAACAGGAATCGGTATTACCATTTGGAACGAAAATCAGTACACACGATACCGAAGTGCTTTTGTTGCCCAGCTGAACGGGCAAACGCACGAATTTTCGAATATTCCCGGAATTACAGCAGATGCGTTGGGAAGAGCACAGGACAGATCCAAAAGGCAGCGCGACTACGCCATTGCGATCACTTCGCTTATTTATATTCTCAATATTGTGGATGCTGTGGTGGATGCGCATTTGTATGAAGGAAGGAAAGACCCTGATCTTGCCCTGAAACCTGCCGTTATTTTTGATGAGTTTTCGAATCAAAATGCAAAAGCAGGGCTAAGTTTTAATTATAATTTTTAATATTTGAATATTGCGCTGAGCAATAAGTAACCACCCTAATAAAACCTTGATAAGAATGAAAATTGCTTTAGTGGGATACGGAAAAATGGGCAAAATAATAGGTGAAATTGCCGAGAAAAGAGGTCATGAAATAGTTGCCAAGCTCAATGAAACCCCAACTTTGTCTAACCTGAATCATCCTGATGTGGTGATTGAGTTTTCAAATCCGGAAGTGGCGTTCACCAACATCAAGTTCTGCTTGGAAAATCAGATTCCTGTGGTGTGCGGTACAACAGGTTGGCTTCAGCAAAAGCCCGCTGTCGAGGCGATTGCAATTACTCATCAAACAGCGTTTTTATATGGCTCAAACTTCAGTTTGGGTGTTAATCTTTTTTTTGCTTTAAATGAACAGCTGTCGAATTTGATGAAAAATTTCAGCGAGTATTCCGTGCAGTTAGAAGAAATTCATCATACGCATAAGAAAGATGCACCTAGCGGTACTGCAATTACATTAGCAGAAGAAATAATTAAAAACGATCAGCGATTCTCCGGATGGAAATTAGACGAAACCCAAGGCGATCAGCTTGGTATTTTCGCCATTCGAGAAGATGAAGTTCCGGGAACACACAGCGTCTTCTATAAAAGTGAAGTGGATGAAATCGAGATCAAACATACAGCTTTCAATCGAAACGGATTTGCTTTAGGAGCTGTCGTTGCTGCAGAATGGATTTTGGGCCGAAAGGGAAACTTCACGATGAAAGATGTTCTTTTCGGAACCAAATAACTGCTGTTCAATTGACTAAAAATATAGCAGAAGCAGCTTCGCAAGTGTAACAAATACCAACTGGCTTAAACTAATCTCAGTAGCCAATCGCAAAATACAATGATTATGAATTATTTTCTTACTTATACCCTTTATGTTGTCGTTCTTTCTTTACTGATGGGAGTTTCAACATGGAAACTCTTCAAAAAGATGGGCTACAGTCCGCTTTTGGCGTTTGTCCCATTTTACAATTATTTCATCATTCTTAAAGAAACACAACATTCAAAATGGTGGGTGGCATTGGCTTATCTGCCAATTGTGGGCCCTATCATGATGACGGTTTTTCATCTCTACCTGGTGAAACATTTCGGGAAAACGACCTTTGTACAGCGTTTGCTCACAGTCGTTTTGCCATTTGTTTACATGGCGATGGTGAATTACTCCAAAGATCCCGAAGTGGAAAAAGAAGACGAACTTTACCTTACCGAGGAGGAGAAAACGGCTAAAAAGAAGGATACTTTAGTGGGCTCCTTAACTTTTGCAGTCGTTTTTGCTACAGTAATTCACGTCTTTTTGACGCAACCCTTTGGCATCCCAACCGGATCGATGGAACGTACACTTCTGGTGGGCGATTTTCTTTTTGTGAATAAATGGAGCTATGGTTTTCGTATGCCGATGAGGCCGGTAGCTATTCCGTTTTTGCAGGGAACCATTATGGATACTGGTGAAAAGGGAAATCCGAAAGATGATCCTAAATCCTATGTGGATGCTATAAAACTGCCTTATTCTCGAATTTTCCAGTTCAGTAAGCCACAGAAAAATGATATTGTGGTATTTAATTATCCTCAGGATTCTGTACATACCGCCATCGATCGTAAAGATCCTTATGTTAAGCGTTGTGTTGCTGTAGCAGGAGATGTAATTGAGTTTCGTGCTGGTAAATTGTTGGTGAACGGAAAACCGGAACATATCATGGGAGACCAGGAAGAACAACATAAGTTTATTGCCCATGCCGGAAGTCAGCTGGATGTGCAGGCGCTTTACAATAAATACGGATTCTTGCCTCTTCAGGAAATACAAACCAACCAGGGATTTATCTACGATTTCCAGGGATTAACGGATCAAACAGCTAAAGAAATTAAGGCAATGCCCCAGATTATTGAGATGAAGGAGCATATTTGGCCTAAAGATTCGGCAGCTATCGCGTATAAAGCCAATGCAATGCGCGACGGCTATACCAAGAATTTGGACACCACACAATCTATTTTTCCAATTAATAAAAAATGGAACCAAGATTGGTACGGACCACTTAGAATTCCTAAGAAAGGAGATGTAGTGACTTTAAACCAGGAAACTTTGCCAGAATATCAGTGGATTATTTCCGAATACGAACACAATAAGCTAGAAAACAAAAACGGAAAAATATACATCAACGGAAAAGAAACTAACCAATACACCATTCAACAAGATTATTATATGATGATTGGTGATAATCGGGATGCATCTTTGGATGCTCGTTTTTTTGGTTTTGTGCCTGAAGAAAATATTGTAGGTAAACCGATGTTTACATGGCTGAGCTTGCAGGGTGCATTTAAAGATGCCGGTTCCACTTACCAGGCGCCTTTCAAAATTCGTTGGGAGAGGATGTTTAAAGCAACCAATACCGGCGATGCCAATAAAGCTTCTTACTGGTGGATTGCTGTGCTGGTTTTGGGCGTATTTTTCGGATGGGACTATCTAGTCCACTTGTTCCGTAGAAAAGAAAAAGAAGATTAATCATTTAAATATCCATCATATCGAAAATCCCTTTACTAGGGATTTTCGAACTTTTATTATGAACATCCTTTTACCTGTTTTTTATTTGCCGCCTATTTCATGGTGTTCTGTTTTCTTTGATGCAGAAAATGAAATCAAACTCGAAAAGTACGAGCATTTTCCGAAACAAACCTATCGAAACCGAGCCAATATCTATGGTGCTAACGGAAAGCTTGCGCTCAGCATTCCCATCAGTCACAACGGCAAAAGGGTAGTAGACGAAATCGAAATTTCACATCGTGAGAATTGGTTGCAATTGCATTGGAAATCGATTAAAACGGCGTATCAAAGTTCACCATACTTTGAGTTTTATGAGGACCAACTAGAAAAGATTTTTAATTATAAAACCAATAATTTGTTTGAGTTTAACCTGAATGCATTAAAAATCATTCAGCAGATCCTTAAAGCAGAACGTTCTTATTCCTTCAGTCAGGAATATCTTAAAAACCCTGCTGAAGATGATTTTCGGGATTTTTTTCCCACAAAAAAGACTTCTGGTTTTCAGTTGGAAGAATATTACCAAACTTTTACATCAAAATATGGTTTCCTGAGTGATTTGTCAATTGTTGACCTGCTATGTAACAAAGGTCCAGAAACCATGACTTATCTGAAAAGTATAAAATTAAATACACTTTAAATATGAAGAAAATATTCATCGCCGGAGTTTTCATGGCCGGTTTTGTTGCTTTTGCCCAAAAAACTGAATCTACTGTCGATCCTATGAAAGATAAGGATTTGATGACGTGGTATCACAAAGATTTTTCATCATCCAATGTGTATGGGGTTAATACCCAAAATGCATATAAGTATTTGGAATCTAAAGGTTTAATATTGAAGCCGGTTGTTGTTGGGGTTTTGGATAGTGGGGTAGAAGTAGATCATCCGGGCTTGGTGAAAAACATGTGGAAAAACGTTAATGAAGTTCCTAACAACGGAAAAGATGACGACGGAAATGGGTACATCGACGACGTTTATGGTTGGAATTTTCTTGGCGGAAAAAACGGTGATATCGATGTGGATAATATGGAAGTAACCCGCGTGGTGAAAAAGTATCAGCCAATCTTTGAAGGCAATGATTCTGCAACCAATAAAGCCAATCAGCAGAAAATGCCCGAAGAATTTGCGATGTATATGAAGTCGAAAGAGAACTTCACCAAGAAAAGTGTGGAAGCAAAGCAGAATTATGAAACTTATACCAGGATTCAAAGCATGATTCCGTCAATGATTGCTTTATTGAACGGACAAAATCTGACTCCGGAAGTTACTTCATCCATCAAGCCCACCAATCAAGAGCAGGCAATGGCGGCATCAGTACTTGGTCAGCTGGTTCAGGATCCTGCTGTAAGGGGGAAATCTCCTGCAGAAGTAGAGAAGTTTCTGAATGCTCAAATGAAAGAGGCCATCGATTATTTTGGCCCGCAAGCCACGAAGCAGTATAATTTGGATTTTGATCCTAGAGCATCTATTGTAGGGGATCATTATGAGGACTATAGTGAGAAATACTACGGTAACAATCATTATGAGGGTCCTGATGCACAACACGGAACCCACGTAGCGGGCATTATTGCGGGCTTACCACAAGGAAAAGAGGTGCAGTACGGCGTTGGGTATAAAACCGCGAAAATTATGGCCGTGAGAGCCGTTCCTAATGGTGACGAAAGAGATAAGGACGTTGCTAACGCCATTCGCTACGCAGTTGATAACGGTGCTAGAATTCTGAACATGAGTTTTGGAAAACCCGTATCTCCCGGTAAAACCGTGGTTTGGGATGCTTTTAAATATGCAGAAGAGAAGGGCGTGCTTCTCGTAAAAGCGGCGGGGAATGAGAATGAAGATATTGAAGAAAATATTTATTATCCTACCAATTTTAAAGATGTTAAAGATGCAAAACCATTTGTAACCAATATGATTGTGGTGGGCGCATCCACCAACGATAACGAGTTTTTAAGAGCCAGTTTCTCTAATTACAATAAAAAAATGGTGAACGTTTTTGCGCCTGGTGATAAAATTTATTCAACGGTTCCTGAAGGGAAATACGAGTATTTACAAGGAACCTCGATGGCAGCGCCAGTGGTAGCCGGTGCGGCTTCGGTTCTTTTAGGATATATGCCCAATCTTTCGCCTGATCAAATCATTGAAGCATTGGTGAAAACGGCCAATAAATCCTCGGTGAACGCAATGATTGGTTCTAATACCAATAATCGGTTTGATCTTATTTCTGAAGCCGGTGGTGTAATTGACGTGCGCAAAGCAGCAGAATATGCTTACACCCATTTTTACAAACCTACTTCGTCAGAAGCAGCGCCTACCTTGGAAAAAACCACAAAGAAAACGGTAACAAGATTCGGTAAAAAGTCTTTGAGGAAAACGATTAACAGAAAATAATTAATCAATTGCTCGATTGAAAAGTCCATAATTTGTGGACTTTTTTTTGTTGATATGAAAATTTGGCATGGTTTTTTGTAACTTTGGTGTAAATAATTTACAACTATGAAAAATGTATTATGGGTTGGAATCATGGGAGCCGCGCTTGCAGTATCCTGTTCCACCGCAAAAACTGCACAACAAAACAAAAGCGAATTTCTAAAACTTAAAGGAGATTGGGAAATAGCCAGTGTTGATTATGACAAAAATTATAAAATTAAACCATTCGACGAAGGTGCTGATATCCAATGTTTTGTGGGTAGTTACTGGCGGCTAATTCCTAACAACTGGACGGGTTCGTATACTTTAAATGGTGGAGGAGCTTGCCCAAGTGTGATAATGCCCATTAAATTTGAGGTAGTAAACGGAAATGAGTTCAAATTCAAAAAAATTATGGAAGGAACTAAAGCTAAAGCCGTTACTGCAGGTTATTCGTTGACATTGGTTAATCAATCAACCGATCAGTTTTCTTTAGAGCAAAATATTCCCTCAGGTGGAGATAATGTGAAAGTTGTTTATCATTTCGAAAGAAGAGGAATGAAATAATATCGCTACTTTTCGCTCTTTATACCATAGTGAAAAGTTTATTTTTAAATTTAAAACAATACATTTATTATGAAAATATTTAATAAAACAAATATGGCGGCTCTTTTCATTTCAACCTCAATGGTGATGACAAGTTGTGAAGCCGTGAAAAATTCCAATAATCAACAACGTGGAACAGCCATTGGTGCTGCAGCAGGAGCTGTACTGGGTGGTATTCTGGGAAACAACATTGGAAGAGGTGGTAATGCTCCTCTTGGTGCTGTTCTTGGTGGTGTAGTAGGTGGTGTTGCCGGTAACGTTATTGGTAACAAAATGGATAAGCAAGCCAAAGAAATCAAAGAAACATTACCTGGCGCAGAAGTAGAGCGTGTTGGTGAAGGAATTAAAATTACACTAAAAGAAAATATTGTCAACTTTGCTTTCGATAAGTCGGATTTGCAACCTAATGCAAAAACCAACCTTGATAAGCTTGCCGAAGTTTTGGTAAACAATCCTGATACCAATATTAATATCTACGGACATACCGATAGTAAAGGATCGGCAGATTATAACCTTTCCCTCTCGGATAGAAGAGCCGCTTCTGTAAAAAGCTACCTTGTTAGCAAAGGTGTAGCCGCTTCCAGATTGTTCCCTACCGGCATGGGAATGACTGAGCCCGTTGCAAGCAATGCCACTGAAGCTGGTAGAGCACAAAACCGAAGAGTGGAGTTTGCAATCACTGCCAACGAGAATATGATCAACGAAGCACATGGTTCGGGTCATTAATAGTTAATTCTATACAAAGGAATAAAAGTCTGCAAAAGCAGACTTTTTTTGTTCTAAAATCACTAATTTTGTTGCTGATTCTACACAAATGATAAAATATTTCAAGTTGTTGCGGGTAGAGCAATGGGTGAAGAACCTGTTTGTTTTTGCGCCCCTTTTTTTTGCCGGTAAATTGACCAATCTGGATTTGCTGCTCAAAAGTCTTTTTGCATTTATTGTTTTCTCGTTGGCTGCAAGCTGTATTTATATCATCAACGATTATTCTGATATTGAATCTGATCGTAAACATCCACAAAAGAAAAACCGGCCTTTAGCCAGTGGTGCTATCTCGAAAAACACCGCAGTTGCAGTGCTTATAGCTTTGTTGGCAATTAATGTTTCACTAATTGTCGTTGGTGAACGGTATTTTCACATGAATTTTTGGAAGTTTGCCACCATTATTATTTTTTACTTCGTGATGAACATCGCTTATACCTATAAGTTGAAACATGTGGCCATTATTGATGTATGTATTATTTCGATTGGTTTTGTACTTCGGGTTTTAGCGGGCGGTTATGCCACCGGAATTTACATCTCGCAATGGGCTATCTTACTCACCTTTGTTTTGGCATTGGTACTCGCCATTGGTAAAAGGAGGGGAGAGCTTATCAATGCCCAAATCTCGGGACGAACAAGAAAAGCACTCGATGGCTATAATGTGCAGTTTGCCGATATAGCACTTTCCATCAGTTGTGCGCTGGCCATTGTTTGTTACTTGATGTTTACATTATCGCCAGAGGTGCAGCAGCGTTTTCATTCAAGGGTTTTTTATACCGTATTTTTTGTTGTTTTTGCGTTTCTAAGGTATTTGCAGCAGACGTTAGTTTACAACAAAACTGAATCGCCAACTAAAATTATATACCGCGACCGATACATTCAAATCACCATGGTTTTATGGATTGCCGCCTTTTTACTCCAAATTTATTTTAAATAATGAAGCCGAATTTTATCCAGAAAGTAACCAATTGGGGAAATTTTCCGGTAGTGGAAAAGGAAATGAGATCTGATGATTCACTACGAAAAATCAAGGAGTTTGTAAAAAACAATAACGAAATCATCGCGCGTGGAAATGGCAGGTGTTATGGTGACGCATCACTTTCCGAGCATATTTTTTCCACAAAAAAACTCAATAAGTTCATCAGTTTTGACCGGTTGAATGGTGTTCTGGAATGCGAAGCTGGCGTTCTTCTTTCTGATATATTGGAGGTAACGGTGCCACAAGGGTATTTTCTTTTCGTGACACCGGGCACAAAGTTCATCACAGTTGGAGGAGCTATTGCATCCGATGTTCATGGTAAAAATCATCACGCAGAGGGTTGCTTTTCAGATTATGTTTTAGAATTTTCTCTGCTTAATGAAAATGGAGATGTTTTGAACTGTTCACGCGACGAGAATGCCGATAAGTTTTGGGCCACCATTGGCGGAATGGGTTTAACTGGCATTATTCTTTCTGCTAAAATCAAACTTAAAAATATTGAGTCGGCTTACATTCGTCAGGAAAGCATTAAAGCCGAAAACCTGGATGAGATTTTCAAACTGTTTGATGAAAGCGAATCCTGGACTTATAACGTGGCTTGGATTGATTGCCTACAAACCGGAAAAAACATTGGCAGAAGTATTTTGATGCGTGGTGAGCACGCATTTCGGCATGAGTTGCCCAAGAAATTTTCAGAGAATCCTTTACGCCTTAAAAACAAATGGAAGCCCACAGTACCTTTTTATTTTCCTGATTTTGTGCTTAATAGCTTGACGGTTAAATTGTTCAATTGGGCGTATTACGGAAAACAGCGATCAAAAGAAGTGAAAAACTTTATTGATTATGAAACTTTTTTCTATCCGCTGGATGTGGTGAACGATTGGAACAAAATTTATGGTAAAAGTGGCTTTATCCAGTATCAAATGGTAATTCCCAAAGAAAATGGAAAAGCCGGAATGAAGAAGATCTTGGAAACCATTGCCAAAAGCGGTAACGGCTCATTTCTGGCTGTTTTGAAACTCTTCGGGAAAAGTAATCCAGAGGCGTACAATTCATTTCCCATCGAAGGATATACGCTGGCTTTAGATTTTAAAGTCAATTCAAAGCTCAAAAAGTTAGTGGCAAAGCTAGACGAAATTGTGGAGGAGTTTGGCGGAAGAATTTACCTCACTAAAGATTCCATGAGCAAATCTTCATTAACGAATTATTTGCAGAATGTGGAGAATCCCAAATTCGTTTCGATGCAGCATAAAAGAATTCTCAATACATAATGAACGGTTCGCAAAAGATCCATTCTTTTGAAAAGAAGTTACATAACCCACTCACATAAAATCATGATCGTTTTAGGCAGTAATTCGGAAGTTGCACAGCAGTTTGTAGAGAAAACCCTTCAGGAAGGTGAAAAATTTGCCACCATTTTTCTCCTTACTTCTGATGTGGAAACAGCATTAAGATTTTCGCAGCATATTGATGTTAAATATCTTCAGCCCACTAAGATTATCCCTTTGGATGTGCTGGGAGAAGTTAATTATAATCAACTGGATGAAATTGAGTCAAACCTTTTGTTCTGTGCCACTGGATATCTGGGGGAAGGCACAGAGGAAGGACTTTACGATCGAAAGAATACAGAGCGGATCATTGATATTAACTATGCCAAATTAGTTCCCATACTCAATTTTTTTGCCGAAAAAATGGAAAGAAAAAGAGCTGGAACCATGATTGTACTGTCGTCGGTGGCGGGCGACCGTGGCAGGCAGAGTAATTTTATTTATGGAAGTGCAAAGGCCGCGATGACCGCTTACCTTAGTGGTTTACGAAATTATCTGTACAGCAGAAAAGTGCATGTTATGACTGTAAAACCTGGGTTTATGGAAACCAAAATGACCGAAGGTTTGCCACTGAATCCTATGCTTACCGCGACACCAAAACAAGCTGCAACTTCGATCTACAATGCCTATAAAAAAGGAAAAAACGTTGCCTATGTTTTGCCGGTTTGGGCAATTATTATGATGATTATTCGTAATATTCCGGAATTTATATTTAAAAAACTTAAAATGTAAAACCAAATAACAATTTTTTGGTTTAAAAGTAAGCTGAACTGTTCTACATGAAAAAACTGTATTTATTTGATTTCGACGGTACTTTAACCTACAAAGACACTTTGTTTTTGTTTTTGAAATTTTATGATCCTGCGAAGTTTCGTAAACAGTTTTTAATTCATATTCCGCTCTTCATCTTATTAAAGTTGAAGCTTGCCGATGCCGAAAAAGTAAAAAAAAGTTTTATAGCTTCGGTTTTGAAAGGACAAACCCGCCATAGAATAGCCCAAAAATCACAACAATTTTTTGATCGGTACTATCCTGAAATATTTCGCAGTGCGGCGCTGGAATTTATTGCGAATATTGATCGAAACAATACCGAGTCTTTTTTGGTTACTGCCTCGCTCGATATTTGGGTGAAGCCATTTGCAGACGAACTTAAACTGGAACTTTTGTCAACGCAAGCAGAATTTGTCAACGATGTTTTCACAGGTAATTTTGTTGGAAAAAATTGCAATGGTAAGGAGAAAGTACATCGGATCCAAATAGCGATAACGGGCAAGAAGTTTGATAAACTCATTGCGTTTGGGGACACTTCCGGAGATCGGCCGATGATGGATTTTGCCGATGAAAGTCATTTTGAATTTTTTCATTAATTTTAATGCCGAAAATAACGGTAAAAAATTTCGATCCAATTTAAAATGAACAGAATATATTTGGACAATGCTGCCACGACGCCACTTGCAGAAGAAGTGATAGATGCGATGGTGGATGTGATGAAGGTCAATTACGGAAATCCCTCTTCAACGCACACTTTTGGGCAGGAAGCTAAAGTTCTTATCGAGAATGTTAGGCGTGAAGCTGCTGAATATTTGCATGTTTCACCTTCCGAAATTATCTTTACCAGTTGCGGTACCGAATCCAACAACATGATTATCAAATCATGTGTAAACCATTTGGGTGTACAACGTATCATTACATCACCACTAGAGCATAAATGTGTAGCCGAAACGGTTTTGGATGTCAAAAAGCGTTTAGGTGTGGAAGTAGTTTACCTGCGACCCGACAAAAAGGGCGATCTGGACCTTAAGGATTTAGAACAAGCACTGAAGAGTTCAGATAAAAAGACGCTGGTGACGCTGATGCATGCCAACAACGAAATTGGTAATATGCTAGATATTGCTGAAGTGTCAACACTTTGCAAAGAGCATGGTGCGCTTTTTCATTCGGACACTGTGCAGTCAATGGCTCACACTGCGCTCGATTTTTCGAAGATTCCATTGGATTTTGCTTCATGCAGTGCGCACAAATTTCATGGGCCAAAGGGCAGTGGTTTTGCCTTTGTACGGCGGTCTTCGGCTTTAAAGGGTATTATTACAGGTGGGCCTCAAGAAAGAAGTATTCGAGCTGGTACTGAAAATGTTTGTGGAATCGTGGGTTTAGGAACCGCTCTTCAGCTGTGTGTAGATCACATGGATGAATATGAGCAGCGTATAAAGGAAGTTAAAAAATATGCCATTGACGCTTTAGCAAACAACATAGTGGGCGTAAGGTTTAATGGACGCAGTGCAGAAATCGACAGAAGTCTTTATACGGTATTAAGTGTTTTGTTGCCTTTTAAAGATCCTATGATTGGCCTAAAACTCGATATGAAAGGAATTGCTGTTTCCCAGGGAAGTGCGTGTTCATCAGGCGCATCGCATCCTTCCATGGTAATGATGACTGTTCTGGACGATAATGAGATGGAGCATTGCACTCCGTTGCGCGTTTCTTTCAGTCATTTTACCACGAAGCATGAAATTGATGCCTTGGTAGATGCGTTGGTTGAAATATCTGAAACCTTTGGCATAGAGAAAGCCAATATTGAACATAGATAAGACACCTGTTTTCGTTGACAGGAATATCGTAAATTTGTAGCAGAAAAAATATTAAAATAGAATAAAATGGCATTAGAAATTACAGACCAGTCTTTTCAGGAGACGGTTTTACAATCAGATAAACCAGTATTGGTTGATTTTTGGGCAGTATGGTGTGGACCATGCAGAATGCTGGGTCCTATCATTGAAGAAGTGGCTGCAGATTTTGAAGGAAAAGCAATTGTGGGGAAAGTGGATGTAGACAACAATCAGCAGGTTTCTGTAGATTATGGCATCCGAAATATACCTACAGTTTTGATCTTCAAAAATGGAGAGGTTGTTGATAAGATTGTCGGCGTAGTTCCGAAGGAAACGATAGCTGAAAAATTATCAGCACATCTTTAGAAAATAATTAGATTGAAAATCATTGCTTTCCATTTGTGGGAGGCATTTTTTTTGAATTTAATTTGCACGAACAGATAAAATTTGTATTTTTGCAGTCATCAAAAAGAACAGCATATGCTGTTAAAATGATCCGGTAGTTCAGCTGGTTAGAATGCCGCCCTGTCACGGCGGAGGTCGCGGGTTCGAGTCCCGTCCGGATCGCAAGCAGAAATGCAATTTGTTTAATAAAACCTTTAAATCTTATGATTTGAAGGTTTTTTGTTTTTGCTCTAATTGCAGATTTCTGAAGTTGAGGTCAGGAACAGAATCACTCAGAAATAAAACCTGGAGATGAAGCAAAAATTTTTGATAATCTCAAAAGGAAAAAAGAATCGGGTCTTGCGGAGAAATAGTGATTACGATTAATGATAAGAATCTGAAGGATTACCATTTTTACAGCACAAAATCTTTTTCGGATAAAATTCAAGCCATATTACTTTCTGAAAAAATATGAGCACCTTGATGTCAACGCTTGTGTTTAAAAATGAGGTCACTGCTTAAAAGCAACGTCTTTTTACTTTTAATTCTATTATATTCTTACTAAATTAGCAGAAATTATTAGTTTATGCCCAAAACTGCGTCCAGGAGCTATTTATTCATCTTAACTTTATTGCTACTGCTTATTTCATGCAAAAAATCAAGCAGTGTAAAAAGTGTGAATGAAAAGCTTTTGCTTAGCTTGGACCAGAAGATTAAAGAAAAAAAACAATACGAAGATCAGAAGAAAAGAAATATCCTGGCGCTTAAAAGAGAATTGACGCACCGGAATGATAACGACAGTATTACTTATGCCGTTAATGATCGTATCGCAGAAGAGTATCTGGGCTATCAGTGCGATTCCGCTTTTGTTTATATAGACCGAAATAAAGATTTGGCTACGAAGGCCGATAACACTTACTGGAAGCATCGTACACTTTTGCAGCGTTCCGTTATGCTTTCCACCATTGGGCTTTTTGTGGAATCAAAAGAAATCCTGGATCAAATCAATCCGGCCACTATGCCACAAAATTTGAGGTTTGAATATAATTCAGCTTACGAATGTTTATACAGCAATCTTTATGATTACAATGGCGGCGACAATTATTATGGGAAGCTCTACAGGAGCAAATTGGTGAATTACTATGAATATGCCTATCGTTCATTGAAACCGAGCGATCCCTTTTACTACCTTTTTCTGAGTCATTTGAATCGCATTAATAATCATTGGAAAGAATCTAATGACAATATCGATGCTTTTCTTAAAACCACTAAACCCGGAACGCGTCTCTACGCCATCGGAAGTTTTTGTAAAGCTGTTATCGAGGCCAAATTGGGCAATGTAGATTCTCAGGAACGCTGCCTCATTATTTCTGCCATTTCTGATATTGAATCGTCCACCAAGGAAAACCGTTCGATGCAGGATTTAGCCAATATTTTATACCTGCGCGGCGATAGCGAGCGTTCGTACCGATATATACAGTCGGCACTGGAAGATGCCAACTTTTACAATGCGCGTTTTAGAAGTATTCAGATCAGTAAAGTGCAGCCCATCATTGAGGAAACTTATTTGCACACCATTAACCGGCAAAATCAAAAATTGTTGTGGTCGGTTTTTGCCATCAGTATTTTGGTGGCGGGGTTGGGCGCAGCAATGTATTTTGTGTATAAACAATTGCAGACGATTACCAAATCCAGGAACGAGCTTGAACAGACAAATCATCAGTTAAAAGTGGTTAATTCTCAGCTGGACGAAGCCAATCATATAAAAGAAGAATATATTGCGTTTTTCATTAACCAGTGCTCCACATATATAGAGAAGTTTGACCGGTACAAGAAAATCATTTCTCGACGCCTTTCGGTGGGTCAGATGGATAAGGTGCTGGACATGGTTAATAACAAGAATAACAATGAAATGGATTTAGCAGAATTGTATCAGAATTTCGACCGTGCATTCTTGCGAATTTATCCGAATTTTGTACAAGAAATTAATAAATTGATAAAGCCAGATGCGCAATATCAGATGAAATCGGGTACCCTGAATACCGAATTGAGAATTTTTGCGTTAATACGCCTCGGAATTAACGATACTAACCAAATTTCTGAGTTTTTAAGATATTCTTTGCGGACAATTTATAATTATAGGAGCCGCGTGAAGGCAAAATCGGTGATTGAAAATGATGACTTTGAGGCCAAAATAATGGAGATTGGATCCATTTCGACGACATAGCATTTACTTTTCCTATATTAACCAAAATATGTACTATATTGATTGTCAGTTTCGTAAATTGTAAACCTCTTTGAAATCGTTTACCTGACACTTACAGATTGCCAGAATTCAAAAATTCCTCTTTATAATGAAGTAAATTAGCAACAAATAATTAGCATTCCGTTAATGAATCGTTAATATAAAAAGAAGCTAAACTTTGTTATGAAAAACAAAAAATTTACACAAATTTTCATTTGTATCATGAGCGTGCTTTTTGCAGGTCTTCATCTATACAAATCGCAGAATCCTTACAAGGCACCGCTTTATTGGAGTCCTTATGAATACCACATAAAGCTCGATATGGCCGGATTTCCTAGCAATTATTTGCCGGAAGATGTTTTAAGCGCAAACATTGACTGGCTGGATCAGAACCTTAAATCATATGGGTACAATATGGTGTGCACCGATGGTTGGGGAGACACCAGTCAGATCAATCAAAACGGTTACAGAAGCAGTCACTCTGCTCATTGGCAACACGATTACGCCTGGTGGAGCAACTATCTCCAATCTAAAGGCATGACCTTAGGGATGTACGAAAATCCACTTTGGATTCACGTAGACAAAAATGATACCACAAAGAAAATTGTGGGTACCAATATCAATGTGTCTTCGCTTATTGATCCCAATGAAGAAGCATTGTGGTTTAAATGGGTACAGGTGGACAGACCGGGCGCCGAAGAATATGTAAAGGGCTATGTGAAGTATTACGCCGACATGGGTATTAAATATCTTCGCGTAGATTTTCTTTCTTGGTTCGAAAGTGGTTACGACCGAAATATCGGTACAGTAGGTCCAAACCGTCCACACGAACAGTATGTTAAAGCGCTTCGATGGATGCGTGAAGCATGTGACGCCAACGGTGTTTATCTAAGTTTAGTAATGCCCAATCTTTTTAATAATGGAGAGGTGGAGAAACAATATGGTCATTTGATCAGAATTAATGATGATGCGCGGGAAGGCGGTTGGTTCAGATTTAGTGAGAGTGAGCGAGGAAAACGATTCACTACCTGGTCACAGTATGCCAATCCGTTTGATGGTTTTGTGTATTGGTCAATTTTAACAGGAGCCAACAAAGTTCAGTTGGATGGAGACTTTATCATGATCAACAGTTACGCCAACGACACCGAGAAAAGAAGTGTTATTTCCCTTAATGTTTTGGCGGGTGGACCAGTGACCGTCTCGGATCAACACAATACCATTGGTAATGACTTATGGCTCTATCAGAATACCGAACTTCTTGATCTTAACGCTCTTAAATTCGTAGGCAAACCTCTAAGTAATGACCCTACCAATGCGTTAAGCCAAACTTGGAGAGGCCAGTTACCCAATGGGGATACAATCTTGGGCTTTTTCAACAGAGAATCAACACCTAAGACGCAGAGCATGAACTTTCAAAGCCAATTGGGAATTAGCGGACAAGTGATGGTAAGAGATTTATGGCAACATGCCAACCTAGGTAAAATGAGCGACATAACACTCACTATTCCTCCTCACGGATGTGTGATTGTAAAACTTGTTAAAAACTCTTCAGAGTCTTGTACTTCGCAAACTATTAATTTCCCTGCCGTTGGTAACCAAGTGTACAACGCCCCAGATTTTGACCTTGCAGCCACTGCATCTTCAGGTCTTGCCGTTCAGTATGAAGTGGTAGGTGGTCCAGCTACTATTGTGAACAATAAAGTACACTTAACAGGTGTAAACGGAACCGTTTACGTACAGGCAAAACAAGGTGGTGTAAGCGGATATTGTGGTGCAATTCCTCAACTGCAAAGCTTCACCGTAACAGGAGGTCACAATTCGCAGATGTTTGTAGGTGGTACTTATAACAACTGGAGCATGAAATCGATGACCATGGAGAATAACACCTGGAAGTTAAACAAACAAGTAATGCTTGCCGGAAATTACGAACTTAAATTTGCCAATACCGGAAACTTTAGCGGTCAGGATTGGGGTAATGCAAATGGCCTTTCCGGAATAGCTCAGGAAACAACAGGAGGTGGCTCCAACATCAGCTTCACCATTACCAATCCAGGAACCTACAACATTGAGTTTAATGATATCACTAAACAATACAATATTCAATTTGCGCCGGTTCATCAGCAGAGTATGTATGTGGCGGGAACTTTGACAGGTTGGGCGCCGCAAGCAATGACGCTTCAGAATGACGTGTGGACAAAGACAGGTATTGCCATGACTGCAGGAACCCAACAAATGAAATTTGCCAATACTGCTAACTGGTCTGGTGATGACTGGGGTAATGCAAACGGTTTAGAAGGTTTTGCAAAGCTCACAACCGGTGGTGCACCCAATATTTCTTTTGAAATTGCTAACGCAGGCAACTACGATGTTTTCTTTAATGATATGACGTTGTATTACCAAATTGTCAATCAGTTAGCGGTGTCTAATGTAACTAAGCAAAATACAGTTAAAATATATCCTAATCCGGCGGATACCAAAGTATTCATCACGGCTCAAGATGACAAAATTGTCAGCTACCAAATCTATGACCTGAGTGGCAAACTCATCAAAACAGATAAAGTAGGAAATGATCAGTGTGAAGTGAATGTAGCAGGATTGGCGAAAGGAGTTTACATCATCAATGTAAACCTCAACAATAGAATTGAAGGTCAGAAATTAATTATTAAATAAAAAACCATTTTAAGTGAAATCGAATTATTTAAGATGCACAGTAGCCGTTGCGGCTCTCTATTTCTCAGGGAATTTTAATGCCCAAGAGAAAGAAGCTCCTATTAAGGAACAAAAAATAGAGGAAGTAGTATTAATCGGTTATGGTAAAGCAAAAGTAAAAGATCTTACCGGCTCAGTATCGGTGATTAATCTTAACAAAGCAGAGAATCAACCAGTTGCAGACATTGGTCAAGCCATTCAAGGTAGAGCTTCTGGTGTTACAGTGGTGAACTCAGGGGAACCTGGAAGTAACGTGACATTCCGAATCAGAGGAACTGGAACCATTGCTAATAACAACCCATTGATTGTTGTTGATGGTATGCCGCTGAACGGAGGGTTGAACCAAATCAACATGAACGATGTGGAATCCATCAACATCTTGAAAGACGCATCATCTACCGCAATTTACGGTTCGAGAGGTGCAAACGGTGTGGTGATGATCAGCACAAAACGTGGGACCAAAGGCGGTATTTTGAATTTTGATACCTTCACTGGTATGCAAAGCGTAACCAACATGACTACTGTTTTAAACGCTGCGCAATATGCAAAGTTCAATAACGAACTTCTTTCCAACGCAGACATGGCAACCAATCCTGAGTTTAAAAATCCGGATGCTTTGGGTATAGGCACTGATTGGATTAAAGCGCTTTTCAAACCTGCATTCATGCAGAGCTATTCACTGTCTTACGGTGATCGTTCAGAAAAAAGTAATCTTTATGTTTCTGCCAGTTATTTCAACCAAAAAGGGGTGGTACTCAATACCGACTATGATCGTTATATATTTCAGTTGAACGGTGATACCAAGATTAAGCCCTTCTTGAAAATTGGTAACAGTGTAAAACTGCAGCATGATATTAAGAAAAGTGGGTCTTACGACATTAAAGGAACCATCTCTTCTTTGCCAACACGGGCGATTTATGATGAAAATGGAGGTTGGGCAGGTCCTGGTGCTAATGCAATGCTTTACGGAGCAATCGATAACCCGATTGGGAAAGCTTCTATTGTAGAAAATTCTACAAAAGGGTATAATATTCAGGGGAACATTTATGCAGAAGTTGATCTATTGGACGGTTTGAAATTCAAGTCTTTAGGAGGTGTAGAAGCTAACCTTTGGTACGAAAGAACATGGTCTCCTAAATTCACATGGGGAATCACTTCACAAAAAAACTCTTACTTAAGAGAAAAATCAAACAGAAGCATCACTTTGTTGTGGGATAACACGTTAACCTATGATAAAACTTTTGGAGAAGATCATCACGTGAACGCCGTAGTGGGTAGTAGTGCACAAACCAACCAGTATAATTATCTGGAGGCCTCTGTACAAAAATTCCCAAGTGAAAGTACTCAGCAAATTGATAACGGTATTTTGCAACCGGTGCAGCACGGTAACATGTCGGAGTGGGCGCTTATGTCTTACTTGGGTCGTGTTAACTACAACTATGCCAATAAATACTATATTACCGCTACCATTCGTAGAGATGGTTCTTCCAGATTTGGTAGAGACAACCGTTGGGGTTGGTTCCCTTCTGCAGCTTTGGCATGGAGAATCTCTAACGAGAACTTCATGAAGGATTCCAAAACCATCAACAACTTGAAACTGAGAGCAGGTTATGGTATCACTGGTAACCAGGAAATTGGTAACTATTCATTCTCTTCTTCATACAATACCTATCTGTACAACTTCAATAATACTTTTGTAAGTGCAGTGTTGCCAACCGTTCTTCCTAATCCAAATGTGAAATGGGAAGGGCAGGAGATGATTAATGCAGGTTTTGATTTGGATATGTTCAACAACAGAATCAGCTTAGTGGTTGATGGCTACATCAAAAATACGAAAGAAATGCTTGTGCCGATGTCGGTTCCTGTAACTTCCGGTTATTCTGATGTTTATGTTCCTTCCATTAATGCAGGTAGAATTCAAAACAAAGGGATTGAAGCCACCTTATCTACAAGAAACTTTGTGAAAGAAAACTTCAAATGGTCAACCGATCTGGTATTCTCTTACAATAAAAACAATGTAGAAGATATTAATACCAAAACCTTTCTACCAGGTGCAGGCGATGGAACTAACCTAAACCGTATGTTCGGTATTATTACTGCCAACTATCCTGTGAATGTTTTCTATGGTTATGTTACCGATGGTATTTTCCAGAATCAGGCAGAAGTTAATGCACATGCAGTACAGTATGCCGGATCTAATCCTGCAACCAGTACAGCTCCTGGTGATATTCGCTTCAAAGATTTGAACAACGACGGGGTGATTGATGATAAGGACAGAACCATTATTGGTAATCCAAACCCTAAATTCACCTTCTCTTTAAACAACACTTTCACGTATAAAAATTGGGATTTAACCGTATTCCTCCAAGGAAGTTATGGCAACGATATTTATAACGTGAACAGAATGTACACCGAATCAATGTCGATTATTGCGAACCAAAGTACAGCGGTATTAGACAGATGGACCGGTGAGGGAACCAGCAACAGTATGCCAAGAGCAATCTTTGGAGATCCGAATCAAAATACAAGGGTAAGCGACAGATTTGTGGAAGATGGTTCATACATCAAGCTTAAAAACATTAATTTGAGCTACACCTTACCTAAAGGAGTTTTCGGACAGAATTTCAACAGTGTTAAGATCTTTACCTCTGCACAAAATCTTGTGACGTGGACCAAGTATTCAGGTTTTGATCCGGAAGTACCTGTAAATGGTATTGACAATGGAACTTATCCTGTAACAAGAACAGTTTCTTTCGGTCTTAACGTTGCATTCTAAAATTATCTATACAATGAAAAATATTAAAATAGCATTATTCTCATTATTCGCTCTATTTGCAACTAGCAGCTGTAATGACGATTTCCTAGACAGAACGCAGCCGGATACCATCAATACAGGTAATTATCCTAAAACTGCTGAAGAATTAGCGACCATTGTTAACGGGGCTTATCAGCCGCTGCAGCGTCCTAAGCTTTACAACATGAGAATGTGGACCAGCGACATCTTTGCCGGAAACAGTATTGTAGGTGCTGGTGGAGGTGACGACGGTATCGAAACCACGCAGCTTTCCAACTTTGTAACCAGTACCGACAACCAAGGTGTATTGGACCTTTGGAGAGGGCCATGGCCAGGAATTCTTTCAGCCAACATCATCATCAATACCGCACCAAAGCTTAATATTGATGAAACCTCTAAGAACAGAAGTATGGGTGAGGCCTATTTCTTAAGAGCACACTACTACTTTATTTTAGTTCGTTTCTTTGGTGATGTTCCATTGGTTACCACACCGCAAGATGTGAACGGAGATTTGTACCCTGCAAGAGCACCAAAAGCAGATATCTATAACCTGATTGTTTCCGATTTGGAAAAAGCAATACAGTTGCTTCCAACCAAACAACAATACAGTGATACTGAAAAAGGTAGAGCAAGCAAAGGTGCTGCTATAGGAGCATTGGCAAAAGTGTACCTTACTTTGGGCAACTGGCAAAAAGTGGTAGATCTTACTACTCAGCTTGAAGGAATGGGTTATGCCCTAAATCCGGATTATGCAGACAACTTCAACGTTAACAAAGAAAACGGCGTAGAATCCCTATTCGAAGTGCAATACGCATCCGATGGTGGTTACGATTTCTGGAGCAACGAGAATCAAGCATCATGGGCAAGTACATTTATGGGTCCGCGTGGCGCCAATTTCGTTGGTGGCGGATGGGGTTGGAACCAACCAACGCAGGAATTTGTAAACAGCTATGAAGCCGGTGACAACAGAAAAGCCAAAACTATTTTCTATGCAGGTTGTCCAGATTATGACGGAAAAGAGTACAAAGCAAGTTATTCATTAACAGGTTATAATGTAAAAAAATTCTTGGTACCGCTTTCTGCATTCCCATCTTATGACAACAGTCCGCTTAACTTTCCAATCATGAGATACTCTGAAGTATTGTTGATGAAAGCAGAAGCACTTAATGAGTTGGGACAAACTTCATTGGCAGCAGCTCCGCTTAACCTTGTACGAGCAAGAGCAGGATTGGGTAATGTTTCTTCAGGACTTTCTCAGGTTGCTTTCCGCGAAAAAGTATTGCATGAAAGAAGAATGGAGTTAGCATTCGAAGGACAAAGATGGTTCGATTTGGTACGGGTAAACAACGGACAGTATGGATTAGATTTCTTACACTCTATTGGTAGAACCAATGCAACAAGCAAGTATTTACTACTTCCAATTCCGCAAATTGAAAGAGACAGAAATGCTAATTTAACGCAAAACCCAGGATATTAATCATTTAATTTAAACATCAATATGAAAACAGTTCATAATATTTATAAGTGGAACAAGAAGCTTTTTTGGCTGTTACCCTTGTTCTTGCTCGGGGTACTCGCTTGTCGCGAAGAGCTGGCACCAAGAGACTTTCAAATGAGCGAATTATCTGTTAAAACATCAGATATTAAAGAGCTTTTGCCTGGAATGTACAACTCAAAATATACTTTTAGTTGGACGGCAGCAAACAACCAGGGAAGCAATTCTTCAATTTCTTATAAACTGGAAATAGACAAAAACGGAAACAATTTTGCACATCCTCAGGTTTTTGAAATTGGTAAGAATATCTACTCCTATGATATGGTCATTGGTGATCTTAATAACCTTTTGGTAGAAACTTACGGTGCAACTCCAGGTACACCAATCGAAATGCAGGCACGTGTTACCGCAACATTCGGTGATACATCTGTACAATCACAAAGCGTTGTAACCAACTTTTCAGTAACTCCGTTTAAACCATTTACTAAAAAACTCTACATTGTAGGAGATGCAACGCCAAATGGTTGGGATATTACCAAAGCAACCGAACTCACAAGAAGTGCCACTAACCCTTCAGAATTTGTGTACTACGGACAGCTGAAAAACGGAAACTTTAAATTTGCTACGAGCCAAGATGGTTGTTTCTGTCAAGATTTCTACACGAAAGATCCTTCAGATGAAAACAAAATGGTTTACAACCAAGGCGGAAGCGGGCAAGATTTACAGTGGACAGTAAGTGATACAGCGCTATACAAAATAACAGTTGATGTACTTTCTCTTACCTACAAAAGTGAGAAAATGACGGGTCCAATGTTCAGTAAAATTTATATCGTCGGCGATGCTTCACCAAGCGGTTGGGAAATTAACAACCCTGTAGAATTCAAGCAAGACACAGAAAATCTTTTCATTTTCACACTTGAAGCTACATTGAAACCTGGAAACTTCAAAATTTTAGCTGGTGAAACTGGAGACTGGTGTGGCAACTGGTACCGTCCGTTAACCGATAATCAAGGATTAGTTGATGGAGCCGTAAACCAAATGAAAGGATGCGATCCTGATTATAAATGGAAAGTTTCTTCATCAGAAACCGGACGATATAAAATCATCCTCAACACCTCCAATAATACCATCAAGTTTGAACCCGTTAATGTTTACATGTTAGGGGATGCAACACCAAACGGTTGGAACATGGGTACCCTTACTCCAATGCAGAAAAACGGAAGTGTTTACACGTGGACTGGTAACCTTACCGCCGGATCATTTAAGTTTGCTAAATTCAACACAACATGGTGCGATGGTACTGAATTGGTGGCTGTTACTGCTGATCAAAGCATCTCAAACACCACATTTGTTGAAAGAGTGAAATGTGCAGGTGGCGATGCAACCGATCATAAATGGAAAGTGAAAGCCAGCGAAGCAGGAACGAGAACATTTACGCTCGATTTAGATACCAATACTTTGACTATTCAATAGTTTTTCTCATATCATTCAGAAGATCACACGGTGAAAATCGTGTGATCTTTCTACTCGTTTTTTTTAAAAGAATGAATACAAGGTAAACTATATTGTTACAATAAAAATAATTGTTTTGAGAAAACTTATTCTTATCCTTTTCGGCTTGTTGTGCTCATCGGTACTTTTTGCCGGAGAAATATCTTCCTATACATTAAAAGGAAATCAGGTTATATTCAACTGTAAGGATGGTTCTAAACTTTCACTCTCGATCAACAGCAGCTCGGTGGTGAAAGTATGGTACGATCAGGCAGGAAAATTCATCCGCAAAAATCAGTCTTATGCGGTGGTGAACGAAAACCTTGAAAATGTAGGAAACATATCCGTCAACGAAGAACCTTCGGCCTACGAAATCTTTACTTCGAAATTAAGAATTCGGGTGAACAAAAATCCGATGCAGTTGCAGATTTTCGATAAATGGCAGAAACTCGTGTTCAGCGATTTTAAAGAAGAAGGACATTTAACGCAAGGCAAAGGCATTAAAGCCAAAAAAATCCTTCGCAGCGACGAACAATTCTTTGGGCTAGGCGAAAAAACAGGAACATTGAACCGTCGTGGCAAAAATTATAAAATGTGGAATAGCGATCGCCCTTGCTATAGCGTAACAGAAGATCCGCTGGCGAAAAGCATTCCGTTTTTTATGAGCAGCTATCGCTACGGAATTTTCCTTGATAATACGTATAAAACCGAATTCAAATTCGGAACAGAATCTCAGGATTATTACTCCTTTGAAGCTCCCGATGGTGCTTTTGTGTACTATTTTATTTTCGGGAAAGATTATAAAGATATTCAGCAGCAGTATATTTCGCTGACGGGAAAACCCATTATGCCACCGAAATGGGCGTTGGGATTCTCTCAAAGTCGGGGTTTATATACCAAAGAAAATCAGGCATTGGAGATTGCGCAGGAATTTAGAAAAAGAAAAATTCCCATTGATGTAATTTATCAAGACATCGGATGGACACAGAATTTGCAGGATTTCGAATGGAGAAAGGGCAACTATACAGATCCCAAAGGAATGCTGAAAAAACTGAAAGACAATGGTTTCAAAATGATTGTCTCTCAAGATCCGGTGATTTCACAGAAAGACAATAAACAGTATGTTGAAGCCAATAAACTGGGCTATTTTGTAAAGGATGTCCGCAGCAATAAAGCGTACGAAATGCCTTGGCCATGGGGTGGAAACTGCGGCGTGGTGGATTTTACCATTCCTGAAGTGGCCGATTGGTGGGGCAAATACCAACAAAAACCCTTAGATGATGGAGTGAGCGGTTTCTGGACCGATATGGGAGAACCTGCTTGGAGCAATGAGGAAGATGTGGACCGTTTGAACATGAAACATGCTATCGGAATGCACGATGAAATCCACAATATCTATGGTTTAACTTGGGATAAAGTGGTGAAAGAACAATTCGAAAAAAACAATCCTAACAAACGGGTTTTCCAAATGACACGTTCGGCCTATGCAGGTTTGCAACGTTATACGTTTGGATGGACGAATGACAGTGGAAACGGAAACGATGTGTTGGAAGGTTGGGCGCAAATGGAAAATCAAGTTGCCGTAGGAATTTCTGCTGGTTTAGGTGGAATTCCATTTTGGACCACCGATATTTCCGGCTATTGCGGAGATATCACCGATTATGAGGCCACAGCCGAACTCTACACACGTTGGATGCAGTTTGGAATTTTTTGTCCGCTAAGTCGCGCGCATCATGAAGGCGATAATGCAGTTGAACCTTGGATGTTTGGCGAAGTGGCAGAGAAAAATACCAAAGCAGCCATCGAACTCAAATACCAGTTGTTTCCTTATCTGTACACCTATTCCAGAAAAGCCCACGATACAGGACTTCCGATTACCAGAGGTTTATTTATGGAATATCCCAACGATTTGGAAGCCGTAAAAATCGACAATCAGTTTATTTTTGGGGAAGAAATTCTCGTTGCTCCCGTTTTGAAAAAAGGCGAGCGGGTAAAACGGGTTTACCTTCCGGATGGGGAATGGATTGATTTTAATGACAAAAAAACCGAATATCTGGGTGGACAAACCGTGCCGTACAAAGCACCGCTAAACCGTATTCCGATTTTTGTAAAAAAAGGATCCATCGTTCCGATGATGCCTATTATGCAATACATTCACGAGAACAAAGATTATCCCGTTTACTTCCATGTTTTTCCGAATTATGAAGACGAAAAAGCACAGTTTACGCTGTATGAAGATGATGGTTTAAATCAGGATTATCTGAAAGATGTTTTCTCTAAAACTAATATACTTTGCACAACAACGGCTGCAGGATACGATATTCAAATTACACCGGAGGATAAAGGTTTTCGCCAGTCCGACAAAAGAAATTTTGTACTCAGTATTCTGTCCGAAGAAAAACCAAAAAGCATTACCATCAATGGTAAAGAAGCCGTTTTTGTGGAAGAAGGAAAAATGGATGTTGAAAAAGACATCAAAAACATCCAGTGGAGCTGGAACGAAGCCGGAACCAAAATTATGGTAAAAGTTCCGGATCATAGAACTCAACTACATATTAACATTAATACTAAGTAAATGAAGAAGATTTTTTTAATTGTCACCTTATTTTTGATTGGCTGGGCAGCTGCCCAGAAACTCCAGTCTCCAGACGGAAAATTTGTGATGAATTTTTCAGTTCAAAATGGCGGATTCCCTACATACCAGTTAGTGTATAAAGGTAAGGAAGTGATTAAGCCAAGCAAAATGGGACTTGAGCTAAAAGCAGATAAGCCCGAAGATCAGTCGCTATACAGCAATTTTGAACTCGTAGATTCTAAAACCGCAACTTTTGATGAAACTTGGCAACCGGTTTGGGGAGAGCTAAAAAATATCAGAAACCACTACAACGAACTTTCCGTAAATCTTAAGCAGAAAGGAACCGATCGTAAAATGACCATTCGTTTCCGCTTATTTGATGATGGTTTAGGATTCCGTTACGAATTCCCAATGCAGAACAATCTGGTATACTACACCGTGAAAGAAGAGCGCACCCAGTTTGCCATGACCGGCGATCACACGGCGTATTGGATTCCCGGAGATTATGATACTCAGGAATACAACTATACCACTTCCAAACTATCAGAAATTCGTGGTTTAATGGAAAAATCCTATCAAAAAGGAAATGTTTCCCAAACGGGATTTTCACCGACAGGAGTGCAAACTGCTTTGATGATGAAAACCAAAGATGGCGTGTACATCAACCTACACGAAGCTGCATTAATCGATTATTCATGTATGCACCTGAATTTGGATGATAAAAACATGATTTTTGAATCCTGGTTAACACCGGATGTTCATGGAGATAAAGGACGTCTTCAGGCGCCTAACCATACGCCTTGGAGAACAATCATTGTTGCCGATGATGCCAGAAAAATTTTGGATTCCAAAATGACCTATAACCTGAACGAACCTAGCAAAATTAAAGATACCTCATGGATCAAACCAACAAAATATGTGGGTGTTTGGTGGGAAATGATTTCAGGAAAAAGCTCTTGGTCTTATACCGATGAATTTCCTGCTGTGCAGTTAGGAAAAACCGATTTTGCGAAAGCAAAACCAAACGGAAAACATGGCGCCAATAATGCCAATGTGAAACGTCATATTGACTTTGCTGCAAAAAATGGTTTTGATGCTGTTTTAGTAGAAGGTTGGAATGAAGGTTGGGAAGACTGGTTTGGCCACGCCAAAGAGTATGTATTCGATTTCCAAACCCCATATCCGGATTTCGATCTTCCAGGATTGAACCAATATGCACACTCAAAAGGAGTAAAACTGATTATGCACCACGAAACTTCTGCCTCCATCAGAAACTATGAAAGATTTATGGATGATGCGTACAAGCTGATGAATAAATACGGTTATGATGCAGTTAAAAGTGGTTATGTAGGACCAATTCTTCCACTAGGAGAAACCCACTACAGCCAGTGGACCAACAATCACTATCAGTATGCGATTGAAAAAGCAGCAGATTACAAAATCATGGTGAATGCACACGAAGCTGTGCGTCCAACAGGAATTGCACGTACGTATCCGAACCTTATCGGTAACGAATCAGCGAGAGGAACAGAATATCAAGCATTTGGAGGAGAAAGAAACAATCCTAACCACGTGACCATTCTTCCTTTCACCCGATTAATCGGAGGTCCGATGGATTATACACCAGGAATTTTCCAGATGGATGTAACCAATGGTTCACACGTTAATGCAACTATTGCCAACCAATTGGCCTTGTATGTTACCATGTACAGTCCGTTGCAAATGGCCGCTGACTTCCCTGAAAACTATGAGAAATTTTCAGATGCTTTCCAATTCATTAAAGATGTTGCGGTGGATTGGGACGATAGTAAATACTTGGAAGCAGAACCTGGAAAATACATCACTGTAGCCAGAAAAGCCAAAGGAACAGACAAATGGTTTGTAGGAAACGTAGCCGGTTATGAACCGTTTACTTCTAAAATTTCATTTGATTTCTTAGATAAAGGAAAAAGCTACATCGCTACAATTTATGCCGATGCTAAAGATGCCGATTACCTGAAAAATCCACAGGCCTATACCATTCGCAAAGTGGTGGTGAACAGTAAATCGAAACTTTCTCAGCTTTCCGTTCCTGGAGGTGGTTTTGCCATCAGCGTTGTTCCGGTAACGGACAAAGCGGAAACTAAAGGTTTACAGACTTTGTAATTAGAATTAATTAAAAATCAGAATTAATTAAAAAAACATGAAACATACATTCAGCATTACGTTTCTAATGGCATTACTTTTCGGAATTCTGCTTAATGCTCAAAGCAAAAAAGATTTGTGGAGCATGGAGGCAAACTCAACAAAAGATTATGTTGGAGCACCCATCGCAAGCGGAAAAATTGGAATTTTACCGTGGAAAGAGCCGTTCTCCATTCGTCACGTAATGCTGAATCATGTTTTTGATATTGGCGATGCCGGAGTCAATCAGGCATTGATGGGAATTAACCCGTTTCATCTTGAGATGATGATCAACGGACAGAAAGTGGATATGAATACCATAACAAATTGGAAGCAGACCATCGATCTGAAGAAAGCGACCCACACTACATCATTCACCGTTCCGAGAAAAGCTGAGATAAAGTATACCATCGCGGCACTGCGAAATCTACCTTATTCCGGACTGGTTAATGTGGAGGTGAAAGCGCTGGATCAAATTCAGATGCAATGCTTCTCGGTGATGGATGTTCCCGGAGGATATGTAGATGTTGTTAAAAGAGTGGTAACAGCTAACGTTGGTTTGGACGGAGATAAAGCAATGATTCTTCAGACCGAAGCACAATCTGCCCAGAAAGCCCATAAAGTTGTCGCATCATCGCAATTTCTTTTTGACCATAAAAAACTGACCGTTACAAACGAAAATCAAAGCAGAAATATACTAGAAGGTACATTCAAAAAAGGCGAAACTTCCCAATTTTCCCTAGTAGGATCTATTTGTACCAACCGTGATTTCGATGATCCTAAAAGTGAGTCGGAGAGGGAAGTGATTTACGTTTCTTTCTTGGGTACCAACCGAATTTTGAACGACCATTATGCACTATGGGAAGAACTGTGGAAAGGAGATATTGAAATTGAAGGTGATGATGAAGCACAACTCGTTGCAAGGTCGGCTTTGTTTAATCTTTACTCCAATGCACTTGAAAATTCAAGACTGAGCATTTCGCCCATGGGATTGTCGGGTACTTATTACAGCGGACATATATTTTGGGATTCCGAAATCTGGATGTATCCATCGATGCTGTTCCTTAATCAAGGTATTGCAAAATCCATGGTTGATTATCGTACAGACCGTTTGAAAGCTGCAGAAAACCGAGCACTAACTTATGGTTATAAAGGCGCTATGTTCCCTTGGGAATCGGATGATAAGGGAGAAGAAGCAACACCAATTAATGCCTTGACGGGCCAGTTTGAACATCATATCACAGCAGACGTTGCCATCGCTTTTTGGAATTATTACAGCATGACGCAGGACAAAGATTGGCTCATTAAAGAGGGCTATCCTGTGATGGCTAAGGTTGCAGAGTTTTGGGTGTCCAGAGCAAGTAAAAATACAAACGGCACATATTCCATCAAATACGTCATCGGCGCCGATGAATATGCTGAAGGGGTAGATGACAATGCATTTACCAATGGGGCAGCCAAAAAAGCATTGGAATATGCCACCAAAGCAGCTGCAATTGTTGGAAAAAAAGCACCTACAATTTGGAAAGAAATCGCGGATAAACTGGTTTTAAATACGATGGAAAACGGAGTAACAGAGGAATATCATGGTTATAAAGGACAGATGATTAAGCAGGCAGATGCCAATTTGCTGGCGTATCCATTGGGAATCATTCAAGATCCGAAACAAATTTTGAAGGATTTGGAATACTATACTTCCAAAGTAGATCAGAAGAACGGACCTGCCATGACATTTTCCATTTTCGCAGTGCAGTATGCAAGATTGGGCAATGGTGACAAAGCATATACTTACTTTAAACATGCTTATCAACCCAACCAGCGACCGCCATTTGGGGTACTTGCAGAAACTGCAACCAGCGATAATCCATATTTTATGACTGGAGCAGGTGGGCTGTTGCAAGCTATCATCAACGGATTTGGAGGATTAGATATTTCGGAAAACGGAATTGTGCAGCATAAAAGTTCGCTTCCTAAACACTGGAAAAAACTAACAATTAAAGGAGTAGGTGCGGAGAAAAAAACTTACACCGTTAAGCAATAAATCATAGGATTTTATCAAATGGAAAAATGGTTGCAAAACCGTAATAAATAGAAAAATTAACCTTAATATATTTATTCTAATGAAAACAAAACTATTTTCAATTGTACTTCTGCTAATGACTGCAGTAGTTGTTTGGGCACAATTGCCCGCCTCACTCTACATTGTGGGAAATGCCGCACCTACAGGATGGCATGTTGATAAATCGCTGAAATTGGACAATGTTTCCAGCGGTGTGTACAAGTATTCAGGTCCGCTGTTTGCCGGTGAATACAAATTTGTCGTTAACCAAAATAGCAATTGGTCTCAGGATGCATACGTAAGAGATGGCAACGACCCAACCAAGGTGGTGAAAAACGGACCAGATAACAAATGGACGGTTTCCGCCTTGGCGCAATTCGATGTGACTGTTAACCTTAATTCGATGTCGATTGCAGTGGTGCAAACTTCGACTGTGCCTTCTTATTCAAATTTCTGGCTAATTGGCGATGTGCTTTCAGATGGTTGGAATATGGATAATGTTATTAACCGTAAGTTTACGCAAAACCCGAGCAATCCTGACGAGTTTTATTACCAGACAAATTTTAACGCTGGAGAATTCAAAATTTTCATGGGTGCTTTTAATGATTTCAACGGAAGTTTTTACATGCCGATGTCAAATCACCAAGATTTAAGCAACTACTCAGCGCAAGCAGTCAATAATCCTTCGTTTGATTATAAGTGGAAAATTGCTTCGGCTGGTATGTATTCAGTGGTGATCAACAAAGCTACCAATACAGTAAAGGTACTTTCTGGAACTTACTTGGCAGCTGGCTCTGTTGCTGGTAAAAATAGTTTTCAGATTTTTCCCAATCCGGTGAAAGGAACGTTGTACATCCAATCTGGCAAATCGCTAGACGGTGCCTCAGCAGAAATTTTTTCATTGGATGGCAAAAAAGTAAAACAGTCGGTGGTATCTCAGGGTAAATTGAATACGAGTGATTTGAAATCTGGTGCTTACCTTCTTACCGTTAAAAATGGAAGCGATTTTTATTCTTCAAAACTTATTGTTGAATAGATTTGGATGCTTTTATTATAGTTTCTTTTAAACTCAGTTTCGGGCGATTGGGCAATCGCCCTTGAAGCTGGGGACAGCAACAGATTTTTTGAAGTGAAAAATTCAAAAATAGTTTGCAGGAAAAGTTAAAATGACTATATTTGCAACCTGCAAAAGAGAAAGTGATTTCTCTGCATGAGATCCGGTAGTTCAGCTGGTTAGAATGCCGCCCTGTCACGGCGGAGGTCGCGGGTTCGAGTCCCGTCCGGATCGCAACTATTACTACAAAGTAATACAAAATGCAGTAAAATAGAGGTTTTACTGCATTTTTTGTTTTGTGCCGACACCAAAGAGAGTCAAATTATCACAATCTGAAAGTGACCTATTCAGTGACCTATCGAGAAGGTTGAAAAAGGGTCACTGGAAAGTTTGAAAAACACCTGTACAAGGGCTTATTCAAAGATTGAACATCTTGTAGCAGGGTTTATTTCAGATTAATTTTAACTCCAAAATGATACGGCAAAATGAACCAATCTTTCAACCTACTTTTCTACGTCAAAAAAACGAAGATAAACTCCCAAGGTGAAGCTCCAATTTATTTACGAATTACCATCGATGGACGCGTTACCGAAATAAGCGTTAAAAGAACCACAAAACCACAGTTATGGAATTCGGCTGGTCAGAAGTTGAATGGAAATTCCGAAGCGATTAAATCGTTTAATTTCTATCTTAAAACTTTTGAACAGAGGGTATATGACGCCTACCACGAGTTGATGAAGGATAAAGACTTAATCACTTGTGAATCGCTCAAAAATAAATTACTCGGAACGGATATCAAAAGCAGAATGCTCATCCCAATTTTTCAAGATCATAACGATAGGATGGAAAAATTGGTGGGTAAAGAATTTGCCATCGGAACACTTGGTAGGTACAAAACCTGTATGAGCCACACCAAAGCATTTTTAAAATGGAAATTCAAAACCAATGATATTGATATAAAGAAAATTGATTACGCCTTTCTTAACGATTTTGAGTTTTATCTACAAACAGAAAAAGGTTGCAACAATAATTCGGCAGTAAAATATTTGAAAAATTTTGGAAAGATTATTCGGATTTGTTTAGCGAATGGCTGGCTTGATAAAGATCCATATCTCAATTATCAATCTAAATTCAATGAAGTTACTCGTGTATTTTTAAATGAGGATGAATTGGAACGACTTTCGACAAAGAATTTCAAAAATGAGCGTCTTTCTCAGGTTCGAGATATTTTTCTTTTTAGTTGCTTTACAGGTCTTGCCTATATTGATACAAAGAAATTGACCCATAAAAATATCAATCTTGGGTTAGATGGCAATAAGTGGATTTTCACGAAACGACAAAAAACTAAAATCACCTCTAATATTCCATTACTTCCGCAAGCAGAAGGTATCATTGAAAAATATAAAGACCATAAAACCTGCCTCAACTCTGGCAATCTTTTACCCGTTCTCAGCAATCAAAAAATGAATGCCTATTTGAAAGAGATTGCTGATATCTGTGATATAGATAAAGAATTGACTTACCACATTGCAAGACATACTTTTGCGACTACAGTTACACTTTCAAATGGAGTTTCTATTGAAAGCGTGAGCAAAATGCTTGGTCACAAGAGTATCAAGACTACACAGCATTATGCAAAAATTTTGGATTCTACAGTAAGTGCAGATATGCAAATGTTAAAAGATAAATTAAAACTTTTTAAAAACTCTATTGAGAAAGCGATGTAGTGCCTTGGATTTCAGCTAATTTTTTATTCCTCTGCTTAATAAAATCTATCGGGCGAATTCCGTCAATTTCCATAAAAAAAATGAAAATTTTGGTGCGATGCAATTCTACATTCTTTTGACAGTCCTTTAATGGAATAAGTTAATATTTTCATATGTTTTTTTTAAGCTACATACGCTTGTCGTTCATCTTTTGAGAATGAAATATGAAAACAGTAAGAATTATTATAAAGAAGTAGTTATTCTTGTAAAGTTCAATATATGTTATTTCCAAAAATAATCAATTCTGTGCAGATTTATTAAAATTACAACTGGTGAATGGTATTTTTAATCATTATAAATAAAAATGTAAAATATTAATAATCAATTTGTTAATTCATGTATCTACGTCTTAATTAATACATTAGGACGTCCTTATACTTAAATTTTTGATTTACGACAACATTCTCTTGCACAATAATCATCACCCCACTATTTTCGACAACAGAATTCAAAAAAAACCTGCGTTGGGATAAACCAATACCATTTAAAAATTATAAAAATGAAAAAGTTATCCCTTATTAGTTTTAGTTACAGGATTATATTCCGTAGTAAGTTGCAGACAATTGGATGATTTAGAAAATAGCGCAATGCCTTTACAAAATAATGCTATCGCAATAAAAAAAATTCTTCAGAGTAGTTTGTCCGCCAAAGGCAATGACAAAATTCAAATATTGTTATTAGCTATTATTATAAGTTGTTTTGATATGTTTTTCAACTAAAAAAAATAAAAAAAAGGGAGAGGCAAGTCCGAAATAAAAAGATTGCAAATAATTTTAACAAAAAATCATTAAAATGGAAAAACTAGAAACTTTAGAAGCTCTAGATACTCTAAAAAATGAGTTAGATTTTCTTGAATTAGAAGATCGTCTAGAAATGGTTCAGCTTGCTGCTCTAGAAGCTGACGAAAAAAGATGTAATGGTAGATGCGATGACACTCCAAAGGAAACTACCGCTTCTTAATTACAGCAAAAGGATTGCTAACTATATAGTTAGCAATCCTTTTAAATGACACTTATGGAAAAAGCAAAGTATAATAATGTAGAATATTTAAAAATCCTTTTTAATAAGGGAGTAATAGACATATGTACTGGTGAAAAAAATAGTTTTTTTATTACTATTAATGGTTCATTTATAAAGCTTAGTGAAAAATTTTACGAAGTACTTAAAGTAATTAAATATGAACATGATTTGGAAAAAATCAAAAACTTAACCAATTCTAAAACATTTGAAAATTTATGCGATTTACTTAGAAAAAAAGAAAGTTCAAATGACAATAGTTCATATATTTATTTTAAGATAAAAGTTATTAATGGAAATATTGTAAATTTTATTTCAAGTTATTTATCAATTTTATTGACACTATCCTATCAAGTGTGTAAGTTGAAAAGTTAGGGCTTGGATTTTTATAATCTGAGCCTTTCTTCAAAAATAAGCATAAATTGGTTTAAAA
>MKTK01000030.1:63917-64055 GCA_001898255.1 Chryseobacterium sp. 39-10 | reverse complement strand
AGTACGCATTTATTTTCAGTTTTCTTTACGCCAATAACTCCTATGTCGTTTTTAACATTTTTTCTTTAACTTTTGGCTTGATCCAAAAGTTACAAAAGATCGAGACTTGGAATTTCTAGCTAAAATTGAAAATAATTT
>MKTK01000030.1:50275-63865 GCA_001898255.1 Chryseobacterium sp. 39-10 | reverse complement strand
TTTTCTTTGCCGCCAGTCAAACAGTGGAGATTTTTTGACGGAAATTATTTTCAATTTTTTGACGCTAGAGTTTCCGAGGTCGTCTTTTTTTGCTTGTCGGTTTTTTAGTGGGGGATGTTTTTATTGATTTCCTGAGGAGAGTTGGGATTTTTTATTACGAATAAAAAAGGCGAGTTGCCCCGCCTTGAATGTTTTCACAACGGAATAATCCTTATTGTGAATTGCTTTCAAATACAAATTTACAAATAATATTTTTTATTGGTTTACGGTTTTCCTTAATTGTATGAATTTATTTTTTTTTAATTTTAAGAATTTCAATTAAACTATATTGCTATGGCGAAAAATATCCTTGGATTAGACTTGGGAACCAACTCGATTGGGTGGGCGTTAATCAAACAAGACTTTCAGAATAAACAAGGGGAAATTCTCGGGATGGGAAGCCGGATTATTCCGATGTCGCAGGATATACTGGGTGATTTTGGCAAAGGAAATAAGGTTTCGCAGACTGCCGCTAGAACTGGATACAGAGGTGTAAGAAGATTGCGGGAACGCTTTTTATTGAGACGAGAAAGGCTTCATCGGGTTTTAAATGTTCTGAATTTTTTGCCGGATCATTACGCTTCTCAAATCGATTTTGAGAAAAGATTTGGCAAGTTCAAAGAGGAAACGGAGCCAAAACTCGTCTATGATGGCAAGGAATTTATTTTCAAAAAATCTTTTGAAGAAATGCTCACTGACTTTAGAAAGCATCATCCTCAGCTTTTGGAAAATGATAAGAAAATACCGTATGACTGGACTATTTATTATCTCCGAAATAAAGCACTTTCGCATAAAATAAAGAAAGAAGAACTGGCTTGGATTCTGCTGAATTTTAATCAAAAACGTGGTTATTATCAGTTGCGTGGCGAGGAAGAGGAAGAAAATCCGAATAAATTGGTTGAATTTTATTCTTTAAAAATTGTAGATGTTTTAGCTGATGAACCTCAAAAAGGAGAACCGGATATTTGGTACTCTTTGGTTTTGGAAAATGGATGGATTTACAGGCGTTCAAGTAAAATGCCATTGTTTGATTGGAAGGACAAAACAAGAGATTTCATTGTTACGACTGATTTGAATGACGATGGAAGTATCAAAACGGATAGAGACGGCAATGAAAAAAGAAGTTTCCGTGCGCCGAGTGAGAATGATTGGACTTTGGTGAAGAAGAAAACCGAGCAGCAAATTGACCAATCACACAAAACCGTTGGAACTTATATTTATGAAACGCTTCTTCAAAATCCAAAACAAAAAATCAAAGGAAAATTAGTCAGTGCGATTGAAAGAAAGTTTTATAAAGAAGAACTTAAGCAAATTCTTGAGAAGCAAAAAGAATATCATCAGGAATTACAGAATGATGATTTGTACAGTGATTGCGTTCGTGAACTGTACCGAAATAATGAAGCGCACCAGTTGACTTTAAGCAAAAAAGATTTTGTTCATCTTTTTATGGAGGACATTATTTTCTATCAAAGACCATTGAGAAGTCAGAAATCTTCCATTTCAAACTGCACTTTGGAATTTAGAAAATATAAGGATGAAAATGAAGTAGAACACACTCAATACTTGAAAGCTATTCCGAAATCCAATCCTTATTATCAAGAATTCAGGATTTGGCAATGGATTTATAATCTAAATATTTATAAAAAGGACAATGATAATAACGTTACGAATGAATTTTTGAATACGACCAAGGATTTTGAAAATCTGTTTGAGTTTCTGAATAATAGAAAAGAAGTTGAACAAAAACCATTACTTAAATTTCTATTGGAACAAAAGGATTTTAAAGGAAAATTATTGAATATAGAAGCTGAAAAATACCGTTGGAATTTTGTAGAAGATAAAAAATATCCCTGCAATGAAACCAAAACGATGATTTCTTCGAGGTTGGAAAAAGTAAAAAATATTTCAGATGATTTCCTTACGAGGGAAATAGAACAGAAAATCTGGCACATTATCTATTCCGTAAACGACAAAATTGAATACGAAAAAGCCTTGAAATCATTTGCAAGAAAGAATAATCTGGATGAAAATTCTTTCTTCGAAGCGTTCAAAAAGTTTCCTCCTTTCAAAAGTGAATACGGTTCTTTTTCTGAAAAAGCGATTAAGAAATTGTTGCCTTTGATGAGATTGGGTAGATATTGGAATTATGCAGATATTGATAAATACTCTAAAGACAGAATTCAGAAAATCATTACTGGAGAATACGATGAAAATATCAAAGATAAGGTAAGAGAAAAAGCCATTCATTTGACCACAGAAAACGATTTTCAGGGATTGCAATTATGGTTGGCTCAATATATTATCTACGGAAGACACGCTGAAGCCTCAATAACCGGCAAATGGAATTCTGCGGAAGATTTGGAGGTATTTTTAAAAGAATTTAAGCAACATTCGCTTCGTAACCCGATTGTAGAACAGGTAATTACCGAAACGCTTCGTGTGGTGAAAGATATCTGGATGAAATACGGAAACGGAGCAAAAGATTTCTTTAGTGAAATTCATATTGAGCTGGGAAGAGAAATGAAACTTCCTGCCGATGATAGGAAAAAGTTAACGAACCAGATTTCTGAAAACGAAAATACGAATCTCCGCATTAAAGCTTTGTTGGCTGAAATGATGAATGACCAATCGGTTGAAAATGTTCGTCCGTTTTCGCCTATGCAACAGGAAATTTTGAAAATTTATGAAGATGGAATTTTAAAATCAGATATAGAAATTGAGGATGATATTCTGAAAATCAGCAAAACCGCACAACCTTCTTCCTCCGATTTAAAAAGATACAAACTTTGGTTGGAACAGAAATACAAATCGCCTTACACCGGACAAATTATACCTTTAAACAAGCTCTTCACTGCCGAATATGAAATTGAACACATTATTCCGCAAAGCCGATATTTTGATGATAGCTTTAGTAATAAAATCATTTGCGAATCTGCAGTTAATAAATTGAAAGACAATTATATCGGACTTGGATTTATTAAACAATTTGGAGGGACTATTATTGAACTTGGTTTCGGGAAAAGTGTGACCGTTCTCAAGGAAAAAGAATATGAAGATTTCGTAAAAAAACACTATGCCAACAATCGAGGAAAAAGAAATAAATTGTTGTTGGAAGAAATTCCTGAGAAAATGATTGAACGTCAATTGAACGATACTCGTCACATCAGTAAATATATTTCAGGTGTTTTATCCAACATTGTGAGAGTTGAAGATGGAACAGATGAAGGTGTAAATTCTAAAAATATCGTTCCTGGAAATGGAAAAATAACCACCACTTTAAAACAAGATTGGGGCTTAAATGATGTTTGGAATGAATTGATTTTGCCACGTTTTGAAAGAATGAATCAATTGACCAATTCAACTGATTTTACCGCTTGGAATGAAAATCATCAGAAATTTTTACCAACAGTTCCAATTGAGTTTTCCAAAGGATTTTCAAAGAAAAGAATTGACCATCGCCACCACGCTTTGGATGCTTTGGTGATTGCTTGTGCAACTAAGGACCACGTAAACCTGCTCAATAATCAGTCTGCAAAATCAGATACGAAACGTTATGATTTACAGCATAAACTTCGTCATACTGAAAAATGGATAGATAAAGAAGGCAAGGAACGTGATAAATTTACAGCGTTCAAAAAACCTTGGGAACACTTTACTGTTGAGGCTAAAAATTCTTTAGATAAAATTGTGGTGAGCTTTAAACAAAACCTCAGAGTTATCAATAAAGCCACCAATTACTACGAAAAATATGTGGAGAAAGAAGGTTTAAAAACCAAAGAAAGAGTAGAACAGCACGGAACTAATTGGGCGATTAGAAAGCCGATGCATAAGGATACTGTTTCTGGAAAGGTTGATTTGCCTTGGGTAAAAGTGCCTAAAGGAAAAATCTTAACTGCCACAAGAAAAGCCTTGGATACATCATTTGATTTAAAGACGATTAACGCTATAACAGATACGGGAATTCAGAAGATTTTGAAAAACTATCTGGAATTCAAAGGAAGTTCTGAGTTGGCTTTTTCGCCCGAAGGAATTGAAGATTTGAATAAAAATATTGAAAAATATAATGATGGAAACCCGCATCAGCCTATTAATAAAGTAAGAGTTTTTGAATTGGGAAGTAAGTTTCAGGTCGGGCAAACCGGAAATAAGAAAAATAAATATGTGGAAGCCGCCAAAGGAACGAACTTGTTTTTTGCCGTATATGAAGATAAAAACGGGAAAAGAAGTTATGAAACCATCCCTTTGAATGAAGTAGTTGAAAGACAAAAACAGGGGTTATCTGTTGTTGATTTAAAAGGTGCCAATGATTTTTATCTCTGCCCAAATGATTTGGTATATATTCCTTCCGGAGACGAGCTTGACAATATAAACAATATTGATTTCAAAAATCCCACAAAAGAAAACAATGAAAGAATTTACAAAGTAGTAAGTTTTACCGGAAATAGACTTTCTTGTATTCCATATACAGTTGCTACAACAATTGTTAATAAATTAGAATATACTCAACTAAATAAAATTGAGTTTACAAAAGAAAAGGAGATTATAATTAAGCTCAATATGGACCGTCTAGGCAACATTTCAAAAGCATAACTATGATCACCCGCTCCATCTACATCGGCAATCCCGCTTATCTCAAGCTCAAAGACGAACAAATGTACATCCTTTGCCCGGAAACCAAACAGATGAAAGGGAAGGTGGCGGTAGAAGATTTAGGACTTCTCATGTTGGATCATTGGCAGATTACTGTTTCTCATCAGTTGATTCAGAAGATGATGAAAAACAAAGTCGTGGTCATTAGTTGCGATGATTCTCATTTGCCACACGGTATGATGTTACCAATTTATGGCCATTCGGAACATTCCGATCGAATAAAAGATCAATTGGAAGCCAGCGAACCACTCAAAAAACAACTGTGGAAACAAACCGTCGAGTACAAAATCGACAACCAAACCGAAGTGCTCAAACGCTTAGGGAATTATTTCGAGCCAATGCTGGAATACCGTCAGCAGGTGAAAAGTGGTGATATTTCGAATATGGAAGGCATTGCAGCACAGCATTATTGGAAGTATTTGATTAGTCCTGATTTTCTTCGGGGTAGATATGGAGATTCACCCAATCATTTCTTCAATTTCGGCTATATTGTCTTGCGGAGTATGGTGGCGAGAGCGATTGTTGAAGCAGGTTTGTTGCCTGTTTTGGGGATTTTCCATAAAAATAAGTACAATCCATATTGTCTTGCCGATGATCTGATGGAACCGTACCGTCCATTTGTAGATTTGCTGGTGATGCAATGGTTGAAAATCCATCCCGAAGCAGAAGAACTAAATAAAGAATGCAAAGTGCACCTGCTGAATATTGCTTCCGCAGATGTATGGATTGACGGGAAGAACCGGCCATTGATGGTAGCCGTAAAAATGACGGCCTCGTCCCTCTACAAATGCTACACTGGAGAAAAACGGCTGATTGCTTTTCCTGAATTGCGATGAATGTCGAAAGGTTAAATGCATACCGAATTATGTGGGTTCTTGTCTTGTATGATCTTCCTACCGAAACCAAAGCCAATATGAAGGCTGCCAGTCGCTTCCGTAAAAATTTGTTGGATGATGGCTTCAGCTTATTTCAGTTTTCGATGTATGTGCGCCATTGTCCGAGTCGGGAAAATGCTGAAGTTCACATTAAGCGGGTGAAAAATATGCTTCCGAAAGCGGGTAAAGTAGCGATTATGTGTATTACCGATAAGCAATTTGGTGATATTGAAATCTTCTTTGCTAGGAATAAAGAAGAACCTCCTCCAACATGGCAACAATTAGAATTATTCTGATTTTTGAAATTCTAATCAATGAAAAAATCCACTGAAAATCAGTGGATTAAATTTTGAGGTTGTGTTATATCTCAAAGATACTCAAAATTGAAAGCAATTCACAACTCTTCGACTTCGGGTTCTGACGTATGAATAGTTGTGTTATATCTCAAAGATACTCAAAATTGAAAGCAATTCACAACATAATACCATGAATCTTCTGTAAGTGTTAAGTTGTGTTATATCTCAAAGATACTCAAAATTGAAAGCAATTCACAACTAGTTTTCAGTCCATACACATAGTCCTCGTGTTGTGTTATATCTCAAAGATACTCAAAATTGAAAGCAATTCACAACGGGGTTCAGCAGTTAGCAAATACAGATTTTGTTGTGTTATATCTCAAAGATACTCAAAATTGAAAGCAATTCACAACTACGCAAACTTAACAACTGATTACAGACGGGTTGTGTTATATCTCAAAGATACTCAAAATTGAAAGCAATTCACAACACAATCGCAGTAATCGTAGCAACAATCATTGTTGTGTTATATCTCAAAGATACTCAAAATTGAAAGCAATTCACAACTAACTTGCAGCGTCATCCGTTAATAATTGAGTTGTGTTATATCTCAAAGATACTCAAAATTGAAAGCAATTCACAACTGTCATTAACAATGGAAGCCAAAAATGTTTGTTGTGTTATATCTCAAAGATACTCAAAATTGAAAGCAATTCACAACAGCAGGAGATTAAAGACCGTAAGACTGAAAGTTGTGTTATATCTCAAAGATACTCAAAATTGAAAGCAATTCACAACATAATACTTCATCATACATATTTACCCTTTGTTGTGTTATATCTCAAAGATACTCAAAATTGAAAGCAATTCACAACGTTACGAGATAGAGCATGGCAGCATGATTAGTTGTGTTATATCTCAAAGATACTCAAAATTGAAAGCAATTCACAACTTCCGGACAGATAAGTTTCCAGGAATATGAGTTGTGTTATATCTCAAAGATACTCAAAATTGAAAGCAATTCACAACAATTCTCGCAGCTTCCCGATTCAAACCTTAGTTGTGTTATATCTCAAAGATACTCAAAATTGAAAGCAATTCACAACTGGAGTCCAAAGGCTACACCCAGGAGGATAGTTGTGTTATATCTCAAAGATACTCAAAATTGAAAGCAATTCACAACTGTAATTCATAATTATAAAATACATTTATAGTTGTGTTATATCTCAAAGATACTCAAAATTGAAAGCAATTCACAACCACCCGACAACTTCACAAACCAATCAAAATGTTGTGTTATATCTCAAAGATACTCAAAATTGAAAGCAATTCACAACGAAGCCGTTGAAGTATTGAAAAACTTCAAAGTTGTGTTATATCTCAAAGATACTCAAAATTGAAAGCAATTCACAACTCTGAAAGAATATTCCCTTGAAATAAAAGAGTTGTGTTATATCTCAAAGATACTCAAAATTGAAAGCAATTCACAACCAGATGGCTTCATGTTTCTGCCTACAGTTCGTTGTGTTATATCTCAAAGATACTCAAAATTGAAAGCAATTCACAACCGAGTTTTAAAGCATCCGCTAACGCACGGTGTTGTGTTATATCTCAAAGATACTCAAAATTGAAAGCAATTCACAACACGAAATACAGAGTAGTGCTTCGGATATATGTTGTGTTATATCTCAAAGATACTCAAAATTGAAAGCAATTCACAACAAGTGTAAGCACTGTTACCCACAGTAATTTGTTGTGTTATATCTCAAAGATACTCAAAATTGAAAGCAATTCACAACGTGAAAGGTTCTTATTGCTGCGATGATTAAGTTGTGTTATATCTCAAAGATACTCAAAATTGAAAGCAATTCACAACCGTTTGGTGTATCATCAAATAATGATACTTGTTGTGTTATATCTCAAAGATACTCAAAATTGAAAGCAATTCACAACAGAATTTCGTAGCGGTTGCTTCCGCATCTGGTTGTGTTATATCTCAAAGATACTCAAAATTGAAAGCAATTCACAACTGAGGTGTCCAAGTCCTGCGGACTGCATCAGTTGTGTTATATCTCAAAGATACTCAAAATTGAAAGCAATTCACAACCGAAGAACAAGGCAAGCCGTCCGAGTTCCAGTTGTGTTATATCTCAAAGATACTCAAAATTGAAAGCAATTCACAACGTTCGACGACGTTAACATAATTTTTCACGTGTTGTGTTATATCTCAAAGATACTCAAAATTGAAAGCAATTCACAACTGTCCTCGCCCTCGCGCTTTTTTAGCGCGAGTTGTGTTATATCTCAAAGATACTCAAAATTGAAAGCAATTCACAACCGGACAGATGTTTTATTTGGTTGACAATCGGTTGTGTTATATCTCAAAGATACTCAAAATTGAAAGCAATTCACAACACCACGCGAAGGTGAATGGTTGCTCCCTGAGTTGTGTTATATCTCAAAGATACTCAAAATTGAAAGCAATTCACAACGTATTATGTTATCAATCATATCACGGTTTAGTTGTGTTATATCTCAAAGATACTCAAAATTGAAAGCAATTCACAACTTCGCCGACCTCCTCTACAAGTATGCTATTGTTGTGTTATATCTCAAAGATACTCAAAATTGAAAGCAATTCACAACAACTCGCTTATCGGTTATAGCATTACGAAGGTTGTGTTATATCTCAAAGATACTCAAAATTGAAAGCAATTCACAACCATCCGACTTTTGGAATAATATTAAATTATGTTGTGTTATATCTCAAAGATACTCAAAATTGAAAGCAATTCACAACGTAATGCTGGAAAATGAATTGAATAAAAAGGTTGTGTTATATCTCAAAGATACTCAAAATTGAAAGCAATTCACAACACACGTCGGGAAGTGCTTCTTCAATATCTTGTTGTGTTATATCTCAAAGATACTCAAAATTGAAAGCAATTCACAACGTAAATTTCTCTTGATTCATTTTTTTGAGAGTTGTGTTATATCTCAAAGATACTCAAAATTGAAAGCAATTCACAACACGTATTCTTCAATGCTGTCATCAAATACCGTTGTGTTATATCTCAAAGATACTCAAAATTGAAAGCAATTCACAACGCCTATGGCATAAACCTCCTTCATATATCGGTTGTGTTATATCTCAAAGATACTCAAAATTGAAAGCAATTCACAACAGCAAGCTCTTCGAATTCTGTTCTTGGATGTTGTGTTATATCTCAAAGATACTCAAAATTGAAAGCAATTCACAACGAGAGTAAAAATCCTCATCAACCTTAACAAGTTGTGTTATATCTCAAAGATACTCAAAATTGAAAGCAATTCACAACAAATGCTAAAATGGGTATTGGTGGTGGTACGTTGTGTTATATCTCAAAGATACTCAAAATTGAAAGCAATTCACAACCATTTCCTCAATGGTAAAAATTGAATGATTGTTGTGTTATATCTCAAAGATACTCAAAATTGAAAGCAATTCACAACCGTTGGCTATAAGGAACAAGGTCGCCTTTCGTTGTGTTATATCTCAAAGATACTCAAAATTGAAAGCAATTCACAACGCGTAACCTTGATTAAAAGAATCTTTATTGGTTGTGTTATATCTCAAAGATACTCAAAATTGAAAGCAATTCACAACCTCTGGAATCTGCGGATCGTTTACCCTCATGTTGTGTTATATCTCAAAGATACTCAAAATTGAAAGCAATTCACAACGGAGTTTCTGAAAATAACCAATTATTGACCGTTGTGTTATATCTCAAAGATACTCAAAATTGAAAGCAATTCACAACCGGTAAGTTTGGGTATTGGCGGCATCCCTTGTTGTGTTATATCTCAAAGATACTCAAAATTGAAAGCAATTCACAACGAAAGTAATCGTGCTCCTTCCAATCTTCAAGTTGTGTTATATCTCAAAGATACTCAAAATTGAAAGCAATTCACAACAACCGAAGAAACAGAAAACACCCCAATACCGTTGTGTTATATCTCAAAGATACTCAAAATTGAAAGCAATTCACAACTTACATCGGTAAGTGACATGCAGAAATATCGTTGTGTTATATCTCAAAGATACTCAAAATTGAAAGCAATTCAACCCCTGTCCCTCAATTTCAAGAATTTCCCTATTTTATTAGTTTTAAAAACGGATTCAAAATACTTAATCTAATACCTTTTATGTTCAATGTCAGAAAAGCAAAAGAAGATTTTAGAGCAGCAGCTTTGGATTATCGCCAATATGTTACGTGGCATAATGAATACCAATGAATACAGAGATTACATTTTGGGATTTATTTTTACAAATATTTGGCCTAAAAAATGGAGATTATATTCCAAGAAGCTAATCCGATTCCTTTGCCATGCGTATCGGCATTGATCAAAAGCAAATCTAATGAGTAATGAAGGTTTTTTTTGTTCATGGAAAGAATTATTCGTCCCGCCCAAATATCATCCAACAATATGCGATAAGCTACCGCATTAGCCCCATTTAGCGACTTCTCAACCTCCTCTTTTGGCGCAATCATTTTTTCCGATTCGCTACTAATAATTTTTAGCAATAGAATTTAAACAGTCTCTAAGTTTGCTGAATATACTAGTCGTTTAATAAGTTAAGATATGAGCGTGCTATACTGTTTTAAAAATCTGTCATATACCAAATTACAACCATTCAGCTAAAACGATTATACCTTCTTCCAATTCTTGTTCTGATAGCGAGCCATAGCCCAGTCTTATTCCATTTATTGGTTCATCAAAACTATAGGTATCAGAAGTAATGATTTTAATTCCCTTGCTTTGCATTTTCATGGCTACTTCCGTCCAATCTACCTGCGTATTGGGTGCAATCCAGAATGCTAAACCACCCTCGGGAATAGAGAAAGTTGCTTTGTCTTTAAGGTGTTTTTTAAGCAATTTCGAAGTACAATCTCTTTTTGCTTTGTAGTGTATTGTTGCTTTTTTAATGTGGCGTTTTATGGTGCCGTCTTTAATTAATTGCAAAACCGCCTGTTCCATAATGCTGTCGCCCTGAACGTCAATAATCTTTCGCAGATTGCCTACTTTTTTAATGAATGAACAGTCATTAGTTGCAAGATATCCGATACGCAAAGCAGGAGCAACCACCTTGCTCATGGTACCTATATAAACATAGTTTTTTAATTCCGTAAAGCTTGACAAAGGCAAAATGGGACGATAACCGAAATGAAATTCATTGTCGTAATCGTCTTCTATAATCGTGAAGCCATACTTATTCGAAAGCCTGATCAGTTCAAATCTTCTTTTCAGACTTAAGGTTACCGTAGTAGGATAATGACGATGCGGGGTAACGTAAATTGCCTTTATACGTTTATGGGATTTCAGGTAAGTCGTTATATCATCTATGATTATGCCGTCTTTATCCACACGTACAGGCAATAATTTTGCCCCTGCACTTTCAAAAGCAGTCCAAGCAGGTTTGTAGCCCGGATATTCCACCATTACATAATCATCTTTTGTGAATTGACATTGTAGCAGTAAACACCCTCGCCCGTAGTTGTCGCCCAAATATTGCCTTTCTTGTCTTCAATAATAGCACTAATGCTAGTAAGTATATTGGTGTGAGGTCCGGTATGTGTTATATGAGCATAGATTCCCTGTTTCTTGACCATTTTAGGTAATTGGGTTGATATTGAAGTCAATTTTTTCTCATCTGGGGTGGGAGTGCCTGTTTTTACTTGTCCATTATAACCTATTAAAGAGAGAAATACAGACAACACAGAAAATGCTGTATTGAACACTGTGTTTCTTGTGCTATTTTGTTTGGTAAGTTGGTCAGGATTAAACCTCATTTAAAGAAAGTTTTAACTTAGTTGCGCAGTCCAAAACGGGATTGCCCGTCGCTTTCAAATATACTTTATTATCAACTGCCTTTATGATATTTGAAGTGATTTCTGATCTTGCTCTTCAGCTTAGGATCATAAGACCATGAAATATAAAAAGTAAAATTAATCTGGATTTAAAGTTGAGGTTTATTGAATTTTTTACAAATGACCTCATTTAATATACTGAATGCAAGTTTTTTGATAATTTAATGTAGATAAATAGGGAAAAAATGGGGGGGGTGCGTTTAAAAAATATGCGTAGATTGAAATTTATAATTATCTTTGAATTATCACTTTTTGAAAATCCATCTTGTTTATGCCGTCAGTAATAGAATCCTATTTTTCTGTTTTAATGCTTTTTGGTTTTTCACATGCAATCTTAGGAATATGGCTTTTGGTTAAAGACAAACAAAAACCATTTTCAAATAATATCCTTGCATTGCTCTTGTTTGCCTGGGGATTTTCCTGCTATTGGTTTTTTGCATTCATTGTGAAAGGACCTTTCTTTAGTGTTTCACTGACGACTTTTATCGGCCCCATGCTGGCACTTACTTTATTTCCTCCGGTTTTTTTATATGTGAAATATTTGTTTTATGAATACGACCATTTTCAAAAAGCTGATCACCTTCACTTTATACCGATTTACATTTATTTATTATTCACTTTTTATCTTTTCTATGACAGCAATTTTTCCATAGTGGACATGCGCAAGCATGAGTGGTACAAAATACGAAGAGTTGTTTGCGATTACATTGCCACAATTCAGGGGCCGTTTTACTTCATTAAAACCAACCATGTACTACAACTTCGGCATCAAAAATTAAAGGCCAATTATTCAGAAATTGAGAGCAGAAAATTACAATGGTTTCGAAACATCAATTACAGTTTCGCATTGGTTTTTATCATCGGAGGAATTTCGACCATCCTGCGAAGCAATCTCATAGATCCCTTTTTCTTGTATATGGGCTATCACGTTGTTTTAGCAATCGGTATATTTTCAATTACGTTGAAAATATATAAGTATCCCATGTTATTTACCAATGATAAAAATGTTTTCCTCATCGACAAGGAACATGATGGAATTCCTGAAGATTCCGCCCATACTGCGGTTGGATTTTCTCAAATTCCCAATGAACATCAAAGCGTAAAAGAGCAGCTGATTTTGTCAAAAATTGAAGAAGTGATGAGAGAGCAAAAATTATATAAAAATCCTAATTTGAGTTTGAATGATCTTGCAGAAGCAATTTCCGAAAGTAGAAATTCTATTTCAGCAGCGCTTAACAATGGTTGCAATAAAACATTCTACAACTATGTAAATGAACTGCGGATTGAAGAAAGCAAACATTTGCTTAGATGCGAAAAAATGCTCCATTTCTCAGTAGAGGGAATTGCAGCTCAATCAGGATTCAAAACGATGTCGGTATTTTACAAATTATTCAAAGATATTGAAGAAACAACACCATCTGTTTATAGAAAAGCACACAATAATAAATAGTTATCAGCAATATTGAGGTTTTAATATTTCCTTTTGGGACGAAAAGGAGTGGTAAAGTTTGTTTTATTCAAGTGAAAACCGATAAGTTTGGCATCAAGTAATCTTATGGTTTTATAACGACTGGCAAAAACTTTTTAAACTTATTTATAATGAAAAAACATGTACTTTTTATGCTGCTTCTGACTTGGATGATGGTGGGTTGGGCATATGGGCAGCTTATGCCTTTTAAAGACAACGTGGAGTTACATTCTGATTTCCAGCAGAATAACCTCGTTGGTTGGACTTCGCTTGATTTAGATGGATTGAATAGCGCAGGTCCTTTTCAGGATTATCCTGGCAAGGGAGGTCCACTCGGGTTTATTGTCTATAAC